>NZ_CALBWL010000001.1 GCF_937973075.1 uncultured Campylobacter sp.
TTTAGACTATTTTTTAAGAAATGAATTTTCCGATGAATCGCAAACGATATTAAAAAATATAAATATGGATGAAAAATTTATAATATATCAAATTTTAACAATACCATTTGAAGCTATTGCAGATATTGATCTATTGTTTGAAAATATTCAAGATTCCAAAGACAGATTTGACGCTATGCAAGATTTTGATATTAACAACGAGAAAATTAAAAATAAAATAGGACTATTTTTTGAAAATAATAATCCAAGCGATATTGCTATTTTTTTAAATTCCATAGGAAATGAATTAAATTTTAGATACATAAATGATGTTTTTAATACTTGGATAGATAAAGATATGGTAAAATTTATGGAATTATCCAAGCAAAATATAACAAATAAAGACTTAGATTGGAATATAAAATTTACGCTTTATCAAAAAGGAATTTTAGTCCTAAGGTCAGAAGATATAAATCCAAATGCAACACATCAGGACTTATTTCATCTAATAAGAATTTCATTTATAGATAAAAATAATATGGTTAAAAATTTACACATCATTCTAGATATTATTGAGATATCTGCCATGGATAATAAAGGAAGCCTGGTAGAAAATATATTAAGTAATATCCATTATTTAGGTGAATATTGTGATGAAATTTGCAATATTATTTACAGATGCCTAGAGTTGCTTTATAAAATTAAACAAGCTCCGAGCCTAACTCTATCTCTTTGGATATTGCCGTCATTAAAAGAAAACAATATCAATATGTTTTATAAAATTAAGAACATACTAGTACAATTCATAAAAAATCCATATATTATTATGGAAGATTATGAATTAAAGAAGCTATATAAAGTCATAGAATATGAGCTGAAAGGCATTCTTAAAATCTTACACCAAAAACTTACTTTTAAAAAATCAGATGGTTATTTTTTAAATTATTTTTCTAATTTAATAAGCAAAGATACAGCCAAGCCCAATGAAACAAAGCTGATTGGCGAATTTATCTCTAGCTATGATGATTTCCGCTTTTTGTGCAATAAAGCTTATGAGTACTGCAAAGAAACCATATCTTACACAGACATGACAGAACTAGTAAATAAATACCAAGAATATACTGGAAAATGGGAAAATAATAAAAAACCACTTAGAATAGACCCAGAATATTTCATTGATACAAGCAATGAAAGCTATGTTAAAAATTATTTTTCGCACCTTATAGATAAAAAGAATATAGAAAAATTGAAAATCCTATATAGGGCTATACCTGTTGAAAATAAATATACCGATATTATTGCAAAAATCCTAGATATTCTTGTAGATAATAAAATCGATATACAAGATATAAGCGAATATTTGCAAAGAGTTAATAAAATAAAAAGCTATTCTAGAGGCTTTTTAAGTAATAGTGAAGAAATATTACAAGAGAAAGAATTTTTTAAAGATCTAAGAGAAAGAGTGAAAGATTGTGCTTTAAAAAATGAGATAGACAGTATCTTGTCATCATTGGCCTATAAAATCAAAATGGAAATAGAGCATGACAAAGAATGTTTTTTTGATTGATGAGCAAGATGGTATTTTTTATAATAGTATAGCTGATTATATGGATCAAAGAGATTACCTTGGCGTAGGAAGTTCATTTTGTTCAGAACAAAATAGATATTTGACAGCGAAAAATTTAGAAAATCTTACAGTTGGTTTTTTAGCATATACGGTTTTTAAATATAAAGAGGGCGATGTTGTTTATATAAACTACATTTATGTAAGATCTGATTTTAGACTAAAAGGCGCCATGAGAAGTTTGTTAGAAAAGTTATATGAAATAAAATCTCAAAAATACAAGGATGAAATACATAATTTTTTGTATATTTTATTGCCAGCGAATGATAACTTGTCGGCTATATATAAAAGACTTCATTTTTTAGAACAAGATGAATTTTTAGAACAAATCATAATAGAGTTAAATCTGGATAAACTATATAAAGATAGCAAAAGTTTTATGTATAAACGAAACTAACTAATTGGATAAAAGTCAAATAAAAACTTTAATTACAGATATGAACGAAGCTACACGATGTCTTTTGTAGCGTATAAATTTAAACCCTAAAACACATGACGAGTTTAAATTTAAACAAACTTTCTGCAACGATAAAATTCCGCTCGGTTAAAATTTATCGCGATTTCAAATTTAAAGCTGCGTGTAAATTTTTATCCTTCGATACGCAAATTTTACCCTACCGCCCGCCTGCATTCGAGTCCGCCCTGTTTTACATTCGTCAAAATTTTAAGTAGAGTTCGAATAAAATTTCACTCCTCAGGCACGCAAATTTCGCCGCGCCGCATCGCTTTTACCGTGCAAAAGCCCACGATACCTATAAAAACGCATAAGATAGCAAAACCCGCCGCTCCCGCAAACAAGAAAAATTTTATCCCGTTAAACTCGAACGCTCGCAAAAACGCGATGCTAGCCGCCGCCGTCGGGAAGGTAAACGCCCACCACGAGAGGAAAAATTTAAGTCGCAAAAAGCTTTTAAACATAAAAAGGATGAGAAGCGCGAAAAATAGCGTGACGTAGAGCATGATCTTTGCCGTCGCGTCAAAGCCGCCGGTGAGCTTGACGTAGTCCAAAAACGCCATCGAGGGCAGCGCGATCACGATGAAAAGCGTCGGGATAAATTTCTGCGGCATCTGATCGTGAAAGATGATGCGGTAAAATAAAACCGCAAAAAGCACGGGCCAAAAAAATATCCCGATCGCAAAATAATACCACGCAAGCTCGCTCGCGGCGGGCGCGGCTAGCGGGACGAAGAGGTTGCCCACGATCGGGATAAACCACGCGGGGTTTGAGTGCGCGATCTGGACGTTATTTTTGATCCAAAATGAGACGACGTGCAGCGTGATAAAGGTCTGAAATGCCGTGCCCGCGCAAAAAAGCGCGTCGTAAACGGGCTCAAAGTCCCGCCAGAGCGAGGCGACTAAGAGCGTGCCGATCGAAAAGGCGGCGAAAAAATTTACCCGCACCGGATGGAAAAACTCCGCCTTGCAAGCTTGCGGGTATCTGATCAACTTTGCCGCGTAACAAGCGCAGATGAGCGCGTATGCTAGGCTCGCCGCGGCGCGTAAAATCTCAAAAACCGCGCCTGAGATGTCAAAGATTAAATTTAGCCGTTCGTATGCGAGAGCTAGCCCGCCAAGCCCCATAACTACGGTGTAAAACATGATCGGAAAGTGCTGCAGCCAGCTTGATTTTTCGTCCTGCGTTTTCATATTTTTCCTCGTTTTTACTAAATTTTAGCCGAATTTTAGCGCAATTTCGGTGAGTTAGTCACGAAATAAATCAATGCTTAAAATATTTTGTAACTAAATTTTATCACCGAGCTTGTACGTAAAAGAAAATATAATTAAATAAAACCGAATTTAATCAAGGCGCGTATGTCGTTACGTATCGTGCATTTTATGAAATTTTTGGTATAAATACGCGTAAAAAAGAAAGGAAAATGCAATGCTAAGTAAAAAAACTAGGATAATAAGAGCTCTGATCGGTCTGGCGATAATGATCGCGGGAGTCGCGTTTGGCAGCTGGTGGGGGCTAGTGGGACTCGTGCCGTTCATCGTGGGCGTCACGGGATTTTGCCCCGCTTGCTACTTTTTAAACCGCTGTTCGCTGAAGCGCTAAATTTAGCCGCGGTATGCGGTTTTGCCGTGCGCCGAGAAAATAAGCGCGATAAATTTTAGCGGCGAAGCGAACGAGCTTTAAATTTTAATTCTCCGCGCTTCGCCGGGGAGGGAGGGAATGTTAAATTTAAACTAGCCCTTTAAAGTCTAAAATTTTATCGCGCAATACAAAGCGGTAAATTTAATGTGGTAAATTTAATCTCGTGCCGCCGTCAATTGGCATGCCGCTAGCTATGTAAAATTTTAGCGCGTGCCGCTTTCGGCGCTCTTATTGGAGCTGGCTTGCGCTCCGCGCCCGCCAAAATCAAACTTCTATGATTAATTACACTTAGCCTCTTAAAATTCATCTTAAATTTGCTAAAATTGCAGCAAAATTTAAAATTTAAAGGAGCTTAAATGTCAAATATCTTAATCATAGGCGCGGGCGGCGTGAGCCAAGTCGCGACCGTAAAATGCGCGATGAACGCGGACGTTTTTAGCAAGATCACCCTTGCTAGCCGCACCAAAAGCAAGTGCGACGCGATCGCTAAGCTTATCAAAGACCGCTTGGGCGTCGCTATCGACACCGCCCAGATCGACGCGGACGACACCGATGCCGTAGTCGCGCTCATCAAAAAAACGGGCGCCGAGCTACTGCTAAACGTAGCGCTGCCGTATCAGGACCTAACCCTCATGGACGCGTGCTCTCGCGCCGGCATCCCATACATCGATACCGCAAACTACGAGCACCCAGACACCGCCAAATTTGAATACAAGCTGCAGTGGGCGAAGGACGGCGAGTTTAAAGCCGCAAACACGATGGCGCTGCTGGGAAGCGGCTTTGATCCGGGCGTGACGAACGTATTTTGCGCCTACGCACAGCAAAATCTCTTTGACGAGATCGGCGAGATCGACATCCTAGACTGCAATGCAGGCGATCACGGATATCCGTTTGCGACGAATTTTAACCCCGAAATCAACCTGCGCGAAGTGAGCGCAAAGGGTCGCTACTGGGAGCGCGGCGAGTGGAAAGAAACCGAGCCGATGGAAATAATGTTCAAATGGGACTACCCGAAAGTCGGCGTCAAGGATAGCTACCTGCTCTATCACGAGGAGCTCGAAAGCCTCGTTAAAAACATCAAGGGGCTAAAGCGAATCCGCTTTTTCATGACCTTTGGACAAAGCTACCTAACTCACATGAAATGCCTAGAAAACGTCGGCATGCTGCGCATCGACGAGGTCGAGCATAACGGCGTGAAAATCGTGCCGATCCAGTTTCTAAAGACCCTGCTGCCTGATCCTGCGAGTCTCGGCCCTCGCACGAAGGGTAAAACTAACATCGGCTGCGTGATCCGCGGGCTCAAGGACGGCAAAGAGCGCCAAGTCTACATCTATAACGTCTGCGATCACGAGGCTTGCTACGCCGAGACGGGCGCACAGGCTGTGAGCTACACGACGGGCGTGCCTGCGATGATCGGCTCGATGATGGTCGCAAAGGGTAT
>NZ_CALBWL010000002.1 GCF_937973075.1 uncultured Campylobacter sp.
CGAACTTGGAGGCAAGCGAGGTGCCGTCGCTGCTTAGATGGTGCTTCCATCCGTCGCAGCCCGCGAGTAGCAGTGTAAGTATAGCGGCAGCAACTTTTAAATTTAAAAATTTTATCATCTAAAACCCGCCTTTGGGCGCGCTAAATCGGCCTTTAAATTTGCGTTTGAAATTTTAAAATTTACGGCGCGATCTCTGCCGGAGTTTATATCGCTATCCGCATTAGAATTTATGCCGTGACGCATGCCGCGATCCGCGCTAGAATTTATATCGCGGTATGTGTTGAAATTTATGTCTCGATATGCGTTGAGACGTATGTTGCGATCCGCGTCGAAATCTGTGCCCGTAGCGTTTCGGTTTTTAAAATTTAGACTTTTTAAATTTTGGCTTTTAAAATCTTTCCCCACTCCACTCGGCGTCGCATCGGCGCTTGATCTTTTGAGACAAATGGTTTCGGCGGGACGTGCGTAGCAAAGAGCCGCACCTGCTCGCGCAAACTGCAAGTGAACCCAAAAAGAGCGTGTGCAGGCGGTGAAATTTTTAAATTTTAACGTAGCTTTATTTTTCGTCATGCGAGTTAAATTTTACACATCGGAATTCTGCGCGCCAGAATTTTCGGCATCGAAATTTTCGCCGCCCGAATTTTGCGAGGCGGGATTTTGCTCGCTCGCAGCTTCGGTGCTAGAGCTTTGCGAAGCGCTTTTGTTTGGATTGCGATCTGAAATTTTATCCTGTGAGCCGAGATTATGCTTCATCGTGCTTTGATCTAAAAGTTCTATTCGATCGAGCTTGCCATGTCTTAGGCGCACCACTTTGTCGGCAAATTTACCGAGCTCTTCGTTGTGTGTGACCAAAAGCAGCGTCTTGCCCTCGCTGCGAAGCGTCTGAAAGAGCTGCAAAACCACGCGCTCGTTGGCTTCGTCGAGGTTGCCCGTAGGCTCGTCGGCGATGATAATATCGGGGTCATTGATGAGTGCGCGCGCGATGCAGACACGCTGCTGCTCGCCGCCGCTAAGCTCGCTAGGGCGGTGCGTGATGCGGTGCCCGAGCCCCACTTTCTCAAGTGCTGCCTTGGCGCTGTCCTCGTCCACGCAGCTGTGGTAGTATTGATTTAACATAACGTTTTCGACGGCCGTTAGATAGGGGATTAGGTGAAACTGCTGAAACACGAGACCGATCTTTTTGCGGCGAAATTCTAAAATTTGCTCGTCGTTTAGCGCGCTCGCGTCGGCTCCGCCCAGGATATATCTGCCCGCGGTGGGGGTGTCCATCAGGCTTAGGATATTTACGAGCGTGCTCTTGCCGCTGCCGCTTGGGCCCATTATGCTGACCCACTCGCCGCTTAAAACGTCGAAGCTGATATTATCGAGAGCCTTAACCTCGCCGAAGTATTTGCAGATGCCTTCAAATTTTAAAATTTCCATGTCATTCCCTTAATAGATTCGCTAAATTCGGATTCAGCGCCTTTTTGATCGGATAGTAGCTTGCCGCGAGCGCAAAAATCAGGCTCAGCGCGACCGCCGCAAAGAGGCTAATCAGCCTAAAATCCACGCTGCTTGAAAATATCAGATGCCCCAGTAAGATCGCGAGCAGGTATCCCACGAATACTCCAGCTAGCGAGCCTGCGACGCAGACGGTTAAAATTTCGCTCAGGATCAGGTGGAGCAAATTTTGTTTGCTCGCGCCGATTGCGCGGATGAGCGCAAACTCTTTGATGCGCGAAAGCAGGATCGAGCTAAGGCTCGTGTTGATGCAGACCGAGGTGATCAGAAGGATTGTAATGCCGATAAGAAGCATCAAAAGCTTGATTTTGTTTAAGATGATGCCCTGGGTCTTGGATACCTTGCCGATCGGCGCGAAGCTCATCTGCGCATCGCTTAGACTTTTTGAAATTTCGCTAAGCTGCTTAAAATCGCCGCTTACGATCGCTTCGGCGTAATTTACCTGCGCAGGCTGATTTAAAATTTTTTGCGCTAGCGGCAGCGATATTAGCAGCATACCGTCCTCTTTCTGCCCGTCATAGACGATGCCTTTTATCTTTACCTTGCTCGTTTCGTTTGAGCCGATCGGCGTGATCTCGATACTATCGCCGAGCTTCGCGCCCAAAAGTTTGGCGAGATCCTGCCCGATGAGCGCGTTTTTATCGTCGAAATCCACGCCTATAAATGAACCCTCTTTAAGATCCAAAAACGGCATCGTATCGCGCAGAGAGGAGAAATTTACTCCCATGATGATGCCTGAATTGACGCCTAAATTTGCGCTGCCGAAAAGATATTTATTCGCGCTTTTTAGAGCTGGAATTTTAGCAAATTTCGCATCGAGCGCCGCTTCGTCCATATGGGAATTTTCTAAATTTGCGGGGCTTACGATTAAATTTGCGCCGTAGCTGTTTAACTCGCTGGCGACCTTTTTATCGATGTCGGCGTAGATATTTACGAACGCCGCGCAAACCGCGCTACCTAGCATGATCGCGACGAAAATCACGAAGCTGCGGATGCCGCTGTTGATGATACTTTTAAAGATCGCGCCTCTAAAAAACGCGCCGTTATTTCCTACCATAAAGCACCTCCGCAGGCAGTAGTTTGATTACTCCGCGTAGCGGCAAGATCGAGCCGATAATGCAAATAAGAAGTCCAAAGACGATGCTAAGCGGAAAGACCATAAGCGAGACGCCGATAAAGGAGCCAAAAATTTGATACGCGATCGCCCAGCTAAGCGCGTAGCCCACGACTGCGCCCACGAGTGAGCTTGCTACGCAGATGACGAAAATTTCGGCGGCGAACTGGATATAGATCATAAAGTTGCTCGCTCCCAGCGCCTTAAGCAAGCCGATCTCTTTTTTGCGCTTGTAAATTTCGCTGCTTAGCAGGCTCGTGATGCAGATGCTTGAAATCAGCAGAGATAAGATACTTACGACGCCCATTAAATTTTGAATTTTTTTCGTGATGCCGCTTTGAGCTTCGCTGACGCTAAGCACCGCCTTAGCAGTTGCATTTGGATACTCCTCGGTGATCTGATATGCGATGGAGCTAACGTATGCTGAGCAGTACCATGTGTCGTATTCTGTGGCGTCCAGGTTATCGAGGCTCCTTCTTGCCTTTACGGACAGATCGTCTTCAGGGATCGTCATGGCGCTAACTTCTGCCTTGGCGATGAGGCCCTCTTTGTGCGTTAGCTTTTGTACCAGAGATAAATTTGCGATCAGCTTTTTGGCTTCATCCTCCGCGCCGTGCAAAATCCCAACAACCTTAACCTCATAATCTCCAAGCTTAACCGTATCGCCGATCTTAAGCCCCAGCCCGTCTCCTGCTAGTACCTCGTCATCGGCGCCGTCTTTTACCCACTGCCCCTCTACACTCCAAAACGGATAGAGCGAGCGTACGCCCGATCTGAAATCAGGCTCGTCGCTAACGCCCACGTCCTTTTCAAAGTAGGTCCCCACGACGTCGTAATTCCCTGCGCGGGTAGTTAAAAAGGGTGCAAAGGCAGTGATATTGTTGCGCCAAAAAATTTCTTTGATCTTATGCAGCTCGCTCTCTTTTAAAAAATCATCGTTTTTAAGCGGCGAGTATTCACGCCCGCCGATCTCGATACTTAGGCTTTGCGAGCGCGGTAGCACGACGATATTCGAGCCGTAGCTGCGTAGCTCCTTAGCGACCTGATCGCCGATTTTTAGCGTGATATTTAGCATGCAAGCGATCAGCGAGACCGATAAAAATATCGTCAAAAACGCTAAAATTTTGCTATCCCTGGAGTTTAAAATGGAGGATTTGATGATGCGTAAAAACATTATTTAAGCTCCTTTAGCGTGCCGTTTTCATCTACATAGCGCTCGGGGTGCGCGATAAAGGCGTTTGCATTAGCTTCGCTTTCGAAAAAGTAGGTGCGTCCGTAGTAAAGATAGCTAAATTTAGAGGTGTTTAAAATTTCTTTTCTACTGACCGGATCGATCACCTTTTTATCCACGATCTCAGAGAAATAGGACGCGCCGTCCTCGATCGTCTTAAGCGCGATGACGATATTTTGCCCCTCTAGCTTATAATCCAGCGGAATCGGATTGCAGCCGCCAAGCTTGCCGACGCTCGGCAAAAAGATACGCACGTTGCAAGCGATGCAGATAAGCTCGTCGCCTTTTTTGATATAGCCCATATCGCCGCAGATCGAGCACGCGTCAAAAACCGCGACCGGGGCAAATTTGTCCGTGAAGCGGTTTAGTAGAAAAAACCTGACCTTATGCCCGTCGTCGGTAACGTAGGCAAAGCGGTGCAGCTTGCCGTCCTTTACGATGTTCGCATCGATTATGAATTCCGCGCCTTGCGGCTCGATAATCTTAGGCTCATCGATCGTAGGCGGTTTTGAGGCGACCAAGATATAATAAAGTCCCAAAAAGCTGATTAAAACCCCAAGCGATAAGATCAGGCTAAAATCTCTAAAAATGGCAAATCTGCCCGCTTTAACCTCTCTAAATTTTATAATGTCCGCTTCGCGAGGCACTCGACTTGGCGCACGAAATGCCGTAAGTAGCGCAATTAGCGCGGCTATAAGGCAAAGAGTTAGCGTCAGATAGGAGTTGTTGTAGTGGATGATTTTGGCGATGACGCTTAGAAACTCGGACGAGCCGATCGCGTTTGAAAGTCCCTCAAAACCCTTCGCAGCTAGCGCTTTGGGTGCGTCCGCCTGGCGCAGATCAAGACCTAAAAAGCCGATTTTGGCTATGAAGGCAAACGCCCATGCAAGAGTAAACGACGCTAGCTTTGCGCCTCTGCTCGCGCGCGCTAGAGCTGAGCGATAAATAAAATAGAATAAAATGAGCGCCAGCGCACCTAAAACCGCCATAAAGAGGTTAGTTAGGCTGAAGCTGTCCAGTAGCTCGCCGGAGAAAATTTTAAAATTCATCCCTATGAAGCGGTATTCAAATCCATACGCGCAACCAAGAGCAAAAATAACCGCGGCGGTAAGATAAAAACGCTTAAGCTTAAATGCAAACAGCAGTGCCAGCAGCGCTAAAAGTGCGAGCGCATCAAATACGATCTTGCCCGTATCAGCGTTTGCCGAGCGCACAAATGCACTAAAGCACAGCGCCCCAAATGCAGCCCCCAAAAGCGCGGGCAAAAACGATGCGCTGATAAAGCGCCTGCCGCCCAGATACACACTTAAAAACGCGAGCGGAAACAGAGCCAAGCTAACGTGATAAAAAAATATCGTCATCAAAAATCCTCATCGAGCCTAATGCGCGTAAATCGCCTATAATTGCTTAAATTTTAAAATTTTAAAACCTACGCCGCTTTGTAAATTTTAAAATTTCAAATCCGCTTGCAAAAAATTTGCAACGGCAAGAGCCGCCCGCAAAGAGAAATTTCGCCTCGCTCTTGCTTTTGTTTTGTCTCGCCCTCGCGCTGCGCTAAATTTAAAATTTTAAAATTCCAAGCCTCTTGAAATTTTAAAATTTGCCGCAGCTAAAAGATTCGTAAGCTTAAACGCATTGAAGCAAAACGATACGCTTTGGCTGCGGCGTAGCGATTAAATTTTAAATGGGCTAAAGTAACCCGCCTTAAATTTAAAGCGTGCGGCTAAACTAAATACCGCTAGAGCTCCGCCGAAAACGGACTCGGCAGAGCCCAATACGATTTACTCTTTAGGAGCGCCTGTGTATTGGAAGGTGTATTTAACCGAGAATGGCTCCCACCATTTGCCTACGCCGGTCGCTTTGTCCGCGTGGCGTCCGAATCCGTTGGCGCTTGGATTTTCGATGTTATAGGTTAGCTCGTAGTTGCCTACGCCGTTTACCATCTTGATATTGGCGCCGTAGTGAGGGCCGTCGCTAGCTACCATCGGCATGAAATTTCCCTTTTGGATCTTGCCGGTATCTAGGTTTTTAAGCACGTAAGCGATCTTTAGATAAGGGATCCATTCGCCCTCGCCAAATCCGTTTGCGTTGCCTTTAATGGCGTGGATGTCTGCCTCAAGGTGGATGTCCGCCTTGCTAGGAGCTAGATCAATGCCTTTAGGCTCCATATCGATAGGCTGAAGATAAACTGCCGCGATCTCCATTCCATTTTGCTCAATCGGCTCGCCGATTGGATGCTCTCCCGCCATTGCTATAACAGAGGCTAGGCTTAGTGCCAACATACCTGAAAAAATCTTTTTCATCTTTTCTCTCCTTATTAAGATTTGTTTTTTTGCTTATTTTTTAAGATCAAAATTCCTGCGATCAAAAGCACGATCATCACCGCTTGCGGCACGAGGCTCTGGACGTAAGGATAAAATCCGATCCACGTAATCGTAGGAAGCCCATCAATAACGGTAGGCACGAATACCTTGCCCTCGACTAGCTCCATCACGCCCTTGCCCACAAATACGACGGACATATAAAAGATAATGACCGATGTAGCGATGAAGAACGGCTTGATAGCGATTTTAAGCGAGAATTTTTTGATGACGATATAAACTATGATAAGAGCCACCAGACCCGCTACGAAGCCTGCTGCTACCATGCTGGTAGCTGCCGGACTTTTGGCATCGAAAAGTAGCGCCAGATAAAATAGCACCGTCTCTGCGCCCTCGCGATAAACCGCTAAAAACACCGTCCACCAAAGCATCTTGCTATCGCCCGAACTTAGGCTGTTTGAAATTTGACCTTGGATATAGGCGCTCCACTTTTTGGAGCTTGCATTTGAAAGAAGCCAAAAGCCCACGTAAAATAGCAGCACCACGGCGATTAACATCACCGCGCCCTCCATCACTTCGCGCGTTTGTCCTGCATTTTCACTACCAAAGATATAATTCAGCCCGTAAGCTGTAGCGATACTTAGCACAACCGCGACGCCAAGAGCGCTGTAAACGATATTTAGGTGCTTTGAATTGCCGGATTTTATAAGCAAAGCGATGACTGCAGCTACGATGATAAGTGCTTCAAATCCTTCGCGCAAGATAATGATAAACGCGTATAAGAATAGATCCCAGTTGCTTGATTTTTTCGTTAGCTCTAGGCTTTGGGTAAGCTGATCAAATAGCTTATTTTGCGCCGCTACGATCTGCTCTTTGGAAGCACCCGCGCGCATAAGAGCCGAAATTTTATTAAAGCTTGCTTCGGTGTCTAGCTTGAGCTGAGTATTTTTAGCACCGACGATATTCTCCATACCGCTCTCTTCGTATTCATCAAAGTAGATATTACCACTTTCGTCGATCGCATCATCAACCTTGCCGCTCTCGTAAAGCTGCAAAACCTTAGCCATCTTATCCTTGATATTTTGCACGATCGGTGTAAAATCCTTGCCCTCATCCTCACTAGTATCGCTTTGTGCTAACGCAGTCTGCGGCGCTATGGAGTAGCTTTCTTGCGGCAAATCATTTACGGCTTTTAATGCTAGATTATCTAGGGCGTTTATCGCTTCGTCAAATTTTGATTTGTCCGTATCCGCATCCTCGCGCAAGAGATTTCCGATAATTTGCTGGATTGATTGATCGGTCTGAGACGAGACATATTTTCGTACCGCCTCTTCTAGGCGTTCGTTGCGGTAGATATCAAATTTAGCGCGATTTAGTGCAGCCTTTAACGCAGCAGCGTCTTTTTTATCAAACGCAGCTTTAGCGTTATCCAGCTCAGTTTTAAATTCCGTATAGACGCTCATCCAAGGCGAAGTTGTACCGGATGCTGCGGAATTCCCGCCTGAGGTTGGCGCAGAAGTGCTGCCGTCGCCTCCGTCTTGATACTCGGCTACGAGACGATGACCAGATTCGATCGCAGGCAGAACCTCATCAATCTCGCGATTTAGATTATCGATCATCGCTTGGATCTCATTTAGGGGCTTTTCGGCTTTGATCGCTTTACGGATATCGCCGAATTGCTTCTCCATATCGTAGGATTTTTTCTGTCCCAAATTTATGCGAATGCCGGCTTCTAGATTTTCGAAATGCCCAAAATACGCCTCTTGAGTTATCTTTCTAGCCTCAGAATTATTACCATCGACATAAAGCTTGATCGCTTGAGCAAATTTCTCTTTTATCGTCGCTGCTTCCGCGCGATAATCCGTATCCGCAAAAAGCATAGCAAGCGGAAAAATTAGAGCTAAAACCACAAATTTAAAAAATTTCATCTGAACCTTCTTGAGTTGAATTCATACATTAAATTTCAAAATCGAGCGGCAATTATATGTAGAAAAATCTTAAAAAGTAATAAAAAAAGCGGTTATCATAAAGCACGAAAGCGGCTAAATTCTCAATTGCAAGAGCTTTTTGATAGATAGAATTTAATAGAATTTAGGATATAGCGGGATTTTAAAAGGCAGTCGGATTTTGCTCCGACTGCTAAAATTTTAATGAAGTTTCGACCAAATTTTACTTTTCCAAAGACCTGCAAAAACAGAAAGGATCAAGAAATAAATCATAATATTTATGGTTGTAGCTTCACGCTCGGCTTTTTTGCTATCGCCTACGTCAGCTAGATACTCCACGACTTTGGCTTCAGCGTTTTCGTTCAAGCCTACGCGCGGCATCGAGGTGCCTGGAAGCTTCTTTTGCGTATCATTGATAAACTCGTGTAGATAGTTGGCGCCCTTAGAACGGATCATCATCGAAAGATCAGGAGGCGTCGAGCCCATATACGCAGCCAAGCTAGCCTTGTCGCTGGATGCAAAGAGCTTATCATATTTGACGTCGTGGCATCTTAGACAAGCATCCTCAAAAACCGCCTTGCCTAAAAGGAATTTTTTCTGCGCTTCGTTTAGTTCGGTGCCTTGCTTGATGCCGCTAGTAGCAGCCTCAGAGGCGATTAGTTTATCCTCGCTAGGAGCGAGCGATTTTAGATAGGCTACGATATCGGCGATCTCTTGATTTAGATCACCGCCCGCACCGAAAAATCCAGGCATCGGAAAAGGCTTTTCGTCGCCAAATTTCTGATCTAGCTTAAGAGCCATGATTGGATCTTTGATGAGCGCAGCTAAGAATTTATCGGTGTATAGATAGCCTGCGCTGCTAAGATCTGGCGGATTGACGCCGTATGCGGCACTAGCGCTTGCCACGTCCATAGGAGCGGGGATATTTGCACTTTTTACTCCATGACATGCGGTGCAGCCTGCATTTGTAAAGGTTTCGGCGCCGCGCACGGCATCGCCTTTGCTAAGATCTATTTTATTTATTTCATCCCAAAAAAGCACGGTTTTGTCTTGTTGCTCTTTCGCACTGGCTAGGGCTTTTTTAGAATTTTTTATCATCGTCTCATCTCCGCCCTTTTCTGCTGCGGCCAAAGCGCTTTCTGCTGCGGCTACGTTATGCGCGGCCAAAGCCGTATCGCCTGCTGCAAAATCGTAATTTACCGGATCGGTGTGCGGACTGAGCTTAGTATGAGCATAAGGCTCGATAAACCAGTATAAAATTCCCACACAAAAAAGCACTAAGATTAGGGTTTTTATCTCTTTCATGGCTAGACCCTCTTTCTTTCTGCAATTGTAATTAGCGGAAGCACTACGACAAGCAATCCGATATAGATGATCGATAAGGCAAAGCCCCAGTATTTATTTTCGATACCGAGCTCCGCGCCGTCTGCAGGGAGCTTGCCAAAAAGGCTAAGCAGGATCATGTCGATCACTAAGACCCAAAACCAAATGAAAAACGCTTTGTTTTTGTGCGCGGGGGCTACTACGCTGCTACGATCAAATAGTGGGATAAAAAACAGCGAAACTCCAGCGAAGGCAAAGGCGATAAGTCCGATATCGGCGGCCTTAAGTGGTCCTACGTCGAAGTAAAATCCGCGCAGAATTTCATACTCCCAAAGGAAGTACCACTCCGGATAGATATGCGTCGGGGTTTTGAGGCTGTTTGCCGGCTCGAAATTTATCGGATCCATCGCAAAATCGAAGTGAAAGCCGACTAGATAAAAGAAAAATATCATAAAAATACTGACATAGAAAAAATCCTTCGCCAAAAAGCCCGGCCAAAATGGAATTACCTTGCTTTCGCTAGTTTTTCCTTCCAAATACTTCTCGTCCTCGAGCTCAAAGTCAATCTCCTCGCCGTCTAGGTTATTTACATGCGGAAATCTAAGCGAATAAAAATGCACCGCCAGCACCGCAACCACCACGAGAGGCAGCAAACAGACATGAAGCATAAAAAATCGTGTCAGCGTCGGATCGCTTACGGCGTAATCGCCGCGAATCCATTCGACTATTGCATCGCCCACTACTGGAATTCCGCCGAATAAATTCGTAATAACCATCGCCGCCCAGTAGCTCATCTGCCCCCAAGGAAGCATATAGCCGCTAAAAGCCTCCGCCGAAAAAATAATGAAAAGCAGCATTCCGCTTACCCAAATCATCTCTCGCCCTTGCTTATACGAGCGGTAATAAATAGCTACTAAAGTATGAATGTATAAGATCAAAAATACGACCGATGCCGATACTGCGTGGATATGACGCCATAGCCAGCCGTATTCGACCTCTTTCATGATCGTGAAATTTACACTATCGAAGGCCAAATTTACGTCCGGCTTATAATACATCACGAGCATCAAGCCGCTTACGAATAAAACTATAAATAGCGTCATCAAAATAACGCCCATCGCCCAAAGGAAGCTGATATTTTTAGGAATCCAATACTCGCTTACCATAACCTTGAAAAATTTCGTTACGGCGAGCCTTTGGTCGAACCAATCCCAAACTCCCGTAGCTTTTCTGATATGTGCCATCTGCGCCTCCTATGCTTTCTGCTTTAGGGCTTGGTATTCGGGGCCCTCTTCGCCTAAAACGAGTTTCGTTCCGTCGATTTTAAAGGGCGGTATATCCATAGGACGCGGCGGCGGACCGAATACGTTTACGCCGTTAGCATCGAAAATTCCGCCGTGACATGCACAGATGAATTGTTGCGTCGATGGCTTGTAGCTGGGAATACAGCCTAAATGCGTACAAAGCCCGATGCAAAGCGTATATCTAGCATCCCCTACGACGACGTCGCGGGCATCATTTTTGGGCATATCGGCAGTCTTTTTAAGCACGAAAATCGGCTTTTTACGCCACTGCGTTTGATACAGCTCGCCCTCTTTGATCGGACTTAAATCTACCGTAGTGACGCCGGCGGCGCGCACGCTGGGTAACGGATCCCACGATTTCTTCATCCCCACTAGCGCAAAAACACCACCCACAGCGGCAACCGCGCCGAAAGTAAGCCCGATAAAGCCTCGTCTATCCTGTTTTAGATCAGACATCTTTATCCTTTCAAATTAAGAAATTGATAAGCGTCAATTTTAGCCAAATAAAGATTAAATCAATATGATTATAAGCAGAAATTTAGCTTAAACTTGCAAGCTAAATTATATTTTAAGATAATTTTAATGCCTAGCGAGGCGTTTTTACAGTTTAAAATTTTATAAATTCAAATTATGTCATGTTCTATCATGGTGCGAAATTTAAAATTTTAAAATTTTGTCGCGCAAGAGTTATTGCGACAATGGCGTACAAAATTTTAAAATTTCGACATCATAAATAAAATTTCATAAAGTGCGAGATTTTAAATTTTAAATTTAAAGATGAGCATAGAATTTATAAAATCAAATTTTAAAATTTCACTGCTCGGCTATGGCAGCGGCGGGGCGAATTTTGCACTAGCACGCTAGCTAAAATTTTAAAATTCTAGAATTCGTTGCGATTCCATCGCGCGTAAAAATTCCACTAGAAGTAAAATTTAAAACATTAAAACCCCATAGCAGTGCAAATTCCAAATCATTAGAATTTTACGACGCCTTAAAAATTTTAAGCATCAAAGTCCTGTCGCGATGTATTCTCTTGCGATGCTAAATTTTAAAATTTAGCGCAATCGCGAATCGTAAAATTCTATAAAATTCTACGGGGTTTTAAAGCCTAGCCGAAATTTAAAGATAAATTCCATAAATCCCTAAAGCCTCGGCAAACTGCGAAATCAGGGCGAAATTTCAAAATTATTATTCTAAAATTTGAGCCCGTCTATCTAAAGCCTAGCTGCTTTGCCCGAGCGAAAATACGCCGCGATCGCAAGAGCTATCATCGAAGCGACCATCACGTACGCCCAGCCAGGCACTGGAATGCGCTCGCCGCTAGCATATGAGTGCATGCCACTTAGGTAGAAATTTACACCAAAATAGGTCATTATGACGCTAAAATATGCAAACATCGAGGCTACGGCAAAGGCGAATTGATTATTGAGCTTAGGCATAAATCTAAAATGTACGACCACTGCGTAGATGAAAATCGTAATGAGCGCCCAGGTCTCCTTCGGATCCCAGCCCCAGTAGCGCCCCCAGCTTTCGTTCGCCCACACGCCGCCTAGGAAGTTGCCGACCGTCAGCAAGCAAAGCCCTAGGATCATCGACATTTCGTTGATATGCGTAGCCTCCGTGATATTGCGCGCGATCTCGGGATTTTTCTTATCGAACAGAAACATCACGAGGGTGAAAATTCCAAGCAGCATACAAAGTCCCAAAAATCCGTAGCTTGCGGTGATTACCGAGACGTGGATCGTAAGCCAGTGCGACTTCAATACAGGCTGAAGGTTCGTAATCTGCGGATCGATATCGCTAAGATGTGCGACCATCAGCGTTATGCCCGCCATTATCGACGTTAGCGCCAGCGAGATCGCGGATTTGCGCGAGAAGAATATTCCGCTTAGCGACAGCGCCCACGCGATGTAGATGAGCGATTCGTAGGAGTTACTCCACGGCGCGTGCCCCGAGACGTAGCCGCGCAGCGCAAGACCCGCGGTATGCGCTATGAAGGCGACGATATTTACGATATAAACGAGCTTAAACGCGCCGCCTAAGCGAAGAGCGGGCTTCATCATCCGCAAAAATATAAAGATCAGAAGCAAAAATCCCGAGATAGTGTAGATCGGAAAGAGGCGAGAAAAAATTTTAGCCTTATTAAATAAAATTTCATATTTTATCGCGCTTTCGCTAGGCATTAGGTTTGCGCCGTTTTGTGCCTGGTATTTTTTGACGTAGCTTAGCATCTTTTCTGCGCCGCTCCAATCCCCGCTTTCTTGGGCATAGACCACGGACGAAACGAATATTCCCATCATCTTTTTAACCTCGTTCGATTCGTTTTGATCCAGCGCATCGCCTAGATATAGCGGCGAAAGCCACTCGTTATTTTTAGCGTTCTTAACCGGAATAATTCTAAAATAATCCCCCATAAACGCCGAGTAAAAGACGTTTACGCGCTCATTTACCTTGATGATCTCTTTATCTAGCACACCGCGGTTGCCCAAAGGCTTTCGGTTGATCTCCTCGACCATTTTATCGAGCTTGTAGTAGCTCTCGCCGCCTTTAAATTCAAAAAAATCCATCATACTGGCGTGGCTTTGCTTCTCGTCCATACCTAGAATTTTCTTAAGCTCCGGCTCGCTAACCTTGATAATCGGCGCACGCCTCCAGTAGCTTTGATTTAGCATAAACGAAAGCGCAGCGGCGTTATGGTTTAAAATTTCGCCATTTGGTGCCTTATAGTCGTCGGCTCGGTAAATTTTATTTAAAAGCTCCCTGGAAACGGTATCGAAAGGCTCCATTCGCCCATCAAATCCCTGAATTACTAGGCTTGCTAGATCCTCACTAAATTTAGGATCAAATTTCGGCACGGCCAGCTCGCCCCCCATAGTAGAAAAATTATGCGGCGGGACGGAGTCTTGTTCCGCTGCAGATTCTTGAGAAGCGGAGCTTTGCTTGGAATTTTCAGCGGCGGAATTCTGCGCGGAATTTTGCGAAGCTGAATCTTGCACGCTAGCCGGGCTTTGCGGCGCGGAATTTTCTGCGGCTGCATTTGAGGCGGATTTTTGCGAAGTAGAATTTTGTGCCGTGGAGTTTTGTTCGGCATTTGCTGTGCTAGGATACAATGCGCTCAAACTCAAAGCCAACGCGCCTACTAATGCCAATGCTGCGCCTTTAGTACCGCGTCGCGATTTTTTGGCGCGTTTTGATGCAGAGCTTTCTGCGGAGCTTACGGGCACCGAGCTAGACGCGGAATTTTTAGAATTTACATCTTTTTCTCTAGCAAGATGCGTATTTTCGCTGATTAAGCGCGAGAGCTTGAAAAAGCGCGAGCCCCGGTTGAAAAAGTTAAAAAACATCCCCACGCAAAGCAAAAAATAGCCGATGTAAGTTGGAACTTTGCCGGGGTCTTTATTGACCGAGAGCACGGTACCGCGCTCATCCGTGTCGTATGAGCTTTGGAAAAATCGGTATCCGCCGTAATCGAGCACATGATTCATAAAAATATCATAATCAAAGCTCGTATTGCCGTCTTTTAGCGTGATTTCACTTTTATATCCGGAGGGCGAATTGGTGCCTGGATAGCGATCCATCACAAAGTCGCGAAGCGCGATTTTAAAAGGCAGATGAAGCATCTTTGGTGCCAAGGCTACGATGAAATTCTTATCTCCCACCTTGTAGCTAGCGCCATGTGAATCCCTAGGGACATAGATTTCGCGACTCTGCCCCGCAAAGCTTAGCGTAGCTACTACGCCGGGCTCACCCGGTAAATTCGCATCGACCGGGACGAATTTCTCGACCGCGGAGCTAAGCAGGCTAACGGGAGCGAAATTTATTCCGTCGAAGCTGTAAAGCAAGAGATTGCCTAGCGGATTATCCTCGTTTTTCTTAAGCGGCGAAGTGCTCATATCAGCCATTTTAGTGGCGTTTATATCAAGGCTTGAGTTTAGATAAAATTTGCCATCTTTGGATTTTATGTAGATGAAATTCTTACTCTTAGGCTCAGCGTTAAAAGTGATACTAAGCTCGCCTATATCCGTGCTTTCGCCCGATTGCAAGGAGACGTTTTGACTGCCAATGTTGTTGGAAAATAATAACTTCACGCGCGCAGGAGCCTGTCCGGTCGGATCTTGCACCCATTTTAGCTCGCCGTGTTCTACGAGCTCTTTAAATTTTAAATTTGCGATCCTACCCTCTACGTCTAGATTGAGATCGAAGTTCATCCGTCCTGCGCCGTTTAAAAATTTGCTCTCATCGGCGGAGATAAACTCGCCGTCGCTGCCTAAAGTAAGAAGTTGAACGACCTCGTCTTTGGTCGTTACGATCGAGCTCTCGCCGCCCTCTCTTATATGGATATTGCCCTCAAAGCCGAAATATCTAGTCAAAATCGCTCCAACAAGCATAAACAAAAAGCTCGCGTGAAAGATTAGCGCAGGCAGAGTGCGAAGCTTAATCATGCGGTAGCGATAGATATTGTAGGTTAAATTTATTCCCAAAAGCACCATTAGCGCGCCAAACCACGCAGTAGAATAAACCATCGCCCAAGCTACTTCCGTGCCGTAGGCAGTCTCTACAAAAGTAGCGATCGCACAAGCTAGCGCCAAAATCAGTAGCATCACTGACGCGCACTCCATACTAAAAAATGTCTTCATTGATTTCCTTTAGATTTAAGAGGGTTTTCAAAATCGCGAGATTTTAGCAAAAATTGCTTAATTTTTCATTTTACGACTTGCAAGCGCACGCCTACTAGCGTAGCGCAAATATGCGTTAAGATGCTTTGATAAAGCGGTAAAATTCTCATCTTGGGCATTCGCGCAGAAATTTAACGGCGCGGATAAAATTTTATAAAATGCTGCGAAATTTAGCAAATTCTATTAAATTTCGTGCGTCATCTCATCGCGTAATTTATAATCTAGAATTCCGCTGCGATAAAATTTTATCTTTGCGGAATTCCTTATTATTATTTTTTGCCTTGGGTATATGCGAGCTCGCACACGTCGCCCACGGCTTGGTGGCACGGGATCGCCGAGATCGAGTTATTGGGCGAGCCGTCAATCACTTTGTCTGAATAAACCAAATAGATTAGCGAGCCCTGCACCGCATCGTAAAGCCTAACTACGTGGGTCTTTTTGAAAATCAACGAGCTACGTTTTTCAAAAATATCCTCTTTTTTCAGCTCCTCTTTGATGATGATTTTAGGCGCTGTCTGCACGCACGACACAGAGGCTTCGGAGCGGTCCTCCTCCACGCCGATGATCTCTTTGGCACCGCCTTTTTTGGCGTAAGAGACGTAGCAGGTCACGCCGTCGATCTTAGGATCTTTAACCGCGATAACTTCGATGCGATCGTCTTTGCCAAAAATTCTAAACGAAGTATTTACGCTACCTACGAGCTCGTAATCGCCCGCGCAAGCAAAAGCCGCTAAAATCGCTACTAGAATAAATTTTTTCATAACCATCCTTTGGAATTTTAGCGGCGATTTTATCATTTATAATATAAATATTAAGCAAGTTTTTATAAAATACCGCGATTTAAATTTAAAGGAATTTTATGATCGAAGATATCTTTAGAGAATACGATATTCGCGGCATCGTGGGCGAGGAGCTAAACGAGCGCAGCGTAAAAGCGATCGGCTTTGCTCTTGGCAAACATATCGCAAATCTGGGGCTTGAGCGCGTTAGCGTGGGATACGACGCCCGTCTTAGCGCGGATGAGCTTTTCGGCTATTTCGTAAGCGGGCTAAATTTCGCCGGATTGCGGGTTTATGATATCGGCTTGCTACCGACGCCGGTGGGTTATTTTAGCGTATTTACGCATAAATTTGACGCAAACGTAATGATCACCGGCTCGCACAATCCCAAAAATTACAACGGTTTTAAGATCACGATCGGCACGGATAGCTTCTTTGGCGCGGATTTGAAGCGTCTAGGTGCGCAGGTGCGAGAGCTGATCGGTTCAAATTTTGAAATTCCAACTGACGCAAGCGCCGAGAAGTACGACATCTTAAGCGAGTATCTAGCATATTTTGAGAAGGAATTTGCGGCTCTTAAAGGCTTTGCCGCGCCTTTTATCATTGACTGCGCAAACGGCGCCGCGGGCGTTACCGCTACTAAAATCATCGAAAGGCTAGGGCTAAACGCTAAAGTTTTATTCCCGCAGCCGGACGGCAATTTCCCAAACCACCATCCCGATCCCAGCGAGGAGAAAAGTTTAGCAGATCTTAAAGCTGCGATGAAGCAAGACGGCGTGGCTCTAGGCTTCGGCTTTGACGGAGATGCCGATAGGATCGCCGTGCTTACGCCGCGCCGCAACATTAAAGGCGACGAGCTAGCCTGCCTGCTTGCCTTAAATATGCACCATCCGCGCATCCTAGGCGAAGTCAAATGCTCTCAAGCGATGTATGATACTATCGATAAGATCGGCAAAAGCTTCATGGGCAAGACCGGCCATAGCAATATCAAAAAGGCGATGAAGGAGCTTGGCATCGACCTTGCCGCGGAGGTTAGCGGGCATATTTATTTTAAAGAGCGATATTTCGGCTTTGATGACGGCGTATATGCGATGATGCGCGTGCTTGAGCTCGTAGCCAAGGGTTATGATTTGGACGCCGAGCTAGACAAGCTGCCGCGAGTTTTTAGCACCGATGAGATTAAATTTAATACGAGCGAGGAAGCAAAATTTAAGATCATCGAGGCTCTTAAAGCTCAAATCCACGCAGGTATCGCGGAGCTACCGCCCATCCGCGATATTATCGAGATCGACGGCATCAGAGTGCGATTTGATGACGGCTGGGCGCTCGTACGGGCAAGCAACACCACGCCTGTGATCGTAACCCGCTTCGAGGCCAGCAGCCCCGAGTTTCGCGACGAGATGCAGCGCGTATTTTTAGGTAAACTAGAAAATTTAAAGGACCAGAGATGAACGAATCTGAAAAGCAAGAGGTTGAAAAAAATATAAAAAAGCTTTTGGCTGCGAGAGCGGAATTTTTTAAATTCTTAGATGAGCGCGTACCAAAGATCGCTGGCACCGACGTATTTGATTTCGAGCGCGCAGGTGCTGCTAGCTTGAAAGAAGTTTATGCGAAATTCTACGGATACGACTACGCTGCGCGCAAGCTGCTGCCATATTTATACCGCACTTACGGGCTAGACTTCGATGTCTGAGATTATCTTAGATCGCGCCGCTTATGTGCACAATCTAGCGCAAATCGCCGCCAAAGTAGGTGGAGTGGAGCGAGTATTTTTGGTAGCCAAGGATAATTCATACGGCCATGGCTGCAGACTTTGCTGTGAGGAAGCGGCAAAGCTAGGCTTCGTACGCGCCGTAACGCGAAGTGCTGCAGAAGCTGCGCAGATTGCGGATTTATTTGATGAAATTTTAGTGCTCTCGCACATTCCGCGCGGGGACGAGGACGAGCGGTTTTGCTACGCAGTAAATGATCTTGGCTACTTCTCGCGTCTTAAACGAGGGCTTAAAATTTATATCGCTGCAGATACCGCGATGCATAGAAACGGCATCAGTGCGAGCGAGTTAGATGAGGCGCTTAGGCTATGCAAGGCGGGCGGATTTAAGCTTCGTGGCTTTTTTACACACTTTCGCGCAAGCGACGAGCTAAGCGGCGATTTTTTCGCGCAGAGGCAAAATTTTATAGAATTTAAGCGTCTCGCGAGGCAAAAAGCCGCCGCCGCGGGCTTTGAAAATTTAAAATTTCATTCGAGCAACTCCGCAGCTATCGAGCGAAGTGCGGGTTTTGAGGACGAATACGTGCGCGTAGGCATGGCGCAGTTTG
The DNA here is from genome assembly GCF_937973075.1 of uncultured Campylobacter sp. Lineage (GTDB taxonomy): Bacteria > Campylobacterota > Campylobacteria > Campylobacterales > Campylobacteraceae > Campylobacter_B. Next base: position 18,514 of record NZ_CALBWL010000002.1, read on the forward strand.
GCTATCCGCAATTTGACGAGAGCCTAAATTTACACCCCGTGCTAAAGCTCTATGCCGATCTGATCAGCTCGCGCGTGCTAAAAAAAGGCGAGCGCGTGGGCTACGGCGCGAAATTTGAAGCGCCGCGCGATATGAGGATCGGCACCTATGATCTGGGCTACGCAGACGGGCTATTTCGCTACGACGGCGAGGGCGAGCTAGCGCTTGCAAGCGGGCAAAAAATGCTCGGAAAAATGTCGATGGATAGCTTCTGCGCGGAATTCAGCGGCGAGCGCATCTGCGTGCTGGACGATGCGCGAGCCTGGGCAAAACACTTTGGCACGATCGAATATGAAATTTTAGTCAAATTAAATTCCAACATCCCAAGGAGATTTCAATGAAAGAGCTGCAAGGAGAAAATAACGAGCGTATAGGTTACGACGATAAAGGCTTATCCGCGCGAGGCGAGAGCTTTGGCGGAGGAGAGTATCCGCGCCAAAAAGGAGGGCTTCATATCTTAATCAAAGCTCTAATCGTCTTAGTGATTGCGGCGATCGCGTTTGCGATATTTGCAGTGCCTGTTTACAATAAACTCGTAAGCAAAGATGAAGAAGTTAAGGCCGCGTGGAGCCAGGTGCAAAACCAATATCAGCGCCGCGCCGATTTGATTCCAAATTTCGTAGAAACCGTCAAAGGCTACGCTAGCCATGAAAAAGATACCTTAGAAGGCGTTATAAATGCCCGCGCTAAGGCAACCGCTGTCAATATCAATGCAGAAAGCTTAGCGCAAGATCCGGAAGCGTTTGCGAAATTTAACGGCGCCCAAGGTGAGCTTAGCTCGGCCCTATCGCGCTTAATGCTGGTAGTCGAGCGTTATCCGGATCTCAAGGCAAATCAGAATTTCGCCGACTTGCAAAATCAGCTCGAAGGCACGGAAAACCGCATCGCCGTAGCGCGCAAGGACTACATCGCCTCGGTGCAGGAATACAACAAGCTAATTAGAACCTTCCCTACAAACATCATCGCGCGCATCGTAGGACTAGGCGGCGCCAAACCTAGCTTTAGCGCTGATAGCTCAAGCCAAAAAGCCCCTAGCGTCTCGTTTAAATAACGCTAAAGGCGGCAAATGCTAAGCGAGCAGTGCAAGCAAAAAATCCACGAGCTAATCACGAAAGCCGAAGCCGCAAGCGGCGCGCAGATCGTCTGCGTGGTCGCGCGCGAAGCAAGCGAGGACTGCGAAGCTAGCTATGGCGCAGCGGCAGTGACGGCGTTTGCGATCGGCATCGTTCTGTGCTTCGTGCCGCAAATAAGTAAAGCTGAGCTACTGCAGATCGTAGCACTTAGCTTCATTGCGATTAAAGCTCTGCTGGCTAAATATTCCACGCTTTTAACTCTAATCACGACTAAATCTCGCAGACTTCGGCTCTCGGGCGAGTTTGCGATGCTAAAATTTTACGAGCGCTACGGCAGCGTAAAAGAAGCGATAATGTTTTGTGTCTGCGTCCGCGAGCGCTGCGCTCATATCATCTGCGGCGCACGAGCGGCGGAGTTTATCTCTAAGGGCGAGTTTGAACGTATCACGACGGAATTTAATCCTAGCACGCAAGGCCTTGAGCCTGCTGTTTTAAAGACGATGGACGCGCTGTGCAAGCTAGCCATGCAAGTGCCTAAAGATAGCGAAAATAACGAGATAGAAGAGACCTTGGTGGAGCTGCGATGAGAGTGGCTTGGAGATTTGCCTTTGCCCTAATGACGCTATTTATAACAAGCGTTGCCGCACCTAGCGAGTATCTGGCCCATCCAAACGGTACCGCTGTAATCGATGAGGCTGGCATTTTACGCCCAGCCGCAAGAGAGAGCTTGAATGAAATTTTAACGACTTTCGATAAAAATTCCACAAACCAGATCATGTTCGTAAGCCTAAAATCGCTCGGCGGCTACTCTATCGAGGAAATCGGCGTAGAGCAGGCACGCGCTCTTGGTATCGGGCAAAAAGGGCGCGACAACGGCGTACTGCTGCTTGTTGCTCCGCACGAGCATAAAGTGCGTATCGAGGTCGGATATGGGCTAGAGGGCGTGCTAACCGATATGCGCGCAAAGCGTATCATCAACAATAAAATTCTACCCTATTTTAGGCAGGGGGATTACGAAAGTGGCGTCATTAGCGGGATTTCGGCGATCATCAGCACGATCGAAGGCGGCGATATAAAATTTGATCCGCTTAACGCCAACGCGCAGCAGGATCCGAGCAACAAGGACTTTGCGATCTTTATGGTGCTTTTTGCGGTCTTGCTTTTTGCGATACTAAGCCGCCGCGTGACGCGTCGCAGAATAAGCGACGAGGATATAATCTCGAGCGCAGACATCATAAGCGAAATCGCGCGCTCATCGCGCATGAGAGGCGGCTCATCCGGGGATTTTGACGGATTTAAAGGGAATGGCGGTTTTAAGGGAGGCGGCTTCAGTGGGGGCGGCGGAAGTTTCGGCGGAGGCGGTGCTAGCGGAAGCTGGTAGTTACGGAATTTTATCAAAATTCCAAATCGTAGAATTTTATCTAAATTTTAAAATTTTAGAATTTCTAAATTCGGCTACTTGCGTAGAAAAATAGCACGAGCGGCTTATCATTGCCCTCGATCTTTAGCGTGTGTTCGGAGGGGTCGAACTTGGAGGCAAGCGAGGTG
>NZ_CALBWL010000003.1 GCF_937973075.1 uncultured Campylobacter sp.
TATTTCGTAGAATTTTATGTATAATTATAAGTATAATTATACTAAGAATAACAAAAATTTGAGTTTAAATTAATTCCAAAATAAATTTTAGAGTAAATATTTTAAATGCTTGTTATATATAATTACGCGTTAAAAATGCTAATTTGACTTGCCATAACAGCATCAAAATGAGTTTTTATTCATAAGTTTTTGCTGCAGGAGTTTAAAAACCATAAAATTCTAAAATTTGATTAGAATTTTAGGAATTTAATAAATTCTGCAAAGCTAGGTTACAGCCACAATTCCAAGCGATTTATCTGCAAAATCTTACTTGAAATTCTAGAGCCTAAATCAAACCGCCGCGAATTTTTAAAAGGTCTAACGAAATTTCATAAAATCTAATAAATTCCAAAAGTTATGAGAAATTTTTCAAAAAATACGGCGAAAGAATTTTTAAAATTCTAGTTATTCACCCGTCCGTATCCTGCGAAGCGGTTCGATGCTAGGCAGCTTATGCGGTCTTTGCCGCAGCGGACGATATAGCTATTTTCCATCTTTTGTCCCGCTACATGGACGTTTTTCTTATTTAAATTTACGAAGTCCGCTTGATTTCTACCGCGAGTATTGTGGACAAATTTCACGCGACCATCAGCATAGATCTCGCGCACGATACCGATATGACTGATTTCGTTATTGACCTTGCCTTTGTTAGAACGCAAGGTGTTTTGAAAAAATACCAAATCCCCCACTCGCGGCGTATTGCTGAGTAAATTTTTACGGCTGTAATAATTATATATTGCTTGGGATTTACGTCCGTTGGTAAAGTATTTCGGCAGATCTTTTGAGTTAAAAAACAGATCATCGTATTTATCATTTAGCACGGTGATAAATCCGCTGCAGTCCCCTCCCGCGCGAGTGCCGGTGTAATCGTCTACAGATGCGATTAGCGGGCGGTTAAACTCGCTTCCCGGCACCGAAGTTATTCCTTCTTCATGATCGTTTAAGACATACGCTTGCTGGCTGCCGGCAGACGGGGCTTTTGAGGAGCAACCGACCAGCAAAAACGCACCCAAAGCGCAAATAATTAGTTGTTTCATATAAAAAATCCTTATAAAATTATGTAACGGTTAATTTTGGGCGTAATTTTAGCGCCTGGCGGTAACAAAATGGTAACTTTAAAGCTAAATTCTGTATAATCGCCAAAATTTTACACGGAGAAATCATGCATTATCTACGAATTAACGGGGGCAAAAAACTAAGCGGCAGCGTCAAAATAAGTGGCGCAAAAAACGCCGCACTGCCGCTCATAGCCCTATCTATCCTTTCAAAAAACGAAGTCGTAATTAAAAATTTACCCGCAGTTTCCGATATCCACACGCTAATTCAGCTGCTTTCAAATTTAGGCGCAAAATGCGAGTTTCTTGACGCCAATACCGCCAAAATCGATCCGCGCGAGATAAACTCGACCAAAGCGATCTACGACATAGTGCGTAAAATGCGCGCTTCGATCTTGGTGCTGGGACCGCTTTTAGCGCGGTTTAGACACTGCGAGGTAAGCCTTCCCGGGGGCTGCGCGATCGGCGCAAGACCAATCGATCTACACCTTAGCGCGCTTGAAAAGATGGGCGCAGAGGTTAAGATCGAGCAGGGTTACGTCGTTTGCACCGCAAAAAAGGGGCTTAAGGGCGCGACTATAAATTTTGACAAAATTACCGTCACCGGTACCGAAAACATCGTAATGGCGGCAGCTTTAGCAAGCGGCACCACGCATATCATAAACGCGGCGAAAGAGCCCGAAGTAATCGCCGTTTGCAACGCATTAAAAAGCGCAGGCATCGACATAGAGGGCATCGGCACGAACGAGATTCTCATCAAAGGAAGCGGCAGCGAGCTTTTAGGCCTGGATGAAATTTCGATCATTCCCGATCGCATCGAGGCAGGCACCTATCTGTGCGCGGGCGCGATCACGGGCTCCCGTATCACGATCACGCACGCTTGCGCGGCTCATCTTGGCGCCGTGCTTGCAAAATTTGAAGATATGGGCTTTAAATTTGAAATTTCAAACGGTGGCGACGAGATCACGATCCTGCCCGCCTCAAAGATCAAACCCGTAGAGATCATCACGAGCGAATATCCGGGCTTTCCTACTGATATGCAGGCGCAGTTTATGGCACTGGCGTGTGTAGCCACGGGCGTCAGCACCATCGACGAGAGACTTTTTGAAAACCGCTTCATGCACGTTAGCGAACTCTCAAGAATGGGCGCAGATATCCGTTTAAACGGACACATCGCGACTATCAGCGGCGGCAAGCTAAACGGCGCAGACGTGATGGCGACCGATCTGCGCGCAAGCTCCGCACTCGTGCTCGCCGCGCTCGCCGCAAAAGGCACGAGTAACGTACATAGAATTTATCATCTAGATCGTGGCTATGAGAGGCTGGAAGCTAAGCTTGGTGCGCTTGGTGCAGACATACAGAGGCTTGAGGAATGAAGACTTCGGAATAAAAAACTTGTGCAAGCAAGCGATGCGGGATTTTACGCAAAACGCGTTTTGAAATGCCACGCTACGTAAGAGCCACGTAAATTCTATCAGCAGCAATGCATTAAATCGCTAAAGCTAAATGCGGCGGACTTTTGAAGGAAATGCTGGTAGAATTTCAAGGATGAGTTCCTTAAGAATTTAAGTGGCGAGCTTTGGTAAAATTTAATGAACTAGCTGTGGTGAAATTCTTTAAGTACATGCGAGCGGAATTCCTACGGCAAAGTGGAATTTTACGAGTGATATGTTTTAAAATTTTAAGTAACGCTAGCAGCAAAATAAGGCAATTGAGCCCATGAAATTTCGCGCATTTATTTGGGTAAATTTTGCTTTGCAAGCTTTGGCGCAACATAAAATTTAAGACCACGCGAGATATTAACTGCGCAGATTTTAAATGTAAAAATGATAAAAAGGACTTAAAATGATAGGAATAAATGAGGCTATAGATTTGGCTACGGCTAGAATCACATCAAGCAGGCGGAGCGAAATGGTGCCCCTTCCCAGCGCCCTAGGTCGCATCCTTTCTAGCGATATTTCTGCGATTAAAAACCTACCCTGCTTCGATAATTCGGCGCTTGACGGCTATGCCTACGCGGCGGGCTTCAAAGACGAAGAGCTAGAGATCGTAGAGCCTACGATTTTTGCAGGAGACGAAAAATTTTATGAAATCAAGGCCGGACAGGCACAAAAGATAATGACCGGCGCGCCAATGCCTGCAGGCGCGGACTCTGTCGCGAGGCTAGAGGATGTAAACGCGCAAGGTGGAACTCTAAAAATCCCCGCTTCCGTTCATGCCCACGACGGCTTTCGTAAAAAAGGCGAGGAGGTGCGCGCGGGCGAGCTTTTATTGCACCGTGGCGAAATTTTAAACCCTGCTAAAATCATGCTTCTTGCTGCGCAAGGAATTTACGAAGTGGACGTTTACGCGCGTCCTAAAATCGCTCTATTTTCAAGCGGCAACGAGCTAAAAGAGCCGTGGCAGAGTGCGAGCGAGCGCGAAATTTATAACGCCAACTCTAGTGGTATTGCTGCATTGCTGCAAAAATACGGCTTTGAAAATGAGTATTTAGGGATTTTAAAGGATGATTTTAGCGCGGTTTGCGAGGCGCTAGACGCTGCTACGCGTAAATTTGACGTGCTAATTACCAGCGGTGGAGCAAGCGCTGGGGAGGCGGATTTTATGCAAAGCGCTATGAGCGAACTTGGATTTTTGCAGGTTTTCGATCACATTGATATCAAGCCCGGCCGCCCCAGCAAGTGCTTCGCAAAAGACGGCAAATTCGTCTTTGCAATGGCGGGCAATCCGATGGCTGCTTTCGTGCTTACACGCGCAGTCATACTGCCGATCTTATTTAAGCTTAGCGGCGCAAGCGAGGCTTTTAGCGCAGAAGCGGCGATATATGCCAAGCTCGCAAGCGATCTGAAGCTAAAAAGCGGCAGAGTAAATTTAACCGTAGGCGCATACGAAGGCGGAGTTTTTACGCCTATGCCGTCGCCTTCTGGGCGCATCAGACCGCTGGCTGCGGCATCGCATTTTTTATTGGCTGATCCCGAATGCGACAAAGTTCGCGCTGGAGAAATCGTAAAAATTTATGAAATTTAAGCGAGAAATTATTGACAAATGAAAATTTATAGGCTACAATCGCGCTTTATTTTTACCGCATGCGGGAATAGCTCAGTGGTAGAGCGCAACCTTGCCATGGTTGATGTCGCGAGTTC
>NZ_CALBWL010000004.1 GCF_937973075.1 uncultured Campylobacter sp.
ATTTATTTATCATTTATAGTTATAAAATTTAATTAAATTTAGAGAATTCCCAGGTTTACGCCTTTATCTCTTAAATTTATATTTTTTAAAATTACAAATTTTTACTTTAAATTTAAAAGTATTTTCATGAAATACAAACGATGAGACAGTGAGTAAATTTTAAAATTTTATCATAAGTGAGCGGAATTTTATCTACGCGTAGTATATAGCTAGGCATCATGGCAGATTAGTATTTCTAGGAAGCTGCGCCTAAGATAATTTATAAAATTTAGAATTTTAAAATTCTAAAAATTTGATAGCTCGCTGATTGCATAGCCTTGTTCGCGCGAAAGCATGCAAGCTTTCACGGATTAAGGCGCGCTCGGTGCGATGTCGTGCTTATCATCGATGAGTTCCGCTTCGTTTAATTGCTTGTATTCGTCGCAGCCGATCTGCTCTGCTAAATCGCATGCTTTCCCGTAAAATTCTTTTGCTAAGGATCTATCTTGTTTAATATGCCATCCATTTTTGTATAAATCCCCGAGATAACTACACGAGTCCGCATCCCCGCTCTCGCAAGTATTTTTAAGCAAATTTAGCCCGCTTTGATATAGGCTTTCTGCTTTTTGGTAATTACCTGCTTTGTAAAAGTCTCCCAGAGTCAAGCACGCCGCCGCCCTGCCGCCATCACAAGCCTTCTGGTATAAATCCGCTAGGCGCTGGCACTCATATAAGTCGCCTTCATCGCATTTCTTTTGATTTATTTGAGCTTTCTTTTGGTACAAAACAGCCGCTTTTTTATATAGAATCTCCGCCTTTTGCAAGTCCTGTCTGACCTTGTCGCCGTTTTTATATAAATATGCAAGGTTATTGCACATATCTGCATCACCGTTATCGCAAATCATTTGACGCAAAACCATAGCCTTGTGCTTGTCTCTTTGGGCGCCGATACCGGATTCGTATAAAATTGCAAGCAAATTGCACGAAAGCATATTGCCGCCATCACAAGCCTTTTGGTGCAAACTCGCAGCCTTTTGATAGTCTTGTCTAACGCCATAGCCTTCGAAGTATAGTCCTGCAAGCTCATAGCAGCCGGTCATATCCCCGCCGTCGCAGGCTTTTTGATAAAAATCCGCCGCTTTTTGATAGTTTTGAGTGATGTTCCTGCCGAATCGATATAAGTTCCCGAGCCTATAGCAGCTTCGCGTATCTCCGCCGTCGCAGCTGCGCTGCCACATTTTTATCGCTTTAGAATAATCGCCGTCCTCATAGAGCTTGTCCGCATCTTCAAAGACTCCACCCATACAAAACATAACCATAATAACCAGACAAAGATATCTTTTCATTTAATCCCTTTGAAATTTCTGTAAATTTACTCGCGCATTCATGGCGCAAAATTCCGCATTTAAGATTTTACGATCTTCGGTTTGCGCGCGAGCTTAATGCCAAGCGGTCTAGCGCGCAAATCCGGCGCGCACTTAACTCTCTTTTAAAAGCTTAGTTAGCGCAGTGCCGCTTTCATCGTGTTTGCGGATGTTTTTATAAATTTTACTAAAATAAGCTTCTAAAAATTCCTGATCGTCGATCCTCTCTTCGCCCTTTTTCGGCACGATCTTTCGGTACTCGCCGCTGCTTTGTAGCTCGAATGCAAGCTCGTTATCACTTAGCTGAAGTTTTAAAATTTCTTTGAGCTTGTTTTGCAGATTTTCGTTGTAAATCGGGCTCATCAGCTCCAGTCTGCGCTCCAAATTTCGCGGCATCCAATCCGCACTCGCGATGTATAGGCTGGGCTGCGCGTGCGCGAAGTAAAAAATTCTAGCATGCTCCAGGTATTTTCCGACGATCGAGATCACGCGGATATTTTCGCTAACGCCCTTAAGCGCCGGGCGCAAGCAGCAGATGCCGCGCACGATGAGATCGATCTTCACGCCCGCCGCACTTGCCTTATACAGCGCCTTGATCATATCGCCGTCGACAAGAGCGTTCATCTTAGCGATGATCCTGCCGGCGGAGCCTTTTTTTTCCTCGTTTTTTATCATCGCCAGGAGCCGCTCTTTGATCTGCATCGGCGACATAGAGAGGTTGTCCAGCTTGCGGTTTTTGTTGTAGCCCGAGAGGATGTGGAAGAAATTCGTCGTGTCCTTATCAAAGCGGTCGCCGCAGGTAAAAAAGCTCACGTCGGTATAAATTTTAGCGCTCGAGCCGTTGTAGTTGCCTGTGCCTAAGTGGATATAAAATTTTAACTTGCCGTCCTCTTTTTTGATGATCTGAGTTACCTTGGCGTGGACTTTAAATCCCGTGATGCCGTAGATCACGTGCGCGCCCGCGTCTTCGAGCGCTTTCGCCCAGTGCAGATTGTTTTCCTCATCAAACCTCGCCTTAAGCTCTACCATCACCGTCACCTGCTTGCCGTCGCTTGCGGCTTCGATCAGACTTTGGACGATCGGGGAGTTTTTCTCCACGCGATACAGCGTCATACGGATCGAGATGACCTTTGGATCTTTTGCAGCCTCTTTGATGAGCTTTTGGACAGGATCGAAGCTTTCGTAAGGATGAATTAACAGGATATCCTCTTTCTCCATAGCGCTCATAACGGAGGTGTTTTCGTTGAAGGGGGGCAGCGTCTTCGGCAGGTATTGCGGGTTAGCTAGAAAGGAAAAATCCTTATTAGAAGCGATCTCCCAAAGTCCGTCCAGCGTAAG
>NZ_CALBWL010000005.1 GCF_937973075.1 uncultured Campylobacter sp.
CGATCTTATAGATTTTTATCATAAAGATGGCAAAGAAATTTTTAACATCATCTTGGATGAAGCAGAAAATGGATTACATCCATTATGGCAAAAGGAGCTATTTAACTTAATTATAAAATTATTAGAAAATTTTAAAGATCTTAAATTTTTACTGATACTAACCTCGCATTCGCCTTTTATTATATCTGATATCCCAAATGAAAATATCATATTTTTAAAAGATGGCAAACAAGTCTATCCGGACATAAATACCTTTGGAGCCAATATCCATACTTTATTGGCCAACGCATTTTTTATGAATAATGGACTGATGGGAAATTTTGCAAAAGAAAAAATAGATAATGTCATAAATATACTAAAGAAGCCATGGTTAAATAACGACGAAATAAAGGGTTGTGAGAATATTATATCACTCATTGGTGAGCCAATTTTAAAAGCCAAACTTAGGCAGATGCTAAATGATGCACGTATTCATAAAATAGACGAAATTGATATTATAAAAAATGATATAAAGAAACTAGAAAAGCGAATACAGGAACTAGGAGAAAATGATTAAAATAGATATGACAGATAAGGCTAAAAGCGAATTTAAAGGAAATATTCTAGGAAAATTTAAAGCACTTAAAAAGAATTCGGAATTGAAATCATACATAAACAGATTAGAAAAACAGTTGAAAGAAATAAAACTTTCAGAATTTGACAATGTTATCACCTTAGAAAGCTTGATAACTATGGACTTTAATAAATTAAAGATCATAAAAAAATATATAGATGAAAAAAATATAACATTTGACAAAGATATAGATCTCTATGAAGAATTTATAAATCGTAGAATTAGAATAGAGCATATAAAGAATCTGAATATATCGGTATGTCCATACTGCAATAGAAACTACATAGTAAATTTTGAGGTGCAGGGCAATCAAATAATTTCAACTGCAGAATTAGATCACTTCTTTCCAAAAAGCGAATACCCCTGTTTTGCTATATCCATTTATAATCTAGTTCCATGTTGCCACACTTGCAATCATATAAAATCAAACAAGAACATAAATATTTGCTCCCCTTTTGATACATCGATTAATGATAAAATCCTATTTAAATATACTCCTAAAAATTCAGATTATCTCTATAGCGAAGAGGATTTTAAACTAGAATGTGACACTTTGGAACAGTCGGACGAAAATGAAATCAAAAATACTCTTGAGCTATTTCACATTATTAGTATATATCAAAAACATAAAGACCTTATATTAGAACTCATACAAAAATCTCAAATTTATACGGAAAGCTATATTGACGAGCTTTTGCAAAATTACCAAGGGAAGGTCTTTAATAACCGAGAAGATTTACTAAGACTTATAATTGGAGTTTATGTAGATGAAAAAGACATCAACAAAAGACCATTAAGTAAACTTTTAATAGATATAAGTAAAAGCTTGGGCTTACTGTATTAGCAGCGAGAAATTCCGCTGCTAAACTTCAACTCACTACTCCCCGCTTAGATACTCTTGTAGCGTTTTAACTTCAAGCGCAGATTCGTCCTTTATCGAGCAGATCGAGCGCGTAGCCGCGATCGCCGCCTTCATCGTCGTAAAATACGGCAGTCTAAAGCGCAGCACGCTCTGGCGGATCTTCGCGGCGTCGGTAGAGTTTGATTTACTATCGCTGGTATTGATGACGAGCGAAATTTCGCCGTTTTTGAGCTTGTCCTCGATATTTGGACGACCCTCGCTGATTTTATAGACAAACTCGCACTCTACGCCGTTTTCTCCCAGCAGCTTGTGAGTGCCGCTCGTAGCGGCGATACTAAAGCCTGCGCCCGTAAGAGCGCGCGCAAGCTCTACGGCTCGCAGCTTGTCGTGATCCGCGAGCGACAAAAATACCTTGCCGCCGCTTGGAAGCGCGTTGCTCGCGCCGATTTGCGATTTAGCAAAGCTCTTGGCAAAGCTCTCGCCGATACCCATCACCTCGCCGGTGCTTTTCATCTCAGGCCCCAGGATCAGATCCGCGCCCGCAAGCTTGTTGAAAGGAAAGACGCTCTCTTTTACGCAGATATGGTTTTTAATACGCGGTTTTAAAATTCCCTTCTCTTCGACCAGCACGCCGAACTCGTCGTAAAATTTCAAAGCCTCGCGCAAGCCTCCTTGCCACATTACGCGGGTAGCGACCTTAGCCATCGGAATTCCGCTCGCCTTGCTGACAAACGGCACGGTGCGGCTCGCGCGCGGATTTACCTCGATAATATAAAGCTCGTTTTCAAAAATCGCGAATTGAATGTTCATAAGCCCCACGACGCCGAGATTTAACGCGATCTCTTTGGTTTGGCGACTTACCAGATCTATCATCTCCGCGCTTAGACTAAGCGGCGGCAAAATGCTTGCGCTATCACCGCTGTGAATGCCTGCCTCTTCGATATGCTCCATTATCGCGCCGATATACACGTCGCGTCCGTCGCAGATCGCATCGACGTCAAGCTCGGTCGCGTCAAGTAAAAATTTATCTATAAGTACCGGCGAATGGTCGCTCACGCGCACCGCCTCGCTCATATACTGCCTAAGCTCGGCTTCGCTATGTACGCGCCGCATCGCACGACCGCCGAGCACGTAGCTAGGGCGCACGAGCACCGGATAGCCGATCGCAGCGGCCTTTTCGATCGCTTCGGCTTCGCTTACGGCGGTATCGTTTTTCGGCTGTTTGACGCCGATACTTGCGATGAACTCGCTAAATTTCTTGCGATCCTCCGCCACGTCTATCGTGCGTGCGCTCGTGCCGATGATCTTGGCCCCCACGGTGCTTAGGCGCTTGGCGAGCTTTAGCGGCGTTTGGCCGCCGAAATGCACGATCACGCCGTCGGGGCTTTCAGCCTCGATGACCGCTCTAACGTGCTCAAAATCGATCGGCTCAAAGTATAAAATATCGCTCGTGTCGTAGTCGGTGCTGACGGTTTCTGGGTTACAGTTATACATTATCGTGGTGATGCCCATATCGCGCAGAGCGTAGCTAGCGTGCACGCAGCAGTAGTCAAACTCGATGCCCTGCCCGATGCGGTTCGGACCACCGCCGATGATGAGGACCTTTTTATTATCTTTTGAAATTTTGCGGCTTGCGATGGCGGGCGTTATGTTGGTGCTGGAGTACAGATACGGAGTGAGCGCTGCGAACTCGCCCGCACAGGTATCTACTTCGTTGTATTCAAGGTCGATGCCCTGCCTGGCGCAGGCAAAATGGATATCGTTTTGCGTAAGGCCCAGATTGTCTTTTTTGTTGATCAAATTTGCGATCATCTTATCGCTAAAGCCCCAGCTCTTGGCCTGTCTCAAAAGCGCCGCATCGTTGATGATCTCCATATCGATGCGCTCTTCAAATTTTACGATCTGCTCGATCTGGCTCAAAAACCAGCGATCGATCTTGCTAAGCTCGTAAATTTGATCCACGCTCATGCCCGCTCTAAAACCCTGAGCGATGTATAAAGCTCTATCTTGCTGCGCGTTGCGAAGCCCGAAGATGAGATCTTTTTCGCTTAAATTTAGCTCTACGAAGCCGAAGTAGCCCTTCTCCAGCGAGCACAGCGCCTTTTGAATGCTCTCTTTAAAGCTGCGCCCGATCGCCATCACCTCGCCGATACTTTTCATCGCAGTGCCGAGATGCGGGTTTGCGCCGGGGAATTTTTCAAACGCAAAGCGCGGAATTTTAGTCACGATATAATCGATCACCGGCTCAAAGCTTGCAGGCGTGCCGGTGATGTCGTTTTTGATCTCATCCAGGCTAAAGCCTACCGCCAGCATCGTAGCGACCTTGGCGATCGGATAGCCCGTGGCTTTGGACGCGAGAGCCGAGCTGCGGCTTACGCGCGGGTTCATCTCGATGACGATCATCCGCCCCGTTTGCGGATTTACCGCAAACTGCACGTTACTGCCGCCCGTATCCACGCCGATCTCGCGTAAAATTTTAAAGCTTGCGTTGCGCATCGCCTGGTATTCTTTATCGGTAAGCGTCAGAGCGGGCGCAACCGTGATGCTATCGCCCGTATGCACCCCCATCGGGTCGAAATTTTCGATCGAGCAGACGATGATGCAGTTGTCCTTATGGTCGCGGATCACCTCCATTTCAAACTCTTTCCATCCAAGAAGGCTCTCTTCGATCAAAATTTCATTTATCGGGCTCACGTCTAGCCCGTTTTGCGCGACCTCTTTAAACTCGTCGATATTGTACGCCACGCCGCTACCTGCGCCGCCTAGGGTGTAGCTAGCGCGGATAATGAGCGGAAAGCCGATCTCATTTGCAGCAGCCATCGCCTCTTCGATATTGTAGGCGTATTTGGATTTAGGCAGATCCATTCCGATCTTAATCATCGCCTCTTTAAATTTTACTCTATCCTCGCCCTTTTTTATCGCTTCAGGCTTGGCGCCTAGAAATTTCACCCCCGCTAGCTCGCCGCTTTCGTAAGCCTGCATCGCGACGTTTAGCGCGACCTGTCCGCCCATCGTAGGCAGGATCGCATCGACGCCCTCGCGCTTTATGATACGCAAAATGCTTTCTTTGGTGATCGGCTCGATATAGGTAGCGTCGGCGAAATCAGGATCGGTCATAATGGTGGCAGGGTTAGAATTTATTAGCACTACGCGATATCCGAGGCTCTTTAGCGTCTTGGCAGCCTGCGTGCCGCTGTAATCGAACTCGCACGCCTGACCGATTACGATCGGACCGCTGCCGATCAGTAAAATCGTCTTAATATCATCTCTTTTGGGCATCAATTTTCCTTTGTAACGACATACAAAAACGCCGGCATCTCGGAGCTCACGTAGGGCTCTACGACGGCGCTTTTGTATAGCTTCCCGCTTTGAATTTCTTTAACCTTTCCTACCGGCACGCCGGCAAAAAAAATCCCGTCCTTGCCGCTGGTAAGCACCTCATCGCCTACCTTGGGATCGAGCCATTGTGGGATGTATCTGACTACGAGCTCGTTATTTTCGCCGCCTGCGACGCCAGGAATTTGAGCGTCACCTATGAAAACGGAGAAATTGCTCTTTTCGTCGCGCTGTAAGATCGCAAGCGGGCGCCCGTCTTTATTTACTAAAATTCCTGCGGTCTTGCCCTCACTGATGAGGCCGTAAATTTTGTTTGGGTTAAAATTTTCAAAATTTACAAAGAATTTGTTGTAGTCGTTTAGATTCGCGTAGCTTAGCGCCTTTACGAGCTGGACTTTGGGCTCATAAATAGAGCTATTTTTATCGATCAAAATTTTATTCAGCTCGCCCGCGAACGTGCTAAGCAGCATCGCCGATTTTTTTAGCTTGGCGTTTTCTTCTCGTAGAGCTTTGATCGTCTCTGCCTGGTTAAAATGCTCGTTCACGGCGCTTTTTACCCGATCGCTCACGCTGTAATAAACCTCTAAAATTCCTCCTGCAAATCCGATAAATTTACCGTGGATATACGAGCCGAACGTTAACGAAACGGCTACCAGCAAAACCGCGACGAGGAGGAGTTTGAGATTAGTCATTTGCCGCTTGTTTTAGCGATTTGATCTCTTCTAGGGCTTTTCCTGTGCCGTTTGCGACGCACAGTAGCGGCTCGTCCGCGACAAAAACCGGAAGCTTTACGGTGTCACTTAGATATTTATCTAATCCGCGAATAAGCGCGCCGCCGCCCGTTAGCACGACGCCGTTTTCGACGATGTCGGCGGCAACTTCGGGCTGAATGCTCTCTAGCACAAATTTTAACGCATCGGCAATCTCTCTGATCGAGTCTTTAATCGCCTCTCTAACGTCCTCGCTCGTAAGATCGACCGAGCTTAAAAGCCCGCTGATCTGGTCTTTTCCTTTGACCGTGTATGTAAGATCTTTTTGCTGCTGCACCGCCGTACCGATCTTTATCTTAATCTCCTCGGCGGCACGCTCCGAAATAAGCAGGCTATATTTTTCTTTGACGTAATTAACGATGCTTGCGTCGATCTTATCGCCCGCGACGCGAACGGATTTGGCGCTGATGATACCGCCTAGCGAGATGACGCCGATCTCGGTGGTACCGCCGCCAATATCCACGACCAGCGAGCCGCGCGCTTCATTGACCGGAAGGCCCGCTCCGATCGCCGCAGCCATCGGCTCTTCGATTAGATAAACCTCGCGTGCACCCGCTATCATCGCGCTTTCGCGCACGGCTTTACGTTCGACCTGAGTTAGCCCGTAAGGAACCGAGATGATGATGCGCGGACTTACGAAAAAACGGCGCTTGTGGGTCTTTTCGATAAAATACCTAATCATCTTCTCCGTCATATCAAAATCCGCGATAACGCCGTCCTTCATCGGGCGCACCGCTTCGATATCGCCCGGAGTGCGCCCGAGCATCTCTTTAGCTTCGGCGCCCACGGCGATGATCCTTTGCTTGCCGTAGCGCTCGTTTTGTACCGCGACGACGCTCGGCTCGTTGATGATGATGCCTTTATCTTTTAGCAGCACAAGCGTGTTTGCCGTGCCTAGATCGATGCCCATATCCCTAGAAAATAATCCTAGAATCGAATCAAGTAACATTTATCCCCTTTATGCAGTTAAATTTTGTTTTACAAGTATAGGCTTAGAGACGCCGTCTACGACCTCTTTGGAGATGATGACGTCATAGCCCTTAAGCTCAGGCAGATCAAACATAATATCGATCATAATCTCCTCGATTATGCTGCGAAGTCCGCGTGCGCCCGTTTTGCGCTTGATCGCAAGGCTCGCGACCTCCCTTAGCGCGTCGTCGTCAAATTTTAAATTTGCGCCGTCTATCGCAAAGAGCTTTTGATATTGTTTTAAGATCGCGTTTTTCGGCTCTGTTAAAATTCTAACCATAGCCTTTTCGTCGATCTCATTTAGCGTAGCCACTACATGCAAGCGCCCAATGAGCTCGGGAATTATGCCGTAATGCACCAAATCGTCGGCCTCGACCATGTTTAGCAAATTTAAGCTCTCTTTCTTGCTGCGCTTGGTTTGATTAAACCCGAGCACGTTCTGCCCGATGCGGCGGTTGATGATCTCGTTTAGCCCGTCGAACGCGCCGCCGCAGACGAATAGGATATTAGTAGTATCGATCTGTATGAAGTCCTGATTTGGATGCTTGCGACCGCCCTTTGGAGGGATATTTACGACGCTTCCTTCGATGATTTTAAGTAGCGCTTGCTGTACCCCTTCGCCGCTTACGTCGCGCGTGATGCTGCGGTTTTCGCTCATTCGCGCGATCTTATCGATCTCGTCTACGAATACGATACCGCGCTGCGCCTTCTCTACGTCGCCATCCGCAGCCTGTAAAAGGCGAGTGAGGATATTTTCTACGTCCTCACCTACGTAGCCCGCTTCCGTTAGGCTCGTAGCGTCGCTAATGGCGATCGGCACGTCCAAAAATCGCGCTAAAGTCTGCGCCATAAGCGTCTTGCCGCTGCCGGTAGGCCCGATAAGCAAGATATTTGATTTTGAAATTTCTGTATCGTCGCCCTTCGCGTCGGTCTGCCTGAAAATTCTTTTATAGTGGTTGTAAACGCCGACGCTAAAAATTTTCTTAGCGCGCTCCTGGCCGATAACGTAGCGGTTGAGAACCTCCATCAGCGCCTTTGGCTTGATAGCCTCGAAATCGATCTCTTTATTTTGATTTTGTATCGCCTCATTTTGACCCTCGCTGCCGTGGATAGCGGCGTATGCCATATCGATACAATAGCTGCAGATAGCCGCCGTACCGTCGTCATTAGGATAGATACGACGCCCGTCCGCGCCCGTCTCACCGCAAAAACTGCACTTGTTTGCCATTAAATTTTACCCTTATCTAGCGGAATTCCGCGTTTTGTATTGATTATAAACTCGCACATCTTGCGCACGTTTTGATCGCTCGTTTCGTTTAATAAAATCTGCGCCTGCTCCTTTAAGCCCCCACCCTGGTTGAATAAAAATTTATACGCTCGATTTATCGTCTCGACCGTCTCTTTATCGAAGCGGCGGCGGATGCCCGTTAAATTTAATCCGCGGATATAGGCGCGATTCCCCTCGGCTAGGCAAAACGGCACCACGTCCTGACTAAGCGCGCTAGCCCCTGCGATCATGCAGCTCTCGCCGATTTGGACGAATTGATGCACGGGGGTAAGCCCGCCGATAACGGCATAATCGCCCATTACGACGTGACCTGCGAGCGTGGCGTTATTGGCTAAGATTATGTTGCTTCCCAGCACGCAATCGTGCGCGATATGGCAATACGCCATCATAAAGAGATTATCACCGATGCGCGTAAATCCGTCGCCCTTATGCGAGCCCGAGCTGATCGTGCAAAACTCGTGAATCGTAGCGTTTTTGCCGATGACTAACCCCGTGCGCTCGCCATCTTCAAAGCTCATATCTTGCGGAATTTCGCCCACGATCGCGTATGAAAAAATTTTAGAGCCCTCGCCGATTTGCGTATCGCCGATGATGCGCGCGCCCTGCTTGATCGTGCAGCCGTCGCCGATTTTAGCCTGCGCGCTTACGAAAGCATACGGCTCGATCACAACCTCGGCTCCGATCTGCGCGCCGTCCTCGATGATCGCCGTGTGGTGAACTTTAGCCATCATTTATCCATTATCATCGCTTGAAGTTCAGCCTGCGCGGCCAGCGTGGCGCCATCGTTGATGTAGGCTTGGCCCTTTAACACCCAGATGCGTCCGCGGTGTTTGATTACGCTGATGCGATACTCAAGCTTGTCGCCTGGGCGAACCGGGTTTCTAAATTTAGCGTTATCGATACTCATAAAATACACGACTTTGTCGCTTAGATCGACGCCGTCTTTCTCCATACTCTTAAACGCCAGCACGCCGCCCGCCTGCGCTAAGCCCTCGATTATCATTACGCCAGGATAGATCGGATGACCAGGAAAGTGGCCTTGGAAAATCTGCTCGCCGTAGGTTACGTTTTTATAGGCCTTGATGCTTTCGCCTATACTGAGCTCTTCGACGCGATCTATCAGCAAAAACGGGAAGCGATGGGGTAGGATGGAGAGAATTTCGTTTATGTCTATCATTATCTGCCTTTATTTAAAAATCTTGCAATTTTATCAAATTCTTACTAAAATTTCCCTAACGTCTAAAAATATGCGTGAGAGCCCGTAAATTTGAACTTTGGCGGCTCTTATCTCGTCCGTGACGATGATCGGTGAGAGCGAACCCGCAGCGCACAGGGCGGCGCGAGCTTTATTTTGGAGCGCTAGGCTCGGCGGGTTTTTTAGCATTTCGGATACGCTTTTGAAATTTGATCTTGAAATTTCGTTAAATTTCGCCAGGCTTAAAATTTTAATCTCGCCCTTATCGCTGCAAAAAATTTCGCACTCCCGCTCTATGCTAAACTTCACGTTTTCGCGCGTAAAATGCGAGCCAAATAGCACAAACGAGGGCACTACACACCCGTCAAATTTAATCCATGCGCGCAGCAGGCGGTAATTTAAAAACCGATCGCGCAGCACGCTAAATTTAACTCCTTTTCTTTCGAGCGAGCAAAGCTTTTTGTAAAATTTCAACTTCTCCTCTACCGAAGCGGGCAGGATTTGCCGATCGATAGACGACATTAGCTCGTAAATTTCGGCGTCGCAAGTTAAATTTCGCTTCAAATCCGCCGCCAAACTTCCGCCGAAATCCCGCTCGGTCTTTCGCTGATCATTCCGCTGTGCCGCGAGAGCATAGATACAGCCGCAGTAGTTTTGATGATACAGCGCATCCTTTTTCGCAAGCGCAAACTGCTCGTTCGTGCCGCCGTTTTTACGAAAATCGGGCGCGATAAACTCTAGCCCGTAGCGCTCGCAAATGCGCTGCAGCGAGCCGCAAAGCTGAGCGTGCGATTTTTTGGGGCTCATAAGAAGAGTCGTAGTGATTTTGCGCTCGCCTAGACTTAGCGCGAGCTCGGCCGTTTTTTGCATGCGAAAATCAAAGCAAAACTCGCAGCGCGCACCCTTTTCGGGCTCGTTTTCAAGCCCGCGCGCACCCTGTAGCCAGCCCTGAAAATCATACTCGCCCGGGATAAATTTAATCCCCAAATTCTCGCAAACCCGCTTTGCGTCGTGCATTCTAAGAACATATTCGCCGTAAGGGTGGATGTTTGGATCGTAGAAATAGCCTATTAGCGGCTCTTGCGCAAGCTCTTTTAAGCGGAGTAAAAAATAATCGCAATCGACCGAACAGCAGATGTGAACCAGCAAATTTTAACCCTTTGCACGAAATTTTTGGATATAATTTTACGCTATCAAAATTAATGAGCGGAAAAATGAAAAATTTTTTTATGAAACACTGGCGTAAGTTTGCTTTCGGCGTAGGTGGATTTGCGCTGTTTTACGTGCTTGCGGGCTTTTTCGGCGTGCCGCTTTTTATCGAAAAGGCGCTGCCTAAAATTTTAGAAGGCAGAGCAAGCTTTAGCGTGCAGGATGCTAAATTTAACCCCTTTACCTACGAGCTAAACGTCACAAAGCCGGAGCTTAGCACCTTTAAGCCGCTGTTTAGCGCCGATGAGATAAATTTAAAAATCGGTTTTTCAAAGCTTTTTAAAAAGACTCTCGCGGTAGAAATTTTGCACCTAAAATCGCCTAAATTCCACGTCGAGCGCGAGCAAAACGGCACCTTCAATTTCGAGCCGCTAATTTCGGAGCAAAAGAGCGAAAGCAAGGATGAAAACTCGAGCTTCAACGTCACGCTGAATAATTTTAAGATCGAGCGCGGCTCTCTGGGCTACGTCGATAACTCCCTGAAAAGGCCGTTTTCGCTCATCTCGACCGAGCTAAATTATGAGATCAACGGCTTAAGCTTAAAAGACGAAACGATCGGCGAGCACGATCTAAGCGCGGTTTCGCGCACATACGACTCGCTGAGCTTCGATGGAGCCATCGATCTGGCGCCGCTGCGCTTGCACGGCAAAATAGATCTTAAACGGCTGAAAATCGATCCGTTTTGGCTATCATACCTCGATCCTAGCGGCGTGCGGCTTAAGAACGGCTTTCTTTCCGCTACGCTGAATTACCGATTGAGCCTTGATGAAAATATAAAATTTGCGCTTGAAAACTCAAAGCTCGAGCTTGAGAGCTTAGAAATTTTGCAAGATCAAAGCTTAATTTCTCTAGGCTCTCTAAAAATCCCGAGCTTTAGCCTAAATACGGATGTTTCGGATGAAATTTCAGGCGCAGTAGCGATCCCGCAAGTGCTAGTTTCGGACGCAAAATACGATATGAACGAAACTAAAATTTCCACGGGCTTTGAGGGGGCACAGGTCGCGGATTTTGCGCTGGATTTTAATAAAACGGGCTCGAACTTGCGGCTAAACTCCGCCGTAAAAAGCGTAGATCTAAACCGCTCAAGCTTTGCAAACCAGCTAATTTCGGTCGTCTCAAACGATACTAAAATCACGGAAAATTTCTTAAAATTTAACGCCGAAGGTAACGATACAGCCCTTCATACGGGCTTTGGCGCCTTTAATATCGCAGATACGCAGATTACGCTAGCGCGCAGCGATAAAATTTCACTCGCCGCAACCGAGCTGGGCGCGTTTAACTACGACAAAGAGGGCGCGCAAAACGGCGCAAGTCTGAAGTTTGCTAAAATTTCAAACTCCAAAATCGCAAATAAAAACGGAATTTTTAGCGGATTTGAAAGCTTCGGCGTGCAGGAAGTGAAATTTAACGTCGCGGATCTAAATCTGGGCGTGGATAAAATTTTGCTAAACGCGCCGTTTTTCAACTCGGAAGTGGGCGTTAACGGCGCCAAAAGCATAAACGATCTGGCGATCTTAAGCGCAATCTCTAAAGATCACGCGAGCTTTAAAAAAACGGCGAGCGCGGGCGACACAAACCCGGCGGATGTAAACTCTACGGCAAGCGGCGCAAATTCGGATTCTAAAAAGCCCGCCAAACGCCCCGCTTTAAAATTTAAGATCGGCGAGGCCTCCGTAACGGGCGCAAAGGCTAAGATCGGCGAGAGCTTTATCGTTAAAAACAACGTGCACGAGATCAAGGATTTTAGCGCCACGCTAAGCGGGCTAAGCTCGAATTTCGCCGAGCCCTTCGGCATCAAAGCAAATCTCATCACCGACGAGATCACGGCTAACGCGGACGGCAAGGCTAGCATCGCGCCACTTAACGTAGGCGTGAGCTTCAGCCTAAATGCGCCGAACTTGGGCGTCTTTAACAAATATGCGGCAGAATTTATCGCAGGCTCCATCGCCGGCGAGCTCGCTACGCAAGGGCAGCTGAAGCTTTCAAACGCCTTCTCGCTCGAAGCAAAGCTATCGGGCAAGGGCTTGGCGCTAAGCTCGGGCAGGGATAAAATTTTCTCCCTCGCGTCGCTGAATGTCGCGCAAATCGCGCTAAGCCCAAACTCTCTCACGCTAAACAAGATCGCTCTTGGCTCGCCTGCGGCAAATATCTCGTTAAATAAAGACAGGCGTTTAAATTTGCTCTCGCTGATAAAGCCCGCCGCGCAGGCAAAACAGGCCGCAAAGCCGGCGGAGGCGGCGCCTAGAAGATCCGCAAAAAGCGCGTCAAACTTTGCATGGAGCGTAAAAAATATCTCGCTTAGCGGCGGAAGTTTAAATTTTACCGACGAGAGCATGGCGGCGCCCTTTAAACTGCGCATCAGCGATATGAAAGCAAGCATCAGCGAGATCAGCCCGAAGCGAGCTGCGGATATCAAATTTAGCTCGCTCGTAAGCGGAAGTGGGCTGGCAAGCATCACGGCGCGCGCCTATCCGCTGGATTTTAAACGCAAAAGCGATATAAACGTCGTTTTAAAGGAGATTCCGCTTGCGCCCGCATCGCCCTATACCGCCAAATATATCGGCAATGAAATCGCAGGCGGCAAGTTAAATTTAAAACTTGTCTACAAAATCGATGACGGTAAGCTGAATGCAAGCAACGATCTAAATTTGGACCGCTTCGAGCTTGGCAAAGAGGTAGCGAGCAAGGATGCGCTGAGCCTTCCGATCGGGCTAGCGGTATCGATCCTAAAGGACAGCGACGATCAGATCGATATTAACCTGCCTCTAAGCGGAACGCTGAGCGATCCGAAATTTAGCTACGGCGCGCTCGTTTGGGGCGCAATCAAAAAGCTGCTCTCGGACATCGTGCTAAGTCCGTTTAGATTTATGGGAAAGATCGCAGGCGTGGATACGAAAAAGCTGGAAAGTATCGATTTTGAGGCGGCAAGCAGCGAAATTTTAATCAGTGAAAGCTCTAAAATCGATGATTTAGCCAAGGTCGCAAAAGCTAAGCCCGATCTTAAGATCATTCTAAACTCTGCGTATAACGAAAAGCTCGATACTCACGAGTTCCAAAGGCGTTCGCTGCAAAACACCCTCACGCTGATGTCCAATAAACAAGGGCTCTCCACGGATGAAGCCATAGCGGTGCTTAAGATCAAATACGGCATCAAAGCTAGCGGCGATGAGGCGATGGAGGAGCTGATAAGCGCGCAGAAATTTACCCGCTCCCGTCTTGATGAGTTAGCCCTTGCTAGGGCTGCCGCCGTGCAATCGGCACTCGTGCAGCGCGGCGTAAGCGCCTCTCGTATAGAGATCGAAAACCCGAGCGAAGCGGAGCTTAAACAAAACAGCTTCATCCCGCTAAGTCTTGGCGTAGAGAGGTAGTGTAAGCAAAATTTGGCTATACTAAGCGGACTAAATTTAAAGGATGAGCGATGATAAATATAGGAATTCACGGCGGAAGCGGCAAAATGGGCACGATGATCTACGAATGCCTGAAAAATTTCGATCAGGCACGAGCAAGCGTGATCTACACGATCGCGCCGCTTGATTATACGCCGAGCTGCGCCGCAAGCCGCAGCTACGACGAGCTTTTTAGCGGCTGCGATGTCGTGATAGACTTCACGATCCGAGACGGCGCAATAAGCTTAATGAAATTTGCGCTTTCGCACCCAAAGCCGCTTTGCATCGGTACGACGGCTCTGGGCGATGAGGGCGAGCGGCTACTGCGCGAATGCGGCGCGAAGATGCCCGTGCTGCACGCTACGAATATGAGTCTGGGCGTCGCGGTGCTAAACAAGCTCGTAGCGCTTGCCAGCAGGAGTTTGCGCGATTTTGACTGCGAAATTTTAGAGATGCACCACCGCCACAAAAAAGACGCCCCGAGCGGCACGGCGATGAGCCTTGCGGAAAGTGCCGCAAGCGCGCGCGGGCTAAGCTTGAAAGACGTGCGCGTAAGCGGTCGCGACGGACTTATCGGCGAGCGGGGCAAGGACGAGATCGCCGTGATGTCGCTACGCGGCGGCGATATAGTCGGGCGCCACACTGTGGGATTTTACGGCGATGGCGAGTTCATCGAGCTAAATCATACGGCGACTTCGCGCGCGACCTTTGCCAGAGGCGCGATAAAGGCAGCGGTATGGCTTGCGTCCCAAAATAGCGGGCTTTACGGCATCGACGACTGCTTAGGAATCTAGCGTTTGCGGCTAAATTTAAGAGGAAAAAATGCTAACCAAAGATGAAATTTTAAATTTTTTGCGCGAGCTAAAACCCGAGCTTGAAAGCTTTGGAATTTGCAAAGTCGGGCTATTCGGCAGCTACGCCAAAGGTAGAGCAAATATCGCCGAGGGGTTTAAAATTTCAGCCGATATGTTAGATAAAGCGCCGGCAAAATGCCGGATGGCAAGCCGTCAATGATAAAACAAAATATAGATAAATTTCTAAAAAATAAAATTTAAGAGGTTAGAAAATGTGCGCAATCGTGGGAGTCATAAATTCCGAAGGTGCGGCTAAAACCGCGTATTACGGGCTTTTTGCCATGCAGCACCGCGGCCAGGAGGCAAGCGGCATCAGCTCGAGCTTCAACCATCACATCAAAACGATCAAAGCCACGGGGCTCGTGACGGAGGTTTTTAGCCCCGCAAGCTTTGAAATTTTAAAGGGCAACATCGCGATCGGCCACAACCGCTACGGCACCGCGGGCGCAGACAGTCTAAAGGACGCACAGCCCGTTGCGGGCAACTACGCTCTTGGGGAGATCTCTATCGTTCATAACGGAAATTTGATCAATAAAGACGAAATCCGCCACAAGCTCGTAAGCGAGGGGGCGATCTTTCAGTCCGGCATGGACACCGAAAACATACTGCACCTCATCGCCCGTAGCAAGCAGGAGCATCTAAAAGACCGCATCGTCGGAGCTCTGAATCAGTGCGTGGGCGCGTATTCGCTTCTGATCCTAAGCCGCTCGAAGATGTTTGCCGTGCGCGATCGCTACGGCGTGCGTCCGCTCAGCATCGGCAGGCTTAAAGACGGCGGCTACATCGTCGCGAGCGAGACCTGCGCGTTTGATCTCGTAGGAGCCGAGTTCATCCGCGACGTGAAGCCCGGCGAGATGGTGATCTTCGAAGAGGGCAAGGATGAGTTTAGCTCGGTTCAAATTTTAAAAGCCGCGGAGGCTAGAATTTGTGCGTTTGAATACATCTACTTCGCGCGCCCAGACAGCGTCGTAGAGGGCAAAAACGTATACGAGGTCAGAAAAAAGCTGGGCGCGGCGCTCGCGCGAAAATGCGGGGGTTTAAAAGCTGATTTCGTCGTGCCCGTGCCCGATAGCGGCGTGCCGGCGGCGCTAGGTTTCGCGCAAGAGAGCAAAATCCCCTTTGAGATGGCAATCGTGCGCAACCACTACATCGGCCGCACTTTCATCGAGCCGACGCAAGAGGTGCGAAATTTAAAGGTCAAACTCAAGTTAAATCCGATCGGCGCGGCACTGCACGGCAAGAGCGTCGCGGTGATCGACGACAGCATCGTGCGCGGCACCACGAGCAAAAAGATCGTCGAGCTTCTGCGCCATGCGGGCGCAGCGCACGTGCATATGTGCATCGCAAGCCCCGAGCTAAAGTATCCCGAGCGCTACGGTATCGACACGCCGAGCGTGCGCGAGCTGATCGCCGCGAATATGAGCACGGATGAAATTTGCAAATTTATAGGTGCCGACAGCCTCACGTTTCTTAGCGTGCCTGAGCTCGTAGAGGCGCTTGGGGGCGAGCGCAAGTACTCGCTCGTAAGCTTCGACGGCGATTATTTCATCAAAGATTAGCAAATTTAAAGGAGCAAACTATGACAAAATTTAAGATTAAGCGCGTCTATGAGAGCGCGGAGGAAGAGGATGGTTTTCGCGTGCTTTGCGATAGGCTGTGGCCGCGCGGCGTAAAAAAAGACGCGCTGGAGCTTGATATGTGGGCAAAAGACATAACGCCTAGCACCGAAATACGTAAGCTTTTCGCGCATAAGCCTGAGAATTTCGCCCATTTTAAGGAGCTTTACTTAGCTGAGCTTGAGCAAAATCCCGCCGTAGCTGAATTTTTAAAAAAGGTTAAAAACGAGCCGGTCGTCACATTGCTATACGCTGCGAAAGACGAGCACTGCAACCACGCGATGATTCTGCGCGATTTTCTGCAAAGCAAGGTGCGCTGAAATTTTGCGCTCAAAGCGCACCGCTCGCCATAATTTTAAAGCAAATGTAAAATCGCCTCGCTCACCAAAATCCACTCATAAAACCGATACGCGAGGCATAGAATTCAGTGAACAAGGCTTAAGCGGAGTGCTTTTAAAACCTTACCAGACGCGATTTGAGATAAATTTTCTATCCGGATGTACACTTCGCAGATGCACAAAACAAACGCTAAATTTTGCACCAGAACTCTAAAAAACGCAGAATTTTATAAAAAGCGAACAAAATTTCAAGGAAAATAACTCGATTTAATATGCAAATTTAGAATTTCATCTATTTTTTAACGCTATTTTTCATAATGCAAGCTAGGAATTTAAAAAGTGGGCTTAATACAAATTCGCAACAAATCAAATTAATTTCTTACACGCAGCATTTTTAAATTTCATTTAAGGATTTACCGCTAACATTGCTCGTAATTTTTTACAAGGAGAAACAATGGCAATCAGTGCTAGAAATCAGCTTCACGTCGTAATCAGCGACGTAAAAATAGGTGCGGTAAATTCGCTAATCACAGCTAAAACCAGAGGCGGCGACGTGCTAAAAGCAACCGTTACGGTCGATTCTGAAAAAACTTTGGATTTAAAAGCAGGCAAAGAGGCGGTATTTTTATTCAAAGCCCCGAATGTCATCATTTCAAAGGGAGAAAATGATCTTCGCTTAAGTGCTGCAAATCAACTAAAAGGCAAAATCACCGCCGTTAAAGAGGGCGCAATTAATGCTGAAATCGATGTCAGAACCGCAGGCGGCGAAAATTTAAGCGCGATCGTCACAAACAGCTCCGTTAAAAATTTGGCGCTAGCAGTCGGCGACGAAGTAACTGCGATCATAAAAGCTACTCAAATCATCGTCGGCGTAAAATAATCCTGCATTGCGCGAAACGATGTGCACGCTTTAAACATCACAAAATCAAGGAGCGAAATTTTATAAATTCTGCTCCTTCTTCAAAAATCTCTTTTGATAAATCAAATTTCGCAGCAGCTCAAATAGCGCCGTAAGCGGTCTTTTCTCTCATGCGCGCAGATGCGCCCCGTGCGACATCCAGCCCCAATCACACCAAGAGCGGTCTTGCCCTATTTTGCCGCAGTGCGAATTTTGCGCAGGCTTTGCATCCATTCATCACGCAAGCCCACTCACGCGAGATATTTATGAAACGCAAACTCGCTCTTGCCCCGCTCGCTCGCTTATAACGATGTACTTTCATATTTTTCGCGCTCGTGACACGCCGCCGCTTTGCGTAGTAGCGACCGATCACCACACTTTTACAGCGGCAGGCTCGGCATATCTTTTCGCGGCGGCGGTACGATGTTTTGCAAAATACTACGCGATGCGGTAAATTTTAAAATTTAAACTCTACAAGCGCGACAGAGACCGCTTCGCAAAAACCCACACCCGATCCAAAAAGATCACGACACACACTTTGCCCCCTACTTTGCCACTTGCTACGAAATTTAACCGCTCTTGCGCAAATAAACACGATGAGTTTTACGCCGATGACTTCGAGCCGAACGCCATTCGTGCCTCCATAGATGACAACATCAGCTAGCCGATGTGCACCTTTTAAATACGCTTGTACCTTGCAAGCAATCAACACTAGCTACGACGAGTGCACGCACGTATTAGTCGAGCCATCCATAGCGTGTTTCGATCCACTTTGAGCTTTTGTCGATCGGTTTGTTAAAAGCGGCAGTTTCGCGGCTAAAATTCGCCCTCGTAAAATTTCGGCTCGTAGCCGCGGGTAGCGGGCATTTGCTTTGCTAAATTTGATACTCGCCGGGGCTTAGTTCGCCTCGTAAAAGTTTGCCGAAGCGTGCAGCCGCGGCATCTACGGCATCGTCGCCAAACTCTCCAGGCTCAAACCCACTGCTAATAAACGGTACGGCAAACTCCATCTCGCAGTAGTTTGCCGCGATCTTAAGCGGCGTTAAAATTTCATCCATGCTAAAGCCGATCGCGCCTTGTTTGGAGTACTCGCTAAGCGGGGTGCTGATGCTTAGCGCAAGCTGCAAGACCTTGCCCTTAAGCGCGCCGGAGCCCACCAGCTCGTGCGAAAAGACGATGTCGATATAAGCTTTTAGCATAGGCGGCACGTTTAGCCAGTACATCGGGTACAAAAATACGATGCGATCCGCGCCGCGTAGCGCGTCTTGCTCTGTGCGAGCGTCGATGCGCGCAGTGTCGGTGCCGTAAAGTCCCTCCAAATGACGCACCTCTACGCCGGCAGAGGCCTTTGCGACCTGCGATAGGGCTTTGTTTACGCGCGAGGCGGCGAAATTGGGATGCGATAAGATCACGAGCGTTTTCATCTTATTTCCTTTGTTAAAATTTGCAGAATCATATCGTTAAAAAGCTAAAAGTAGATTAAGAGGGGTTGTAAAAATGAAGAGTTATTTTGCTTGTGAGGAACCTGGATTTGCGTGGCACAATAGATACGAGGCGCTCTCGTACCATACTGCCTCAAGGCATGTGCAACAAAATGTTTTTACGCGTGCCGCAAAGCAAGCCCCTAGCCCGCTCTTGTCTGGAACGATCTCACTTGCGATCCACCCGATGCGCGCGCAGCTGCGGCGCGGGGCAAAATTTCATCCAAGCAAGGATAAATTTATGAAAAAAGATTAAAATTTAGCCGCAACTCGGGCTACAAGCCCGAAAATTTCAAAAAAAAGGACACGATATGCAGAGAAAAACACAGATCGAAGGCGAGTTTAGCGCAGAGGATCGCGAGCGCAAAATCACGCTGCAAGCAGGAGATGCGGCGCCCGCTTTTACGCTACAAAACGCCGACGGAGCGAGCGTCGCGCTAAAGGACTTCGCAGGCAAGAGGGTCGCGCTGTATTTTTACCCCAAGGATAACACCCCAGGCTGCACGACCGAAGCGTGCGAATTTAGCGCCGCGTACGATGATTTCATCGCCGCAGACTGCGTGATCGTAGGCATCAGCCCCGACAGCGCCAAATCCCACGCGGGCTTCATCGCCAAGCAAAGCCTAAAGCACATCCTGCTGAGCGATCCGCAGCACGAGGTAGCCAAGCTATACGGCGCGTGGCAGGTGCGCAAAAACTACGGGCGCGAGTATCTGGGCATCGTGCGCTCGACCTTTTTGATCGGTGCGGACGGCAAAATTTTAAAGGTCTATAAAAGCGTCAAGGCAAAGGATCACGCGGCAAAGGTGCTTGCAGATCTGCTAGCTGCGGGGAAATAAAGCGCCAAGCCAGCGTTTTGAAATAGAGCTCCGGCGTATTTTGCACTAAGCTTTAATTATAAAATTTATGCACTGGAATTTGCTATGGAATTTCGGCGTCAAATTTAGGCGCCGAAGCTTCGGCATTAAAATTCGGTCTTGAAATTTTGCCTTAGAATTCCGCCGCTAATTTGAAAATAAAATTTCAAAGCGGAGCTCTAAGTGCGATTTTAGCGGCAAATTTTATCGCCCCAAAATAAAATTTTAAAGGAAAAATATAAAAACTTAATCATTCTAGCTCACCCCGACATCGAAAATTCGCTCATAAACAAGCGGTTTTTGAAAGAGGCCGCCGCGCAAAGCTTCTAGGAGCTTATCGCTTTTTCCTAGCCGCACTCACGGATAAAAGCGCCGCGAAATATCCGCTTTCTTGCTTTGCGTAGCGGCATGCGATACGAGCAAAGCTGTACTGCGAGCACAAGTAAAACAACGGCGGGGTGCGGTAAATTTTAGCCTCGCATAAAATCCGCGTCGCGGATCATATCGGAGAGTAAAATTTCGCTCGATGTTTAAAGCAAAGCGCGGAAAAAACGGCGCCGCAAATTATACGAGCCAAAGACCAGCCCGATGATTTGCAATAAAATTTTAAGTTTAAATTTTACACGTTTGCGCAAAGGCTTCGGCGCCTCCGAACAAGCCTCGTCCGCAGAAATTTTGATCTAAAATTTGAGTAGCCCGTCCTCGTCAAATTTAAAACCGGGCCCCCAAGCCACCTCCCAGTAGTATCCGTCAGGATCGGCAAAATATGCGTGGTATCCGCCCCAAAACGTATCTTGAGGCTCCTTGACGATGGTTCCGCCCGCCTTTTTTACTAGCTCTATGACGCTAGCTACGTCCTCTTTGTTTTTTACGTTATACGCTAGCGTGATGCCGCAAAATCCGCTGCCCTTGGGCGGATCGTTTTCACTGGTATCTCGCGCCAGCGCGTCCAGTGGATAGAGCTCAAATTTGGTCCCCGGCGTATCAAAAAAGCATACCGGCGGGTCGTCGTCTTTACAATCCGTCTTAAACCCTAGGCCGTCTCTGTAAAATTTCAGCGCCCTTTGCATGCTTCGCACGCCTAGGCAGATGCAGGTTATTTTATTCATTTTTGCCTCCATAAATTTTAACGTATCTATTTTGGTTTCTTATGCCGTAGTCAAACCTGCGCTCAAACAAGCCGTCGTCGCGATAGCCGAGCGCGCCGTCTGAACTTTTTAATCGCCGATCATTAAAATTCTAAATTTCGTCCTAGGCTCGGCGTTAAATTTTAAAATTTAAACCGCCCTTGATCTAGCCCGCAAGCTAGCTCAAAGCCCACTCCTTACGGCTCAAACGAGCAGGCTTTTAGGTTTCCGCCCGCTAAGCCCTTTTTAAACCACTCTTTGCGCTGCGCCGAGGTGCCGTGCGTGAAGGAATCGGGCACGACGCGGCCGCTAAATTTACGTTGCAACGTATCGTCGCCGATCGCGCTAGCAGCATTTAGCGCCTCGTCGATGTCGCCAGCTTCAAGTACGCGCCCGGCTTTTGCTAGATAATGCGCCCAGACCCCAGCGTAGCAGTCCGCCTGTAGCTCGACTTTGACCTGAAGCGCGTTTTGCTCAGCTTCGCTGCGAGCACGCCTTTTAAGAGCATTGATCTGCTCTAGCGTGCCGATTAAATTTTGAACGTGATGCCCCACTTCGTGCGCGATGACATAGGCCTGCGCGAAGTCTCCGCCCGCTTTGTATTTGTTTGCAAGCTCGTCAAAAAAGCCGAGATCGAGATAAATTTTATGGTCTCTCGGACAATAAAAAGGTCCCGTCTGCGCGCTTGCAAAGCCGCAGCCGCTTGCGATCTGATCGCGGAAGAGCCGAAGTCCGGGCTCCTCGTAGTGCGCGCCGGCACTTTTAAATATCTCGCCCCAAACGTCCTCGGTTTGGGCTAGCACCGCCGAGACGAAGGCGAGCTTTTCTTGCTCCTGCGGGCTGTCCGTCGGCTCTCTCTGCGTGCTAGCGCCCCCGTCTAAAAGCGCCAAAGGGTTGTAACCCATAAAATACGCCACCACGCCGATTACAAGCACTATGCGCCCGATCTTTGAGCCGAGCAAAAACCTGATGATCGGGATCAGCATCCCAAGCGAGCCGGAGCTCGTGCGCATGCTGCTTGCGCGGTCATCCTCCACGTTTGAGCTTCGCCTGCCATCTTGCCATTTCATGTTTTTCCTTTAAAATTTTTGAGCCATTATACTAAAATTTTAAAAAGAGCGCCGCCTTGCTTTTGTAAAATACTTCGCGCGTAGCGAAATAAATCTGAAATTTTGCTTATTTTAAATTTCTTTTAAGCTGTTTAAAATTTTAAATTCTATATAATCGCCCTTTTTAAATTTAAAAGAAAGGAGAATTTGTGGCAAAAGACGACGTCATAGAGATCGACGGCAACGTCATAGAAGCGCTGCCGAACGCGACTTTTAAGGTCGAGCTGGACAACAAACACGTGATTTTATGCCATATCGCGGGCAAGATGCGGATGCACTACATCAAGATAATGCCGGGCGATCGCGTAAAAGTCGAGCTGACCCCTTACAGCCTCGATAAAGGCAGGATCACCTACCGCTATAAGTAAGGATAAAGTTAAATTTAGATATACTCGCGATTTTGCGACTAAACTGTAGGAAGAAGTGTTTTCAAAATCCCCACTATTTTGAAAACAGTTGGTTTGATACTTTCGCTTTTGAAATTTCATTAAACCTAGGTGCAGTTTGCATTTAAAGTGGAGAAAATTTTAGGAGAGTGGAATGAAAGTTCGTCCATCCGTTAAGAAAATGTGCGACAAATGTAAAATTGTCAAGCGCAAAGGTGTTGTTCACGTTATTTGTGAAAATCCAAAACATAAACAAAGACAAGGATAAGTTATGGCTCGTATCGCAGGTGTAGATCTACCAAAGAAAAAAAGGATTGAATACGGACTAACTTATATCTACGGTATAGGTTTATTTACGTCGAGAAAAATTCTCGATGCGGCAGGAATTTCTTACGATAAAAGAGTCGCCGATCTGAGCGAAGATGAAGCCGCCGCTATCAGAAAAGAGATCCAAGAGCACTATATGGTCGAAGGCGATCTTCGCAAACAAGTGGCTATGGATATAAAAGCGCTTATGGACTTGGGCGGCTATCGCGGCTTAAGACACAGAAAGGGCCTTCCGGTTCGCGGTCAAAAAACAAAAACGAACGCCAGAACCAGAAAAGGCAAACGCAAAACTGTCGGCGCGGCAGCTAAATAAGGATTGAGATATGGCACAAAAAAAAGTAGTTAAGAAAAAAACCGTCAGAAAAAATATCGCCAAAGGCATAGTTTACATTTCCGCTACGTTTAACAACACTATGATTACCGTAACGGACGAGATGGGCAACGCGATCGCGTGGAGCAGTGCGGGCGCTTTAAATTTTAAAGGCAGCAAAAAATCCACCCCTTATGCGGCGCAGCAAGCCGTCGAGGACGCGCTAAACAAAGCCAAAGAGCACGGCATCAAAGAGGTAGGCGTCAAGGTTCAGGGTCCGGGAAGCGGACGCGAAACCGCCGTTAAAAGCGTAGGTAGCGTAGAAGGGATTAAAGTTACATATTTCAAAGATATCACTCCTCTTGCGCACAACGGTTGCAGACCGCCTAAACGACGTCGCGTGTAATTATAAAAGGAGAAATTTATGGCTAGATATACAGGACCGGTTGAAAAATTAGAAAGAAGGCTCGGCGTCGATCTATTTATGAAAGGCGAGAGAAGGCTTGCGGGCAAGAGCGCACTTTTAAAACGCCCTTACGCTCCGGGTCAACATGGACAAAGACGCGCTAAACTAAGCGAATACGGTTCACAGCTTCGCGAGAAACAAAAGGCTAAATTTATGTACGGCGTAAGCGAGAAGCAGTTCCGCAGGCTATTTGCCGAAGCGGCTCGCAGAGAGGGTAACACCGGAGCGATTTTGGTTCAGCTTTTAGAGCAGAGGCTAGATAACGTCGTTTACCGCATGGGCTTTGCTACGACTAGACGATTTGCGCGCCAGCTCGTTACGCACGGACATATCTTGGTAGACGGCAAGCGCGTCGATATCCCTTCGTACTCCGTTCGCGCGGGACAAAAGATCGAAGTGATCGAAAAGAGCAAAAATAACCCGCAAATTTCAAGAGCATTGGATCTTACTGCACAGACCGGTATCGTAGCATGGGTAGACGTAGAAAAAGAGAAAAGATACGGAATTTTTTCTAGAGTTCCGGAGAGAGAAGAAGTTGTTATTCCTGTAGAGGAAAGATTTATCGTAGAGCTTTACTCAAAATAGTAGGTGCTAATATGAGAAAAATCACAACATCAGCTCATATGCCAACTGAAATAAAGGTTGAGAATGTCAGCGAAAATGTTGCTAAAATCATAGCATATCCCTTTGAAACGGGATATGCCGTCACTCTAGCTCATCCTTTACGAAGGTTACTTTATACGAGCACGGTCGGTTTCGCGCCGACTGCGGTTAAAATCGAAGGCGTAAGCCACGAATTCGACAGCATGCGCGGTATGCTCGAGGATATGGCGGCTTTTATCATAAATTTAAAGGGCTTAAGGTTTAAAATTAAGGGCGATTCCCTACGCGAGGTCGTAGAATACAGCTTTAAAGGACCTAAAGAAATTTACGGCAGCGACCTAAATAACGACGCTGTAGAGATCGTAAATCCAAGCGCTTATCTGGCTACGATAAACGAGGATGCCGATCTTAAATTTACGCTCATCATCGAAAAGGGCATCGGCTACGTTCCAAGCGAAGAGATCAGAGAAAATTTAGACGCTGATTTCATCGCGTTGGATGCGTTTTTTACCCCGGTAACTAAGGCCGTTTACGACATCGAAAACGTATTTGTAGAGGACAATCCCGACTACGAAAAGGTGGTCTTTACGATCACTACCGACGGCCAGATCAGCGCGATAGATGCGTTTAAAAACGCGCTTGAAGCAATGTATCAGCAGCTGGCGGTTTTCAAAGGTATCGTAAATATCAGCGCTGCGGACACTTTCGGTAGAGCGATTCCCGCAAATTCCGAGTTTGCAAAGCTTTTCGAGAGCGTTAGCAATCTAAGCTTAAGCGCGCGAAGCTTTAACTGCCTGGATCGCGCGGATATTAGATTTATCGGCGAGCTAGCGATTATGGAAGAGAGCGAGCTTAAAGACCTTAAAAATTTAGGCAAAAAATCGCTCGAGGAGATCAAAGCCGTTATGGAGGAGATCGGTTATCCTATCGGCAACCAAGAGCTCGGCGATAAAAAAGAGCAGCTAAAACGCAAGCTTGACGAGCTGAAGGCTCAAAGACAAAAGAATGAAGGACAATAAATGAGACATAATCACGGATATAGGAAGCTAGGGCGTACTTCGTCTCACCGTGCCGCCCTGCTTAAAAATTTAACCATCGCTTTAGTTACTAGCGGCAAGATCGAAACTACGCTTCCTAAGGCAAAAGAGCTAAGAAGCTATGCCGAGAAGCTAATCACTCACGCGCGCAAGGGCGACAGCGAGGCGCATAGATTTGTTTTCGCGGCGCTTCAGGATAAGGCTGCGACAAATAAGCTGGTCACCGAGATCGCTCCAAAATATGCAGGTGCAAACGGCGGCTACACTCGCATCATCAAAACCCGCCTTCGCAAGGGCGACGCCGCAGAGATGGCTTATATCGAGCTAATCAGCAAATAAAATTTCGGGATCACTCCCGAAATTTCTTCTATGAAATTTAAAATTTTACTTCCGCTTATTATCGTAGCTGCGGGCTTGGCATGGGCATTGGACAATTATCTTAGCTATAAAAATATCGAAACGATCAACTCCGAAATTCCGCTAAAGCAAGCATTGAGCGGCGAGCAAATCTCTAAAATCCGCGTCTATAAATCCAAACGAATTCTTGAAATTTTAACCTCAAAAGGCATCGCAAAAAGCTACAAAATCGCCCTCGGACGCGAGCCTGAAGGACACAAAGAAGTTCAAGGCGACGGCAAAACCCCGGAGGGCAACTACACCATAAACGGCAAAAATCCAAACTCGGCGTATCATCTAAATTTAGGCATCTCCTATCCGAACAAAGCCGACGTAGCACACGCAAAATCCCTCGGCAAGAGCGCAGGCGGTGATATCAAAATCCACGGGCTACCGAATAAATTCAGCTACCTAGGGCAGAGTATCGCGGCGTTCGGCGACTGGACGGAGGGCTGCATAGCGCTCGTCAACGACGATATGGACGAGCTTTTTGAGCATGTAAAAATCGGCACGCCGATAGAAATTTTACCGTGATTGCACGCGCCTACGCTAAAATTTCACAGCCGCGATCGATATAAAACGTAGCGTAAATTTCATCTATGTGCTTTAAAATAATATTTGCCGCCCAATCTTTCATATCCCGCAAAATTTACGATTAAGATCGAAATATGTTTTTTTATAAAAATTTAATCGTATCGGCGCTTGTATTAATTAAATTTAGACAGTTCCGCTTTAAATTTTACATACCGCTCAAACGAAATTTCATCTCCAATTTAGCCCTCGGTCTAGCTGAAATTTCATCCCAAATTTATGGCGCAAATAGTCTAAATTTAAATATACGCAAGCCCGATGATTTGTAAGTTTCGTCCTTGCCTAAATCGATAAAATTTTAAAATCGCGGCTCGCCGTTCGCGGCGTATAAAATTCTTTGCGAGCCATTACGCAAAATCCGCGTCCTCGCGCAAAATTTCAGATTAAATTTCATCCCCGATAAGCCTTTTTTTATCGCTTTTGGATATAATTCGCCAAAATCAAAATAAGGAATTTTAATGATACCATTTACAGACGAAGAGCTTCTAGCCCCGGTACAGGATAGCTTGGAGCTAATCCGACCGATGCTGCAAAACGACGGCGGCGATATGAAGCTTTTAGGCATAAAAAACGGCGTCGTCTATGTCCGCCTTACCGGGCATTGCCACGGCTGCGCCGCAAGTGCGCAGACCCTAAAATACGGCGTCGAACGCCAGCTTCGCATGGATATTCACCCCGAGCTTAGCGTCGTAAACATCCCCGAAGGCGAAGAGTTTGAACTATAAAAAACTGGGGCTAAAGGCCTTTTCGCGCGGAGAATTCGAGCTTGCGAAGCTATATTTTTCGCTCGCATATGAAA
This sequence comes from uncultured Campylobacter sp., assembly GCF_937973075.1. Classification (GTDB taxonomy): domain Bacteria; phylum Campylobacterota; class Campylobacteria; order Campylobacterales; family Campylobacteraceae; genus Campylobacter_B. The sequence goes on from NZ_CALBWL010000005.1 coordinate 26,824, forward strand.
AAAGCGGCGAGGAGGAAATTCTATTTTTGCTCGAGCTTTGCCAGACTGCGCTGGCAGACCGCGAAGAGGCGCTTATGCTCTTTGATTTTTACAACCTCAGCCCCAAAACTCAAACTGCGGAGCTTTTTAAAATTTTAAACTCCATCAACGAAAAGATCGCGAACGAAGCGGCCTCCGAACCCGGCGCCGAGGATGAGATTGCAGTCATTGCCTATGCCGATTTTATGCGCGCGGTAGGCCAAAGAGGCTTTAAAGACGCCTTCGAATCGATCATTTTTTCCTCCAAAATCGCCATTTCGGACAAAACCGAGATGATAGAATTTTTAGAAAATTTGATAGAAAACGGCTACTACGAAATGGGGCTTAATTACGTCGAGAGCTCGGCTGCCGCGTATGCAGGCGATGAGCGCTTCGAAGCGCTAATGCAAAAAATCAAAAATCATGAAAATACGACTCGAAAATAGCTTTATCACCGACAACTCCGCCGAGTGCGAGGCTGGCTGCTTTTTTATGCGCACGAGCGCGAACGCTAAATTCCAAGCCGAAGCGGCGCAAAAAGGTGCGCAGATCATCTCTATCGCGCAAGCAAAGGAACTTTTAAATATTAATCCGCGCATCAAAATCGTAGGCATCACCGGTACGAACGGCAAAACGACGACCGCGGCGGCGATCTACTCGACGCTGCTAGATCTAGGCTTTAGCTGCGGTCTAAGCGGCACGCGCGGCGCCTTTATAAATGAGCGCAGAATCGATGAGAAGGGGCTTACGACGAGCTCGGTTTTTAAGACGATGAGCTATCTTTATGAAGCCGGCAAGCAGGGCTGCGAGTATTTCGTCATGGAGGTTAGCTCGCATGCGATAGCACAAAACCGCATCGAAGGATTAGAATTTGCGCTTAAAATTTTTACGAATTTAAGCCAAGATCATCTCGATTATCACGGCAGCATGCAAGAATACGCTGCGGTCAAGAGCTCGTTTTTCGCAGACGACGCGCCAAAACTCATAAACGCCGATGACGGACATATTAAATTTAACCCCGCAAACGCCCTTACCTACGGTATCAGAAACGCCGCGAGCTTCGGCGTGAGCGGATACGGGCTAAAGGGCGGTATCGACGCGCTCCTGCGTACTCCAAACGGCGATAATGCGCAGCTGCAAAGCGATCTCATCGGCGAGTTTAATCTCTACAACCTTACCGCGGCGTTTGCGGCGGTTAAAATTCTAACCAAGCTGCCGAACGAAAAGATCGCAAAAGCCCTGGCAAACTTCGGCGGCGTCGAGGGTCGCGTACAGATCGTAAATAAAAATCCGCTTGTAATCGTCGATTTTGCTCATACCCCGGACGGCATCGAAAAGGTGTTAAACGCGCTGCGTGCAAGCGGCGAGATCATCGCGGTTTTCGGCGCGGGCGGCGATCGCGACCACGGCAAGCGTCCGAAAATGGGCGCCATCGCGGAGCACTTTGCTAAAATTTGCATCGTTACGAGCGATAACCCGCGCAGCGAGGATCCAGACGAGATCATCAAACAAATTTGCGCCGGCATGCGCCGAAAAGATAAAATTTTAAAGATCGCGGATCGCAAAGAGGCTATCGCGCGCGCACTAGATCTTGCCAAAAACGGCGAGATCATCGCTATTTTGGGCAAAGGCGACGAGACCTACCAGGAGATCAAGGGCGTGAAGCATCCTTTCAGCGATAAGCAGGTCGTCAGCGAGCTAGTCGCGGCGCGAGGCGAGTCAAATTTAGACTAAATTTAAAGGACGGCCGATGAAAATCGAAATTTTATCAAGCAAAATCCACCGAGCGCGCGTGACGGACGCCAATCTCAATTACGTAGGCTCTGTCACGATCGGGCCCGAGCTCATCGAGGCTGCGGGGCTTTGCGAATACCAAAAAGTAGAGATCCTAAACGTCAATAATGGCGAGCGCTTCGCTACATACGTAATCTGCGGCGAGAAAAAGGGCGAGATTTGCCTAAACGGCGCGGCCGCGCGCAAAGTCTGCGTCGGTGACATCGTCATCATCGTGGCCTACGCTCAGATGAGCACCAAAAAAGCGAGAAGCTTCAAGCCTAAAATCGTGCAAGTAAACGAAAAAAACCAAATAACGGAGTAAAGATGTTTGAGGGAATGGATTTTTCAAAAATGGGGCAGATGCTCGATCAGATGCAGGCCAAGGCTAAGCAGATCGAGGAGGAGAATGCGCGCAAGGAATTTACCGTAAAATCGGGCGCGGGCATGGTCGCCATCAGGCTAAACGGCGCGGGCGAGGTGCTCGATCTAAGCATCGACGACAGCCTTTTTAACGACAAAGAGAGTTTGCAGATCCTGCTAATTTCGGCGATAGGCGACGCGATAAAACTCGTCGAAAATGAAAAGAAAGGCGCCGCAGCGTCCATGCTAGGAGGGCTCAGCGGCCTAGGCGATCTGCTCGGCGATAAGAGCTGAGGCGGTTTTGCAAGCAAGTCTAAATTTGGAGGATCGTTTAAATTTAGAAATTTGCGAGCTGAGCCGGTAAATTTAAACAGGTCGGTCGGATGAAATTTCAAAATTTTATAGTTTTAAATTTCGCGAAACAGCCGATCGGAGAGTTTAAAATTTACAAGCGGCGGTTGCGATGTGCTTCGGTTATTTTGCCTCTGTGCAAACACAAAAGAGATAAAATTTAAACGGCACGCAAGGCGTAGCCAAATGTCATAAAACGGGCAGTAAAAAGTGCGAGCGCGACAAGTAAAATGAGCGTAAAAACTGATAAGTACAAACAAAGTAAAAGCAGCCGAACGAGCGCGCAAAAAGCGGCTTTAAAGCCCAACCATGCGATAGGAATTTGATGGATATTTTAGAAAAATTTAAAGACTACTTGAAACACAACGAACTGAAGGCGTCTAGCTTTCATCCGTACTTTGAGGAGGCGCTCAACTACATGCTGCAAGCGGGTGGCAAGCACTTTCGCGCGCAGCTGCTGCTAGGCGTCGTCTCGGCGGTGGATGAGCGGCGCTTTGAAGGCGCACTGGCGATCGCGATGGCGCTTGAGATGATCCACACCTACTCGCTCATACACGACGATCTGCCCGCGATGGACGATGCGGATCTGCGCCGCGGACGGCCGAGCCTGCACAAAAAATACGACGAGGTCACGGCGATTTTGGTGGGCGATGCGCTAAATACCGACGCTTTTTTGATAGCCGCGAGCGCGAACCTAAGCGACGAAATCAAGATAAAATGCATTAAAACTCTAGCACAAAACGCAGGCAGTAGCGGCATGGTGCTCGGTCAGGCGATCGATTGTCATTTTGAAAACAGCCCATTAAAGCAAAGCGAGCTTGAGTTTTTGCATCTGCACAAAACGGGCGCGCTCATCGCAGCGGCGTTTGAGCTAGGCGCCATAATCGGCGGGTTAAAGGATGAGCTCGCGCATGAGCTTTATAAGATCGGACTGAAGCTAGGTCTCATATTTCAGATCGAGGATGATATCATCGACGCTACGGGCGACGAGGCAAGCGCGGGCAAACCCGTAGGAGCGGACGGCGCGAAAAATTCCTTCGTAAATTTACTAGGTCTTGCGGGTGCGAGGAGCTACAAGCAGCGCCTAATAGACGAGGTAAATGGCGCGATGAGCGGCTATGACGCAAGCCTACGCGATTTGGTTTTAAATTTGATAGAAAAATACCTGAAAGGATGAAAAATGTCGAGCGAGCAGCTAAGTAAAATTTCAAACACGATCAAATTTCTAAGCGCGGATATGATCCAAAGCGCCAACTCTGGCCATCCCGGCACGCCGATGGGGCTAAGCGACGTAATGAGCGTCTTTATGAGCAAGGTCCGTCACAACCCCAAAAATCCCGCGTGGCTGAACCGCGACCGCGTCGTATTCTCAGGCGGACACGCAAGCGCGCTGGTGTATAGTTACCTCTATCTTAGCGGATATGATTTGAGCATGGACGATCTGAAAAGCTTCAGGCGCCTGCACTCCAAAACCCCCGGCCACCCGGAGATCACTACCCCGGGCGTCGAGATCGCTACCGGACCGCTCGGTCAGGGCGTCGCGAACGCGGTCGGATTTGCGATGGCTGCGAAATACGCCGCGCATCTGCTCAACGAGGAAGGAAACGAGATCATCGATCACCGCGTCTATTGCTTCTGCGGCGACGGCGATCTACAGGAAGGCATCAGCTACGAAGCGTGCGCGCTTGCGGGTAGACACAACCTCGATAATCTCACGATAATCTATGATTCTAATGGCATCACGATCGACGGCAGCACCGATATCGCGTGGTTTGAGGACGTAAAGGTGCGATTTGAAGCGCAAGGCTTTGAGGTCGCACGCATCGACGGGCATAATTTCGATCAGATAGAATTTGTCCTTGACGAGGTCAAAAACAAAACCAAGCCCTACCTCATCATCGCAAACACCACGATCGGCAAGGGGGCGCTCGAGCTTGAGGGCACAGCCAAGACGCACGGCGCGCCGCTTGGAGAGGAGCTGCTTGCACGCGCTAAGCAAAGTCTGGGCTTTGATCCCGCTCAAAGCTTCGTCGTAAGCGAGGACGTGCTTTTTGAAACGCGCGCTGCGGTCGAGAGAGGCGATTTGGAGGAGAGACTTTGGAAGGAGAAGCTCGCGAAGCTAAGCGATGAAAAAAGAGCGCTTCTAAACGAGCTTTTAAATCCCGACTTTAGCAAGATAGAATTTCCCGATTTTAGCGGACTTAAGGTCGCCACGCGCGATAGTAACGGTAAAATTTTAAATGCCATCGCAAACGCAGTACCCGGCTTTTTGGGCGGAAGCGCCGATTTAGCGGCGTCGAATAAGACCGAGCTAAAAGGCGGCGGCGACTTTCCGTGCGGCAAAAATTTGCACTTCGGCATCCGCGAGCACGCGATGGCGGCGATCGGCAACGCCTTTGCGAGGTACGGGCTTTTCATCCCGTTTAGCGCGACGTTTTTTATCTTTAGCGACTATCTCAAGACGGGCGCTAGACTTGCGGCGCTGATGGGTTTGCGCCACTATTTCGTCTTCACGCACGACAGCATCGGCGTAGGCGAAGACGGGCCGACGCACGAGCCTATCGAGCAGCTTAGCACCTTCCGCGCGATGCCAGACTTCTACACCTTCCGCCCGGCAGACGGCAACGAAAACGTAAAGTGCTGGCGCACGGCGCTTACTCTGAATGCGCCCGCGGCGTTCGTCTGCTCGCGCCAAGGGCTTGAGCCGCTACCTAAGGCGGTTTTAGGCGACGTGCAAAACGGCGCGTATCTGCTAAGGCAGAGCAAAGAGCCGCAAATCACGCTCATCGCAAGCGGCAGCGAGGTCTCGCTCTGCCTAAAGGCCGCAGCGATCTTGCAAGAGCAAGGCATCGGCGCAAACGTCGTAAGCGCGCCGTGTTTCGAGCTTCTGTGCGAGCAGGACGCTGATTATCTAGCGCAAATCCTAGAGCCGCAAACTAAAATTTTAGCCGTCGAAGCCGCAAGCGCGCTTGAGTGGTATAAATTTGCAGACGCGGTACACGGCATGCAAAGCTTCGGCGAAAGCGGCAACGCGAGCGAGCTATTTAAGCTTTTCGGCTTCACCGACGTCGCGATCGCAAAGCAGGCCAAAGAGCTTTTAGAGCAGTAGCGGAAAGGGTAAAATTTGAGCGAAAAGATCAAAATTTCATATTTAGACGGATTTAAAATTTACGGGTTAAAAGCCCGCACGAAAAACGAGGACGAGCTGGGCGGAAGCGGTAAAATTCCCGCGCTGTGGGCAAAATTTATGAAAGAGTGCTATGACGGGCAAAGCGAGATTTACGGCGTTTATTATGATTACGAAAACGGCGCCGACGGGCTTTACGATATCTTTATCGGCGCTAAAGCGCCCCGCGGCGGCAAAGCCTTGGAGATCAAAAGCGGCAAATACGCCGTTTTTAGCTTTCCAAATGAGCCGCAAAACGTAGCAAAGTTTTGGAGCAAAATTTGGAACTTTTTTGAGGCCGGCGAACTAAAAAGAGCGTTTGGAACGGATTTTGAGTTTTACGGCGGAGACGAGATCAAAATTTTCATCTCGGTTTTGTAGGGCGGCGCATGAAATTTATAAACGGCGAGTGATTTTTTGCCGCCGCGACGATGAGCTTTTGCGTAAAATTTCATCCATAAAGCGGTAAAATTCCGTCCCCAAAACTACGCGCGCGAAAGCAAATTTTGTGCCGAAAGCGCGCCGTACCTTAAGCCGTGGATTTAAAACGAAATCTAAATTTGCGCCGTTAAATTTCAGCCTTCGCCCGCAAAATCAGGCGAAATTTCACACAGAATTTCATTTTTAAATCTGTTATTAAGCCATTTTTGGCTTAAATTACATTTTCATTCGGGTAGATGTCCGAGCGGTCGAAGGAGCGCGCCTCGAAAGCGCGTAAGGCGTCAGCCTTCTAGGGTTCGAATCCCTATCTACCCGCCATTCATTCAAATTTCACCCAATACTTTGGAGTTAAGATGAGCAACAAACTCCTTTCGATGAGCCTGCAGGAGCTGTGGCGGCTCTTTCCGATACGTCTCGTGCCGCACGATCCGCGCTGGGGCAAATACTTTAGGCAGGAGTGCGAAATCCTGCGCGGCCTGCTGCGAGATCATGGCAAGATCAAGATCCACCATATCGGCAGCACCGCAGTAAGCGGGATCTGGGCGAAGCCGATCGTAGATATTTTGATCGAATGCTCGGATATTACCGCAGCCAAACGGCGCCTGATAGACGCGGGCTATCTGCTAATGAGCGAAAGCGAGAGCCGCTGCAGCCTAAATAAGGGCTACACCGAAGCGGGATTTGCCGAGCGCGTTTTTCACGTGCATCTGCGAAATTTCGGCGATGCGGATGAGATATTTTTTAGAAATTTTTTGCGAGCGAATACGGATATCGCCGAGCAGTACGAGGCGCTTAAATTAGAGCTTTGCAAGCGGTTCGAGTTCGACCGCGACGCCTATACTGCGGCAAAAAGCGAATTTGTGCTTAAGCTTACGCGCATCGCTAAAGAAAACTCGAAATAGCCGCGTAAATTTGATCCTCTGCGTAGAAGCTCGCTCGCCAAGAGCGATAAAAAATGGCTAAATTTTATAAACAAAAACTGATAGATAGTGCCGCACATTGCAGATTAGTTTTCATAAAATTTTGACCGTAATTTCAAATTTAAAGAGCGACCGCCCGACTATCGACAGATAAAATTTTACAAATCCAGCTAGCGGCAAAGTCGCCCATAAAATGCGTCGTATCGCCACATCATATTTCAAGCAAAGGCATCCTCACGCTTCGGTACAAGTTTAAATTTAAAAGCCTATGCGCCGTAAATTTTAAATATCCCGCTAAAACATTGGCTCATAAACTCGCTAAATTTAAAGCGGCGGGATTTAAAATTCCTCGCCGCTAGCTAGTCGCGCAAATTCCACGCCGAGCGCTTAAATTTAATGATCGCTCTTTAGCCCCGCGCCGCAAAGCGGAATGATGCTACCTCCTTGCAGATCGCGGCTTTCTTTGTAGCGCAGATACGCCGCGTAGGTAGCCGCAGTCGTATGCTCGACGTAAAATCCGCCGCGCGCAAGAGCCGCTCTAGCAGGCAGTATGTCGCCCTCGCTCGCCAAGATCACCTCGCGCTCGCCCGCGTAGCTAGAGCCAAGAATTTCGCCCGCACGCATCGGTCTTGCGATCGCGATGCCCTCCGCTAGCGTCGGCTGCGGCTCTATCGCTCGCGCCGCACCTTTGGCGTCAAAAAGCGGGGCACAACGCTCGCCCTGAACGATGAAAATTTTTGGCAGCGCCTCGATAAGACCGCCCTCATATAGCTCGCCCAGCGCCGCTTGAGCGCCCAGCAGTAGCGTGCCGTTGCCCACGGGGATAAAGATATTGCGCGGCACCCTGCCTAGCTGCTCGTAGATCTCATAAACGTAGCTCTTCGTGCCCTCGTAAAAGATCGGATTATAAACGTGATTGGCGTAATAAATCTGCTCATCCGCGGCCTTTTTGCGGCACGCATCCGCCGTCTCGTCGCGGCTGCCGTCAAAGACCGTGACGTGCGCGCCGTGGCTTTTGATCATATCGATCTTTTTAGGCGACGTGCCCTTCGGAACGTAAATTTCGCACTCGATGCCCGCGCGAGCGCAGTACGCCGCCACGGCGTTACCTGCGTTGCCGCTGGAGTCTTGCAGCACCTTTTTAACGCCGATATTTTTGGCATGTAGTACCAAAACCGCCGCACCGCGATCTTTGAACGAAAGCGTAGGCATCGCGTAATCAAGCTTAAGATAGAGATTTTCGCCGAATTTCACGCTCGCCGTGAGCCCCTCGCCCATCGAAATTTCTCTAAATTTAGCCGTGTCGATGCCCATAAACCTGCGGTATCTAAAGATGCTAAACTCGCTTTGATCTACGAGCGCGGGGTTAAATTTAGGCGCGTCGGAGTTTAGCTTATACAGCCCGCCGCAGCCGCATTTATAGCTCAAAGTATCGATGGGCGCGTGCTTGCCGCAGCCCGTGCAGATGAAATCGCTCATTTTCGCTCCTATTTTTTCTCTTTGATTTTTGCGACGGCCTCGATCTCTACGAGACAGCCGAAGTGTAGAGCCGTGGTCGGTACCACGACGCGGGCGGGCTTGTGCGCGCCGAAAAACAGCGCATACTGCTCGTCGATCACGTCCCAGTTCGCGACGTCAGGCGTATAGACGCGGCACATCCGCACGTCGCTTTTATCCGCGCCCGCGGCGGCGAGCACTGCCGCGACGTTGCCTAAAGCCTGCGCTGTCTGCGCAGCAAGACCCTCTGGAGCGGCTCCCATGCGCGGATCCACGCTTAGCTGCCCCGAGACATAGAGCGTACCGTCGTCGTCTAAGATGCCTGGCGCATAATGCGCCTTTTTCGGCGCGAAACCACTTGGGTAAATTTCTTTCATTTAAGCTCCTTTGCATATAAAATTTTATATAATTTTACTCTAAATTTATTAAAAATATAT
>NZ_CALBWL010000006.1 GCF_937973075.1 uncultured Campylobacter sp.
AATTTTATCACGCAGACTTCATTCTCGCGGCAGAAAAAATTTGCCAGCACGCTTAGCACGCGCTCGGCACCGCCCTTGCCTAAAGCAGAAATTACCATAGCTATTTTCATTTTATGAGCCTAAACTTATTTTTAAAAATTTCATCGAGTCCTCTCTTTTACGGCGCAACGCCTCATTTACGCCATCCCAATCGATAGTAGCGTTAAAGCGCGCGTCTTTGGGATCTTGCAAAGCCCTATCTTCAAGCCCAAAGGAGTCCAAAAGCGAGCTAAAGCGCGACGCACCGCGACTAGCGTTAACGAGCACAAAAAACGGCTTATTAAAGATTATGGAAAATACGCAGCCGTGAAATGAATCGGTTAGTACAAACTCCGCGCCCGCAATAGCGCTCAGCCATGCTTTTATGCCGATGCGGTTACCGCGGTCGTTTACCTCATCTATCTCTAGGCCGCTTTGCTTCTTTAATAGCTCTATCGCCGCTTCTGAGCGAGGCGATGGATCTAGGATATAGGCAAAACCCTTGCGCTGCGGCACATGGCTTAAAAATTTATCGTAAATCTCTTTGTTAGCCAAAAGCGTAGGATCTAGCACCCAGCTCGCATCTACGCCAAAGCATTCGCGCGCAAGCCTTACGCCGTCGCGCTCGCGCACCGAAATAGCTTTAAATTTAGCCAAATTTGCAGCGTGAGCTTTTAAATCCGCGGGGTTTTTAAGTCCACAAAGCCTATCTCCGCCGAAGCTTGCAGCATAGGCGATCCGCGTGCAGTTAGGCGGCAAAAATCCAAGGCTAAAGCAATCTGCAAAATCCGCAAAATAGCTAGGGCGAAAAACTTGATCGCTTCCTAAAATTACCGCTTCAAAGCGCTCTTTCTCGCACAGCGCTTTTAAATCCGCAGGCGTGCAAACAGGCGCGGTTAAAGGGATATTTTCCGATACAAACTCGCTAGTATCGCGCTCGTAAGAGGGATTAAATTTCGCGCCGCAAAGCTCCTTTTTTAGCGTGCGCGCCACTAAAAATTTAATATACGCAATCGATAGTTTACTTCTTTGCAGGCGTAAGTTTATGAGCCACGACTCATGCCCTAGCCCCACTAGCACGCGGCTTAGCGCGTAAGCTTGTAAAATTCCGCCGTAATTATTTACTAGCGGCAGGGTAAAAATCCCGATCTTCATGCAAACTTCCTATAAATTTTATATGCCGCGATCTTTGGTAGCGCCAAAAGCGCTAGCACTTTATTTGCGGCGGCAATTTTTTTAAGCCTAGCAGCGATGAAATCATCACAATCAAAATGCGTAGCGCTATATCGCTGGATCTGAAGCTTCTGGCGCAAGATGTAACGCTTAAGCGGGTTTTTCGCGCCATAGAAAATTTCGTTTTTGCACTCCACCTGGCTTTGCTGCGAGCGCTGCACCTCTGCTGCGGATATCCGCTCGCAAAAAATCGCTTCGCGTGCCTGCTTCGTAGGCTGCGAAAACAGCGCGTCAATCTGAGCTGCGCGCGTAATTACGAGCGACGTGCCGCGCCACTCGCTTATTTCGCTTTGCAGCCACGCATCCATCAGCACGACGTCGGCACATTTGGCAAAAACGTCGGTGCAGGCGTTGCACGCAAGAGGCGTAAAAGCGCGCGAGCTCCAGTATGCAAAGGCGCTGCTACTGCGATCGTCTATCGCCTCGCTGCCGTCTGTAGCACGAAATTTAAAGCCAAAGCTCATCGCACTTTTGCCCGCGATTTTATATCTGTAATTAACTGCCGCGAGCTGCTTACGCTCTTTAAACGCAAGATCTGCCAGCTTATGCGTGAAACCAACACCCTTGCCCTGTCCGCAAACTAGCCCGACAATAAAGCTTATGCGGGATTTAAGGCGCGGATTTTTGCTCGCAGCAAGCCTTAAAGCCTTAGCAAAGCACGGCAGCGCGCTGATCGCGTATCTGCCCTCGCGGCGCGACATCTCCTTTAGCACTGCTTCAAGCGTGAGCGGATAGTAAGCGGACGAGCGCGCGCGAGTAAGCTCATCAGCATTTTTTATCACGCTAAATTTAAATAGCGGCACGGAATTTTCGCCCGCATAATTTCGCGTATTTTTGGAATTCTCGCAGGCAAAATTCTGCGTTGATACGGAATTTTTACAAGAAGCTTTAGAATTCTGCGTGGAATTTTCATTTATAAAATTCTGCATGGAATTCTGCGTAAAATTTTCGCAAAAGGAATTTTGCGCACTCGTGAAATTTATAGAATCATCGTCCGCCAAATTCTGCGTTAAATTCGGAATTGCGGAATTCTGCTCGGAATTTTTGGTTGCGGAATTTTGCAAATTCTGCGCCATCGCTAAATTTTCGCAGGCAGAAAAACCGCACTTGTGATTTTGGTCTATAAAATCCCCTTCGTCCGCGGGCACGGCACAAATCGCGTAATCAATGAGCCCGCGCGCAAAAAGCTCGCGAAAAATATAATCTCCCGCACCGCCGCTTGCACTGCTTAGGCGCTGCGCTTCATCTTTTTTGTAGAATTTGTAAGTGGCTAAAAACCTGCCAAAATCTGGGCTAAAGCCTTCCAGCTCTGCGTATGATTTAGAATTTAGCTCGTTTTCAAGCGCGTCTTTTTCGTAAAACGGGCAGACTTTTAGACAAATATCGCATTTGTCGCGACACCCTTCGCCCTCCTCGGGCGCGTAAAATCCATTGCCTCCAAGCCGCATTTTTAGCACGCTAAAAGGGCAGCTGCTCGCGCAAACGCCGCAGCCGATACAGCGGTTTTTCGTAACCACTTCGCTAATTACATTGAAGCTCAAGCCCGCCTCCTTATCTTAGCTGTAATGCCACCAAAAATCGCGCGCTCGTAGTCATTCATCGCCCAAAAATACGCGCTTAGCACAAACATAGCCGAATAAAGCCCGCCACAAATTAGCAAAAAGCTTACTCCGTGCAAGCCTAATGCGTAATTTATCACTAGGCTTACTGCAATTGCAGGAGCAAATTTTACTACCATCGCGCCGATATTTCGCCAGAATCTAGCGATGTCAAGTCCGATTACACGAGCATAGTAGATATTCATCACGCAGATATTTAGCGAGGTGATCGCAAAAGCCGTGCCGCACGCAGCGCCCACGCCACCGTAAGCCTTAGCTAGCGGGATAGAAATAGCGATATTTACGAGCGTAACGCAAAACGCGGCGATTGAGCGAAATTTGACTTTGTTTTTTGCCTGAAGCACGGCTAGGCCTAAATTTTGAATCAACGGCACGCTTACTGGAAGCACCAAAATAAGCGCGATTGCGTATGAAATTTCATAATTTGCGCCAGCCCATAGCACGATAAACTCTCGCCCGAAAATCACCAAAAGCGACGCGATAAAAAATATCACGTAAAATTGCAGCCTGCCTATTTTGATAAATTCCGCGCTAAGCTCGGAATCGGTGGAGTTTGCAGAGACCATTTTGGCGATTTTAGGAAGCATTACGCCGCTAATGGTGAGCGAAAGCGTGACGAAAGTGGCATTTATCGTGCTTGCTACGGCATACGTGGAAACCGCCGTAGCGCCTGCTACAGCACCTAAGATAAAATTATCGACATTCCAGTTTACTTGATCGACTACGATACCTAAAAATATAAAAAACGAGTAGCCAAAAATTTGCTTAAGCGTGGGGGCGTCGAAATTTCGCACGCTTATCACGGGCGAGACTTTGCGCTTGCAGTAGATGAAATCTGCCGCGACGCAGATTAAATTTACCGCCGTAGCGATGATTACGATCGCGATAGCCTTATAGCCCAAAAGCAGCGCAGGTACCGCAGCTAGCGGCAGAGCGATCGTGCGAAAGATCCCAATTAGCTTGATAAATACGAAATTCTCATGCGCCGTAAGGATCGACGAATAGATGCTAAAAGGAAAGCTAATCGCTAAATTTGCAGTTAGCAGCATTAGCATAATGCGAATTTCGCCCATCTCGCTAGTGCTTAGCTTAGCGCCAAAAATCGCGTGCAGATTGGCTAGCAGCGCAGCTCCTGCAAGCACGATCACCGCGCTCATTACCAAATACACGCTAAAAATCGTGCCGTGCAGTTTATGCGTGCGCTCCACTTCGCCACTTGAGGCATATTTGGCGGTATAGACCGTCACAGCGTTGCCAAAGCCTAAATCCAAAATCGCCAAATAGCCAATAACGCTGCTTGATAAAGAATATAGCCCAAACTCGCTCTGCCCCAGCGCCCGCAGGAAAAACGGCGTATAAACCAAAGTAAGTATCGTAGAAACAAAGATATTCACATACGATAGCACGACGCCGAGCTTACGCTGCGCGGCTTCGGGGGCGTTTAGAATTTTAAGCAAACAAGGCTTCCTTTTGCTCGCCGCTATTAAACGCGGCGGAGTAAAATTTTAAAATTTCAAATCGCACTTTCACGCTAGAACCTAGAGCTTCTTTTCCCAATTAAGCGCGCTTAGGATGATCTCATCCAGGCTCTCGTGCTCGGGCCGCCAAGAGGTTTTGGTGCGAATTTTATCCGCGTTTGAGATGAGGCAGGCAGGATCGCCCGCTCTGCGCGGAGCGATCTGCACTTTAAAATCCACGCCGCTTACTTTTTTAGCTTCATTAACGACCTCTTTTACACTAAAGCCCGTGCCGTAGCCTACGTTAAAGACCGCGCTGTCGTTACTTTGCAGATAATCAAGTACCGCCAGATGCGCGCTTGCGAGATCCTCTACATGGATGTAGTCGCGTATGCAGGTGCCGTCCTTGGTATCGTAATCATCGCCGAAAATGCTCATCTTATCGCGCTTGCCGACGATCGTTTGAGTCGCCACCTTAATTAGATGCGTCGCGTTCGGGTAGTTCTGCCCGATCGTGCCGTCGCTTGCCGCACCCGCAACGTTGAAGTAGCGCAAAATTCCATATTTAAAATTCGGATTTGCCGCCGCCGCGTCTTTTAGCACCCACTCGACCATCAGCTTGCTTCTGCCGTACGGATTGATCGGATTTTGCGGAGTTTCCTCGCTTACTTGCGGGATGTCCGGCTCGCCGTAGGTCGCCGCAGTGGAGCTAAAGATAAAGTCTTTTACGCCGTATTTGTTCGCAAGCGCGATTAAATTCATCGCATTGGCGGTGTTGTTTAGATAGTATTTTAGCGGATTTTGCGTGCTTTCAAAAACCTCAATAAACGCCGCGAAGTGAATGATCGCATCAAACTTCTCGCGCTTAAAAAGCTTCTCGATTGCGGGGGTATTTTCTAGGCTCTCTTGCACGAACTCAAACTCGCCTATCTTGCGAAGCGCCTCGATCGCTCGCATCGAGCCCTTGCAAAGATTATCCAGTATGACGACGTCGTGGCGGTTCGCTTCTAAAAGCGCCTTTGCGACGTGGCTACCGATGTATCCCGCGCCGCCTGTAATTAAAATTTTCATCCATCCTCCTTCGGATCAAATTTATCAAAATACGCGATTATAGCCCCTTAGATTAAATCGCTGGTCGCACGCGTAAAAATACGGGGAAGCGCGGCTTTTTCTCGCGGGTTAGGTTTTGGTATTGATAGGTGATGATCGTGCCTACTTTAGGCGGATTTGCCCGCATCTCGTCGCTAAAGCCAGTGCCTACTTTAAATTTCGCTCCGCTACGTAGATCCACGCAGCTTAAAGATCCCATCTTGCCCTCGTTTTTGCCGTAGCCGGGGTTGATTTTTACGACCTTGCAATCGCTATCGTGCGTCTTTTTGTATTTTAAAATTTTATCGCTGCGGCCGCTTTCATAAAGCGCGTTTGGATCGCGCAGCACGACCCCCTCGCCGCCAGCGGCGATGACGCGATCAAAATACGCCTGCACGTCGGCGTGCGTACTTACCGGAGTTTGCTGCACGATGAGTAAATTTTGCGCGCCGCTTGAGGCGATAAAATTTCTTAAAATTTCCATCTTCGCGCTTAGGTTTTTCTGCTCTTTCGGCAGATCAAACGCGTAAAATTTCACCCTGCTCCAGCGCTCATCGGGCACGCTAGAAGAGACGATCGAGACGAGCTGCTCAAACTCCCCGCGCGCCGTATATAGCTCGCCGTCGACGAAAAACGGCGGAAAACCCGCGCTCCAGCCCTCGGGAGCGTTTATGATCTTACCTCGTCTGGAGCGCAGATTTTTGCCGTCCCAGATCGCGCGCACGCCGTCTAGCTTTTCGCTGATCACCCAGCCCGTGATATTCATGCCGGGGACGTACTCTTTAAGCAGCATCGGTTTAAATTTAACCTCGTCCGCGACCGCGCCGCAAACCAAAAATAGCGCACCCAAAACCACGCCTTTTAAAATTTTAAAAATTTCACTTCGCATATGCCGCCAGCTCCCTTTCTATAAAGTCGCAAAAAACGGGCGTATAGCTCATGCCCGCGCACTCTTTTTGCAAAAATTCGCCCATCACCGCGATGTAATTCAGATAGTCGTCCTTGGTGATCTTACCGCGCAAAAGCTCGTATTTCAAAAACAGCCAGTAGGTGTTGAGCACGTCGGATCTGCAGTACTCGTCGATCTTAGCCTGCTCGCCGCCGTAATACAGCTGCAGAACCTGATCACCGTGCACGTCGTATTTGCCGGGAAGGCCCACGCTAGCGCAGATATGATCGAGCTTGAGCCCGCGCACGGCGCCAAAATCGCTGATGTGATCGAGCAAGTCCAGATGGAACCGCCCATCGTAGCGGCTGCGATAGTTCTCCCATTTGCTCTTGTTGTTATCGCGATCGTTCGTCTCAAAATACGCCGCGGCGCTTAGATCGTAGCACATCGCGCGCGCCATAATCATCGGCAGATCGAACCCGCGCCCGTTGAAGCTCACGAGCCGCGGATTAAAATCCTCGATGAAGGCTAGGAATTTTGCGATTTTATCGCGCTCGTTCTCGCCATCAAGCGTCGAGACGCGCAAAAATCTGCCGAATCCGTCCGCCATCACGGCGCTAATGCTAACGACGCGATGGAAGCAGACGGGCAGGAATTCGCTGCCGGTTTTTTCTTTGAAAATCTCCATCGCCCTAAGCGAGAGCAATTTGTGGTTTAAAATTTTGCTTTTATCCGCGTTAAAGATCGGCTGCTCGCCGTAAATTTTAAAATTTAGCGCGTTTAACGCGAGATCTTGCGCGGAATTTAAAGCGAGATTTTCGCTCTTTGAGCTTTGGGATACGGAGCTTTGTAGCGTAGAGCTTTCCACTGCAAAATTCTGAGGCGCAGGGCTTCGGAGCGCGGAATTTTCCGTCGCGGAGCTCTGTGCTGCGGAACTTTGAGGCGCAGTATCATCGTAGGTTAAATTTAGCGACGCGGAATTTTTGGGCGCAGTATTTTGCGATATGGAATTTTCGCTCGTAAAATTTCCCTGCGCGGGGTTTTCAGCGGAATTTTCACTCGCAAAGCTTTGAAGCACAGCGTCTTGCTGCGTAAAGCTTTGCAGTGCAGAATTTTGCTCGGAATTTTCAATTTTAGAATTCTGTCCCGCCGAATTTACAGCAAAATTTAAAGACGCACTTTGCTTCTCGCCGCCGATCTTTTGCGAGAGCTGCGCGTCAAGAAGCTTTGCGAAGCTTTTTTTATCGAAAGGCTCAAAGCAACCCGCGATCGCATCCTCATCCAGCACCCGCACCAGCGCCGCTACGTCGGGGATCGTCTCGCAGTCGAATACGCAGATATAATCCTTTTTCATTAAGCTCCTTTATAGCGGATTTTACCGCTTTTTTCAAAAACGGCACTGAAATAATCCTCTATCTCCATGCCGTTTTTAGGTATGTTCGCTAGACCTAGCTCCTCGCTCATCCAAGGTTCTCATCGCCGCTTTCAATCTTAAAATTTTACGCTACCGTATTTTTGCAGCAAAAGTAGCGTATGCGGAGGCGCGGCAAATTTCGCTACTGCTCGCCGCGACGCAATTACCGCGCGCAAAAGCGTGCCGATCGTTAAATTTATCTTTCGATCAAGCGCTTGATACCCGGCAAAAGCTCGTCAGGCGCTTCGGAAATCCTGCTTCGCAGCACGCTAAAATCGCCGCAGTAATCGCCCAGAAGTTGCAAAATATCGTCTCTGATGGCTTGCGAGCGCTCGCTCAGAAGCAGCTCCTGCAAAAGGGCGAAAATTTCGCTCTCATGCGCCAGCGTGCAGCCGTAGCAGGGATCAAGGTAAAACCAGGGCACAACAGAAGCGAGGCTTTCTCGGCCTCGTCATCACCTCGCAAAACGGCGGGTCTATGGCGGCGTTTTGCAGTTTCATTGCAAATTTATTTATCAGACGCGCAGTACCGAGCCAAAGTCCGCAAGTCGCGTCGCCCGGCTACGGCTTTTACCGCATCGCAAGGCAAAACGCGCCGCTATAAACGACATCCGCTATACCTAGCCGTCGGATCGGCCCGATCGCCCTTTGCGCCGTTTATTCGGCCTTGCCTGCATCCCACGCAAGGATCGTCTTACCATCGGCGTCGGTAGCCACGTCGCCCATGCCCATGACGTTGTAGCCGCAGTCGACGTAGTGCACCTCGCCGGTCACGCCGCTAGCTAGGTCGCTAAGCAGATACATCGCGCTTTTGCCGACGTCTTGCGTCGTGACGTTGCGCTTGAGCGGCGCGTTGATCTCGTTGTAGCGTAAAATCATCCTAAAATCGCCGATTCCGCTTGCGGCAAGCGTTTTGATCGGGCCAGCGCTGATAGCGTTTACGCGGATACCGCGCGCGCCAAGATCGTGAGCGAGATAGCGCACGGAGCTTTCAAGAGCCGCTTTTGCAACGCCCATAACGTTGTAGTGAGGCACGAATTTCGGCCCTCCGAGGTAGGTTAGCGTGAGAACAGAGCCGCCCTCTTTTAGCACCGGTAGCACCGCGCGCGTGAGGCTTAGTAGCGAATACACGCTCGTGCCCATCGCGATGTCAAAGGCTTCTTTTGTGGTGTTTACAAACTCGCCCTCTAGTGCTTCTTTTGGCGCATAGGCCACGGCATGCACGACGAAATCTATCTCGCCAAGGTCTGCTTTGATACGATCCGCAAGACCGTCAAGGTGAGCAGGATTGTTTACGTCGAGCTCATAGACGAATTTGCTCCCAAACTCCTCAGCGATCGGCTCTACGCGTTTTTTCAGAGCGTCGTTTAGGTAGGTAAACGCCATCTGCGCACCTTGCTCGTGGCAAGCTTCGGCGATGCCGTAAGCGATGGATTTGGCGTTAGCGACGCCGACGATGAGGCCCTTTTTACCTTTTAAAATCATTATTTCTCCTTTAAAATTTGCTTGGCTTTTAAGCGTCTTTGAATGAGTTTTGATTTTGCTCCCTGCGACAGGCTACATGCCTAGTCTTGGTCGCAAAATCTGCAACAACATTCAAATCCATCTTAAAGTCCTTCGCAATTTGACTTAAAATTCTACAAATTAAAATTCGCAAAATCTCGCGAAACGCCAAATTTTAAACGCAATTCGATAGCGGCAGTATCGCGAAGCTAGACTAGGCGACTTAAAATTTTGCGACGGGAGTTACTCTATTACGTAATGACCGAGCAAAATTTTAAGGCAACGAAGTATAGCGATGCGAGACAACGCGTATAAGTTCCAAAAAGCTAGAGGCGTCCCAGCTCGCCGTCCCCACTAACACCCCATCGCAGTTTTCAATACCCACAATCCCGCCGATATTTGCGGCGTTTACACTGCCGCCGTAAAGTAGCGGCGCGGGGCTTTTAGCGCGCAAGAAATTTAGCATTCTTTCGATCTGCTCACACTGCGCGCTTCTGCCCGTGCCGATCGCCCAGACGGGCTCGTAGGCTAATACTAAGCTCGGATATTTCAGATTGATACCCTCAAGCTGTGTCGCTACAAACTCCTCGCTGCGATCTTGCGCAAATGCCGCCTCATCCTCGCCGACGCAAAAAACGATGCGCCAGCCCTGCGCTGCGGCAAAACTGAATTTCTCTCTTATCAGCTCCGCGCTCTCACCCAAAATAGCGCGCCGCTCACTATGTCCGATAAGAACGGTTTTGATGTCAAATTCCGCCAGCATATCGCCGCCGATCTCGCCCGTAAAGCTACCGTACGCGGCAGGATAGAAATTTTGCGCGCCTTGAGTAAAATTTTTCACCCTCGCGCAAAATGCGCTAGCAGGAGGAAAAACCAAAATTTCATTCTCGCGCGAAATTCCGCCCGCTAAGCCTTCATCTAAAGCTTTAGCGTACTGCTCAAAACTAGCGCGAGTATGGTTGCATTTAAGATTCGCTGCTAATATCATCGCAGCTCCGTTTTAGCAGTAAGCACTCGCACGCCCGGCAGCTCCTTGCCTTCGATGAGTTCTAAGCTCGCGCCGCCTCCGGTAGAAATAAAAGTCATATCATCGGCGTTGCCCGCGCGTTCGACGACATCTGCGGTATCGCCGCCGCCCACTACGGTCGTGGCGTCACTATCTGCGATCGCGTGCGATATATGCAGGCTGCCGCGAGCGAATTTATCGATCTCAAAAACCCCCATCGGTCCGTTCCACCAGATCGTTTGTGCATCGTCTAGGGCTTCTTTAAAAAGCGCTACGGTTGCAGGTCCGATATCTAGCCCCATCCAATCGCTTGGAATTTCTTGAACGGTAACCTTTTTTGTAACGGCATCTTGCGAGCATTGCGGAGCTGCGACGGCATCGACGGGGATATAAATTTTAACCCCAAGCTCGCGAGCATTGCGGAGAATATTTTTTGCTTCCTCGATTAGATCCTCTTCGAGCAAAGATTTGCCGATGTCATATCCGACGGCTTTTAAAAACGTAAACGCCATGCCGCCTCCGATGATGAGCTTATCGACTTTAGGAAGTAAATTTTTAAGCGCCTGAAGCTTGCCGCTTACTTTGCTGCCGCCCGTTACGGCTACGAAAGGACGCGCAGGATCTTTAATAAGGTCTTTAGCAAATTTTATCTCTTTTAGCAGCAAAAATCCCGCCGCTTTGTGTGCCTCATCGTAGAATTTCGTAATCGCCTCTACCGAAGCATGCGCGCGGTGGCATACGCCAAAAGCATCGTTGATATAAAATTCCGCATAGCTTGCGAGCCTCTTAGCTAATGCTTCGTCGTTTTTGCTCTCACCCTTTTCAAAGCGCAGATTATCCAGCAGAAGCACTTCGCCCTTTTTAAGCGAATTTACCGCAGCTTCTGCCTCCTCGCCCGCGACATCGGAGACAAATTTTATCTCGCGCTCTAAAAGCCTAGATAGCCTCTTTACCACAGGCTTTAGGCTAAGTCTTTCTTCGTATCCGTTTTTTGGGCGCCCTAAATGACTGGCTAAAATTACCGCGCAGCCCTCGTCTAAGCAATATTTAATAGTAGGGATAGACGAACGGATGCGGCGATCGTCCGTAATATTGCAAAACTCATCCATCGGCACGTTAAAATCGCACCTGATAAAAACGCGCGCGCCCTCTTTAAATTTCAAATCTTTAATCGAAAGAATTTCGCCCATCTTATTTCCTTCTTTTTGCCGCATATAGGGCTAAATCGATGAGGCGCTCGCTATATCCCCACTCGTTGTCATACCAGCTCATCACTTTTATCAGATTGCCGTCAATTACCTGCGTGCAGTCGCTAGCTACGATGCTGGAGTATTCTGAAGTACAAAAATCGCTGCTGACGCGACTATCGTCGTCTACGAGCAAAATTCCTTTCATCTCTTTAGAGGCATAGCGGCGGAAAATTTCATTTAGCTCCTCAGCACTCGTCTGCTTGCGCGTTAGCACCGTTAGATCAACCATCGATACGTTAGCCACCGGCACGCGTACAGATTGTCCGTGCATCTTACCGCTTAGCTGTGGAAGTACCTTACTAATCGCTTTTGCCGCGCCCGTCGTGGTCGGAGCGATATTAAGAGCCGCGGCGCGTGAACGGCGAAAATCCTTGGCTTTTACATCGACTAGACTCTGTCCATGTGTATAGGCGTGAATCGTCGTCATCAGACCCTTTTCGATACCAAGCTCATCGTCTAAAATTTTTGCAATCGGAGCCAGGCCGTTAGTGGTGCAGCTAGCGTTTGAGATGACGCGCTGTCCTGCATAAGTGCCCTCATTAACGCCGATTACGAAAGTGGGCGTATCATCCTTGGCAGGCGCGCTCATTACGACTACGCCGATACCGTTATCTATGAACGGCTTACATTTTTCGCTCGTTAAAAACGCACCAGTACATTCAAGCACAGCTTCTGCACCATCACCTGCAAAATCAAGTTCCGCAGGCTCTCTGGTGGAATAGACGCGGATCTTTTTGCCGTCTACGGCTATGCATTCGTCGCTTAGAATTTCTACTTTTTTACGAAACTCGCCGTGAACGGTATCGTATTGAAGCAGGTATCTCGTAAGCTCGCGTTTAGCGGTATCGTTGATCGCCACAAGCTCTACATCGTCCCTGCTTAGCGCAATTCTAGCCGCGCACCTACCGATCCTTCCAAAGCCGTTGATTGCGATTTTTACTGCCATAAGGTTCTCCTTATTTGGGATGTTTTCAGCTGGAATTTTACTAAATTTGGGTTAATCTTTGATTAAATAAAAAGTCGCGAAATCTAGGATTTACTTTTTGGCTATATAATTCGCGAACTTTTTTTAAAGGAGAAAAAATGAGAAGAATTGTATTCTCGTCATTAGCGGCAATCGCGATTTTAAGCGGATGCAACCAACCTAAGGCCAATACGGCTCCGCAGCAAAAGCAAGAGTCTGTAGCGCACACGATCGTATTTCTACTCGGAGAGACCGGAGATAAGCGCATCAGCCTTAGCTCGAACGATATGTTCGCAACGGGCGTGTTAACCGACGAAAAAGGCAAAAAGCATAATCTCAAACGCGCGGCTTCCGCAAGCGGCATAATGCTTACGAACGACGAAGGCATCGAGCTTCTTTTCAAACGCGGAGAGGGAGTGTATACGCCGGGCAAAGGCAAGAAGGATATTCCGGTAACCTACACCGAATATGAGCACAAAAGCGGCGAAATGATGTAGCCGCGGCGGGGTTAAATTTAAACGCCCTAAAAAACGAATTAAATTTAACCCCTCATTTCTAAATTTCGACTTCTTTATCCATAGCAAAATTTAACCCTTGTTTCGATCTCTTTGATCTGTGATGAAATTTAACCTTTTATTTTCGCTTCTTTCATCTACGCAAATTGAACTTTTTTGTGAATTTAAGCTTGCGCTCACCGAAAGCAAGCTCCGCGAGTTCAAAATCATTAAATTTTACGAAATATCCATTTGATCTGCGCTTTATCGGCGAATTTTTGATTTTCAACCGAATTTCACTTCAAATTCGCTAAACTGCGACGAAATTTTAGCAGGCCGGTGCAAATACGGCGCGAAATAGATAATTTAGCGAGATTGCCGCATGGATAGCATTAAATTTTATCCAAACGATTACGAGATGAACGGCGAGGGCCTTACCGAAGTCGTCGTTGCGATAAACGGCGAGCCTCTGCTTGAGCTGATTAGGCGGTGCGAGCAAAGCTTTGCCGCAAAGGACGGGCAAAGCTGCATCGCGGGAGACTACGCCTATTTGAGCCTAATTGATTTTGAGGAGCTATTTTTACGCACGGCGCTTGAGGCTGATTTGGCGCAAGATGAGCGGGACGTAGTGCTACTGGGCTGCCCGTGCGGGATCTGGGACTGCTGGTATCTCGCGCTTAAGATTAAATTTGAAACAGAGACGGTTAAGCTTTACGACTTTACAAACCCGCGCCGCAAAGATTGGCAGTATGGGCTTGAGTTTAAATTTGACCGCGCGAGCTTTGTGAGCGAAATCTCTAAAATCGCCTCTTTTAATAAGCTCTAAAATTCAGTAAATTTTAACGGCACGCTCGAAACTGCGCCGAAACAACCTTTGTCTCGGCAAAATTTAGATTTGAAATGATATGGCTGCCGCGCAAGCTCATAAGATTAAAATTTTCGCCTCGCCGCTGCGCAAAACATCCAGCAAAATATCATAAAATTTACCCAGCCTTAGCTTTAAAATTCCGCCCCTTTTGATGATCACGAAAACCTGTCCGCCTCGCTCGCCAAGCGCGTCGTAGAGCGCGTCTAAATTTGCGACGTATTCTGGCTCGAAATTTAGCGCTGCGGCAAATAGCGCGAAAATTTGATCTTTGCGCCTAATCTTTGCGCCGTCGATGATGATCTTTGCGGCGCTGCGCGTTTTAAAATTTAAGCTCATTGCACGCGCTCGAAGCTTTCGTAATGATCGGCGGTGTAAAAGATCAGTCCGTCGTTTGAAAATATCAGCCGCTTTGCGCCGCGCGGGCCGCCGCGATACTCGATGTCGCATTCGCGCCAAATCCGCCCCTTTTTATCAGGTAGCCTGCGCTCGAAATTGCCGAAACGATCGCCACCTATGCTCTTGCCGCGCGTGTATCGCCACAGATCACCGCCCTGCCAGCCAAGCTCACCGGCCTGCTTTTTCGTGATGAAATTTTGCGGCAAAGAGCCCGTACGGCGGATATGAGCGCTCACGCACTCCTTGCTTATGCAGGGCTCGTCCGCGAGCTGATTTTTAGAATTTGCAGCGGGATTTTGAGATTGCGAAGCTTCATAATCTGCGCTACGCCGCCTGTGGACGTCCGCCTCGTCTTTAGGATTTACGGCGGCGGGCTCGTTTGCTTGCGGATGAGATTTTAAATCTCCTAGGTCTGCTCCGCGCCCTGCTCCGCCGTCTGCGCTTCTTGCACCGCTCTCATCTTTTGCACCGGCGCCGCTTGCGGGATTTTGCGAGCTTGAAATTTTACGATCGGTGCCGCTTTTGATATCTTGCGCGCCGCTTTTACGCGAGGCGGCATCCAGGGTTTTGGAGGTAAAAACCCGCTCATCTTTAGCCGCGGGGCTGCGCGAATTGGAGATGAAATTTAGCGCCAAAAGAAGTGCTGCAAAAATTGCGAGCGGGATCAGCTTTTTTGCCACCACTAGCCTTTTTTGCGGGTCGCGAAGCGAAAATAGAGCACGATCGCCGCTACTATCGCGCCTAGAGCCAGCGGAGCGATCCACGGCGCGTCCTTAATGTGCACATAGAGCTCGCGCACGAAATCGCCCGCGTAGTAGCTCAGTAACCCCACCACAAGCGCCCAAATAAGCGAGCTTACGGCATTGATGACGCTAAATTTTAAAAATGAATATTTTGTGATGCCGATCGCGATCGGTACGAGGGTTTTGAGGCCGTAGATAAATTTTTTAATCAAAATGATGCGGTCGCCGTATTTACGAAACAAAATCTGCGCCAGAGCAAGGTTGCGGCGCTGTTTGCGCAGATAGGGCATGATCTCTTTTTTATTGTAGCGGCTTACTAAAAATAGCCCCGAATCGCCTATGAAGTTCGATATGCAGGCGATTACGATGCATAAGACGATATTGAGCTCGCCGGCAGAGCTTAGCACGCCCGCCGCCGCAAGCGCCAAAAATCCTCCGCCCAGCGAATACAAAAACAGTATCAAATACCCCCACGTATGGAGGTTTGCAAACATCGATTCCATCGAATCCTTTCATTAGATCATATAAAATTCTATAAATTTGACTAAAACAGCTTTAAAATTCAGTGCGAAAATTTCACTATAACGTCCCACGACGCTACTTGATTTCGCTGCGACATTAAATAAAATTCCGCACGGCTGTCGCAAAATACAAAATTTCGCCGCAAAATATCAAGTGAAATTTCAAAATAAAATTTCTAGACATCAAACAAAATCACCGCAAAATTTAACGGTAAAATTTTGCAATTCTAAATTTAATGACAAAATTTCGACTTCTTTAGAATTCAAAGTAACTTGCGAATTACGCAGGATTTACGCGATATCCTCAAATGCCTCCCACCCCGCGAATTGCAATAAAATTGCGCACCTAAGTCTATTATTCTGCAGAAATCACGCGAGCAAAATTCCAAGCTGCTAATAAAACGCCCATAAAGCAAAATTTTTCGCTAAGCTATGCGCCTTAGCATCTTTAGCTAAATTTTACTCATCTGCGCCAATTACTCGCATCAAAAGCGCATAGCCCTCGGTATTTGGATCAAAAGCGCGGTCATTTTTGGTCTCCAGCACCGAACCGCCCAGGCTCACGCCCGCAAACAGCCCGCCTTTATTCGTAAAGACGTACATATCTTGATTTAGCACATCTAAAGAGCCAGAATCGGCGCTGTAGTTACCTGCAACTGCCGTCGCATCGCCCGAAAGCGTGATTTGGGAATTTCGCATTTTTTGGATTACATCGTCATGCATTACGAAAATAACTAGATAATTATCCTCATAGCCTATCTGAAGTCCTACGCTGGCGCTGCTGATCTCAGCACCGCTAACGCTATGCGCGCCGTCGTTATTGTAGATGATGATCCCTTCGCCGTACATTCCGCCTATGATGAAGCCCAGCTTCTTGACGCTCGGAAATATCACTATCGCGCGGGCTTGCTGCGCTAGGTATTTATACTGCGCGTTCGTGCGCATTACCGACGAATAGGCACTCGCGCTATCAATGATGAGCTCATCCTCGGCAAATGCCGCGCTAAAAAGCAAAAATAAAGCGATTATAAATTTTTTCATTTCACACTCCTTATTTAGCTATCTCCACCGCGCGAAGCTCGCGTATGACATTAACCTTGATCTCGCCCGGGAATTGAACCTTATCTTGGATATCCGAAGCGATCTCTTTAGCGACCAAAACCGCCTCATCGTCGTTCATGAGCTTGGCGTTTGCGATAACGCGGATTTCGCGACCTGCGTTGATCGCGTAGGCTTGCTTGACGCCCGTTTTACTCATCGCGATCGCCTCTATATCGCTAACGCGCTTTAGATAGCTCTCTAGCACCTCTCGTCTAGCGCCCGGGCGCGCAGCACTTAGCGCGTCTGCGGCACAGACTGCGGCGCTTTCTACGCTTGTAGCCTCCTCGTGGCCGTGGTGGGCGTAAATCGCGTTTATCACTACCGGATGCTCTTTGTAGCGGCGGCAAACCTCGGCACCCAGATCTACGTGCGAGCCCTCGTATTCGTGAGTTAGTGCCTTGCCGATATCGTGAAGTAGGCCCGCTCGCTTGGCTAGCTTTTGATCCCCGCCCGTTTCTGCGGCGATGATACCCGCAAGATGTGCGACCTCAAGGCTGTGCGCAAGGGCGTTCTGTCCATAGCTGGCGCGAAATTTAAGCTTACCGATGAGTTTTAAAATTTCGGGGTGAATTTTACTAAGGCCTAGATCCATTACGATATTTTCGCCCTCTTCGGCGATGCTAGCTTCAAATTCGTCGCTTACTTTTTTGTAGATGTCCTCGATGCGAGCAGGTTGAATTCTGCCGTCTTCGATAAGCGTTTCGATGACGCGAACGGCGATAGCGCGACGATAGAGATTGTGCGAGCTTACGATGATCGCATTCGGGGTATCGTCGATGATGACGTCCACGCCAAGAGTCATCTCAAGCGCCTTTATGTTGCGCCCCTCCTTACCGATGATGCGACCTTTAAGCTCGTCATTTTTGATATTTACGACGTTGATAAGTCGCTCGGCGGCAAACTCGCCCGCAAAGCGCGACGTAGCCTGCGCCAAAATATAATTCGCCTTTTTTCGCGCCTCTTTTTTGGCTTCCTCTTCATATTTTCGCACGATGTGAGCGATGTCGGTGCGGCTTTGCTCCTCGACCTTCTTAAGCACCTGCGCGCGCGCCTCATCCTGTGTAAAGCCCGCCACGCGCTCCAAAACTTTAAGCGCTTCGGCTAGCTTCTCTTCATAGCTTTTCTTTAAATTCGAGCCCTCTTCGTAGAGGAATTTCGCCTCTTTTTTGGCGCTTTCGAGCTCTTTTTTACTGTCTTTTAAAATTTCTTGCTCGGTTAGAAGCGCGTGCTCCTTTTTGCCGAGCTCGTCAAATTTAACGTTAAATTCCTTCTGCAGTTTGCTTGCCTTATCTTCGTATTTTTTCTTAGCTTCAAACTCCGCTTCCTGCACCGAAATTTTAGAATTTCGCAAGATGCCCTCGGCTTCAAATTCTATAGCTTTGGCTTTAGCTTTGGCTTGTTCTACGAAAAAATCGTAATTGGCGTTATTGATCTTTCTAGCTACTAAGTATCCTATGCCAGCGCCCACCGCAAGAGCGCACAAGGCGATTAAAATCTCTATCATACTTTCCTCTTTTTAGGTAATTTTGGCTCGGAGTTATGTAAAAATCGCCCTTTACGTCGTGATCAAGCGATAAAATTTCGCTGCAAAAGCAGTCTTTTATACTCACGAACGCGATTGCGGGCTTAAGCTTCAGACCTGAAAAAAACATATCGTAAAATCCTTTCCCATGTCCTATTCTAGCCATTGCGCCATCCACTCCGATAGCTGGAACCACGGCTAGATCAACCTTTTTAAAATACCCGTTTTGCGGAAGCGTCTGCCGCAATCCAAAGCGTGAAATTTTAAAAGGCTGGCGCAATCTTACCATTTTTAAGCTAATATCCACCATAAACGGAACGTAAAATTCACAGCTTTTTGATAGCTTTTTTCTTAAAATCAAAACGTTCGGCTCGTAGCTCATCGGCAAAAATATCAAAATTTTACGCGCTTTTAAAAATTTTATCAGCCGCTCTATACGCCTTAAAAGCACGTAATGCTCGCATCTAGCCGTACGTGCGGCGTGAGATTTTAAGCGCGATTTGCAAATTTTTCTAAATTCATTTTTTTGCATAGCTTAAGCCTTTTATAAAATTTTAACGCTTATTTTAGCTAGTTTTTGTATAATCTTGCGATTAAATTTTAAGGTTTATTATGAAATTTCGTTTTTTTCTAGCGCTTTTTACGGCTGTTTTATTTCTTGCAGGTTGCGGCGATGATGAGGATAAAAAATCAAGCGATGCCCCGACCGAGACCAACACCACGCAGCCGCAGTCCGAAACCGAAGCCGTAATCCAGGTCGATTATACCGCTCCTTTTACACTTCAGCTAAGTAACGGCAAAATTTTAAATATGCAAAAGACAAAGCAGGGTTTTCGAATCGATAATAACTCCACCGTGACGCTATTTGCGTTTTTTACGCCGTGGTGCGACGCCTGCGCCGTGCAGGTAAGCGCACTAAATGCCGCCAAACAAGCCTACTCCGGCAAGCTTGAGATTATCGGCGTGATGATCGGCGACGCAAATTTAGACGATGCAAAAAATTACGCAAGCGCACACGAAGTAAATTACGCGATCGCTTACGGCGAAGGAACGGACTTTTTTACAAAGGCGCTAGGCGGCATAAACGAAGTGCCGTATATGGCGATATACGATGAAAAAGGCGAGTTTAGCGCGCAATATTTCGGGCTGATGCCAGAAGAAATTTTAATGACCGAATTGGAGAAAATTTTCTGATGTTCGATTTTTTTAAAAAAGGGCTTAGCAAGACCATAGATGCGATGCGAGGGGCAAAGAGCGAAGATAAAATTTCAAAAGAAATTTTAGAAGAGATGCTGCTTGAAGCCGACGTAGGCTACGAACTCGTGGAGGAAATTTTAGGAAAACTTCCCGCAAAAAAGCTAGTCGCTAAAGATGATCTCAAGGGCATTTTGAAGAACTATTTCGATTACGAGATCGCTAAAGCTGCAGATGAGAAGCCCTTCGTAGAGCTCATCATCGGCGTAAACGGCGCGGGCAAGACCACGACGACCGCAAAGCTTGCAAATTTATATAAAAATAGCGGTCAGAGCGTGATTTTAGGCGCATGCGACACCTTTCGCGCGGGCGCAGTCGAGCAGCTGCGCAAATGGGCGCAAATTCTAAATCTACCGATCGTAGCTACCGCGCAAGGGCACGATCCCGCTGCCGTGGCGTTCGACACCGTTAGCTCGGCTAGCGCTAAAAACATCGATCGCGTCCTGATCGATACCGCCGGACGCCTGCAAAACCAGAAAAATTTAGCCGCAGAGCTAAGCAAGATCGTGCGCATCTGCGACCGCGCAAAAAGCGGCGCACCGCACCGCAAGATCATCGTGCTCGACGCCACTCAGGGCAATCACAGCGTCGCGCAAGCTAGGGCGTTCAACGAGATCGTGAAGCTCGATGGCATCATCATCACGAAGCTCGACGGCACGCCCAAAGGCGGCGCACTTTTCGCCATAGCGCGCGAGCTGCGGCTGCCGATACTTTTCGTCGGCGTGGGCGAGCGGATGGAGGATTTGGCGGAATTTAACTCGGATCAGTTCGTAGAGACGCTGGTGGATGGGATTTACGCTTAAACTCTGCGTGTCTGCGTAAATTTATATTCATATTCTCGCCGAACAAGTTTAAATTTTACGCGCCGAAATGCTCGGCAAATTTTGCTAGGTCGATTATCTTAGAATAAATTTTACTTAGAATTTTAGATTTTCATTTAGAATTTTACAAAATTTTTACTCACGTGCACTGCATGAAAAACCCGCTCACCCGCGTCCACTCGCACCAAAACACGTACAAGATCCCGCCGCTGCCGAAATATACCTCGCCGCCTTGCTCGCAGCTTGGAAGCTCGCTGTCAAGTTGCATCAAAAACTCCATCTTTTCGCCGCATATCGGACACGTCGGCACCTGCGCGCCCTGTATCCACGAGGGCTCGCCGCCGATGCGCGCTAGGTTTTGCCTGCTGTTTGACATCCCCCAGTCCTGAGCCGCCCAGCGTGCCGGCGTAGGCGCAAGCGCGACCTCGCACTCCATTATCGGCTCGTCCTGCACGTATTCTACCTGCGTCCGCTCGCCGATACGTCGCGGCGTACCCTGTGCGTCGTGCTCGTAAAAGACTACCTCGCCCTCGTTTATCTCTCTAACGTGTGCGGCGAGGATTAGGCGCGGCAGCGATTGTACGGGCAAGTCGCGGGGCAGCGGATCAAGCGTAATGAGATGAAATAGTGGATTTTGCGCATCGCCGTCCGCCTCGTCCAAAACTCCGCCGAGCTTATATCCAGCCTCGCCGCCCTCAAACCGCCAGGTCGGATGGTACTTCGCCAGATGCGCCGCATAGGGCGCGCCGAAATAGCCGCGCGGAAAGATTATGTGATATACGCGCTGGCCGCAGTATCTTTTGAGCCTGAATTTCTCGCTGCCAAAGCAAATTTCATCGTTCGGCGCTTTTTGTGATTTATCGGCGGCTGGCTCATTTGAGTTAAATTTAGAGCTGTGTTCAGCTGCGCACGCTTTAAAATTTTGGCTCGCTGCCGATTTTAACTCGCCAGCGTTAAATTTAACGGCGCTTGCCGCATCGCACACTTCATCTAAATTTTTGCGCGATAGATCGCACTCATTCGCTTGCAGCGGCGCTAAAGTACCGCTCGGCTCGTTTGACATCTGCGATATATCGCACTCGCTCGTTTCAGCTTGCCTGGCGCCGCCGCATTCGTCCGCATCCATTTTTAAAATTTCATTCGCTACCGCTTGAACTCCGCCGTCTGCGTCAAATTTAGTCCGCTCAAAAGTAAATCCCGCGACCTCCAGCCAGTAGCCTATATATTCGAGCAAATCGCACGGGCGATCAAAAAATCCTCCGCAAGCGCGAACTCGCAGGCAAATTTTACGTTTCGCGGATCGCGGGTTTGCAGCAGGCAGCTAAAAATTTTTCGCTTATCGTCTTCGCTCGTCTGCGGATCCGCAAGCCTCTCGCGCCAGATTTGCGAGCTCTCGTAACTAAGCCCGCGCCATGGATACTCCGCGTAATACGCGCTCTCGTTCGGCTGCAATTTAAAAAGCTCGCCAAGATATGGGTGTAAAAGCGGCGCGAACTCGAGACTTGCCGCTGCGATGACCTCTTCGGCGTTTTTCCAACGTGCGCTCTTTTCATCTCTGCCGCGTTGCCGTGCGCTTTTACTCCTGCATTCGTCCGAGCGCGCATTTTCTTCCGTCTGGATCGCGCTTTCATCCTGCTTCGTTTCGCGCCCCTCTGCCGCCTCCTCGCGTGAAATTTCAACCGCCTTAGCGATCAAAGCTTTAAAATCCTCCTCGCCCACGTAGCCCATAGCGTCCTTTAGCAGCGTGCCGCCCTCTTGCCGCCCGCGCAGCAGGCTGTCCGCTAGCGTAAAATACGCCGCTGCGTCTCCTTGCAGCCGCCAAAACCGCTCGTATAAATCAGGCACCCTAAAGCCGTCGCGTTCAAAATCTCGCGCCAAGCTTAGCGCTTCGTCTCGCTTGCCCATCTTGCCATCCTCACTTTTGAAATTTTATTTTGATAATTTTAGCGTAAATTTAGGTTAAATTTTGAAGGCGGTTTATTTTGTATGTCGAAATTCTATGGAAAAATATGGGAGATTAAATTCGGCGGCGAATTAAAATTTAAAAGTATGCCGAGCTCCGTAGAGCCCGGCTAAATTTTAAAATAGCTCTTAAATTTAGAAGCTATCGTCTCTTTTTTCAAAGATTAGATGCAGCATGTAGCTCACGCCGAAGGTCACTGTGCTAGGCACGATCCAACCGAGCATCGAGTCGTAAAACGGCATTTTCTTTACGATAAACGTAACAAGCGGTACCGAAATCCCCAAAATATCAAGCCCGTTTATGACGCCCTCGACTACGCAGACATAGACGCAGGCGCGGTAAATCAGCTTGCTTGAATCGATCCACGGATTGATTAGCGAGAGGATTATCAGCATGATCGAGATCGGGTAGATGGCGACGAGTACGGGGATAGAGCCTTTGATGATGGTCGTAAGACCGAAATTTGCGACTCCAAAGCCGATCACGCACCAAGCGATCGCCCAGGTTTTATATTTAATCTTGCCTTTCGTAAGCTCCTCGAAGTATTCGCTAGCCGAGCTTATAAGGCCTAGAGTTGTGGTGATGCAGGCTAGGAAAAATGCGCTGCCTAGGATCACTACGCCCACTCTTCCGAAGTAATGATCGCTTACTCGCGACAGAAGCTCCGCCCCGTTGATATTCGGCGTATCCTTGAAAAGCTCCGCAGAAGTCGCGCCCAGATAGCCCAGCATAAAATATATCGTCATCAGTATGACGCCCGACATCATTCCCGCTTTTATCGTGGAGGTTACAAGGTGCTTCTCGTCGCTCACGCCGGTTGCTTTGATGGCATTAATTACGATGATGCCGAATGCCAGCGACGCAAGCGCGTCCATAGTCTGATAGCCCTCTACGAAGCCCTTTGCTGCGGCGTGATCGACATACTCGCCGCTAGGGGCGACGAAGCTTCCGACAGGAAATAAAAATCCCGCGCCGAAAAGTAACAAAATAAGCGCCAGAAGTATCGGCGTAAGGTATTTTCCTAGTAGATCGACGAGCTTTGAAGGGTTCATACAGATGTAATAGTTCAGCGCAAAATATGCCGCCGAATAAACAAATAGCCAAATTTGAAGGCGCTCTTCCGCAATAAAAGGCTTAATCGCGATATCAAAAGGCATATTTGCCGCACGCGGTATCGCAAAAAGCGGCCCGATCGTAAGATATAAAAGCGCGGTAAAAACGATCGCAAACACGGGATCTATGCGGCGCACTAGGCTCTGAAGTCCCTTTGCGCGCGCGATGGCTGCGACGCCAAGCACCGGCAGAAGCACTGCTGTAGCGCAAAAAAACATTATCGCGATATAAAAATTCTGCCCAGATTCCCTACCTAGACCCGGCGGAAAAATAAAATTTCCCGCACCGAAAAACATCGCAAATAGCGTAAGCGATATCGTCAAAAACTGGCTTCTACTAAGCTTGCCCTTCATCTTAAACCTTCTTTAAATAAAGTGAAATTTGTATTATAGTTATAAATGTTTAAAACATATTTAAATTTAGCTCAAATTTAGCCGCAAATCCTCCCTCTCGTGATTTTTGATCCCGCAAGCGACGCGCAAGGCGGCTAAAATTTTAAAAATTTTAAGTATAATTTCGCAAAGCTTGAGGCTAAATTTAGGCAAAATTAGCAAGGATAAAAATGGCGAAAATTAAAACCACGATTTTTGAGTGTCAGCACTGCGGCAATCAGCAAAGCAGATGGCTCGGCAGATGCCCCGACTGCGGCGCATTCGATAGCTTCGTCGAGCTCAAGCCCGCTCAGATCAAAGCGCTAAAAGAGATCGAGGGCGAGCTTGCCCGCGCCTCATCCGCAAGCGCCAAAGCGATCAGCGAGATACAGATCGAGCAAATTTCGCGCATCGACACCAAAGATAGCGAGTTAAATTTAGTCCTCGGAGGTGGCGTCGTAGAGGGTTCGCTCGTGCTAATCGGCGGCAGCCCTGGTATCGGAAAATCCACGCTGCTACTTAAGATCGCGGCAAATTTAGCAAGCGGCGGTCGCGCGGTGCTTTACGTAAGCGGCGAGGAGAGCGCTAGCCAGATCAAAATGCGTGCGCAGCGGCTGGGCGCGATAAGCGAGCAGCTGTTTTTGCTCACCGAGATAAATCTAAGCGCCGTACTTGAAGAGGTGGAGCGTAGGGATTATAAGTTTATCGTCATCGACAGCATCCAGACGCTTTTTAGCGACAAGGCCTCCTCTGCGCCGGGCTCGATCACGCAGGTGCGCGAGATCACCTTCGAGCTGATGCGACTTGCCAAAGCGCGCGGAATTTCGATCTTCATCATCGGCCACATCACCAAAGAGGGCTCGATCGCGGGTCCGCGCATATTAGAGCATATGGTGGACGTGGTGCTGTATTTCGAGGGCGATGCAAGCAAGCAGCTTAGAATTTTACGCGGTTTTAAAAACCGCTTCGGGGCTACGAGCGAGGTGGGGATTTTCGAGATGGGGCCGCACGGGCTCGTAAGCGCCAAGGACGTCGCGAGCAAATTTTTCACGCGCGGCAAAGCGGTAAGCGGCTCGGCGATCACGATCACGATGGAGGGCACGCGCGCGCTCGTCGTGGAGATCCAAGCGCTCGTGTGCGAGAGCGGTTATCCGAAGCGCAGCGCCACGGGCTTTGATAAAAACCGCCTTGATATGCTTCTAGCGCTACTTGATCGCAAGCTTGAGATCGGGCTTGGCGGATACGACGTCTTCGTAAACGTAAGCGGCGGCGTCAAAATCACCGAAACGGCGTGCGATCTAGCCGTCGTCGCGGCGATCGTAAGCAGCTTCAAAAACCGCCCGATCAGCAAAGAGAGCGTCTTCATCGGCGAGGTAAGCCTAAACGGCGAGATCAGAGAGATATTCAACCTCGATGCGCGCCTAAAAGAAGCCTCGATGCAGAAATTTAAAAACGCGATCGTCCCGATGAAGCCGCAAAACGCGCAGGGGCTTAAAATTTTTCACGCTACGGAGATCACGCAAATTTTAGATTGGATGTGAGACGGCGCGCTTCTTAGCTTCGGTTTAGCAGGGGGTGCGAATGGGCGAAAATGAGTTTTGAGCGGCAAAGGGCGCGTCGCTTTTGCATGGGCACGGCGAAGGGCGCAAGTGCGCCGCTTTTTGCATGGCCCACAAGCAAGCGCAAATGAGCTTGATCGTTAAAGCGCGATTTTTGGAATTTCACGTATCGTAGCGACTCAAAAATTCGTTTGAGCTTTAAAACGGCTCGGCGGCGGTGCGGTTAAAATTTAATCATTCGCGCCGCATCCTAGGCCAATACAAGGCGAGTGCTTTGCGGCGCAAATTTTAAAATTTTGCCGCAAAGCGGCGCAAAGCCGAGCTCGGTAGGTCCTTGCGTCGCACAAAATTCTATCGCGGCGCACAGGACGTATCGCATAGGGCTAAGAGTCGGTAAAATTTTAGCGGCGCCAAGCTCTCATGCGCGGACGCGACGCGGATACCGCAAGCAAAGTATCGCGCGCCGAGCCGAATGGGCGCCGCCGTAGCACGTCGCAACCAGAAAAGGCTTGCTAGCGAGACGCTACGCAAGCCAAAGCGCGCAGGTCCGCCTCACGTAGCCAAAAGACAGAGCCCGAGAGGTGGCAAGATAGCAACGCAGCGAGAGCGCGATGAAATTTTAACGCAGGCCGCATAAGCCGTTGGCAAAGCCTAATTCTATGGACAGGCTCCGCGGATAAAATTTCGCAAATTTAGCACGGATAAAATTTTATAAAATTTAAACGGAAAGGTGCATATGAGCCCAAACGTAATCGTCAAATTCGTCATTTTGTTTTTCATCAGAGCGCAAAGCTTAAACGTCAAATTTAGCAGACTCGACGCCGTCGTGTCGCGCGCTTACGCTAAATACGGGATACTGTTTAAGCTCAGCGTGCCGTTACTTGCAGCAGCATCTGTATTTGCGCTGTTTAACCTATACGATTTTGCCAAAGCCAACTACGCACTGACGATCTTTTTGCTCGCTTTGGGCTCGCCGCTGCTTGCGTACGGCTTTTTTAAGGCGATAAAATCGGCGATGACATTTGCGCTATTTGTGATCCCTTTTGCGGCGGTGTTTGCGATCATCGCG
Organism: uncultured Campylobacter sp.; assembly: GCF_937973075.1. Taxonomy (GTDB): domain Bacteria; phylum Campylobacterota; class Campylobacteria; order Campylobacterales; family Campylobacteraceae; genus Campylobacter_B. The sequence goes on from NZ_CALBWL010000006.1 coordinate 26,237, forward strand.
GTGACGGGCGCACAGAAGCTCGATAACTCGTTAAATTTTAACATCGTCTTTCCGCTGTTTTTCACTCTCGTGTGGTTTGCGATGTCGGTGATCGCGGACGAGGACGTGGCGCAGATCATGAATAAGATCGTATCGAAGCTCTCGACGCTTTTCGTGACGATTTTCATCCTTTATAACTACGAGGCACTGCATGGGATTTTAACTGCGGGCGCGGGAGGGTATCGCGCGGGCAGCGACGAACTAAACGCGCTTGATCTGGTGTTTATGACGATTAGATTTTTCACGCTGCCTTCGATTTTTACGTTGATGATTTTTGAGATCAAAGATTATCTTTTTATCAGATACGACGCGTTCGTGCAGGCTCAGCAGGAGCGCATGGGGGATTTGGAAAATTCCAAGGGCTCGGAGTAAAATTTTAAAGCTTAGCTTGATCTAATTTTGCGCGCCGTAAATGATCGCAGATACTGAAGATTGCGACCGCCGTGTGTGCGCTGGGCTTCGGCGCGGCGGCGGGACTAACAAAATTTGAAATGAAATTTTAGGACAAAATTTTGAGATGGAATTTTAATGACACACCGCTTATGCGCGGGCTAGAATTTAAAGCCGCGAAGCTTCAAATCCTAACCCACATCAAATTTAAAATTCTAAAAGAAGCTGTATATGTCGTCTAAAAGGAAGTATTTTTTATCGACGGTGCCTTTGTAGAAAGGCTCGAAAGTATCGTTATACGCCTTTTTGAAAAAGCCCTCTTTGCTAAGCGAGATGAGCGCTTGATTGACAGCCTCTGCGAGATCTGCGTTGCCCTTTTGCATCGCGATGCCTAAAAATACGTTCTCGCCGAGACTTTTGATATTAACCTCGACGCTAGGATCTGCGACCGGATAGACCATCACAAATAGATTATCGTCGCATGCGCCGTCGATCTCGCCGCTTTTTAGCCGCTTGTAGCAATCGGAGGAATTTTTGCAATACACTAGATTGTAGCCGCCATCCTTTTGCATAAACGCTTCGCCCGTCGAGCCTCGAATGACGCCTACTTTCTTACCTCGCAGATCGCTCATTTTTTGGATATTGTCGCTTTTTTTGGTTAAAACTCCGGAATTTACCGAAAGATATGGCATCGAAAACTCATAATTTTTCTTTCTCTCCTCAGTAACGCTTGCAGCTGCGATAAGCATATCCGCCTGATTATTTTGAATGGACGGAAAGCGCGCTTGCGCTGATACCGGTATGAGCTCGATCCTGCCGCCGGTATCGCCTAAAATTTTGCCTCCGATTGCATTAGCAAGCTCTACGTCAAAGCCCTCAAAGCCGTTATCCGTGACCCTACTAAACGGAGGTTCGTTTTCATAAACGGCGATACGAATGACTTTACTCTGCTTTATTTGGCTTAAAGAATTCGCAAGCGCGAAGATGCAAGATAAAAGAATTAAAAACAGTGATTTTTTCATTTCAAATTCCTTTTTTTATTAAAAAAAGCTATAAAGATCGTCGAGTAGGAAATATTTTTTATCGACGGTACCTTTATAGAAGGATTCGAAAGTATCCTCGTAAGCCTTTTTGAAAAAGCCCTCTTTGCTAAGCGCAATCAAGCCTTTATTGATCGCTTCTAGCAGCTCTGCGTTACCCTTTTGCACCGCGACGCCCAAGAATACATTATCGCCTAAATTTTTTATATTGACCTCGACCGCAGGATCTACGATCGGATAGACCATTACAAAAAGGTTGTTGTTGCAATACCCGTCGATCTCGCCACTTTTTAATCTCCTATAGCAATCGACCGAATCGTTGCAATAAGAAACATTATAACCGCCGTCCTTTTTGATATACGCCTCGCCGGTGGTCTTGCGGATGACGCCGATCTTTTTGCCCATCAGATCGCCTATTTTGTGAATATTTGAGTCTTTTTTCGTTAAAATTCCCAAATTCACCGTAAAATACGGCATCGAAAAATCCACGCTGCCTTTACGCTCTTCAGTGATACTTGCAGCCGCGATTATCATATCTGCCTGATTGTTTTGAAGCATCGGAAAGCGCACTTCGTTCGTTACCGGGATAAGCTCGATACGACCGCCGCTGTTGCCGAAAATTTTACCGGCTAGCGCATTGGCAAGCTCGACCTCAAATCCCTCAAAGCCTTTCTCGCTAGACTTACTAAAAGGCGGCTCATTTTCATAAACGCCCACTCTGATAACCTTGCTTTGCTTTATTTCGCTCAAGGAATTCGCAAAAACAAAGATCGCCGACAATAGAATAAGAAAAAATGACTTTTTCATAATTTCCTCCTTGAATTTTAAATTTTTCGTAATTGTAATGTAAATTTTCTTAAAATTTCATTTTGCCAGAACTGAAATTATTCCCTAAATTGCGAGCTTAGCGATAAAATTTCGCAACTAAAATTTCTAAGCATAATGATAGAGGCTTTTTAAATTTTGCTGCCTTGCGCTAAGCTCTGCGCCCGCTCTCATTAAATTTTAGCGCTTCGCTATAAAATTCTGTGCGTCTATTAGTGCCGCAAAAATAGCACGCCGCTGCGAAATTCTATGGAATTTTATAAATTCTGCAACGGCGCGTTAGTAAAATTTACAATCTAAACCAAGCTCGCAAAGTCGGACAAAATAGCAAGGCTATGCGAGCCTTTTAAAATTTTACCTGGCGTATAGCGCACAGCTATGCTTACTGCAAGCAAATGCAGGCGAGCCGTACCGCTATGCCCGCCTAAAATAAGCTATAAAGGTCGTCCAGCAAGAAATATTTTTTCTCCGCAGTGCCCTTGTAATACGGCTCGATCGTCTCGTCATAGGTCTTTTTCATAAAGCCATTCTTGCTTAGCTTGACTAGCTCGCCATTTAAGAACTCAAGCAGATCCTTATTGCCCTTAGAAACCGCGATGCCTAAGAAATCCGAAACGCCTAAATTCTTGATATTTACCTCGGTGTCGCTGTCGATTACAGCATAAGCTAAAACTATCAGATTGTCTGTCGCATATCCGATGCCCTTACCGTCCTTTAGCATTTTATAGCATTCATTTGCAGTGGCGCAATTTACAATTTCAAAGCCCTCTTTTCTAAAATACGCTTCGCCCGTAGTTCCGGTTTCTGCGATGATCGGCTTGCCGTGCAGATCCGATACGGTCTTGATCCTATCACCAGCGCGGGTTAGCACGCCGATATTTACTGCAAAATACGGCGTCGTAAAATCGACCACCTGCTTACGCTCATTTGTGATCGTAAAGGTCGCAAGCACCATATCTACTTTATTTTCTTCCAACACTTTTAAACGCTCACTAGCCTTTACAGGCACGAATTCCACCTTGCCCGCCTTGCCGCCGAATATATCTTTTGATAGCGCCTCGGCTAGAGTAACCTCAAATCCTTGAAATTTGCCGTCTTCGAATTTACTAAAAGGCGGTTGCGCCTCAAATACGCCTACGCGCACACTGCCCGATTGCCTGATCTCTGATAGGGTATTTGCCACTACACTACTTGTAAATAGCAAGAAAATTCCCAAAATTATCTTTTTCATATCGTTCCTTTAATTACAATGATTAGCCTAGCCACGCATTCGCGTCACTTCGGCAAGCCGTCTTAAGCCGGTCGTATATTATTCGCTCACTTCTCCTTTCGACATTTTTTAAAATTTCTTTACCTTTGAAATTTTGCGGCGCATTTTACGCAAATTTCATTTAAAATACATTTAATTTGCGCCGTGATTTAGATCCCAATCGATCTCTCCTAGACCGTGCGCGCGCAGATATTCGTTGCATCTGCTAAAATGCCTGCAGCCGAAAAACGCCCCTCCTGCAAGCGGGCTAGGATGCGCGGCGGTTAAAATGAAATGCTTCTGCGCATCGATTAGCGCAGATTTTGCTTTGGCAAAATTTCCCCACAGCATAAAGACTAAATTTTGCCGCCTAGCGCTTAAAATTTTAATCACGGCGTCGGTAAAAATTTGCCAGCCAAAGCCGCTGTGCGAGTTCGCGCGGTTCGCACCCACGCTAAGGCTCGCATTAAGTAGCAGCACTCCCTGCTTCGCCCAGTAGCTCAGATCGCCGCTAGCAGGCTCGCTGATACCTAGATCGCTCTTAATCTCTTTGTAGATATTTACGAGACTAGGCGGAATTCGCACGCCGCGCGGCACCGAAAAGCTAAGCCCCATCGCCTGATGCGCGCCGTGGTAGGGATCCTGTCCCAAAATCACCGCGCGCACCCGCTCAAACGGGGTGAGATTGAAGGCATTGAAGATCAAATTTCCCGGCGGATAGACGATCTCGCGCGCCTTTGCGGCAAGCAGATTTTCTTTGATCTTCGCAAAATACTCGCTTAAAAATTCCTCCCTAAGCGCCTCTTTCCAGCCGCTCTCAATCCTCACGTCATCTAAATTTATCTGCATGCTAGCCCTTTGATCTTTAATGAATTAACGCCATAATTTTACAATAAATTTTAAAAATAGTATCGCTCGCACGCGCCGCTGCAATCAAAGGGAGATCGCCCCGCGCTCTCTCGCCGCTAACCGCTCTCGCCGATTTATGGGCGCCGCTACACGATCACGATCAAAAGCGCCATAAAAAACAGCATGGCGATCGTCTTTTTATTGTCGTTAAGCAGGCTCTCGCGGCAAAAAGCAAACAAAATCGCGTAGGCAAAAAGCGCGATTGCGAACTCCCACGGGTTATTATCTCTGAATTTTAACCTATAAGCGACCCGAAAGATACATGCGAAAGCAGCGATAAAATTTGAGCCGGTTTCATTCTGTCTTTGTGATCTCCTATTTTATGAAAAACCCACTATATCGTTATTTTATCTACTTTGATAAATGTCCGCAAGACCAAAGTCTAAATTTTTAAATTTTATCTCAAAGCTTTTAAATTTATTTTTCAACGACGATATCAATCGGCCATAAGTAAATTTAGCGCACACTATAATATCCTAAAGTATTTATTTGAACTATATTAAATTCTGGATAAAAAATAACCTCGTGATCATAATCTATCGGCTGTCCCCATTCGTGCTCTTTTTTGTACCATATTCGCCTTTTATCGTTCACTATTGCCGTTATATTTAAATTTTTGATCGAACCATATATCAAATACTCCCGACTGCCAGCATAATGATAAGACGGCATCGCCCACGATAGTTTAAATTCGTGCAAATTTGTAGTTTCAGCTATGCAATCGGACTTGGAAACAAACTCGTAGCCCTCTTGCAACATTTTTTGTTGCGTCAAAGTAAAAGGCTTATCCGCCTTTATAAAATGCGCGTAACAGATGCAAGTTTGCAATTTGTCCCTACAATGATAAGGAATGGCTTTTTTGCGATAAATGAGCAAAGTTTCTCCCTTCGTATTTGTTAAGGCTTCAAATTTAGCCAAATCTCGATCTTTTACGTACGGGAATTTAAATAACGGCGAAATTTGAGCATATAAACATATACACGTTATCAATAAGAAAAGCGGTAAAATGACTACAAGTGCCGTAATCTTGATGACTTTCCACAATGTTTTTAATATCTTTACTGCTTGCATTAAGATTTACCTCCTCTCTATTTTAAAATTTACTGCGGTATTTATAAAAACTTGCGCCGCCGATCTTAGCGGCTTTAAAATTTCATCGCACGAGCTTGCCTCTAAGGCCGTAATAAGGATAATCCATCGCCGCAGCGGCAGCCTCTCGCGCAGAGACGCCTGCAAATTTCTCGATCACGCAAAGACCAAGATCGATAGAGCTGCTCACGCCGCCAGCAGTGATGATCTCGCCTCCTACGGGCAGGCTTTCGCGCACGAGCCGCTCGTGCACCACGTCCGCGCAGTAAGGCGCCAGCAGATCGTAGCAAAACGGATGCGTAGTCGCGCGCCTACCTCGTAAAAACCCCGCCGCGCCCAGAAGCAGCGAACCGGTGCAAACGCTAAACTTATACTTCGCATCGCGCGCGGTCGCGAGCCACGAGATGAAGCCCGCATCGTCCCTTAGGCGGCGCGTCGCCATACCGCCGGGCACAAAAACCGCATCAAAGCCGCCTAGATCCGTCGTGATCTCGCCTGTATCGATCGTAAGGCCGTCGCTGTCCGAAACCTGCCGCTCGCGCGAGCAAAACCTCATCTCAAGCTGTGGCCGGACGGCTTTGAGCCTTAGCATACAATCGTAAAATCCCACAAAATCGAGGTGCGTCTGTCCGCTAAACATCACAAGCGCTAGATTTTTCATAATCCGTCCTTTAAATTTATCGCTCGCCTATGAGCTTTCGGCGCGGCGCCGTTAAAATTTTCAGCGCTGCAGCCGCAACGAGCGTCTGTTTAAAACGCCCGTTTAAATTTAGCGCCGAATGCCCACTCGGCTAAAATTTTAAAATTTCATCCTGTCGGACAGCAGAAATTTTACCGCCTACGAATGAAATTTTAGAAGCGGTTAAAATTTTGCGCGCTTTTTATTCGACCTTACCCAGACCCATAAAAGCCCGCAAGCCCGCATAATGCAGCCTTTTTGAAACATTTTGTAATTCCAAATTCCAAATCCCCTCGTCGTATTTCCATTCAAACGGCGTTTTGTAATTCATCCAAATTTCATACGCGCGTTCGTTTAGCCACTCAATCAACGCAGAAATCCCTAAATTGCCGCCCGCTATCTCCATCATCAAATGCCAGTTATCCAAATCGGCGGGGTCGTCGGTATGGATGGATTTTTCGCGCGGCAGATAATACACAAAATCGCCCGTATCGAAGGGGAAGAGGGTATGACACAGCGCAATGCCGTAAATATCTTGAGCAAATACGGTCGGAAGCTGCTCGTCCGAATAGCCAAAAGTCGAAACATATAAAAAGCTGCGCAAGATGCCCGATAAATTTCTGCAAACGGGTGCAAAGGCATATTTGCATGCCTGCTGCGTTAAGGCGCCGTTTCGAATAAAACTTATGGCGCTATCGATCTCTTTTCTTCTTGCTTGCACGTATTTTATCTTTTTAAATCGCCAAGCCTGCATCAGCTGCAAAGAATTGTCGATAGCTCGCAGATGCTTGTCTCTTTTTTCATCCGCCGTGCCGCTTAGCTCCGCGATCCTCGCAGCAGCCTGCCTCCAAAATGGGATCAGGGTTTTTACCCATCCCAAGTAGCTAAGATAAAGCGCGTCCGGTTCCTCCTTTTCAAAAGCCGCTCTCATCTGCGTAAGTTTTATCATCGCAAGCCCCTTATATTAAAATTTTATCCCGCGCACTACTACTCGCCAGGCGTCTTCTCCCCGCTCGCCATGTAGCTTTGGAATATAAATTTATGCTCCTGCGGCAGCGCATCGTAAATTTTATCTGCAAGTTCGCGGATCTCCCAAAGTGCTGCCTTGCTAGAGCGCAGAGCGAGGAAGTTTTGCAAGCTACGTGCGTTTATGCTCCAGCTAAGTTCGCTCTTGTAGCACTCTGGCAGGCAGTATTTGGCGATATCAAGGCTAATAGGGGTTTGTAAGATTACGCGCAGATTTTCAAGAGCCGCGATACTTGCGTTATCGACCGCTTCGTTGCCGGTAAGCACGATGTATCGCGCGGCGTTTTCGAAATCCCCTTGCGCGAAACTACCCTCGCCGCGCAATTCTTTGAGAGTGTAGCGCGTGGATTTTACGCTAAGGCTTGCTAGGCGGTGGCGCGCCAGCTCCTGAAGCAGCGCGCGCGAAATACCGCTGATGTAGAAGTTGTAGTAGAGGTGCTCGAGCGTGCTTGAGTGCTTGAGCTGGTTGCCGACGCGGTCAATGAGCGCTAGGTCTTTGGCGCCGCCGCAATCGCCGCGCTCAAAGCTCTGCCAGCAGGTGCGTATCGCGTTTGAACAGACCCAAAGCGGAGTGAAATTTAGAAGTTTGACTTGCATGTTTATCCTTTGAAATTTTAAGCGCATTTTAACGCTATCGCACTTTTAAACCGATAAAATTTCGCAAAACGACGCTTTTAATAAACGAAGCTTGCGCCTAGCTTTGCGAGCAGAAGCGACCCATTTTATCTTTTTTCGCTGCCGCCGCGAGAGATTAAAATTTCATCCAGCTCGTAGCGCGTGTGCGGGTATTTGCTAGGCTCACCGCGCCCCAAAGCCACGACGATTGCAGGACGAAATTTCGCCTCTAAAGCGCAGAATTTTTCCAAAGCCGCGGCGTCAAAGCCGGTCATTATACACGAGCGCACGTCAAAGCCCTCGGCGATATTAGCGATATTTGCCGCTAAGATATAAAGCTGCTTGGTCGCGTAGTTCATCAGCGCTTCGTCGTCTAAGTCCGCAAATTTTGCGCGGAAATAATTCATCGCAGCTTCATATTTTTGCGGAGTATTTGCGCGGCGGCGGACGGTGCGCTCTAAATACGCTTTGCCCACGCGCAGATCGTTACGCGCGATTAAAATCACGGCGTGCGAGCACTCGGCTACTTGTGGCTGGCTGTTGCAGGCTACAGAAAGCTCTTTTAGCTCACAAGAATCCGAGATTATCATCATCCTCCACGGCTCCAATCCGCATGAGCTGGGACTTAAGCGCGCAAGATCAAGTATCTCGCGCACGAGCTCATTATTTAGCTTGTCGCTGCAAAATTTACGGCAGCTGTGGCGAGAGAGCATCACTTCTTTTATCGATTTCATTTTATCTCCTTTAAAATTCGCGGCATTATAGCGGGTTTGCCTAAATTCCACCCGGCTAGCTTGGCGAGTTAAGCTATATTTTGCTAATATTGCCTTTTTAAATTCCGCTACAAGGCATAATATGAATGATAAATTTAGCAAAATCGGCTTCATCCTCGCAGTCGCAGGCAGCGCCGTAGGGCTCGGTAATGCGTGGAAATTCCCCACTTTAGTAGGCACCAACGGCGGCAGCGCCTTTATCTTGCTATATCTTTTGCTGACGCTTTTGGTTAGCTTCGTGATCTTTTTAGCCGAGATCGTCATCGGCAGGCTAAGCGAAAGTGATCCGGTGCGCGCATTTGAAAAGCTCGCGCCCTCATACAAAGGCGCATGGAAATACGCGGGATTTTTTATGATTAGTGCGCTTTTGATCTATGCTTTTTACAGCGTCGTAATGGGCTGGATCCTAAAATACGTGGTCTCAAGCGCTTTGTATCTGCCAAAAAGTATAGATGAAAGCGGCGCAGCGTTTAAAGCGCTTTTAGGTGGCGATTTTTTAAGCGTGGCGGTGTGCTTTACCATAGCGTCGGCGTTTTGCTTTTTCATCGTATCTAAAGGTGTCAAAAGCGGCATCGAGCGACTTAATGTCTGGATGATGCCTGCGCTATTTATTTTGCTAGTTTTGATGCTAATTTACGCCGCGAGTTTCGATGGATTCGGACGTAGCGCAAAATTCTTACTAGTGCCAGATTTTTCCAAGCTTAATAAAGATAGCGTTCTTTCGGCGCTAGGACTTGCGTTTTTTACGCTCTCGCTGGGCGTTACTACGATTATGACCTATGCCGCGAGCCTACCTGCACGCACTAATATCCTAACCTCAAGCATAAATATCGTCTGCATTAATGTCCTAATCGGCGTGATGATGGGGCTTATCGTCTTTACTTTCATCTTTGAATTCGGCGGCGATCCCAAAGCGCAAGGCCCAGGGCTAGTGTTTGTCTCGCTGGTGGTACTTTTTTCAAAGCTCGGTGCGATCGGAAACATCCTAGCCTTTTTATTTTTCACCTCGCTGTTATTCGCGGCGATTACTTCTGCAATTTCGATGCTGGAGCCTGCGATTTATTATCTCGTAAACTCCCGCAAGCTAAGCCGCAAGCGCGCTTCACTTTTAGTTTTTGCCGTGACGTATGTTTTAGGGATATGCTGCATTTTGGGTTATTACGGTGGCACGAGCGAATACTTTAGCCTAGGTGGCAAGAACTTTTTTGACATGCTTGATTACCTGACCTCAAATATCTTAATGCCTCTTAGCGGCATAATTGTGGCGATTTTCGTAGGGTTCGTGATCAAAAAACGAGCCGTCGAAATTCTACTGCGCCCATATATGGGACGAATGGGCTTTAAGCTGTGGTATTTCGTGCTGCTGCGCTTCGTGGCGCCAGTCGCGATCGTAGTGATCGCGCTCAATCAGCTAAAAATTTTAAATTTTTAAATTTTGCAAAGCGAATGGATAACATGGAAGTTAAAATTTGGCACTGGGGCAGTCTAAAAGCGACGGACAAAATTTCATAGCGAACTTGCGGCCGATCCGCGAGCGGCTATGGCGGCTGTCAAAAAATCGCGCTTGAAATTTTATGTCTAGATAGGAGCATGCGGCGACCGTAATCAGCTTCGGCGAGACCGCGCTAACCCGCGCGGCACCCCGCGCAAGACCACGGCAAAGACGCCGTAGCGCAGCCGCGTCTAATCACGCTGTGGAATTTTAAAATTCCGCAGCTTTAAAATTTAAAAATCGGAGCGAAAATGAACGATAAATTTAGCAAAATCGGCTTCATACTTGCCGTCGCGGGCGGCGCGGTGGGGCTTGGCAACGCATGGAAATTCCCCACCCTCGTGGGCCAAAACGGCGGCAGCGCCTTCGTGCTTTTATACCTCGCGCTCACGCTAGGCGTGGGCTTTAGCATATTTTTAGCCGAGATGGCGCTAGGCAGGCTAAGCGGGCGGGATCTGCCGAGCGCATACGAAACGCTGGCGCCGCGCGGCGGACGAAAATGGCGCGCAGCAGGAGTTTTCATCGCGGGCGGCATGCTGGTGCTGTCCTTTTACCTCGTCATCCTCGGCTGGGTGATCCGCTACATATTTTTGGGCTTTTCTCCTCTGCCCGCAACCGCCGAGGAAGCCGGCGCCGTCTTTGACGATCTCATCTCTCATTCGCTAGCCACTAGCCTCGGCTTTTACGCGCTTGCGCTCGTGCTGACGCTATCCGTCGTCGCGCGCGGCATCAAAAGCGGTATCGAGCGGCTAAACGTCGTGATGATGCCGCTTCTTTTCGTGCTGCTGCTTGCGATGCTTGCGTATGCGTGCACGATGCAGGGCTTCGGCGCGGCGGCGAAATTTCTTTTCTACCCCGACCTCGGTAAAATCACCGTTAACTCCGTCCTCTCCGCGCTCGGGCTCGCGCTCTTTACCCTATGCGTGGGCGTCGGCTGTATCGCGGCATACGCGGCATCTCTTAGCGAGGGGGTGCGGCTCGTGCGAAGCTCGGTGAACATCGTATTTATCAACATCGCGATCGGGCTGATGATGGGGCTCATCGTCTTTACCTTCATCTTCGAATTCCGCGCCGATCCCACGCAAGGTGCGGGGCTTGTGTTCGTCTCGCTCACTACGATGTTTGCAAAAATGGGGCTAGCGGGACAGGTGCTTGAAGTCGCGTTTTTCGTCTCGCTATTTTTCGCAGGGATCACGAGCGCAGTTTCTATGATCGAGCCCTTCGTCTTCTATCTCATCGGCAGGTTCAAAATTTCGCGGCTGCGCGCAGTCTGCATCTCTGGGCTTGTCATAGCGGTGTTAGGCGCATGCTCGCTACTATCGATGCACGCGGATTATGCGAGCAGGTTTAGGCTTTTCGGCGCGAGCTTTTTTGACTGCTTGGATTTCGTAAGTTCAAACGTCATGCTGCCTCTGGGCGCGCTAACCTCAGCAATCTTTGTTGGCTTCGTGATGGATGCACAGCGCCTGCGCGGGCTTTTTGGCGCCGATATGGGCGAGCTTGGATTTAAAATTTGGTACTTTTCGCTGCGCTTCGTAGCGCCCGTCGCGATCGTGATCATAATGGCAAATCTGCTGTTTTTCGGCGGGAAGTAGAAAGCGATTCGGTTAAATTTAAAGCGGCACGGGTTTAAATTTAACCCTCTTTGGGCGAGCTAAATTTAAACGTTAACATCGCAGCCCGTTAGGCTCGTATTTTAACTAGCGTTTTGCTAAAGGAGTAAATTTTGAAAGCTCTTAAATTTATAGCCAAAGCCCTAATCGCGGCGCTCGGCGTTTGTGTGATCGTCGGCGCGCTTAATTACAGCGGGTTTAGCTTCGGCGATCTAAAATGGCTTAGCAAAGATGAGATGGTGCAAAATTTCGTACAGGACGAATTGGAAAATTATTATTATGAAGGGAAGTCCAAATACAATAAACTTTACACCATAGATACCAACTTAACATTTCACGAAGCTATTTCTAAAATCAACGAAATCTTTGAAAATCATTCAAATGACAAGGACTTTAATTTAATACATGATCTAAATTCTTCACTCCCTTTTAGAGATATTACAGACGAAATGGTATCGGATGAAAAAACCCCATGGACTTTTTCAGATTTTATCTACCACCATACTGTCAATAATGTCGATGCGGGAGATAATTACACGTATAGACCATTTGAAGGTAATAGAAAAATAGACTATAAAAAAGAAAAAGGTAGAGTGATTATTCTTGATCAACATTACTTATCAAATATTTATTTATCAGATACTTTCACCATAAAAGAATGTCGTAAAGAAACATCGTTTATTGATAGAATACTGGGCGAAAGCCAATTTTGTATGAAATTTATAGCGATAAAACGTATCCCCAATGAGTATGAGCCGAGCAAGCGGTATCGTGACGATCCAAATTTTATATTCAATAGCACGAAACGGGATTTTGATGTGTTTTTAAAAAATATAGATTCTGAAGAAAGCTGCCTCGGTATTATTGATTGCTATGAGGCTAGATTAGACAACCACGGAAGCAGATATATAGGATTTATGAAGCTTTTTGAGCTTATGAAATGATATGATGTTGGCAGTATTATATTAATTTGAAGTAACGATATCAAGCGCCCTAGCTCCGTGCGTAGCAAAACATAAAATTCCTCGTAAAATTTTACGCTTGACATCTTACGAATAGATTTTACCGAAGTAAAATTTTATCGGACGGCGCCGCACCTCGTGCTTCGAGCGCAAAACGTTTAGCAAATATCGCGATAAATTTAAACTTATAATAGTGGAGTTTGAAAAAAAGACGCGCCGCTTTGAAAGCGCATACGAAGCTACGTGGCGATATTTGCGGCAAGCGGTGCAAGTCATGCCGCTAAATTTGGAGCGAAATTTCAAAATAAGGCTAAATTAAAGAATTTAGCCGTTCATTATCGATAGCAACTCGGTGTTGTCTTTGGTTTTTAGCATCTTGGCATATAAAAATTTCAGCGCCTCGACGTCGTCCATCGTCGAGATAGCCGAGCGCAGTGCCCAGATCTTTTGCAGATTTTCGCTACCTTGCAAAAGCTCCTCTTTGCGCGTGCCAGACTTGGTGATATTGATCGCCGGGTAAATTCTGCGATCCGAGATGTTACGATCAAGGATGATCTCGCTGTTGCCCGTGCCTTTAAACTCCTCGAAAATCACGTCGTCCATTCGTGAGCCGGTCTCGATGAGCGCGGTAGCGACGATGGTAAGAGAACCGCCGTTTTCGATATTTCGCGCCGCACCGAAGAAGCGCTTCGGCTTATGCAGGGCGTTTGCGTCCACGCCGCCGCTTAGGACTTTGCCGCTGCTAGGCGTGACGGTGTTGTAAGCGCGCGCAAGGCGGGTGATGCTATCGAGCAGGATGACGACGTCCTTGCCGTTTTCGACGGCGCGTTTTGCCTTTTCGATGACGAGCTCGGCGACGCGAACGTGGTTGAATGCGGGCTGATCGAAGGTCGAGCTAAACACTTCGCCGCGCACGCTGCGCTCCATATCGGTAACCTCTTCGGGGCGCTCGTCGACTAGCAGCACCAAAAGCTCGACCTCGGGGTGGTTGCGCGTAATGCCGTTGGCAAGCTCTTTCATAAGCTCCGTTTTACCGCTACGCGGAGGCGCCGTGATGAGCCCGCGCTGTCCCTTGCCGATCGGGGTAAAAAGATCGAGCACGCGACCGGTAAGGCGCATAGGATCGTATTCGAGCTTGAGCTTTTCGGTCGGAAAAAGCGGCGTGAGATTGTCAAATAGCGGTCGCTCTCTGGCCTCTTGGATCGATTTGTAATTGATCGCCTCGATCTTTAAGAGCGCGTAGTACTTCTCCTGATCCTTCGGCTCGCGCACCTGGCCCGTGACGATGTCGCCGACGCGAAGGGCGAATTTACGGATCTGACTTAGACTCACGTAGGCGTCGTTGGCGCTGTCGCTTAAATTTGAATCTATGCCGCGCAAAAAGCCGTAACCCTCGGCGGTAACCTCCAAAATCCCCGTAAAAAGTATGAAGCCGCCCTGCTTCGTCTGCATGCGTAAAATTTCAAAAACGAGCGCTTGGCGGCGGAATTCGCGTGGGTTCTCGACGCCTAGCTCGTCTGCTATGGCGATGAGATTTTCAAGATCCATCGAGCGGAGCTCCTCGATCTGGTAGCCCTCGACGGGAACGTGCGTTTTAGCGTAAGTTTTTCTGCCGTTTTGATTAGAATTTGAAACGGCGGTCTGAGCGGAATTTTGACTTGTATTTTCCATTTGTCCTCTTAGAGTGTGAAGTTATTAAATTTGGTTTTAAAAAGTTGCGAAATTTAAAATTTAGTTTTCTTTATAAGCACCGAACCTTAAAATTTTTTGTTGCCTTCTGCTGATGAGCTCGTCTATGCTAAGATCGTCTAGCTTGTGCAGCTCGGTTAAGACGTAGTTTCCAAGCGCTTTTATCGCGCCGTCTTTATCTCTGTGAGCGCCCGTTTTTGGTTCTTTGATCACGTCGTCGATCAAGCCCAGCTCTTTTAGCTCCTCGGCGGTGATTTTTAGCGCCTTCGTAGCGGCTTCGCTCTTGCTTGGATCGTTCCACAAAATCGCAGCACAGCCCTCGGGAGAGATAACCGAAAAAATTGAGTTTTGAAGCATCGCCAGCCGATCGGCCACGCCGATAGCCAAAGCTCCGCCGCTACCGCCCTCGCCTATAACTACGGCGATCGTAGGGGTTTTAATATCGCTAAGCTCATATAGATTTCGCGCGATAGCCTCGCTCTGACCACGTTCCTCGGCACCAAGTCCCGGATATGCGCCCGGAGTGTCAATCAAAAACAAAATAGGAAGGTTAAATTTCTCAGCAAGTTTTGCTACGCGCAGTGCCTTGCGATAGCCCTCCGGATGCGGCATACCGAAATTTCGCTTCAGCTTGTTTTTGGTGCCGCGACCCTTCTGCTCGGCGATCACGGCGATTTTGCGATTACCCATAATGCCCAGATAGCACACGATCGAAGGATCGTCTCTAAAGGCGCGGTCGCCGTGAAGTTCCCTGGCGTCTTGCAAAAGCGCGCGAATATAATCGATCGCGTAAGGGCGATCTGGGTGGCGCGCAAGCTGAAGCCTTTGATATTCGTTTAAATTTTTATAAACTTTGGAAATTTCTTTTTCGAGGTTCTTATTTAAAATTTCGACCGCGTCCTCATCGCCGCGAATTTTAGCGGCGGTGATGTCATCGTCGATCTGCTTTATAGACTTTTCGAAGTCCAGATAGCTCGCCATTAATCTACTCTTTTGAAAATAAGCGACGCGTTTGTGCCGCCGAATCCGAAGTTATTGCTCATAACACAATCGAGTTTGGCTTTTCTAGCGACGTTAGGGACGTAGTCCAAATCGCAATCGGGATCTTTTGAAATTTGATTTATCGTAGGCGGTATGATGCCGTTTTGCATCGCTAAAAGGCTGATCGCAGCCTCTACCGCTCCGGCAGCGCCCAGACAGTGTCCTAGCTGACCCTTGGTGGAGCTGACCGCAGGCACCTTGCCCTCGCCGAAAAGCTCTTTTAACGCCGCGGTTTCATTTTTGTCGTTTATCGCGGTAGACGTTCCGTGAGCGTTGATATAATCAATCTTCGGGCGTCCCGCCATATCGTAGGCCTTTTTCATAGCGCGGATCGGGCCGTCCAGGCTAGGCGAAGTGATATGATAAGCATCGCCGCTAGCGCCGAATCCTACGAGCTCGCCGTAAATTTTAGCGCCGCGCGCTTTTGCGTCTTCTAGCTCTTCTAAAACCAAAGCCGCCGCGCCTTCGCCCATAACAAAGCCGTTTCGCTCCGCATCAAACGGACGTGAAGCGTGCGCAGGATCGTCATTTCTAGCACAAAGCGCCTTCATCGCAGCAAATCCGCCAATACCTACGGGACAAACCGCAGCCTCGGCTCCCACTGCGAGCATCTTTTTCGCTTCGCCAATCATGATAACTCTCGCAGCGTCCATAATCGCATGCGCAGAAGCCGCACAAGCCGTAACGCTGGATAAATTCGGACCTTTTAATTTATAATATATAGAAACAAAGCCGCCGAGCATATTTACTAACGCGGAAGGGATAAAAAACGGAGAAATTCGCCTAGGACCGCGCTGCAAGCAAGTATTGGCATTTATCTCGATATTCGGTAAACCGCCGATACCGCTAGCGGAGCTAACGCCGAATTCGTCGCTATCGAAACCGCTAAATTTAGCGTCCTCTATAGCTTCGCCCGCGGCCTTAAGCCCGAGTTGGACAAATCTATCCATCTTTTTTATCTCTTTTCCATCCTCGATTATGCTGCTTGGATCGAAACCTTTTACTTCAGCTGCAATTTGAACCGGAAATTCGCTAGCGTCAAAGAGCGAAATTTTATCAACCCCGGTTTTTCCGTTACAGATATTTTCAAAACTGCTCTGTTTGTCAAGCCCGAGAGAGGTTATCATCCCGATGCCCGTTACTACGACTCGTTTCAAAACTGCTTCCTTAAAATTTTATTTCTTAGGCAAATTTTCTATATAATCTACTACGTCTTTAATGCTTACTAATTTTTCGGACTCGCTATCAGGGATCTCGATACCGAATTTCTCCTCTAAAGCCATTACTAGCTCAACTACATCAAGAGAGTCCGCGCCCAAATCCTCGATAATTTTAGAGTCAAGTTTAACCTGATCCGGGCTAACGCTTAGTTGCTCTACAACTACGTCTCTTACATCTTCAAATACTGCCATTTTAGCACTCCTTTAAAAAAATACCGCGTAATTCTATAATATTTAACCTTAAAGCTACATATAGAGCCCGCCGTTGATTTTAAGCGTCTCTCCAGTAATGTAGCCCGCACCGTCGCTAAGCAAAAACGCAACTCCTTCGGCGACGTCGCTCGTGCTTCCGAGGCGCTTAAGCGGGATGCTCGCTTCGTAGCTTGCTTTTACGTCGTCGCTTAGCGCGTCCGTCATATCCGTAGCGATGAAGCCTGGAGTTATGCAGTTGAAGCGGATTCCGCGCGCGGCGCCCTCCTTTGCGAAACTCTTACTCATCGCGATCATTCCGCCCTTGCTCGCGCTGTAATTGACCTGCCCGGCGTTTCCCATTTCACCGACGATCGAGGCGATATTTACGACCGCGCCGAAGCGCTTTTTGCTCATTAGCTTTAGAGCTTCGCGGCAGCCGATGAAAGCGCTGCTTAAATTTGCTTCGATCACGCCCATGAAGTCTTCCAGCTTCATCCTAAGCGCGAGCTTGTCGTTCGTGACGCCCGCGTTATTTACGAGATAGCTTAGTTCGCCGTCGCTTTGCGCGATCAGGGCAATCGCCTCGCTAAATTCCGCCTCGTTCGTCGCGTCAAATTTTATCACGGCACCCTCTCCGCCGTTTGCGCGGATCTCCTCTAGCAGCGCGTCGGCTATCTCGGGCTTTGAGCGATAATTAATCCACACCTTAAGTCCATAGCCCGCTAAAGTCCTTGCGATCTGCGCGCCGATACCGCGGCTCGCGCCCGTGATTAAAACGTTTTTTCCACTAAATTTCATATTTGTCCTTTTATTAAAATTTTAATCTCTAGCGTAAATTTATCCAAATTTACCTAAATTTTAGCAGTTTAATCTACTCGCGACCTGCGCCGTTGAAATTTCAAAATAGCGCCTCGTCCATCTCCGCGGGCTTCGGTAGCCCCATTAGCTTTAGCACGGTAGCTGCGACGTTACTAAGCCCAAGTCCGCTTTTTAGTTCACGCACGTCGCGCCCTAGCACGAAACAAAATACGTCAAAGGTCGTGTGGTTGGTTAAAATTTCGCCGTCAGCGTCTCGCATCGCCTCGCAGTTGCCGTGATCGCTAATCTGCACGTAGGCGTAATCGTGCGCCTTCGCCGCGCTTAAAATTTTACCGATGCACTCATCCACCGCTTCGACCGCCTTTATCGCGGCATTGTAGTTGCCCGTATGGCCGACCATATCGCCGTTTGCGAAATTTACGACGATGAAATCGATCCCCGCTTCGATACCGCGGATCACCGCGTCGCACACCGCTGGCGCGCTCATCTGCGGCTGCTCGTCGTAGGTTTTTACTTTCGGGCTCGGGATCAGTACGCGAGCTTCGTTCGGCAGCGGCTCCTCGACGCCACCGTTAAAGAAAAACGTCACGTGAGCATATTTTTCGGTCTCGGCGGTGTGAAGCTGCGTAAGACCGGCTTCCGCGATCACTTCGCAAAGCGTATTTTTAAGCACGGGCTTCTCAAATAGCAGAGGAAATTTAAAGCTCGCGTCGTATTCGCTCATCGTGATTAAATTTTGTACGACGAACTTCCGCTTGAATTCACTAAAGCTCTCATCACCCAAAGCCGCGCAAAGCTCTCTAGCGCGGTCGTTTCTAAAATTTACAAAAATCACTCCGTCATCCGCGCCGATACCGCTAAAGCCGTTAAAGCTCGCAGGCTCGATAAACTCGTCGCTCACGCCGCGCTCGTAGCTTTGCAGTATGTATTCGCTAGGCGAAATTTCAAGCGGAGCCGTTTCGCCCATGAGCACGTCGTAAGCGCGCTTCACGCGATCAAAGCGCTTGTCGCGATCCATCGCGTAAAAGCGCCCACTCACGCTCGCGACTTTAAATTTAGCCTCTAGATGCTTTAAAAATTTCGCTCCGCTGCTCGGCGAAACATCGCGCCCGTCGGTAATAGCGTGCGCCCATGTCTCGCAACCCGCATTCTGCGCTATCTCGCAGATCGCGTCGAAATGGCGCAGATGTGAATGCACGCCGCCGTCACTGTAAAGCCCTATGACGTGCACCCTGCGACACTTTGAAAGCAGGCTTTGCAGCGCTTCGTTTTTCTCAAGCAAGCCCTCATCGATCGCGCGATCGATTTTGACTAGGTTTTGATACAGAATTCTACCGCTTCCGATCGTCATGTGCCCTACTTCGCTGTTTCCCATCTGCCCCTGCGGCAAGCCCACGGCAAGCCCCGAGGTGCGCAGCAGCGTATTGGGCACATTTTTAAAAAGATAATCATAGGCGGGCTTTTTCGCATTTGCAAACGCATTAAATTTATCGCTAACGTTAAAGCCGATGCCGTCGGTGATAAGTAAAATCGTTTTTTGCCCCATTTTGGCTCCTAAATTTCGTCTAAATTTCGCTGCGCAGGTCTTTTGAAGCGGATCTGCGGCGCTGTTTTTACGAGCGGCATTATACTTTTTTTTGGCAAATGCGGCAAAATTTCATCCGCCCTAAAAGCTAAATTTTACCTCTTTTATACTAAAATGCGCGTTTTCGTATAAAATTTCATAAAATTTAAAAGGCAAACTTTGTTTTATTATCTTTACCATCTTACGAATATAAATTTCTTCCAATACATCACCGCTCGCGCAGGAATCGCATTTTTTATCGCTTTTTGTTTTTCGGTCTGGGCCATGCCGCGGTTTATCCGCTGGGCGCAAGCCAGACACGCCGCGCAGCCCATCTACGAGCTCGCGCCGCAAAACCATCAGAAAAAGAGCAAAACCCCGACGATGGGTGGGCTCGTTTTCGTTACCGCCGCGGTGCTCGCAAGCCTGCTGTGCGCCAAGCTAAACAACGTCTTCGTGCTATGCGGGCTGCTTTGCTTGGTAGGTTTCGGCTACATAGGCTTTAAGGATGATATCTCTAAAATTTTAGGCCGCCAAAACCACGCAGGCCTTAGCGCACGAGCTAAATTCGCGCTACAAAACGTCCTAGCGCTTTTGATCGGAGGGACGCTTTATGCATTCAGCGATCTGGGCGGGGAATTTTTCGTGCCGTTTTTTAAATACCCTCTGTTAAATTTATGGATCTTCGCGCCGCTGTTTTGGACGATCGTGATAAGCGCGAGCTCAAACGCGGTAAATTTAACCGACGGGCTAGACGGGCTAGCGACTATTCCTTCGGTATTTTCGCTATGTAGCCTAGGCATTTTCATCTATCTGTGCGGGCACGCGATCTACTCGCAATATCTCTTGCTACCGCGCGTCGCGGGCGCGGGCGAGGTCTGCATCATCGTCTCAGCGCTCATCGGCGCGCTGCTTGGGTTTTTGTGGTTTAACTGCTACCCCGCAGAAGTCTTTATGGGCGATAGCGGCAGTCTCAGCGTGGGCGCGTTTTTAGGATACTGCGCGGTCATCACGAAAAACGAAATTTTACTCATAATGATCGGCTTCGTCTTCGTCATCGAAACGCTCAGCGTGATCTTACAGGTGGGGAGCTTTAAAATTTTCAAACGCAGAATTTTCCTGATGGCGCCGATACACCACCATTTCGAGCTTAAAGGCTGGGTCGAGAACAAAATCATCATCCGCTTTTGGATCATCGCGCTGATCGCAAATATCATAGCGCTGACGTCGCTGAAATTGAGATGAAATGCGAGCGCAGATCGAGCCCGACTTCAAAACGGCGCGTAAAAGATACGGCGAAATGAGCGAACTTAGGGCGGATGAGATAACTCAAATTTTATGGGACAAAAGGGGAGAAAAATGAAAAAATCGCTATTTGGCTATGGGCTTACGACCAGAGCGATCGCCGAGCACTGCCAAGAAGGCGGCTCCTGGGACATTTACGACGATAAATTTGAAATTTCTTCTGGCGCGCCGAAGCTAGACGAGTTCGGCAACGCGCTTTTAAACCCGAGCGAGTTCGCCCCCGCCGCAAGCAAGCTTGAAATCCCAAGCCCGGGCTTCCCGCCGCATCACGAGCTGGTGCGAAAGGCGCGGAATTTAATCAGCGAATATGATTATTTCGACGATTACAAAGGCCTTAAAATTTGGATCAGCGGCACGAACGGCAAGACCACGACGACGAAGATGATGCAGCACCTGCTCGAGCGATACGGCTCGCAAATGGGCGGTAACGTGGGTGTCCCGCTTGCAAAGCTTGATAAAAGCGCCAAAATTTGGGTGCTAGAGACGAGCTCATTTACGCTGCACTACACCAAGCAGGCGCGCCCCGACATCTACGTGCTGCTCGCAATCACGCCCGATCATCTCAGCTGGCACGGCGATTTTGCGGAGTATGAGCGCGCCAAACTCTCGCCGCTGCTAGCGATGCGCGAAGGCTCCGTGGCGCTGGCCCCGCGCACCTATGAAAGCTCTGCAGCCGCGCAAAACAGCCTAGCTCGCGTGATCTGCTACGAAGACGAAGCGGATCTAGCGCAAAAATTCGGCATCGATCTGGGCGAGATAAAATTCCGCACCCCTTTTTTGATCGACGCGCTTTTGGCGCTGTGCGTGGAGAAAATTTTATTCGACAGATACGACGCCATGCGACTGAATGACTTCGTGATCGAGGGCAACAAGCTCGAAGAATTTACCGACGCGCGCGGCAGGGTCTGGGTCAATGACACGAAGGCTACCAACATCGATGCATGCGCGCAGGCGCTGAAACGATACGCGGGACGCAAAATACATCTGATCCTCGGCGGCGACGATAAAGGCGTGGATCTGCACCCGCTTTTTGCGGAGTTTAAAAAATACGATCTGCAAATTTACGCGATCGGCTCAAATACCGATAAAATCGTGCTTTTGTGCGATGAATACAGTCTTTCTTGCGTGCGCTGCGAAATTTTACAAACCGCGGTGAGTGAAATTTCGAAACGGTATTTGAACGGTGGAAATTCTTGCGAAAATGAAATTTCAAAAGGACGCTTAGGCGGCGAGAATTCCGCAGGAAATTTGATGCGGGGCGAAATTTCGGCTACCAGAAGCGCAAGCTCTTGCATAGACGCAAGCGGCGGCGAAACTTTGGGTTCGCAAAATTCTAAAAATTCTGTGGATTTTAAGAATTCTGCAAATTTTGCAAGCGAAATAGCGCTACTAAGTCCTGCATGTGCGAGCTTGGATCAATTTAAAAGCTACGCCGAACGCGGCGAGCTATTTAAAAAACAGGTCGCGCAGCTTGGATAAATAGGCCTATCGAGGTTAGCCGGATCGAGCTGGGATTTTATTTAACGCAGCTTGCAATCGCATTATAAAATTTCAACGCTTCTGCTGCACGGATATATCTAAGTAAATCTAGCTGAATATGCCTCGCGGCGTCACACAACCATTGGCTTTGGCGCAATGTTTATATAAAGATGCCTCGCCAAATCAAAAAATTTAAAGCCATTTTCGGTGTTAAATTTAGCTAATCGTAGCCCGTTGTCCATTGTGCGCGCAAATTTAAAACAATGCTATCTTCTAGCGCAAATTTATCTACTTTGCATAGCCCAAGACCAAGCGTACAATTTGCAAAGTCGGCTAAATAGTAAAATTTTATATCACTTTGCTTTTTAGATCGATAGCCCGTTTTGATTATTGCAAATTGCTGCATAAGCAATATTTTTCGCTACTGAAATTTAGAAAATTTTAACTGAGTAAATTTAGCTATTTTCGAGCGCAACGTGCAAAAATCTGGCAAAATCGAGGATTTTAACCGAGATTTAAGTATTGCATGGCTAAAATTACTTTTCTTTTTCGGTGGTTGGATAGCTCAGTCGGTAGAGCAGCAGACTGAAAATCTGCGTGTCGGCAGTTCGATTCTGCCTCTAACCACCATTGCCTATTTTTTACAATCTAACACAATCTAACAAAACCCCTAAAATACGGACTTCGAGCGATTTTAACCCTCTAAAGCAGTCTAAAATAATCAAGCAAAGCTAGCAATTTAAAAACATTTTAAAAATATTTTTGGCAAAATTCCGAAAATCGAGCGAAAAAATATTTTTAAAACTTACCAAATGCCCTATCTAACGGGCTTACAAGGCACTCCAAAAAATGTTTTAAAACGCTTGAAACGCCCAAAATAGGGTTTTATGAAGCTTAAAAAAACGCCCTCGAAGCGAAAAATGTTTTAAACCTCATCAAATCCCCTATTTCAGGCATACGCAGAGCAAAAAGGCGGCGATTTTAAAAATATTTTTGCGCGGGATTTTGAGCTAAAAACCGAAAAAATATTTTTAAATTGTCTCGAATAACGCATTTAAGGGAGTTAGAACGCAATGGCTAGGATAGTAAAACCGCTTAGCGATAAGCAAATCAAAGAGGCAAAACCAAAAGCCAAAGACTACAAGCTCACGGACGGCGACGGCTTAGGACTGATAGTAAGCAAGAGCGGGCGTAAGCGCTGGGTATTTGCTTTTATTAGCCCCGATACGGGCAAGCTGAATAACACGGGGCTAGGCAACTACCCCGTTTTATCGCTAGCCGAAGCGCGAGAGAAGCGAACCGAGCTTAAAAAGCTAGTGATGAGAGGTATCGACCCTATCACGGAAAAGAAGCGCGCCAAAGCTCAAAGGATAAGCGAGCATAACCGCAGTTTTGAAAAGGTCTTTAACGAGTGGCTAGAGTTTGAGGCTAAAAGCATACTGCCCCAAACGCTAAAGACCAAGCGCGGGCGTATTGAAAATCACGTAATGCCGATATTAAAAGACAGAGGCATAAAGAGCATTACTCACGGCGAGATAGCGGACATCCTTAAAGAAACATCAAAAACCACGCCGCAGACTGCCGAGATAATCAACCAGATTTTAAACCGCGTCTTTTTATTCGCCGTATCGAGCGGATACGCAGAGCTTAACATTATGGCAAATATCGACGCCAAAAGCCTAATCCCTAAAACCAAAGTCGAGCATTACGCCAAGCTAACCGAGCGCCAGGACTTAAAGGCATTTTTTAACGCCATCTATGATTATCCTCATTTTGAGACGATTAAAAACGCGATGAAGCTATGCCTACACCTACCGCTAAGAGCCGCGCCGCTGTCGCGCCTAAAATGGGATTACGTAGATTTCGATAGGAGGCTTTTAACAATTCCGCGTGCCGAGCAGAAAATCAAGCGCAGCGAGATAGGCGATTTTAAATTGCCGCTTAGCGATGAGGTTATGCGGATACTTGAGGACCAGGCGAAATTAAGCAGAGCATACGAGCATATTTTTATTAATTCGCACTTTACCGGGCATATCCACAAAGACACTGCCACAAACGCGATTAAGGGCTTTGATTTTAGAGATAGGCAGACGGGGCGCGTCGTAACCCTGCATAGCCTGCGGGGCATATTTATGACGCAGGCGTTTAACAATATGCAAAAGCACGGAGTAAGCAAAGAGGCTATCAAAAAGGCGCTAGACCACCTACACGGCGATAAAGTAGATTTAAGCTATTCCGAAAAAGCCGATTTTTTGGACGAGCTTAAAATCTTGCTTGATTGGTGGAGCAGTTACATTCTCGAAATAAAAGACAACTAGGGGGGGCAAGAAATGGCAACAAGCGAGATACTAAGCAAGGGTGTAAAAATATCCGAAAGAAGAGATACACAAGGCGCAAAAAACAATAAAGAAAAACGAGATACGGAGGCGATAGAACAGGTTTTAACCGATATTAGAGAAAAGCTAGAATACATCGATAAGGCAAAGCCTAATCCTAATTTACTGATTGCCTTTAACGAAATGATAAAAAATAAAGACGATGATGATTTTTTTCCTACTACTTACAACCCCGATTTATTCCCCGAGTTTGAAATTTTAACTCATTTTTACCAATCAGACGAAGCCAAAGAGGCAATTTTAAACGCTTTCGTAGATTTCTTTAAAAATATTAAAGAGGCAAAAGCTAAGAAAAGCGACATCGTCATAAGATACGAAAATTATCTCGAGGCATTGGAGCTTTTAAATCACGCTTTTTATTTTAGCGAGTATTCAACAGGCGAGCCGTATATCCACGACCCTTTTGGTCGCAATTGCGACCCTTATCCAGAATACGAAAGCTTTACGAGAGCAGCAACCGAATATCTTGCGCCGTTTAAAGAGGAAAAGGATAGATACGACTTTTTAAACAACACTCAAAAGATAAGAGATAAATTTTCAAACACTTTAATTTTAAAGGCGAGAATGTATCAGATTGTCGGCGTGGATAAAAACAAAAAAGCCACGCTAGCAAATAAAATCTACAAATATTTTTATCCTAACGACAAAGACGTATAATCCGCCTAAAAATATTTTTAGCCCCGATAAAAGCTCTATTTTAAGGGCTTTTATCCTTTAAACTACCTGCTGATTTTATTCACAATCTAACACTTTTATTCATTCGCCTAAAAATATTCTTTCTTGTTTAACTTTTTCAATCTTGCCATAATTCGCCTAATCTTTGCAAGGATAATCCAAACAATAAAGGCTAAGCAATGAGAAAAAGCGAAGTTAAACCGAAGTATCTAAGGGCGGCGCAGATTGCTAATATCTACGGCATAGGCTTAAGCACGGTGTGGTATTTTGCTAAACAAGGTTTTCTAAGACCGATAAAATTTAGCAAAAACATCACTTTTTTTGACCCCTCCGAAGTAGAGGCGTTTTTTATGAGAAAGGCGGCGCAAGATGAAGCCGCTGTTTAAGGACGAAGCCGAGAAAAGGCGGTATTTACGTTTTTACGCCTATTTATCTAAATATCCCGATATTAAGGCGATATACGCGCAGGCGGACGCACAGGAGCAGGACGAGCGGCGAAGGGGCGTGATTGAAGCCCTAAGCGTAGCGTTTGACCTATTCGAGGAACGCGAGAACGAGATAAATCAAAAGGCTATCGCGGACTTTGCAAGCGAGTGCAAAGATTTAAAAGACGCGCCCGAGCATTACGAAAAGATGCTTAAAGCGTGCTATCCCGATATTTATCTCAAATACTTACAGGGCGAACGAGACGGAAGCAAAACGGCAGATTTTAAGGATGTAGCCTTTGATTTATTCCTAGCGCTATCGGCTCAACGCGAGCAAATGCAGGAGCTACAAAGCGAGAACGAAAGGCTAGCCCTAATCTTTTTAACTACAGAGGGGGCGAGCAATGGGGCGAAGTAAGCTAAATTTTACACCTAGCGCGTTTTGTTTTAGCGCGGGCGATAAAGATATGCTAAAGGCATTTAAAAGGCAGCTACATATCTACAAGGTGCAGAGCCTGGACGGAGCGTCACAGGAGCTGTTAGACTGCGCTTATGACTTATTCCACATCACAAGGACGCAAGAGCAGAGCATTAAAGCCCTAGAGGTCAAAGCGGGCATAAGAAAGGATAAAAAAAATGAGAACGTCGATAGTAAAAAAGCAGATTTTGCTAAAAATGATAAATAGTGATAAGCCCATAAGGGCGGCAAGCATTATCGCAAGTAATCAAAACGTCTATTTGCTACAACTAGAGCAAAGCGGATTGATAAGTCGCAGATGGCGCGATGAGGTAAAGAAAGACCACAAAATCGCTTATTTCAAAGATGACGCCCAAAGAGCCAAAGCCGTCCAGTGGCTAAAGGCTGTGGGTGTAGAGCTGAAAGAGCAAGGAGGTCAAAATGAGCGCGATAGTAAAATTTAACAATCTTGATTTAGAGATTTTGGAGTATCGCGATACTTGGAGTTTATCGGATAGACAAGTAGCCCAAGCTTACGGCGTAACTCAAAAAGCGGTAAGGAAGCAACGCACGCAGGGCGCGACTGAATATGTCGAGGGCGTGCATTACTACTTAAAAGACGTATATCACGACGGCAAAGGCGGAGTTATTGATGCCCCCTGCTCTAATCCACACGGGGGTGTAGACACCCCGCCCGATTTGTCCTGGGTGTATCCGACGCCTCAAAAAATGGTATTTTGGACTAAAAAGGGCGTTATTACTCTAGGCTTTAAACTGACAGAGACCCCGCAGACGATAATCTTTAGGGATTGGGCGAGCGATTTTATCCTATCGGCTAAAGCTACCAGCATTCAAGATATCTTAGCAGACCCGCGCGCTGCTGCAGCGGCTAGCCGACGTTTGCAAGGCATTAGGGCTTACTAATGCAAGCGTGGTAAAAGATGCGATACTATCGGAGTTTGAGCTGGATAAGTTAAACTTAGGTAGCTTTGATACCGGCTACGGCGTTAAAGAATTTACTATGATAACAGAACCGCAGCTTTACTTCGTGCTGATGCGAAGCGATAAAAGCAAGGGGCACGCCTCGAATAAAAAGCTAAATATCTCAAAAGGATTTAAGGGCGGCTAGTATCAAGCGAAACCGCCCCTAGAACGGATAGTAAAACATGGAAATTTTATCATACCTAAACAAAATATTGGCTGAAACCCAAAACATTCACATCGATACGATCCGCGCTAGCTTTTTTAAAAATGCCATAACCAAAAAGCGGTTTAGCAAAATTGAGCTGCTTAAAAGCATAGCCAAAGCGCACGGGCTAAAGTGGCGAAAAATGCAAGACACCAAAGAGATTAAAATCGCGGGGCGTTATGAGTTTCGCGGACTAAAGATAACAGATCTTTACGAACTTGAAAATCTTAGCATATTTTACGCTACCACAAAAGCGCCTAATGATTGCCGTCAAAAAGCCATTATCGAGTTTTATGGACTAAGGCAATATCATAAGCCCGCCCCGCTACCCCATTTAATAGCAGAGCTGCTAGACGCGATAAATAACGTTTCAAGTATCGACCTTTGTTATGATAGCCACACACCTTTTAACCTAGACGCATTTAAGATAATCAGATACGGAAGCACCGCCTATGTAAAAGCAGAGTTTGGCACGCTGCAAAGGATTTATTTTTACGATAAGGCGTTAAAGAACGAGCTAGGCTTTCCTTTGTATCGAGCGGAGGCAACCGCACCCATAATCGATTTAAATAAGCCCGCCCTACTACCCAAGACCGAACGCCTAGAACTTCAACTACGCCAAGCCGTAAGTGATTTCAAAGACATTTTAAAGCTAGCGACTTCATCGCCGAACAATCGATAAACTACAACCGCCCTATTCTATCCGTAACGCTATGCCATAAAAAAAGGGGCAGATTTAATCCTGCCCCCCTTAACGATAAAAATACGCCTAAAATTTACCTCAAACCTTAAGCCAATTTTTACTTTTCTCATTTACTTTAAGGTTTGATAAAACGTGTATAGGAAGCAAAACTAAAGCACATAGTAAATGAAAACACAAACGCCCATTTTACTTTTTTTAAAAAATGCCCGCCCACTCCTATGTTTTGGCACTTTGCTCCGCCTCAAAATCAAAACCCAAAAATGCGATTTAAGTTTCAGACCCCTTAGTATACCCCCTTTCGTTTACTTTCCCTTTCTCACTTCCACCCCTTTTATGATAAAACAGAGCTCTCAACCTTAAACACTCTCGCGCATTTTTTCAAAAAAGGTGGCGCGCCTGAAAAAGTAGCAGGTGCATAGGATTAAAATAAAGGGGCTACAAGACAAAAAGAGGGCGCGCCTCATACAAACCGGCTTAAAATCAATCAGAGGGCTTTATTTACGAAATGTGAGGGTTAAATCAAAGAGCTTTAAATCAGCTTTTGGCACTTAGTTGCTTTATCGTAAACGCTACTACAAAGCCAATGCAAAGCAGGCTAATAACAATAAATGCGATGCCGTAAGTCATTTTTAAATCTTGCCTAGCTGCAATAATCCAATACTAACAACGAGGAGAGAAGCTACGACAAAAAACACTACAAAAAAAGTAACCATAGCTTACCGCCTTTCTTTTAAATTTTCCAAGTCTTTTAAACTCTTAATCGATATTCTAACAAGCAAAAACACCACAACAGATAATGCAAGCGTTGCCGTGCCAACTAAAAGCACATCAAATAATTCAGCCGTCTTTCGGATAGTAACTAACCAACCTGCCATTGCGAATATTGCCGTAAGCAATAATACGACAATTGTTTTTAAAAAATCGATTTGTGCTTTCAATCTCTCGTTTTTACTCATAGCCTTAATATTACACTGCAAAACATTAAAACCGCATAAAACGATAGATGCCAAGAGAAGCTAAAGGATATTAAGAAACATCATAAGAAAGCATAAAATAAAGCGAGATTTAAACAAAATGCGAGCTTTATCCGACGCCTTAAAAGCAAGGAGTCGTAGAAAGCCCCTAAAATAGCCTATTCGTCCGATAGCGCAATTTTGCGCCGCCGCAGCAATGCCCCAAATATCGCCATTCGCTAAAAACGAATAATGCAATAGCAAAAAAGGAATGATGGGCTAAATTTAACTTAGGGCATAAAGACGCCCCCTGAATTAAAAAGGGGTGGGGTGGTATTAAACTCATACCCTTTGGATTTCTCAAAAAAGAGAAACGCATTATTCAAAAAATCCTGAAAAAGGGCTATCGCTAAAAATTGGAAAAGCTAACGCTCTTAAAATTTAGGGCGTTAAAGGTGTAGGTATCAAATACCCCCACCTTTTTAAACTCTGTATTCCTTGTTAAAGCTACCTACATTTAACGTAGGGAGCTAAACGCAATTTACGTAAATGTCAAGGCAATTTAGATTTCTCAACCAACGCAATTTTGCGCCCGTTAAAGCTAGGTGAGTTTTATTCATAGAGCTAAACGAGATTTACGTAACTGACAAATTGTCATTTACGTAAAAGCTTTAGGCGGCGAATACTATGTAACGGATATGTAACAGATAAAGGAGGCGATGAGGTTAGATGTCTTTAGTTAGCTCTTTGATTTTTTCGTAGCGTGTGGATTTTTCATAGTATATTAAAAATGGCTCAACCCAAGACGGGATAGGTTTTTTTTCGTTATTCCAATTGTATATGCTACCCGCGCTTAATTTTGTTAAATTTGCAAAATCATTAACCGATAAACCTAGGTCGCTTAATCTCTTTAAAAAATCACTTTTTAGCATTTTCGCCCCTTTAAATTTTAGCTAATTGTATCATTTTTAATCATAAATGTAAAATATTATCTAAATACTTCATCAAAGATTGCAAAAATGCTTGACTTATTAAATTAAAGATGATATGATTCTATCAAATATTTAACTAAAGATGAGAGTTTTACCATAAGGAGCTAAAATGCAACACAACCATTCAACAAGGCAAGGGTTTTCACAATTCCTAGCCACATACGAGAGCGCGCAGGACTGCGCTTATGACCTATTCGCTAAGCTTACGGAGCTATCTAACGCTTATGACGCCCTAGAGGTGAAAGCGGACGAAGCCACGCAAAGCCTAGCAAGGATTGAGCGCATAGCTCGTTTATGCGAGAGTGGCGCACTAGAGCAGGAGGCGCTTTATCGTGTGGTAAAGCAAAACACAAATCAGCAAGGAGCTTAAGATGATTTTAAATGACACAGACAGATCAGCAAGCAAAGAGAGTTTTAACAATCTTATTAAACAAAACAATGGTGGTGGCGATGAGGTAAGCGAACAGGCGATTTACAACGTCGCTTACTTAATCTATTGTAGCAATATCCACACGCTAAGACAGCTAAAAGATAGTGAGCAAAGCATTCAGACCCTGCTAGCCGATAAGATAATCCTAGAGGATAGAAACAAGAAACTAAGCAAGCTCTACAATGAACTGCACCTAAAATGGTGCGAGACCTGCGACGAGCTTTACGAAGTGCAGCAGGAGCGCGACGAACTTAAAAACAAACTAAGCGAAAGGGCGAGCAATGAATAAAAGAGACTTTAATATCGCTTTGAAGTATTTGGCTAAGGGCGCAGACGCGCCCAGCTACGAACAGCTAAAAGATTTCGCCTTTAGGCTATGGACTAGTCTGCATAAGCGCGAGCTAAAGCGAACCGCAGACGATAAGCAAAGGGCTAAATTTAAAGCCGAGATAGCTAAGCGAGCGCAGGATATGGACGAAGCGCGGGCGACATTTGAAGCAGGCTTACAAGCTTACCGCCTATTCAACTACTACGCGAGCGAATGCGAAAAGCTAGAGGAGCGCATAAGCTATCTTTACGAGCAAGCGGGCGCGTTACAAGACGAAGCGGAGTCTAGAGGTAGCTACAAATGGCACACTCCGCTAAAAGGCGCGTAGACATTTAGGGGAGTGAGTTAAATCACAGCTCCCTTTATTAAAACTTTAAGCAAACGCCTAAACTCTATCCCATTAATCCGCATATCTAAAATCACGGGGAGGGTTAAACAGATTTTGCACCCGGTAGGTGTAAAATAGGTGTAAGGGAAAAGGCATATATGAATAGCAGTTTAGGATTTCTTAAAGTCGTTTAAACTCCCATTCTAGCGAGGTTTGAGAAGGGTTTAGAAGGCAAAAAAATGCCTGAAACTTAAATTATTTACTTTTTGTTTATTAAAGGCTCTAACCCCCCTTTTATCGTGCTTTGCTTATTACCCTGTGTCAAAATGAGACAAAACGCATAAACGCTTAAGAGCTAAAATTTAGGTGCAAAAAAATCATATGCGCTAGCAAGAACTTAAACTACCATACGAACTAAGCCTAAACGATACCCTGCACAAAAAAGACCCTCCCCACCCCCAAAACGCAAGCGCAAAAATTGATATATCATCCCCCAAAATTTTATCTAAATTTTAAACTCGGGTGCCCTTATCAAACCCTAAGCCTCAAGAAGTTAAAATATCTCTAGGATTTTAAAATAAAGGCTAAGAAATGCAGACCCTAACCATACGAACGGACGAGACCATAATGCGCCAGCTCGTAGCCATAGGCAAGATTTTAGCTAGCAGCGCGAATGCAAGCTTTGAGACGCTTACGACCGAACTAACGGACGAATACGCCAAAGAGTTAAACGCTCGTGCGGACGAAGCCCTAAAAGGCAAAGGGCTAATAGACGAAGCGAGCGCACGCGATACGATAGAGCAAAAAAGCGAATATCCAATTTATGACGACGGCAAAACTATGGAGCAAAGGATTGCAGACTACAAAGCAGACATAGAAGCTATCAGGCGCGGCGAGCTTAAAACCTATCCGCTAGAGACGTTAAAAGCCGAGATGGAAAAATGATAATCAAGCGCACGGCGCGTTTTAACCGCGAGCTAAAGGCGATATTCAACTTTATCGCAAAGGACAGCCCGAGCGGGGCGCGAGCGTTTAGAGATGAACTTATCTTAAAGCTACAAACTACGAGCGCTAATCCCTTTATGTATCGTAAATCCGTGAGCTTTGATGACGAGAACATACGAGATTTAATCTTTAAAGGCTACGTTATCCCGTATCTAATAGAGAGCGAGACGATTTACATTTTAGGCATCTACAAAGCTAACGAGTGGCAAGAGTGAAACGATTAAAACGGCTTAGTTTCACAAAAAAACCTTAATTAAGTTTCGAGCTAAAAAATCTGTGAAATTTCTCAATTCTTAAGAGAGATTTAGCCGTTTAAGCTTGCGAAACTTAAAAACTGCAAAACTTCTAAATCGTAAAGCCCTATTCTAGGACACTTGCTCGCCTTTAATATTGAAAAGTAAACTTTTCATTATCGCATTTTTGAAGCTTAAAAACTTAATCGTCCAAAAAATATTTGAAAAATATTTTTGCCGTTTTTATCGTCGAAACAACGTATTATTGGGCCTATTAATGACATCGTCAAGTCGCCTCTAACCACCACTAAGTCTTTTCTTTTTACTTTCATTTAATTCCGATATATAGGTGCTTATTTCATGTTTCGATTACTTTTCTTTCTTTTTATTTTTGTTTGTAATATAATTATTTCTGAAAAAATAAGGATCCTCTTGTGGTCTTTTTAGCCGTCAGGCTCGCGCTACGCTATACACTTTGATCAGATAAACCCACTGCCGCTTCTGCAAAATTGCCGCCCTAAACCGCTATGATTTCTTATGGCTTGACTTTAGCATACACGATTTCTA
>NZ_CALBWL010000007.1 GCF_937973075.1 uncultured Campylobacter sp.
AGGTATTGCCCGCATTGCGGATAAGGTGATACTCTTTACCCTCTTCGATATTAAGTGAGCCATAGGTATCTTTATCTACGTCATACTCTTCGCCGTTTAGTTTAAATTTAGCGTTATTGATATCAGTGTCGGCATTAGTAGTTAAATTTAAAGCAGCCTTATCGATAGCTCCGTTAGTAGCTGCGGTAACCCCGTCGAAGTTAAGAGCATTGAAATTCTTAATATCGCCTGCGGTTTTTTGAGTGTGAGCGTTATTTACGTTTAGGGTGTTGCCACTATTATTGCCTCTTGCGTTAGATGCATCGTCAGAGCCATTAATAGCATTTACTACGCTTCCTGCATTGAAATTTACTACGTTGTCGTAAACCCTACCGCTACCTTTAGAAGCACCGGCAAAAATCTCTTTAGTATCAGCACCGTTAATGTTTACGGTATTGTTAAATACGTCATCCGTACTGCCGCTTAGTGTCGCACCGCCGTAAACGGATTTAGTGCTTAGATCGCCTGCAGTAGATACGATATTTACGGTGTTGCCTTTATTATCAAATAGAGGTGTTCCGCCTTGATGCGCGTTATCAGCTTTATTCTTAGTTAGCTCGTTGCTATCAAAGTCGTTGTCGTTCCAAGCATCGGTAATGGTGCCTTCTCTATAGATAAGCTCTTTATTGTTATTTTGCTTTCTAAAGGTCTCGCCGTCATATTGATAGTGAGCGTTGTCTATAATGTTATAGACTTGCTCTTTTTGAGTGGTTTTATCTTGGAAATTTATATCAGCGTTGCCTTTAATTAGGGTATAGTCCTTATCTTTTTGAGCATTATTTATCTTAACGTCGGTACCGATTAGATTTGTAGGGGTATTGCCAGTTAGTTTAAGAGCCGGATCGCCGTTGTAACCATTAGGCATATTGAAATTTAACTTGCCAACGCCCACGATATTTTTAGCTTCGATAGTGCCCGGTACTAAAGAGCCGTCAGTTTTACCTACGTTTACGGTATCGTCAGCATCTCCTTTGATAGTGCCGATATTTTTACCATCTACCAAAGTAACTTTAGATTTAACGCCGTTAGGGGTATTTGAAGTATCTATGTCAAGTCCTTCAAAATCTTTATTAGCTCCCGGAGTTTTTCCTACGTTAATATTAGCACCATTGCTTAGCTCCGGAGTATATTTAGCAATTTCTTCGTTATCAAATTTACCGTCGTTAGAAATATTTCTACCTGTAAGCTTTTTGCCTTGAACTAGGATAGATTGATTATCGGCACTTTGGATTAAGCCTTTAAGGTTAATCTCATAGCTACTCTTACCGGTAATAGTAAATTCATTATCCGTTTGCTTAGCCTTTTCGGTAAAATTCGTAAAGGTATTGCCCGCATTGCGGATAAGGTGATACTCTTTACCCTCTTCGATATTAAGCGAGCCGTAGGTATCTTTATTTACGTCGTACTCTTCGCCGCCAAGTTTAAACTTAGCGTTATTAATGTCCGTATCGGCATTAGTAGTTAAATTTAAAGCAGCGGTTGCAGCATTGCCGTTAGCATCCGAAATTCCGTCGAAGTTAAGAGCATTGAAATTCTTAATATCGCCTGCGGTTTTTTGGGTGGAAGCATTGTAGACGTTTAAGGTGTTATTTGTGCCGCTTGCACTGGATAGACCGTAGATAGTCTTACCGACTTTACCACCATAGAAATTTACGGTATTACCGCTGCCGCTAGCAGCATCTGCTGCGTAGACGTTGCCAGTGACTTGCGTACCACTTAGATTTACTGTGCTGTTTGTCGCAGAGCCGCTAGCTTTTGAGCCGTATACATCGCCACCTACTCTACTGCCTTGTAGATTTACAATGTTTTTAACTGCATTGCCGTTAGCTGTCTGTGCGCCGTAGACATTGCCGTTAATGGTGGTATCATCAGTGGTTACCGTATTGTCGTGAACGTTTCCATTAGCGTTATAGCCCGCACCGATATTTCCGTTTACTACCGCACCTTTTGAAGTTTCTTCAAAGCTTAGATGGTTGTTGTAAACATCTTGGGTTCCACTATCACCATAGCCTGCATATATATCGCCAAATTCCGTTCCGCCTTTGATCGTAGTGTAGTTATTGTGGATAGTATTAGGCGTATCAGTATCTTTGACGTCAGCTCTACCTGAGCTTATGTTTTTATTGCCCAGATTGCTTGCGCCCTCTTTTACGATTACGGTATTATTTTTATTGCCGAATAGTTTATGAGCGCCTGCTTGAGCTGCATTGCTAGCTTGATTCTTAGTTAGCTCGTTGCTATCGAAGTCATTGTCGCTCCAATTATCCGGAACAACGCCTTTTTTATAAACAAGCTCTTGATTGCCGTTTTCTCTTCTAAAAGTCTCGCCATCATATTGATAGTGATCTTTGTCTGTGATAGTATAGGTCTGGTCTTTTTGGACACTTCTATCGTTGAAATTTATAGTGCCGCCGTTAGTCTTTTTAACGAGTGTGTATGTGGTGCCGTCTTTGGCATTATTTACATTGACGTCAGTACCAGTTAAATCCGTAAGCCCGTTGTCGGTAAGTTTGATCGCAGGATTACCTCCATTATAGTTGTTAGGCAAATTGAAATTTATCTTTAGTTTGCCGGGGCCTGATTTTTCGATATTTTTTGCAGTTATATTGCCCGGCACTAGCGGATTGGCACCGTCTTTACCGACATTTATCTCGTCGTTGCCATCAGCTTTTATCGTGCCTATATTATTGCCACTTACTAAATTTATCTTAGCATTATTAGTGCCGGTCATATCGATATCTAGCCCGCCGAAATTCTCCGGTGCATTTGGATTCTCGCCTACGTTGATAGTAGGATTGCCCGCAGGACCGGAGTATTTACCAACCTCGCCGTTATCGAACGCTCCATCGATAGTGCGGTCGGTTTTCTTTTTACCTTGAATGACGATGGATTTTCCGTCATCATTTTTCATCAGACCTTTTAAATTCATCGAGTAGGTAGTGGCATTTTTGATCGTAAATACGTTATCAGTGCGCTTAGTCGTTTGCGTTTCGTCAAAACCGATAAATCCGCTTTCATTATGGATCAGATAGCGCTTCTCGCCGTCGCCTATTGCATAAGTATCTACATTATAATCAGTGCCATCTAATTGAAATTTAGCGTTATTTATATCGGTTTGAGCTCCACCCGTGATTTGAAGTGCGGCCTTGCTTGCATCGGAATTCATATTTGATATGTTTTGGAAATTTAAAACATTAAATCTAGCGATATTACCCGCATGATTTGGATTGCTAGCGTTTGAAGCATTTATCAAGGTGTTGCCGTTGCCGCTACCGGTGCCGTATAAGCCGTAAATCGTGCCGGTGACGGTGCTATCTGATAAATGTACCGTATTATTATCACTATTTGCCCCCACAGCCTCCGCGCCGAAAACATCTCCCGTTACGGTGGTATGACTCCATAAATTTACACGGTTACCCGATGCGGAGGCCGCTGCGTTACCGCCTTTGACTTGTTTACCACCCTCTACTTTAGAATTTGACAAGGTTAAAACGTTTCCCGTAGCGTCGCCACTTGACGTAGTTCCACCCGAAACGTTATCATTAAAGATAATTCCCGTTGCGGAGAATTCATTGTTGCTGACGCCTGTCTCGCCGCGTCCACCTAGGGCAGGTCCATTTACCGCACTGCTTACCCCGTCGCCCGTTAGTTGCACGCGGTTATTATTCGCTTGCCCACTACCGCTACCGATATGATTTGTTCCGCCGATTACTTGATAGACGCTTGTGCCCGTTAAATCCGCTATTACTGTGTTTTTAAAAGCAGTACCTTTATCGCTTCTTCCGCCGATGATGTCATGACTTACTTTCGCGCCTTGCTTGATCTCTACTTTGTTTTCTTCTACGTCGCTACTAACGCTACTTCCGCCGATGACGTCGTGACCTACTTCGCCGCCGTCTAAGGTAACGTAGCTTTTTGAAATTTTACCGCTTTCGCTGAGTCCGCCGTGGACGCTACCACCTACCTTACCGCCGCTCATCAAGACATGACCTTCGGCTATATCTCCATTTACGTTGCGGAAGCCGTAAGCGCTACCGCCTATCTCGCCGCCGCTTATTTTGACGTAATCATTCGTGCTAGTAGCGGTGTGATTGGTACCAGAACCTCCGCCGAAGCCTCCGTGAACGTCACCTATAACCTTTCCGCCGCTGATTTCAGAGTAATTGTCGTTAGAAACGGCTGCCATATATGAGCCCGTAGTAGATTGAACCTCTCCGTTTTGTAGCTTTACGTAGTTTTTGCTAGCCGTAGCTTTGCTTCCAATGGTAATGCCCTCTCTAGTAGCATTGGCGCCTGTTATATTTTGAAGCTTAGCGCCGGCGCTGTTTATGACGACATAATTCTCCTCTAATGTACTAACGAAATTTGGAGATACAGATACCGCGCCGTCTATTTCTTGACCGCTGTTTAAGACGATAGCACCCGTAATATTTACGCTATTACCTTTTGCAGAGCCACCTTCGTGTATGGTGGCCCCCTCTATCCTGTATTTATCTATTTGTGCTGCGCTTTTTATATTTACCGTATTATTTTCTGCGGAGTGACCATATCTAGCACGACCTCCCGACACTATAGCTTCGAAGCTCCCCACGGTGTTATTATCGCCGATTATATGGCTATTACCTTCGATATTTACTGTGTTGCCGACGGCATTTCCCGATTGAGGTCTCTTTCCTGCCCAAGTGCCGTTGCCGCCGAGAACGACTCTATTAACGGTTGCATTTATTATGTTTACGGTATTGCCTGTTGCGCCTATACCTTCACCGCCTATTACGGTAGTAACGGTAGCGCGGTTTTGAACGGTGATCTGATTTCCATCGGCCGATGTCGTAGGCGTAATGCTAGGATGACCCATACCGCCGCCGTATATACTGTAGCCAGACATATCAGTACCTGAAGCATTTCCGGTGATAGTTACTATATGATTTTTGGAGCCGCCTCCGTTACCGGCACCTTCATAACCACCCGAGTAATACCCGCCGCCTGGAGTATGCAAAACACCATCACTACCGCCGCCGGTTACTGTCGCTTTTGCATTGTCGGCTAAAGCTTGCACCGGCATCAGTGCTAGCGTAGCAGCGATGCTCAGACCTGAGATAATCGGGATTTTGATCTCTTTCATAGTTGTAATCCTTCGTAAAAAATAAAAACTATCCATTATACTATAAAAATACCTATTTACAATAAATTTAATAAAATTTCTAACGAAAGGTAGCTTAACGCGAAAAAATGGGTATCGCGATGTAACGTTTTCGATAATAAAGTAAAATTTCAGCTTATTTTTGTTATCGAAGCTTAAACGAAAAATTACGATTACAAAATGATGGAATTTTAAAATTCCGACCTTAAAATTTAGCCAGCGGAATTCCCAAGAAGCGTCGCTGCGAGAAAAGTATTAGAATTAAGAGGCAGTAGTTTCTGATATCAAGAAATGGGGTAGGGCACAAATTTTCTAAAATTTGAATTTGTGGAATTTAAAGCGAAGTAATATACAAGAGGAATTAAAATTTGAAGTAATTCTAGGTTAGAAGCACATACTTCTGCGGTATGTTGTTAACAAAGAGATTAAAATTTTAAAGCAAGTTCCAGGCGAGGCGATAAAAACGATAAAGTAGCGGCGCGGAGAGTTAAATTTTAAAAATTATAAGTGAAAACAAAAGCAAAAAATTAAAATTCTAAGAATTTCAAGCGAAATTTGGGCTTTCAACGGTATTTGAAATGGCAAAGGGCTTTCGGAGCTGTTTAAAATAACAAAGGGCTTCCGGCAGCTTTTAATGCCTGCCGGAAGCCCTTTTTATAGTTTATGTATCTTTTGCGCTTGAAAGCTCGAAATTCCGCTTTCCAGAAAGCACAAAATCCCAAAAACTTCTGCTAGCTTATTCGCAAGCTCCGCTAATGCTTTGAGCTGGGCTTGCCGCGGTTAAATTTTAACGCTTGCGCGTTTCTCGCAGCTAAAGCCTGACGAATCTGGATTAGCGGATTACAAGACCTTGCGGAATCCCGCGTCTGATGACCCAGACTAGGGTCTTTTTGCCCTTGTAATCTTTGATATACCGATCGAAATCGTCTGAGCTTTTGACATCGTTTTGACCGACTTGGATGATCACGTCGCCTACCTCAAAGCCGTAATCATCGGCTTTTGAGCCATCTTTGACACTTAAGACGAGGGCACCCGAGACATCGTCGTCGAGGTTATATTTGCGGCGTAAGCTATCATTCAACGTCCTTAGCTTTAGCCCCTCTATCGCGCTTTTTGAGTCCTCGCCGGCTGAGCCTAAGGTGGTGGAGTCGGATTTCATCGCGTCTAGCTTGATAGTCGTACTCTTACTTTTGCCGTCGCGCTCAAATTCTACATCCACTGAGCTTCCTGGAGCCATTGAGCCGATTAAATTTTTTAGCTCGTTGGCGTTTTTGATAGACTTGCCATTTATTTTGGTAATCAAATCGCCGCGCTTGATGCCTGCTTTATCGGCAGGCATATCCTTTTCTACGCTGGAGATTAGCGCGCCCTCTTTACTTTCATAGAGCTCTTTTTGATCTTTAGACATATCTGAGATCGTAACGCCTATAAAGCCACGCTCGATCTTGCCGTTTGTGATGAGCTTTTCAGCGATCTCTTTTACCATATTTGAAGGGATCGCAAAGCCTACGCCGTTATTTCCGCCACCGCGACTTAAAATAGCGGAATTTATTCCCAAAAGTGCGCCGCGGCTATCCACTAGTGCACCGCCTGAGTTGCCCGGGTTGATCGAAGCGTCGGTTTGGATAAAATTTTCGTATTGATTTAGCCCGATATTGTTTTTATTTAGCGCTGAGATTATGCCTTGAGTGATGGTGCCGCCCACGCCGAAAGGATTTCCGATAGCAAAGACGATATCGCCCTCCATAGCCTTGGACGAGTCGGCAAATTTAACCGCAGAGAGATTTTTTTCGTCGATTTTAATAATTGCAAGGTCGGTTTTAGGGTCGGTGCCGATCACCTTGGCTTTATATTCCTTATCGCCTTCTAATAGCGTAACTACGATTTCGTCGGCATTTTCTATTACGTGATTATTTGTGACAATATAGCCGTCTTCGGAGATGATGACACCAGAGCCTAGCGAGCTTCCCTCGCGCTCCTGCTGCTGCGGAATATCAAAGTCGAAAAATTGCTTAAAAAACGGATCGTCAAACATCTGTGACATCGGGCTATTGCCTGCTTTAATCTTGGTTTTAGTTGCGATATTGACGACGGATTTTTTTACGTCCGCAAGTGAGCTATGATACGAAAGCACCACGTCTTGATTAAAGCCCGGATTTACGCGTTCATAATTGCTTGGAGCTTCTTTGATGTCGATACTGGCGCCAAAAAGCGCACCTGCTAAAGCTATCGATATGATGATCGATTTTTTCATTTTTGCTTCCTTTGTGATAATGAAATTTTGGCGGAATTATAAATTTTGTCCGCTAATATATTCTTAACGCAAAATTAAAATTTATAAATAGAATTTAGCAAACTTGATTGACACTCACTAAAGTTTTATGATATAATCTACATAAAATTTAAAATTTTAAGGATTAAAATGGCAAGTACAAGC
The DNA here is from genome assembly GCF_937973075.1 of uncultured Campylobacter sp. Taxonomy (GTDB): domain Bacteria; phylum Campylobacterota; class Campylobacteria; order Campylobacterales; family Campylobacteraceae; genus Campylobacter_B. Next base: position 7,617 of record NZ_CALBWL010000007.1, read on the forward strand.
AGTTTATACGAAACCTTAGGCGTGGATAAATCAGCAAGCGCCGAAGAGATTAAAAAAGCTTACCGCAGGCTAGCTCGCAAGTATCACCCCGATATCAATAAAGAACCAGGAGCTGAGGATAAATTTAAAGAGATCAACGCTGCGTATGAAATTTTAAGCGACGAGAAAAAGCGCGCGCAGTACGACCGCCACGGCGACGAGATGTTCGGTGGGCAGAATTTTCACGATTTCGCGCAGGGCTCGGCGAACATGGGCGATCTAAACGACATCCTAAACAGCATTTTCGGCGGCTCCTTCGGCGCAAAAAGCGCAGGCTCGCGCGGTGGATTTAGTTTCAGCTCTTTCGGTGGCGGCGAAGGTTTTAGTGGCTTTAGCGGCAGTAGTTTCGGTGGCGGCTTTGGCGGCACACAGAGCCTAGATACGCACAGCTCGATTGAAATTCCTTTTGAAACCGCGATACAAGGCGGCGAGATGAGCGTGCGCGTGGGCGGCGAGACGGTTAAATTTAAAGTACCCGCGGGCATCAATGCAGGCGAAAAGCTACGCATCAGGGGTAAAGGACAAAAATCAGGCGCTCAAAGCGGCGATCTAATTTTAGAGATAAAAATCGCGCCAAGCGCCGAGTACAGCCGCGAAGGCGACGATCTTTTCAAAAAGATAGATATTCCTTTGAAAACGGCGTTGTTCGGCGGAAAAGTAGAAATTTCGACGCCAAGTAAAAGCGCAACGATAAAGATCGCAAAAAATACCAAAAACGGGCAGAAATACCGCTTAAAAGGCTACGGCGTGCAAAACCGCAAGAGTAAAATTTTAGGCGATCTATACGCGGTGGTAAATGTCGTCCTGCCTGACGTTGATTCGCTGGATGAGGACGTCAAAGCCGCGCTGCAAAAGCTATAAGGAGGCATCAAAATGCATGATTACGATGAGCCGGTTTATCTCATATCGATAGTCTCGAAGGTCTTGGATATTCATCCTCAAACAATACGGCAATACGAGCGCGAAGGGCTCGTGAGCCCGGGTCGCACCGAGGGCAATATGCGACTATATTCGGCGCACGATATGGACCGCATACGCATGATTTTAAATCTTACAAAGGAGCTTGGCGTCAATCTTGCGGGCGTGGACGTGATCTTTCACTTGCAAGAAAGGATCGCTGAGTATGAGCGCGAGATCGAGGAGCTGCGGGCTAGAATTTTAGAACTCGGCGGAGAGACAGACTAGGATCTGCAAGATAAAGATTTTAAAGCTCAGCAAAAAACAGATCCTGGCGCTATAAGCTGAAATTTTAATACTATCAAAAAGCAAGATCGGCTCTTAAGCGTAGATTCAAGCGATAAATTTTGACTTTCAATGCGGATTTGTGAGCGCGTCAAATTTAAAGTTGCACTAAGCAAACTCGGGCGAATTTTCTTGCAATTAAATTTAAAAACCGCCTTGATATAATTTAGCTTTAAAATTTAAAATTCCAAGCCGCGTTAGATTTTAAAATTTTGCCGCGAGCCTCTAAATTTAGTGGTAAAGTACGACATAATTTCTCTATCTTTAAGCGGGATTTTAGTAAAATCACATTATAAAATTTACCCGTAAATTTATATGAAAAGATAAAATTTCATCGATTATCGCCTCCGGTAGATGGTCGCATAATGTAAAACTTAACAATAAATTTAGCGCTAAATTTTACGCATAATCTTACAAAAAAAGGGAGTTAATGGAGCTTGTTATAGAGCTATTTCTTGCGATCACGGCGCTTGCGATAGTGCTAAATATCGTCTTTAAAATTTTTGAAATTCCCACCATCATCGGCTATATCGTCGCGGGCGTGTGCTTTTCGCAGATCTATAGCCTAAGTAGCGTTGAAAACGCCCATATGTCTGAGCTGGCGGAATTTGGCATCGTCTTTTTGATGTTTACCATCGGGCTTGAGTTTAGCTTCCATCACTTGATGAGTATGAAAAAGGACGTATTTTTTAATGGCATACTCCAAGTGCTTGGCACCGGTATTATTCTAGCGCTCATCATCGATCAAGCTTTCGGCGGAAACATAAAAACCGTGATGATTATCGGGCTTGCGCTCGCGCTTAGCTCTACGGCGATCGTGCTAAAAACGCTCAACGAAACAGGCGAAATCAACCAAAACTACGGGCGCAAGGTGCTTGGCATCCTGCTCTTTCAGGACCTCGCCGTCATTCCGATCTTGCTGATGATCGACATCTTCGGCTCGACCGACAGCACCCCCGTGAACTATCTAATCTTAAAAACCGCTGTAAGCGCCGCCATAGTGGTGGTGATCCTTTTTGTGCTCGGCAAATTCGCCTTCAACCGCTTCCTCCACTACGTCGTAAAGACGAATTCTAAAGAAATTTTCATCGCGACCATCCTTTTTACCGTCGTGGGAGCTAGCTTTTTGGCGCACGTTTTCGGCTTTTCATACACGCTGGGCGCATTCATCGCGGGCATGCTCATCGCAGAAACCGAGTATAAACACGAGATAGAGGCCGATCTGACGCCGTTTCGGGACATACTGCTCGGACTTTTTTTCATCACTATCGGCATGCAGATAAATTTCGAAGTCATCGTCTCGCACTATGGGTTAATCTTGCTCGCTATCATCGTGATAACGGCGCTTAAAACGGGAGTGATATACGCGATCTTATTTCTCTCGACCGGCAAAAGGATAGCGCTAAAAGCGGCGCTGTCGCTATGCCAGATAGGTGAGTTTGCGCTTGCGATCTTTTCGCTACTGATGAGCCGCGATATGCTAAGTAAGGAAAACGGGCAAATTTTAATTACAGTCGTAACTGCGACGATGATTTTAACGCCGTTTATTCTTAAAAATTTAAACAAAATCGCCAACCGTTTCGAGTCTAAGGTTGAAAAGCTCGAGGATGAGGAGCATAAAACTCAAATCCCGCCGATGAAAAATCATATCATTGTAGCAGGCTACGGCAGGATAGGGCAGGAAGTGGTGCTGCGCCTTAAAGATCAGGGGCTGCTATACGTAGTCGCCGAGAGTGATTTAGAGCTCGTGGATCTGGGCAAATCGCGCGGCGAGAATATATACTTTGTAAATATAATGCAAAAAACCGCAATCGACGAGCTGCATGCGCGCGAAGCGTCGGTCATCATCCTAACGATCGCAAATCAGCAAAAGCTAGACATCGTCGCTAAGATGCTAAACGGCTCTAATCTAAAAGCAAATATCATAGTGATGCATACGGGCGCTGATCCGCAAAGTGAGTTGCAGAGCGAATACGGCGAAAATTTTATTTTCGTAAAAAAGGAGAGAGTAGTAGCCAATGCGCTTTTGCAAGAGGCGCTGAAATGCAAGCTAACGCAGTAGCCTTGAGCGTTTAAGATCAAATTTAAACGCATTTGCTATGCCTAAAATATCCACGCTTCTTTATTCTTACTTCTACACTCAGCTAATTAAAGCGTTTTAATGAACGCAGATAAATAAGATATATTTAAATGGTGGGCTTGCAAATTTAAAGACGCAAAGTGCTGCTTTGGATTGATTTAAATTCTAAATTTAAGCTGTCATTCCATAGCAAAAGGATACTTCGACAAGGAGCTGATGAAGTATATTTGCGCGATAAAGTTATTTAAAAATTCGTTTAAATTTTTGCTCAAATTTAGCGGCTTCATCTTGGGCGCCTTGCGCCTTGCCGTTTGTTTTGTTAAAATTTTGCTCGCCGGAAATTTTATCATCGACCACTCCTCTGATTTTTGCTTGCGATTTTGGCGCCGGTAGATACACGGTCTCATCGGCGTCAAATTCCGGATTTGCGTTATATGTTATTATCGCCACCGGAATAGCGATAAAAATAGCGGGTATAATCTGACGTGTATCCCAGTCTATGTGATATTTTATCTGTAAATAAAATCCGATTAAAGCATAAAGGACTTAAAATATCGCAGCCACATGTATCCATATAAGCATAAAGGCCTTATCTGCATCGCTAAATAAAAGCAGGGCGTATTTTTTATACTTCAGCCTGTTTATGCAGACGAGTATATTTATCGCAGATAGCGCGAGCGTGCATAAAAACGACATTATGGGCACATTATGTACAAACGTAAGAAACACGACGATATAAATCAGGAAAGTCAAAAGTGCCCCTAAAAACAGATATCTACAAAAGCGAAATCTATCGTAGCTTTTTAAAATTTCTTGCGGAATTTGGCTGATGTCCGCGGGGATTTTGTCTTTTTGCGTTTGCATTTTTACCGCCTTTCTCGGTTATTTTAACTCAAATTTTGCTTTTTTACTCCGTAGCGTTTTAAATTTAATGAAGCGGGCTTTTTGGCTTGCTTCTTTTTTGGCAGACAAGCGATCCCGATTTTGCATTAAATTTTTAAAAATGAATACTTACCGGCTCTTGCAATTTTATCGATAAAATTTTTGGCAGGCTAAATTTACGCTTCTTTTCTAGCTAAATTTAGCTTCAAAATTTATCCTGCTTTATTCATAAAATAAGGCAACCAAGCTAAAGCCCATACGTTTTATCCACTCGCACGAACGCCCAGTGCATAAAATCGCGTTCTGGCTCGTATTTGCCGCTGTTAAAATACTCCGCCAGCCGCGCTTCCTCCGTGTCGCTTAGCTCACCGCCGAGCATCCAGCGCGTCTTTTGTATGAGCTCCTGTGCGCTTGTTTCTGGGCCCGCATGACACTTGGCCTTTATGTAGCTTAGGCTTGGCAAATAGCCCATTTGAAACAAGATGTTTAAAAGATAGACGAAGTCGGGCTTTTGCTCCACTTCGCGCTCTATTGCATCCAAAATTTCATCATCCACGAAGCTGCCGCCCACCTTAAACGTGATGTAAAGCGCCTTTTTAGTTTTTGAGAGCAGTTTTAGCAATACAGGCTTTAGATCATCCACCTCGAGGCAGCGTGAAGCAAAAACGAGATCACACGCAGGCACGTCCGACCAGTCGTCTTCGAAAGCTTTTTGCGCAAATTTAACGTTTTTCGCGCCATAAATTCGAGCGTTTTTGCGGGCAAACTCCAGCATTTTGGGCGAAAAATCATAGCCGTAAATTTGATCCACCTTTTCCGCTGCCAGCACGCTTAGCGCGCCTACGCCGCATGCAAAATCAAGTAGCGTCGAAGCGCCCGAAAAATCTACGCGCGATAGAAAGTCTCGCGCATAGGCGCTTTTCATCACGCCTTCGCTGAAGCTCGGCGCCTTTTTGTCCCAATGCTCGGCCAGCTTTTTGCCGAATGAGCTTTTTGCTTTTTGCGCCTTATAAAGCGCATCAAAGTCGATCTCATCGTAGTTTGAAGCTAAAATCATCATTATCCTTTCCTGATTTTAATGGGCAGATCGCACCAATTTTTCGTTAAATTTTAGCGTAATTTTATACGCCACGCCCAAATCCGCCTGAAATTTCAAACCGTCCGGCGAAAAGTGCTAAGGCAAGCCCACCTCTGCATATTTTATCCGCCTGCGATCCTTTAAATTTTCGCCGAACGATCGCAGTTAAATTTTAAAAGCCTCTTTATAAATCAAAATTTTTAGTTTATCGTCCGCGCTTGTTCGCTCCGCATTTAAATCGCTGCTTGGATTTATTGTAAAGCCTCCAATCTAGCCGCTATTACCTTTTGCATCGCTTGATTTTTCCTGTTTTTGGCTAAAATTTGTAGCCTCCTTTTGCCGATGCGTTTGTCGGCGGCCTTTAGGATATTTGCAAGCCCCCATTCATCGGCACCAAAGTGCTTTGCAAACAGCTCCTCTTTGGGCGTGTCGATATATTCGCGGATAAGCTCGCCGATGTCGCTTATGTCGTTACCATACGGATAAATTTTCGCTAGAGCGCCCTGTGCTAGGCTTTTTACGCTGCCGCTTTTTAGCACGAAATCCTTCGGGTAATCAAAAATAATCTCGCCCGCAAGCGTGATAAAATATCGCGGCAAATCCGTGCTGCCGCGTCTGCTTTGCATCCTATAAACCGTGCAGTGGAGCTTAAAATCAATGCTTTTATCCACAAGTTCGTAAAGCCGTTTTTGAAGCTTGCTTCAACGTTTCATTTTGCCCCCTTTTATCTATTTATCGCTTCTTGCGGTTTCGCGCGTAGCTTTTGCCGCCCTTTGTGACGATCGCGCCTGAAAGCTCCGCGCCTTTTCTATTTTTTGAAAATCCGCTTTGTAAAATTCTGCCGCGCTAAACGCTCTCCCAAAATCTAGACTCCGTCTTGATCGCGCCTCGGTTTTTATCGCGTAAAATTTGCAAAAATTCTTTAAAGTTTGGCGTAAAAATCGAAGCGGCGGGCACAAATTTATACTCGCTCGCGCCGTCCGCAAAGCGGATCCGCCAAATCCTAGCATGATTTATCCGTATTTTTGTAACTTCAAGCGCTAAAATTTGCTCAAATTTATACCTCGCCGCGAGCTTCTGTCCGTCAAAAACGTAGATGAAATTTTGATCGAACCAAAGACTCTCGCACGAGATAAAAAACCGCTCTAGCCAGAACAAAAACGGCCTCACGGAAAGCCTTTTTACCGCGTCTGCTTCGCTTATCCCATCTATCGCGGCAAGCCGGCGCGAGCTAAGCTTGCGAGGGTTGCGCCAAAAGAGCGTCCAAATAATCCCGCCCAGAAGCAAGACGCTAAAAATTACGATTAAAATTTGAATTAAAGCTTCAGCCATTTAAAATTTTAAGTCCTTTTACAAATGCAAATTTCTCCTCCGTATCGCCCACAAACAAACTCTTGCTAAAATCCGCCTCCGCGCCGTTTGCAAGCTCTTCATAAAGCTTATAAAATCGCCCTTTGTAGGTACATTCGCTTAGGCAGACGTTAAAAAACGCCTCCGCCACGTCCCTGCCGCCGAGATAATAGATAAAGTAGATCGGGCGCAGATCGAAAGCGCTTAGATTTTTGTTAAATTTAGCCCCGCGCTGCATCATAAACTCCACCGCCTTTTGTTTATCCTCAAAAAGCTCAAAAATAGGCAGCGCGTAGTCCTTGATAGCCGCGCTAATCTCGCGAACGCTGGGCTCGAAGCTAGCGCCTGCGAGCTGCCAGTCGCGAAACTGTTTGCGCGGCGTGAGATAGCCCAGGTGCGATACGAAAACAAGATCGGTTGAGTAGGACAGCTCCTCTTGCATCAGCTTTTTTAGGCGCTTGCAGTAGATTGCGATCTGCGGTAGGATACTCACACTGCCTGAGTAATTGCGCATGCTGGAGCCAAAATAAATTTCAAATAAAATCTCCTTGTCGTTTGCAAGCTTCGTTAGTTTTTGCCCCTTTTGCGTGGGCTTGAAGTCCGTGAAATTCGCCGCAATCTCATTGCAGCCGTTTAAAAATATCTCGCGCGGAGTCATGATTTTCCTTTTAAATTTATCGTTTAAATTTAGACGTTTTGCTCGCTAGCAATTCGGTTTGCAGATTACATTGCCGCAGCCGCGATCCGCAGCTTGGCGTTTTTCGGCGCGCCGTCTTGTCGCCAAAAAGTTATTTTATACGCGCAATTTTACCCTAGTTCGGCTAAATTTAACGGCGCTACGCGCCCGTAAAAATTTATAATCTATCCTCGTATCTTTCGTAGTTTATGCCGTAAATTTTATCAATATTTTCGGCATTTATGAGCTGCTCGCTGCTCCCGAAGGCTAAAATTTCGCCGTCTTTTATAAATAGCGTCAAGCTTGAAACGAACTTCGCATGCCGCGGGTAGTGCGTCGTCTGCACGAAGGTGTAGCCCTCGTCGCCTAGAGCTTTTATCATCTCGAGTAGCTTGATTTGATTGCCGAAGTCCAGCCCGTTGGTGGGCTCATCCATAAAGATCACTTTCGCGCCCTGAACCAGCGTGCGCGCGATGTACGCCAGCTGCCGCTACTTTGAAATTTCATCTTTTAAAATTCCGTCTTTATACGGATCGCGCTTAAAATTTTATATCGCCGCGTCTTTAAAATTTAGGTCGTTGCGAATAAATTTTTATCGAAGTTTAAAATTTGATGTCGCATTACCGCGCCGCGTAAAATTTCAATAACGCGCTAAATTTTAAACGGCGCGTAAAATCAAGCATTGCGCTAAATTTCAAGTTACGCGCCGAATTTAGCTCGCGCGACAAATCAAACGCGCCGCCTAATAAAAGCGGTATAAAATTCACTTGCGCGCTAAGGCCCGCCTCTCAGGGCCTAGGTGTATAAAATTCTACCCAGGCGGATCATGTTCGAGCCGCATTTGATCGCGAGCTCAAAATCATCGCTCATCCCCATCGAGCAGATCCGCGCGCCGTGCGGCACGAGCGCATCGAAGATCTCACGCGTCGCCTCGAAGCTTCGCGCGATCTGCGCGGGCTCGCTCACGTGCGCGCCGATGCTCATCACGCCGATTAAATTTAGATTTTTGCACTCCTGCTTGATGCGCAAAAACTCCTCCACCGCGCGGTTTTTATCTAGCCCCGTTTTGGAGCTCTCGCCCGCAGCGTTGATCTCCAGCAGCGTATCTAGCGGATAAGTTAGCCGCTTATTTACGGCAAGCGCGAGCTCGCAACTGTTGCAGCTCTGCCACAGCGTCGGGCGCAGAGCGATGAGCTGATTGATTTTGTTGCTTTGTAGCGTGCCGATGAAGTGCCACTTTAGCGGCAGTTCGCGCAAGGCCTCGCTTTTGCGCTTCAGCTCCTGCACTCTGTTTTCTCCAAACGCGATCTGTCCTTGCGAATACAGCTCGCGCACCTCATCCGTGCCTACGTTTTTACTCACTGCGACTAGCTGCACTTCGCCCGCGCCTGCTTTCGCAGCCTCAATGCGCTTTAAAATTTCATCCAGCTTCATTTGTAAAATCCCAAAATTCTAGCAAAATCATTCAGTACCGTAAATATCATCAAAAGCGCTAAAATCCCCATGCCTACGTAGCTGGCGCCTACGAATACCCGTTTTGGCACCGGGCGGCGGAAGATGAGCTCAAAGAGATTAAACGCGATGTGTCCGCCGTCGAGCGCGGGGATCGGAAAGAGGTTGATAAGCCCTAAATTTACCGATATTAGCGCCACGAGCGCGAGCAAGACGGCCGCGCCGTAATCGACCGCCTTTGAGGTGATATCTGTAATAGCGACGATGCCGCCCATCTCCTTGGGCGAAACGACGCCGCTGGCGAGCTTCTCAAGCCCCACCAAGATAAGCTTTGATGCCTCCACCGTCTGATCCCACGCGAAGCTAAGCGAGCTCGTGCCCTTGTGATATAGCGTCACGGTCGCGTTGTAATCGGGCGAAATGCCGATGAGCGGCACTCTGATGCTCTCGCGCCAGATGGTTTTTTTCTCGCCGAGCTTTGGCGTGAGCGTCAGGCTCAGTCGCTCGCCGCCACGTAAAATTTCCAAGCTTAGCGGCGCTGCGGTTACCTGCTTTGAGATGTCGTCCCACTCGCGGATCTGCTTGCCGTCGATTGATAAAATTTCATCGTTTAGCATTAGCCCTGCGCTTGCTGCGGCGGAATTTGGCGAAATTTTGCCAACCTTCGGCGCTAGCTTTTCGACGCCGATGTAGCCCAGCGCGATGTAGATCAAAAATGCAAGCAGCAGGTTGAAAAACGGCCCCGCAAAAAGTATGATTATGCGCGCGATCGGGCCTTTGGAGTTGTAGCTATCGGGGTCCGCGCTTACTGCGGTGGGATCCAGATCCTCCTGCCCCTTAAGGCTCACGTAGCCCCCCAGAGGGATCGCGCTGATGGCGTATTGCGTAGCGCCGATGCGCTTGGTAAAGACCTTCTCGCCGAAGCCCACGCTAAAGACGTTCACCCCCACGCCCAGCGCTCGCGCCGCCAAAAAATGCCCCAGCTCGTGGAAAAAGATGAGGAAGCTGATCGCCAGCACCGTGACCATAAAATTTATCGAGTAAAAATAAAATCCGACCGCCAGGATCGCTAGCGTTAAAATTATGCTTTTCAAATTTCAAACCTTTGTAAAAAATGGGCTAAGCTTACTATTATTTTGCAAATTTTAAGCTTAGATTGCCGTTTAAAGCCTTGGCTCGCTTTTTTTAAACTTGGTTAGCTTTGAGCTTAGCCTGCCGCCGTTTCAGGCTATAAATTTGGCTAAATTAAGGGCGCGCGGGCGGACGATCGGCGCGCGGAATTTAAAATTTTAAAAGCGAAATTTTACCGCGAGATTTTGCGGAGTAGGTTATAAAATTTCGCCGCACGGGGCTTTGTGTTTTGAACTGCCGCTATGCTTTGAAATTTCATTATGTTTTGACAAGTCGTCATGCTCTAAAATTTTGTCGCGCTTTGCAATTTCGTCGTGTTTTAAAACACTGCTGCGCCGCCGTGAAATTTTGTGCGGTGGTTTAAACGGAATTTTACGCCATAGAATTTTATGCAGCGGCTAGACGAAATTTTACATCGTGAAAATTTTACGCAGCGATTAGACGGAATTCTGCGCCGTGAAATTTCGCGCGTCAGAGCTCTACTTGCATATAGCGTAAGCCGATAGCCTTTACGGGTTAGGCACAGAATTTTATGAAGGCGATTGAATTGTTCTGCGTATTATAGCGTTAAAGATTAAAATTCTTTAATTGTGAAATTTTACATTATGATAGAAATATGCATCAAGGAATTTTAGGTCTCCCCCATCATATTTGATGCGGCTACTATGAACAAATAGAGCTGCGCCGCATACAACTAGCACGAATAAAAATCCTAAGATATATTTACGAGCATAAACGCGAGCGGTTTCATTATCGAGCCGATGAGCTTCGTATTGCTTTAAATCTAGCTCGGCATCAGTAGGCAATCTCCATTTAAAAATACCAGCCATTTTTACTCCTTTAAATAATACTTTATTTTCGCAATCCATTGTGTTATTTTGTTTGCGATGTTTGCTTGCTTTCTGCTTTAATGCGCGCATAGTTTGCATCGGAGCTTACGACTATCTCATATACTATCGCTCCTGCTATGATTATGAACGCTACTATAAACCAGTAAAGCACCTTTCTTGCGTCTGCGTAGGGGTCTTTTGTAGCCATTTAAATTCCTTATTTAATCGAAGCTTTAGCGGTTTGGATTATCCTATCAAAGGTCGGAAGCGCAGTCAGATTAACATCACCTAGGCGCTTTTCTCTGCTACCCATATCGAAAAATCCCGTAGCTATGGCGATAATAGCAAACACGATGCAAGCTAATACGCATTTTAGCTGAAAGCTATTGCTTCCTACCAAGGTCGTTATCTCTCTATCGGTCATAATATCAATCCTTTTAAATTTATTTCAAAGCAGCAATTTGCCTATAGCAGTCTAAAAAGCGCCTCGCCGATACATTTTACGGCATAGCATAGTGAAAATATGAGATTAATTTGAATACTCTCTCCTCTGAGACTAAAAAAACCGCAGCGGCAAGTGATATTATGACGGCTAAAAACATATAGTATATCAAGAAGCCACCTTTATCCAGTTCGTGTTTTAAATCCCAAAAATCCATATTTTATCCTTTTAGAAAAACAAATTTGAAAGTATCGATAAGCTAATCAACACACCGAATGCTCGCGCGATAGTCCGCGGCAGTATCCTGTAGCGCCAAGACCATACCCGCTTTATCGCATATGGCTCCAGCTCAGACGCCTTATTCATTCTTCTGCCAAATTTATCGTAAGGGGCGATAGCCTTTATATCGATAAATTCTTTATAATCCACTTCGCCCTCTTCTTCTACATCGTATCTAAACATATCGTGAAATCTGATAAAAGGATAGCAGTTTCTAAATAGTCTAAAATCGTCTATTAGCTCTTCAAATTTAATAAATCTAGATATAACCTCAAATACCAAAAACGATACTATGAAATACCATAGAATAGGAAAGAGCGCTACTAACGGCAGATACCACCAAGGATGATAGGCAAATATATCCGCACCCCCAGTAAAAAACGGCACCTTATCGAAAGGAAATAGCCAAATCGCATATTTAAAAGCGAAGTAGAAGTATCCTATATAAATCGTTATCACGATTACGTAGTAGCTTTTGATGTCTTCTTCGATATATCTTAAGGAATAAAAGCTTATACCTGCTATAACAATCGTAGCAAGGAAAAATTTCAAATCGTGCGTTAGCCATATTACGAATAAAAGAGCGTAAAACGCTATGGTAACATAATGCATCTTGCCCCAAAGGACGTTATAAAATATATCGGTTGCTTTTTTTAAAACTCATAGAATTTTATCTCTCATTTAAAATGCTGCTTAGGGGCTTGCGTAGTAAAAGCTTCGAAAAGTGCCAACGCGCCATAAAAGATATTACAAAGCATATAATAAAGCCAAGTAAGCGGGGTTACTAGAATAAAAAATAACCTAGCGATGGGTCTTTCTTCATCCCATTCGTCGTTTTTCTTAAAAAGTATAAAAACAAAAAAGATTATAGATATAGCCCCGAATCCTCTACAAATGGTAACATATGTTTCTTTATTATAAGCTACATCGGGTGATGGACGCATAAATAGCAACCATATATATATCGCTATAAACATCGCTAACAAACCAAACATCAATCTTCTCATAAAATAACTCCGAATTTAATAGTTTTTGCGTTTAATCTTCTTGCTTTTTGCCACCACCGCCTATATGTCCGCTCGCACCGAATGCAAAAACGCATACAGTTGCAGCAGTTAGAAAAACGGATATTGCAGCTTTAAAATTTTCCACGAAAGCATCTACAATGACAACATATGCATAAGCACCAAAAACGCTTAGCACGGATAAAATAATCATAAATCCACTGATGCCTATACATATCATAGCAAACGCTACTATAGGCGGAATTCTGGTGCATGACTGCGGCTTGCCAGCTTCTTTTTGTTCTTGCATTTTTTCCCTTTATTTCTTCTAATAAAATTTAAACTATTTGCTTTCAACTGCCAAGCGCTGATTAGACGCTTAAATTCTAACTCTTTTTCGTAGCCTTAGCATACGCCGTGACGTATTCAAACCCCGAATATAGCGTCAGCGCAACCGCGATCCAGAGTAGGGCGTTTGCATAGGGCCATTGCATCGTTAGCCAGCCGATAGCGATCATCTGAAAGACCGTTTTTACCTTCCCCGCCATCGACGCGGCGACCTCTACGCCGTCGCCCGCCATAGCAACTCGAAGGCCAGTGATAAAAAACTCTCGGATTAGGATCAGATAGATCGCCCACGGACTGGCGCGCCCGATAAACATAAGCCCCAAAAAGCCCGCAAGCGTCAGCATCTTATCGGCAAGCGGATCGATGATGGCGCCAAGTCTCGTTTTTTGGTTCCAAGAGCGCGCGATGTATCCGTCAAAAAAGTCCGTGACGGAGGCGATAACGAATACGAGCGCGGCAAAATAATCGATCCAGCTTACATGCACCGAGCCCACCATGCCGCCGTTCGCATGGCCTGCTAGTAGGATCAGCCAAAAAAACAGCGGCGCGAGCGCAACGCGAAAGCTCGCTAAAATATTGGGTAAATTTAGCATTATTTAAAGGTCGTTCCGCCGTCGACGATGAAGGTGTGCCCCGTCACCCAGCTAGCCTTGCTCGAGCACAGAAATAAACATGCTCCCGCCAAATCCTCCGGCTGCCCCATGCGTCCTAGCGGGCTAAGCTCGGCGGTCTTGTCGCGCACCTCTTCGTAGTTCGTAAAGGCCCTAAGCGCGTCCGTCTCGATCGGTCCGCCGCTTACTACGTTTACGCGGATGTTTTTCTCTCCAAGCTCGGTCGCTGCGTAGCGCGCCATCGCTTCAACCGCGGCTTTTGCCGTGCCGTGACCCGCGTAGTTTTCGATATAGACTAAATTTCCCGTGGAGCTAAGCGAGATGATCGAGCCGCCGCCTACCGCTTCCATGCGTTTCGCGGCTTCTTGCGCGCCCACTACGAAGGCATTTACGGTCGCGGTAAAGATATTGTTGATGCCGCGCGGCTTTAGCCTCATAAATTTCGTGTATCCGCCCGCGACTGCGCGACCCGAGATGATGGCGTTTGAGATGAAAAAATCCACTCGCGCAAAATCCTCGTCGATCTTAGCAAAGAGCTCCTTATAGGTCTCGGGCTCCAAGATATTGAGCGCATAAGCGCGCGCCTTGATGCCGTAAGCCTTCTCAAGATCGGCTGCTTGCGAAGTCGCCAGCTCCTCGTTGGAATTATACGTAAAAGCGATATTTGCCCCCGCAGCTGCGAATTCCAAAACTATCGCCCTGCCTATGCCTCTCGTGCCGCCGCTGATAACTAGCGTTTTTCCTTTAAATTCGTTCGTCAATTAAAATCCTTTGATAGTGTATTGTTTCATTACGTTTTCTATTTTTTTGAGGTTTTCTGCGCTCGGCTCGCAAAGCGGCAAGCGGTACTCCAAACTCGGCGCGAGGCCCGCGATATACATCGCCGCTTTGATCGGGATCGGATTGCTCTCGCAGAATAAAATTTTATTGATCGCGTAGAGATCGTCGTTGATCTGCTTGGCTTTTAAAAACTCATTTTGCAGCGCAAATTTCGTTAGTCTCGCCGTGTAATCGGGCAGTAAATTTGCCGTAACGGAGATCACGCCTTTGCCGCCGTTACTTAGGATCGGATAGTTGATCGCATCCTCGCCGCTAAGCACGCTAAGGCGTGGCTCGTGCGCGAGCAGATCGACGCATTTATCGATGCTGCCGCTAGCTTCTTTGACGCCGTAGATATTTTCGCAGTCGTTAAAAAGCTTGATGATCGTATCTGCGGCGATATCGCAACCGGTGCGCCCTGGCACGTTGTATAGCAGTACCGGCAGATCTACCGAGCTAGCGATCGCCTTGTAGTGCAGATACAACCCCTTTTGGGTGGGTTTATTGTAGTAGGGTGCTACGGATAAAATTCCGTCCGCGCCGTGAGCCTGCGCAAACTGCGCGAGCCCGATCGCTTCGTGAGTTGCGTTGCTGCCCGCGCCCGCTAGTACCTTGACGTCCGTGCCCTTGCACGCATCTACGGCGATCTCGATACAGACGCGGTGCTCGTCGTGCGTCAGCGTCGCACTCTCGCCCGTAGTACCGACGGGCACGACCGCGCTTATGCCGTTTGCGATCTGTCTTTTGATGAGCTTAGCGTAGGTTTGCTCGTCGAGTTTGCCCTCTTTAAAAGGCGTGATCAGCGCCGTCATAGAGCCGATTATGACATTTTTATTCATCGTTTTCCTTTCGTAAGATAATGCTCGTGGAGCTTTTAAGGCTTAGATAGGTTTTCATCGCTTTTTTAACCGCGCTTTTATCAAGGCTTTTGATCTCGCGCTCCAGCCTAAATAGCGCGTCCAGATCACCGCGGACGATGTAGCTGCCGTACATCTGCGCTACCTTGCTAGCGCTGTCGAGGGAGTAGATCAGATCGCTGCTTAGGGTGTTTTTGATCTTTAGCATATCGTCGTCGCTTATTTTAGCTTTTTTGGCTTTTTCGATCAGCGCTAAAATTTCATCTCTCAGCGCCTCGCCGCTTACGCCTTGGTTGCAAACGGCAAAGACTATAAATAAATTCTCATCCTTACCGCTCATATCGTAGATATTGATCTGATTGGCGAGCTTTTTCTCATCGACCAGCACGCGCTGCAAAAGTGAGCTCTTGCCGCCGCTAAGATATATATCCATCGCTTTGATCGCCGCGGCGTCAGGATGGTTAAACGGCGGAATTTTAAAAGCGACTGCAACGATCTGTGCCTCGCTGTTTTTGTAAATAATGCTAAGCTTCTCGCCGTCTTGCGCGGGCTCGGTGCAGTGAAGGCGCGGAATTTCGCTTTTATTTTTTACGGACGCGAAGTATTTTTTAGCCGCATCAAACGCCGCCTTTTCGCCGATGTCGCCGGTGATCAGCAGCACGGCGTTTTGCGGCTGATAAAATTTAGCGTGAAATTCCTTGATATCTTTAATACTCCAGTTTTCGATATCCTTGCGAAAGCCGATCGGCGTCCAGTGGTACGGATGGTACAGAAACGCGGCGTTGTAGAGCCTGAAAAATAGATATCCGAACGGATCGTTATCGGTGCGCCACAGCCGCTCCTCGAGCACGACTTTGCGCTCGGGCTGAAATTCTTTGTCTTTGAGGCTCAAGTTTTGCATGATGTCGGCGTAAAGATCCAAGCAGACCTCTAAATTTGAGCTCGCGCACTTGATGAAGTAGTGCGTGTAATCAAAGCCTGTGCTTGCGTTGTTTACGCCGCCAAATCCCTTTATGATCGCGTCGAACTCGCCCGCCTTGCGATTTTTCGTGGATTTAAAATTTAGATGCTCCAGCATGTGCGCGATGCCGCTTTTGCCCATCACCTCGTCGCGCGAGCCGACGTTGTAAAACACATCCACGCTGATGACGCCGCTGCCTTTATTCATCGGGATGTGATAAATTTGAAGCCCGTTTTGCAGCGTGATTTTCTTAAATTTCGGAAACATTAATCTTTTTTCGCCTTTCGTTTTTTGCTTGAGTTTTGCTCTGCATCTTGGGTGCCGCTCGCTTCTTTAACCTCTTTGGCCTTGGCATTTTTAGTTTTGGTGCCGCTTTGTTTTACGTTTTTTGCCTCGGAGCTTTTGCTTTCCGCATTGTTTTTTGGCGCGGCTTTAGTTTTAGAATTTTTACTTTCTATGTCGTTTTTTAGTGCAGCTTCAGTTGCGGTTTTATTTTTCGGCGTGGTTTTAGTTTTGACAGTTTTGCTCGCCGTGCCGCTTTGTTTTGCGTTTTTGACCTCTAAATTCTCGCTTTTTGCATCGCTTTTCGAGAGATTTTTAGCTTCGGCGTCCTTCTTCTGCGAGGCATCCTTCTGTAAGGCATCATTATCCTGCGGAGTATCCTTCTGCGCGGTATCTTTTTGCGAAGCGTCCTTTGAAATTTTACCGCGCTTAGAGCTTGCGTCGCCTTTTGAAATTTGACTTTGCTTTTGTTCTGTGCCGCCTTTAGACGCGCCTTTTGAAATTTTATCCTGCTTTCGATCCGCGCCGCTTTGCTTTGTGCTTTTAGCCTCTAAATTCTCGTTTTTTGCGCTGCTTCGTTTTGTATTTTTAACCTCGGAATTTTTGTTATTCGCGTTACTTTTAACCTCGGAATTGTCACCCTCCATGTCGCTTTGTTTGGTCGAGCTTCGATCTGTTGCGGTATCTGAGCTTACCGAGGCGTTTAAATTTGCCGAAGCGCTAGAATTTTCGTCTGCTTCGGAGCTTGAGTCTGCTTGAACGCTCGAAATTTTATCTGTTTGAACGGCGGGAATTTTATTAACTTGGGCGCTCGATATTTCGCTTTTGCCGTCGTTTGAAATTCCGTCCGCATCCCTGCTTTCGGGCGCGTTTGAAATTTGATCCGTTTTAGCATCCGCCTCTTTGTCTTCGCAAGTGCGCAAATTCGCGCCATTGCCGCGACTTTCGGCCAGATCATTTCTGATGCCGTATCCTTCGCCTGCGCGATCTTTTAAATTTGCCCCGACCGCCTCGTTTATGTTATTGAAGCCGTCTGCGCGCAGAAGCTTCGCGAGTCCCTCGTTGATCGATTTTGCAACAAAAGGACCTTTGAAGATAAAGGCGGTAAAAATTTGAACCAGGCTCGCGCCCGATTTGATGCGCTCATAGGCCTCCTGCGCGCTGTCTATGCCGCCGCAGCTGATTAGGATCGTGCGGCCGAAGAGTTCGCGAGCGACCTGTGCGAAAAGTTTTCGCGATTTTTCGGTGATCAGCTTGCCGCTTAAGCCGCCGAAGCCCCTAGCGTTGGGGCTTAGCGAATAATCAACGCTCGTGTTGTTTATGATGATGCCGCTTGCGCCGCTTTGCACTGCGCACTCGCACAGCGCGATCGCCTGATCCGCGCTCATATCGGGCGCCAGCTTTAAAACGAGCGGTCTGTTCGTGATCTTTTTCATCGCTCCGATCAGCTCGCTTATGAAGCTGTTTTCTTGCAAAGCGCGCAGATTAGGGGTGTTCGGCGAGCTTACGTTGATGATGAAAAAATCGCACAATCCGTTAAATTTACGACCCAAGGCTTCATAATCGCTTAGCGCGTCCTCGTTCGAAGTGGTCTTATTTTTGCCGATATTTGCGGCGATCGGGATTTTAAAAGGATAAATTTTTCGCACGCGACGCTCGATAACATCGGCGCCTTCGTTGTTAAAGCCCATCGCGTTTTGGATACTTTCCTCCGCTACGAGGCGAAAAAGTCGCGGCTTTTCGTTGCCGCTTTGAGGACGCGGCGTAAAGGTGCCAAAATCGATGTGTCCGAAGCCGAGAGCTGCTAGCGGTACGATCATCGTGGCGTTTTTGTCGAAGCCGCCCGCGATACCTACTGGATTATCGAAGCTTAAATTCCATATATTTTGAGTTAAAATTTCATCTTTATAAACGCTGAATTTTGCTAAAGCCTCAAGCCCGCCCGGAGTCGCATAGAGCGCGCGAAGTCCGAATTCTGCGATCTTATGAGCGGTTTCGGGATCGAATAGAAAAAAGATTTTTTTCAAGGTATCGTAATTCATAATTTTTCCTCAAATTTTGCATAATGGTAGCTAAAATTTAATTAAATATAGATAAGGATTTCGCGCCGTATTTGCAATCTGCGGCGGTTAAATTTAATTTTAGAATTACGCGCCGAAATGCTGCGTAAAATTTCTACGGCTCGCCGCAATGATCTGAATTTACGCAGAAGTTCAAAGATGCGCGCCGCAAATTTTATAAATTTAGCCCGCCCGGGTACGTGCCGAAACGCGCGGCGTCCGTAGCGCGGCTCGCGATGGCGGGCGTTGTCGCGATTTTATCCTGTGTCGATCTGCGCTCAATCCCGCTGACGCTAAATTTTAAAATTTAAAGCGTCTTACTCGCGCTGTTTGAGTTTAGCGCGCCTCTTTGCCGCCGAAAGCAACAATCATCGTGCCCAGAGGAATGATCGCAACGCCCAAGATAATCGCTAGCGGGTTTAGCAAGGACAGCTTGGCAAGCAGGTAGATCGCTGTCACGAGCGCCGCGTAAGACAAAATTTTAAACGGAGAGAAAAACGCTCCCGCAAAATTGCTCCGCACCTCGCTCCGCTCAAACTCGCCCTCAAAATCGTCCGCGCCTTCGAAGTCATCATTTGATCCATCGTGCGCGCCGCCAAACCCACCCCCAAAATCGCTCGTACCGCCGCCCGGCTCGCTGCTATCTACGCCGCCGCTCAGATCGCTGCTCGCTGCATTTTTCAAGTCGTCGCAACGCACGCCTATATCGCCTTGTGAACTATCACTAGCTTCGTCGTTTATGCCGCCGTGTGAGTCGCTACAAGTCGCGCTGCCATTCATATTAAATTTATCGGCGGTGCGTCCCAAAGCGGTTGCGCCGCAAGCGGAGGTTTCGTTGCGGCTGCTCTTGGTGGAATTTATGTTGCACTCGGCAGCGGCGGTTATGTCGCGCTCGGCTGTGAAATTTTCGGTATCTTCGTCGGCGGTAGAGCTTGCGGCACACTCGGCGGCGGTTTCATCGTACAGGGCGTGGCTATCATCGTTTTCGACGCAGCTATCGCCGCTCGTGAAATTTACTGCGCCTTTGGAATTTCGCGCGTTTGAAATTTCGGCGCCTGAATTTGCTCCCCTAAAGCTTTCGCTCTTTAAATTTTCGACGTCACAAATTTCGCTGTATAAAATTTTATCGTCGCCGCTTGCGACGTCTCGGTTTTCGCCGCCAAAGCTTGCGGAATTCGTATCGTTTGCGGAAGTTTCGCCGCTTATAAAACCGGCGGAATTCTTAGGGCTTTGCCGTAAAATTTCATCGTATTTGCCGGCTCTGAGTTCATCTTCTATTTTGTTGCGGTAAGCGCGAAACGAAAAATATACCGCGCCGAATGCGCCCAAAAATCCCGCTTCCAGGCTAAGAAGCCAGGCAAGCGCTCGCGCGCCGAAAGAGCCCGCGCCGAAAAATCCGCCGCCGCAAAGCGCTAGCCCAAGCAGGGCAAACGCCGCGTTTAGCGCGCAGTATATGAGCAAAAATCGCCTATTCAATCCCGCTCATCCCATTCATCATCATCGTCGAAATTTTTCGGATCGGCCTTGTATTTCGGATCGTTTTCAAGCTCTTTTAAGCTCGAATTTAGCGCCTTGCACGCGCGGTAAACGTTCAGAAACGCCGCTGCGATGCCGATAGCGATGCCAAGCCAGAGCAGAAGCAGCGAGCCCGTGAGGTGTCGCAGTCCAAGCCCGATCGCTACGCCGATGCCGATCGCTACGACGATGGAGATGCCCAGGCTGATGTCGCAGGCGCCCTTTACGATTTTGTTTAAATTTTTCGTTGCTCTCATCTAAAATCCGTAAAATTTTAAAATGCAGCCCTCAAAGCGCCGCCATCGCTTCATCCGCCGCGTTTAGCGCAAAGTCGATCTGCGCTTCGTCCATCGTGGAGCAGATAAAGCCCGTCTCAAACTGACTAGGCGCCAAAAATACGCCGCGCTTAATCATCGCGCCGTGAAATTTTGCGAAGCGCGCGGTGTCTGCCTGCAGGGCACCATCGTAGTCGCGCACCTCTTCGTCTGCGAAAAAGTAGCCGAACATCGAGCCTACGCAGGCGGTTTGCAGCGCGATGCCGCGGCGCTGCGCTATGGCGCAAAGCCCATCCGTAAGCCTACGCGCCAGCTCGCCGAGCCTTTCGTAAAGGCCGCTGTTAGCGTAAATTTTACTTAGGCTAGCGATGCCCGCAGCCATTGCGACGGGGTTTCCGCTTAGCGTGCCTGCTTGATATACTGCTCCTAGCGGGCTTATTATATCCATGATTTCGCGCTTGCCTGCAAACGCCGCCACGCTCATACCGCCGCCGATGACCTTGCCGAAGGTTACCAGATCGCCGCGGACGCCGTAGATGCCGTAGCTGCCTAGCTCGCTCGCGCGAAAGCCGCTCATTACCTCGTCGATTATCAGCACGATCTTTTTCTCGTCGCACAGCGCGCGAAGCTCGGTTAAAAATTCGGGATCCGCCGGCACCAAGCCCATATTTCCCGCGATAGGCTCAATGATGATCGTGCCGATGTCGTTTTGCGCTAGGACGTCCTTTACGCTTTGTATGTCGTTGTATCTGGCTAGGTAGGTGTTTTTTGCGACGTCCTCCGGCACGCCCGCGCTGCTTGCGTTACCGAAGGTGCTCGCGCCGCTGCCTGCTTTGACGAGCAGGCTGTCGCTGTGACCGTGGTAGCAACCCTCAAATTTTAAAATTTTATCCCGTCCGCTAAAGGCGCGCGCAAGACGGATCGCGCTCATCGTGGCTTCCGTGCCGCTGCTGGTAAAGCGGATCTTATCTAGGAAATCAAAATTTTTTAGCACGAGCGAGGCAAGCTGCGTCTCAAGCGGGCTGGATGCGCCGAAGCTTAGCCCTTTTTTGGCGGTTTGCACGACGGCGCGCTCAATGTCTGCGTCGGCGTGACCGAAGATGAGCGGACCCCAGCTCTGCACGAAGTCGAGATATTTTTTGCCCTCGACGTCGTAGATGTACGAGCCCTCGCCGCGATCCACCATAAAAGGCTCGCCGCCTACGTTACCGAATGCTCGCACAGGCGAATCTACGCCGCCCGGGATAAGTTTTTGTGCTGCTAAAAATTCGTCGTGATTATTCATTTTTTCTCCTTCTTTTTGGGTTGATTTATCGATTTTATATATTTGTAGATGATGATGATCTCGTTTTGCGTCAGGAAGTAGCTTGGCATCACGTCGCGCGAGCTACTGATCCCGTCGGCGAGCTCCTGAAGCGAGAGATTGTTGATCGGCGGCGCATTTAGGGCGCGCTCGTAGTAGGCGCCCGAGGTGCGGTTAAATTCTTTATACTTTACGATCAGCGAGCCCTCGCCCTTTTCGCCGTGGCACTTGTCGCAGCCCACGCCGCGCGGGTTTTTATACAGCATCGCGCCGTATTCCTCGTCGGTGATGAAGCTCTCGGCTTGTGCGCCGCGAGGTAGAAAAAATATGGTCGCGGTTAAAAATAGCGCTAAAAATATGAAATTTCGCATCTTCTCGTTTCGAATTTTTGGCGCAATAATATAAAAAATGTGCTTAAATTTCATAACGTCGCTATATTTTCGATCCCCTCAAAATAAAATACGTTTAACTCATCCTCTCTGCGGTAGAGGAATTTTAGTCCGTGCGCCTTGGCGATGTTATCGACGATGTAGAGCCCCAGGCCGAAGCTTTGTTTGGCGTT
>NZ_CALBWL010000008.1 GCF_937973075.1 uncultured Campylobacter sp.
TTTCTCTAAATTTCTTTTCCGAAATTCGGGAACGAATTATATACTTGTTTTTCATCGGCAGGATCATAGTTAAAAACTCCTTTGAAAGTTTTTAACTTATCTTGAGCCAAATTTAAATTCCAATCTTATGCTTGCAGTTATGGGTACGACGATGCAAAAATAGTTTCTAAATTTGAGTACAAAGAAGGAGTATAAGCGGCGGTGCCGCGGAGCTAAACAAGGCGCGGATGAAAATTTACGGGTGGAGCGTGTATGTAAATATGCAACCAGCAAATTTTAGACACAACGACGTATAGCAAAGAGAAAAAGACACGCCGCTAGGTATTCAAGTCCGGATAATCCCACGCATTATATTCATCCGTCAGATTATCATTTTCGTCCCCCTTGCAGCACAGCCACTCTAGCCCGCCGCGCCTCTCCATCACGATCTCTTCGTCGAGCCCCGCGCAGTCTGAGCCGTGCACGCGGGCATTGACGCACGCCCAGTGGTAGCGATAGATGAGATCGAGCGCCTGCAGGATTTCATCCGTGCCGCGCAGCTTCACGTGCGCAGAAAAATCGCCGCCGCTAAAGGTGTCCATCACAAAGGCGCAGTCGCAGATCTCGCTCGGAAAGCTAAGCTCCTCCACGAGCCCCATCGCCCACATCAGTGCCCACAGCGACTCGTATTTCCAGCCCATATTTACGGCCTCGTCGCGGCTTGCCTCGCCCTGCACGACGCGGCGCTCCATGCGCGTGAGCTTGTCTATGCAGCCGTAGCGGTTATCTAGAAAACCCTGCGCGCCCCGCTTACCCTCATCCGCGAGCTTGCCCTCGTCTCTGATCGAGCAAGCGCACATTATCGCGGCGTAAGAACAGATCGCGCGGGCGATGACCTCGTCCTTTTCGCGCGGGGAAACCTCGTCCGTCTCGTACCGTAGCGGCAAATGATCTATATACGGCACGCCCTGCGATTTTAAAATTTCGATGCTTATATCCTTGCGCTCCTGCGCGGTCTTGCCGATCTTTACGGCGTTTGCGCTATTTTTGCCGCCTTTTTTGAAAAAATCTGAAAATGCCATGAGCTCTCCTTAAAATTTTAAACGTATTTTAAAACAATCGCGCAAAATTTCAGCTTACGACGGCGATGCGGATTTTTAAATTTAAGTTCAAACCGAGCTTTGCAAATCGGACGGAAATTTTACGCTGCGCTACGAATTTATGCGACGCCGCGCAGGCTCGTCCGTGTCCGCAATGAGCCGATCAAAAAGGATCGTTCGTGTCGCAAGGAGGCGGACGAATTATGGTAAAATTCGGCAAATTTATGTAGGAGCGGCGAATGGGACGGCAGATAAATTTTTAAAATCACAAAAGAACACACTAAGAACACATTAGCTCGCTAAAATCCATCCAAAATTTTAAGGCGAAATGCCACAAAGGATAAAAATGCAAATTTACGACATTTCGGTTACGACGGGCAGGGGCGAGAGCAAGTGCATGTGCGAGTATTACGGCAAGGTGCTGCTCATCGCAAACACGGCTAGCAAATGCGGTTTTACGAATCAATACGAGGAGCTTGAGGCGCTAAACCGCGAGTTTAAGGACGCGGGGCTTTGCGTGCTCGGCTTTCCTAGCGATAATTTCGCTCATCAAGAGCCCGACGACGACGAGACGATAGCGCAAAACTGCAAGTTAAATTTCGGCGTTACGTTTGAGTTGTTTAAAAAAGGCGACGTGCGCGGCGAAAACGCAGACCCGCTGTTTAAATTTCTAACCTCAAAGCAAGGATTTAAGGGCTTTGACGCGGCCCATCCGCTAAGCGCGAAGCTAGAAGAGTCGCTAAAAAATAACTTCCCAGAAATCCTCGAAGGAGACGGCGTGAAGTGGAATTTCACTAAATTTTTAGTGGATAAAAACGGCGAAGTCGTCGCGAGATTTGAGCCGACGGCTAGCTTTGAGCAGATAAAAGCGTGCGTGAAAAAGCTACTTAGCCAGAATAAAAATAGCGCATTTCCAGATATCATAAAGAAACTGCCGTTTGAAAACTACGGCATAGACGGACTTTATATCTACAAGCAAATCAACGAGAAAAACGAAATTTGGTTTTTAGAGGTCTGCGCGGACATCGACTACCCGCCGCACGCGCATATGAATCAGTGGAGCAACGTCATACGCGGCGAGTGCGACTTTACGATATTCGGCGAGACGAGACGGCTAAAAGCGGGCGATAAATACTATATCCCGGAAGGCGTACCGCACAATATCAGGATGTATCCGGGCTACGCCGAGATAATCTACATCGACGGCAGGTATTAGGTTATAAATTTGTTTTTGAATGAGGTTAAATTTGGCTATAAGATGCACTAAATTAAATTTTATGTTTTAGGAGCTGTTGTAAAACACTCTCTATACTTATAAGATATGTTTTAGGTGTATTTTGTAGCTTTGCATTGTTAATTTATCACTATATTAGCCTTATTTTATCTTAAATTTATTAAATTTGATTTACCATTTGCCAAAAATTCAAGGCCGCTCATGAACTACCTGCTTTTCCTCGCCACGCTTTTCCCCATCAGCTTGATGCCCGGCATCAACATGACCTACGCGATGAGCATAGGCATGAGCCTTGGCTACGCGCGGGCATCCCCGAGGGATACTCGCCGCTTTGCTCGCTTGCGATCGGTAAAAGCGATGCTAAATGCGAGGAGCGTAAGCCTAGCTGCGATCATTATAAGGTTAGCTATATTTAATTTGCTTGTGCCATGCCGTTTAAATTTGCGCCTGCAATGAAGCCTAATGTGGCGTCTGAGTGGATCTCGTTCATAGTGGCTAAACGCTTAAATTTGCAGGCGTTTTAAATTTATAGCCCTTTGCGAGCCGTCTGCGAAGCGGCGCAAACTAGCGGCGGCGAAGGCGGCTTTGAGATCGTGCGGCTTACGATGCGGCGGGGCGACTTTTTTGCTTACATGGACGCCCTTGCGCGAGTAATGCCGCTTTTTCTTGCATAACCAAGCCGTTTAGGCGGGAAAACGATTAAATTCTAAAAGCGCGCGTGATTCAAGCAGCGCTTTTTTGCGTAAGCGCCGCCTTTTGCTCGCGCTATCGATGCCGCCCGTTTACGGCGTCGTAATATTCGGCAGTTTGTCGTTGTTCATATCAAATTTCAAAATTTTACCGTCCATGC
The DNA here is from genome assembly GCF_937973075.1 of uncultured Campylobacter sp. Classification (GTDB taxonomy): domain Bacteria; phylum Campylobacterota; class Campylobacteria; order Campylobacterales; family Campylobacteraceae; genus Campylobacter_B. The sequence continues at coordinate 3,164 of NZ_CALBWL010000008.1, forward strand.
AGCGCTTCGCGTAAAAATAATCTTTGTAAAAAGAAGCGCCGCAGCTAAGCCCGCGACCGATCGCTTCGTCGTTTTTGAGTTTATTTCCGGAGAAAATTTTCCCAAGTAGCCGCGCCCGGATTTTTTGCGACGAGTCGCAGCGCGATCATCTCTATAGCTTCTTGCGTCTCTGCTCGCCCGTGCCTTCTATGATGCTTCGATACATATCGTCGTAAAATACCTTTGCAGGCAATTCGGGCTCTTGCGGCGATTCCAGCGAAATAAAAAATTTTAAGCTTTGCTTCAGGTCGGTTAAGTTTCGGCAGTTACTCGAACCTGCTTTGGCGGCATCATAAGCGCGGTACCATAAGTGCTGCCTCTTTCTTTTTGCAAATATACCGTCCCGCTGCAGCCGGCAAGGATATCCGCTATGTATGAGATAAAATCGCCGAGCGGCATAAGAAGGCGGACGCGGGGCATTTATCTGCGTTTTAAATTTTACTTTTTATGGCTTCGGCGATCGCGCGCCGCTTTAAATCGATACTTATATTTTGATCGCGCGTCCACATAAGCAAAACGCGCTTTGCCGCGTAAATTTAAAAGCAGCGCCCGTATTTAGCCGAGCGCCGCAATTAAAATTTAACCGATTTGCGCATTCAAACGAACGGTGCCATAGGGTGCGCCTCTCAGTTAAATTTGAGCGGGCGTAATCAATACTTAAACGAGCTGCCCGGCTCGATCAACTTAACCTTTTGTTTATAATTCATCTTTAGT
>NZ_CALBWL010000009.1 GCF_937973075.1 uncultured Campylobacter sp.
GGGATTCAAAATTCAGGAATTCGGAATTTGAAACTCCAAAATTCGAGACTTCGGAATTTTTGGTTTCAAAATTCGAGGCTTTAGAATTTTCGCCGTCAGAATTCTGTTCCAAGCCCCGCTTCGGCTCCTGATGTCGCTTTTGTAGTAGCCTTTTTAATTCCTCAAGCCTGTTTTGATCCATTCTTGCCCCCGATAAGGCGTTTTAGCCCCGTTTATTTTTGCTTGCGCTCTTCATCGCCGCTAGCTCCTGCGCCAAAAATTCCCCCGTGTAGCTACCTGTCTTTTTAAAATCCTTCGCAAGCTTTTCTGGGGTGCCGCAAGCGACGATCCGTCCGCCGCCCTCGCCGCCTTCGGGCCCCATATCGATGATGTAATCGCAGTTTTTGATGACGTCCAGATTGTGCTCGATTACGAAGACGGAATTTCCCAGATCGACCAAATGATGCAGCACCGCTACCAGGCGATCTACGTCTGCAAAATGCAGCCCCGTCGTAGGTTCGTCCAGGATATATAGCGTATTGCCCGTATCGGTACGGCTTAGCTCCTTGGCGAGCTTGACGCGCTGTGCCTCGCCGCCGCTAAGCGTCGTGGCGGGTTGACCTAGCGAAACATAGCCGAGTCCGACGTCCGCGAGCGTCTTTAGCTTTTGATAAATTTTAGGCACGGCTTTGAAAAATTCGAGCGCTTCGTCGATACTCATCGCCAAAACGTCGGCTATGCTTTTGTTTTTGTATAAAATTTCAAGTGTCTGCGCGTTGTATCTCGTGCCGTGGCAAACGTCGCAGACAACGCTGATATCGGGTAGGAAGTGCATCTCGATCGTGATCTCGCCCTCGCCCGCGCATTTTTCGCAGCGCCCGCCCTTGACGTTGAAGCTGAAGCGGCCGATCTTGTATCCGCGCAGCTGCGCTTCCTTCGTCGCGGCAAAAAGCGCGCGGATCTCGTCCATCACCCCCGTGTAGGTCGCGGGATTGCTGCGCGGGGTGCGTCCGATCGGAGTTTGATCCAGATAGATCACTTTATCCAGGCTCTCAAGCCCGGAAATTTTAGCGCCCTTTACCGCGTGTACTTTCCTAGCGCGATTTAGCTCCTCAAGCGCCGTCGGCAGGATGGTTTGCAGCACCAAGGAGCTCTTGCCGCTGCCGCTAACGCCCGTGATGCCGACTAAATTTCGCAGCGGAAATTTTGCGCAAAGACCGTGGATATTATTGATATTTACGTTTTTGATACTTAGCCAAAGCTCCTGCTTGCGGTGCTTTTGGTAGTTTATCTCCTTTTGGTTATTCAGATACAGCGCGGTTTGCGTATTGCTTTTAAGTAGATGCGCGACATCTCCTGCGAATACGACCTCACCGCCTAGATTGCCAGCCCCCGGGCCGATATCTACGACGAAGTCCGCCGCCTCGATCGTTTTTTTATCGTGCTCGACGACGATTACGGAATTTCCCTTTTCTTGCAAGCTTCGCAGCGTCTTGATGAGCTTTTGCGTATCGCGCTCGTGAAGCCCGATGCTAGGCTCGTCGAGCACATACATCACACCGCTAAGACCCGAACCGATCTGGCTTGCGATACGGATGCGCTGCGCCTCGCCGCCGCTGATGGTTCGCGCATCGCGCCCCAGCGTGAGGTATCCAAGCCCCACGTCCTTTAAGAAAAATAGCCTCTCGTTGATCTCTTTTAGGATCGGCGCCGCGATCTGCGCGTCCTTTTCGCTTAAATTTGAAAACCGCTTCTCGTCGCTGAAAAATTCCACGCAGTCTGTGATACTCATATTTATCACGTCGCCGATGCCTTTTCCCGCGACCTTTACGGCTAGGCTTTCGGGGCGCAGGCGCAGCCCGCCGCAGTCGGGGCAGATTTTTTCGCTCATATAATCGTCCAGATCGCTTTCGTTCTTGAGCAGATCGTAGGCGTATTTGATCGCGCCCTCAAATTTACGCACGAGCTTATGTTTTTTCCAGTAGAAATCGATCTCTTTAACGCTGCCGTAGAGGATCAGCTTTTTTTGCTCCTCACTTAAGTTTGCGTACGGAATTTTAACGTTTATGCCGTTTGCCTCGCAAAATCCGAGTAGAAATTTATAATAATAGCTCTTGTTAAAGCCCGACATCACTTTAATCGCGCCGCCCTCGATCGAGGCGTTTTCGTTGATGATCTTGCCCAGATCGAGGCTAAATTTTATCCCCAGTCCGTCGCAGCTCTCGCACGCGCCCTTTGGGGAGTTGAAGCTAAACGCGAGCGGCTCGAGCGGCTTGAATGAAATTTTACAATCAAAGCACGCCATATGCTCGCTGTAGTGGATCAGGTTCTGCGCAAGCCCCAGCTCGGCGGTATTTGCGATCTCCACCTCAAGCTCGCCGAAGCTGAGCTTGAGCGCCTTTTCGACGTCGCTTGCGATACGGATGGAATTTTCCTCGTCGATGGTCGTGCGGTCGATGATGACCTTGATCGAGTGCTTTTTCGTCTTGCTCAGCTCGATCTCCTCATCCAGCCGCACCAGCACGCCGTCGATCTGAGCGCGCACGTAGCCCTGCTCGCGCAAGCTTTGTAGCATATCGGCGAAGCTGCCCTTTTTCTCGCGCACCAATGGCGCTCCCAAGATCACCTTTGCGCCGCGCGGCAGCTTCATAATCTCGGCGATGATGTCGCTGGAGCTCATCTTTGAGATCGGCTTGCCGCATTTGTGGCAGTGCTGCACCCCCACGCGCGCATAAAGAAGCCTCAGATAGTCGTAAATTTCAGTGATCGTGCCCACTGTCGAGCGCGGGTTTTTCGACGTCGTTTTTTGATCGATCGCGATCGCAGGCGTCAGACCGTCGATCTTATCGACGTCAGGCTTGCCTACGCGGTCTAAAAACTGCCTCGCGTAGCTGCTTAGGCTCTCGACGTATCTGCGCTGTCCCTCGGCATATAGCGTATCAAATGCCAGCGTGCTCTTGCCGCTGCCGCTAAGACCTGTAAAAACGACGAGTTTGTCCTTTGGAATTTGCAAATTTATATTTTTCAGATTGTGCTCGCGCGCGCCCGTGATGGTGATGAGATCGTTCATTTTCGCCCTTTTGTGCCAAATTAATCTTACATTATAGCTCAAATTGTTAAAATTGCGCTTTTGGAAGGGGCGGCGATGATACTAATCTGCACGGCTTTGCGCTGCGAAGCCCAAGCGATAATCGAGAGTTTTAAACTTACGCGCAGCGGCGATCTGTTCGCAGGCGAGCAGGTGCTTTTATATATCTGCGGCGTGAGGTTTGGGGCTAAATTTAAAGCGGGCGCTGCAGGCGGCATAGAAATAGAATTTAAGAGCGAACCCAGCGCGGAATTTGTTCGCCGTGCCGATACAGACGCAAAATTCGGGCGCGAGCTTCGCAAGGATCGGCGCGGCGCGGACGTAAAATTTAAGCACCGTTTGGGTGCGGGCGCGCTCTGCGGCAGTGGCGCAGAAGCTGACTCCGCGCAAAATGCGACCGAAAATTTTGAAATTTCAGATTTTGGCTCCGCGCGAAATTCAGAGCGTTTTGGTGAAATTTTATTTTCGCAGCGCGTGGACTTTGCGCTAAACATAGGCGTCTGCGGCTGCGAGGATACAAATGTGCAAATCGGCGAGGCGTTTTACTTTGACGGCACGGCAGCGCAGGAATTTTGCGGCGAGGGCGGATCGGAGCTTTATGGCTCGCAGGCGATGGGGCGCGGCGAGCAGGCTTTGAAATTTCAAAACGTTTGCGAGCGAGAATTTTGCGGCGCGAGTTTGGACGGCGGGCTGCGGGTAAATTTAATCTGCGTAAACGAGCCTAAAATTTTAAACGCAGCGCAACAGGCGAGCGCAGCAAATGTCGCAGCGATCGAGGCGTGCGTCGAGATAAAAGCACAAGCCCTAACGCAAAGGGCGAACGGCGCGGCAGATACAAAAAATTTCACGCGCGATGCGACGCGGACTGAAATACAAGGCGCGACGCAGGTCGAGGTGCAAAATTTAGAGAGCGTAAAACCCTCACAAAGCGCGGTAGGTGAGTGCAGCGCTGCGACGAATACCGCAGCACGAGCAACACAAAATACGCCGTGCACGGCAAAAGACGCTACCCGCGGGCGTGCAAGTTGCGGCGTTACGCTTTACGATATGGAGAGCTCGCTTTTTGTTAATGCTTGCGAGCGTGCGGGCGTGCCGTGGGCGATGATGAAGATCGTAAGCGATCATCTGCGCGGCGAGCGGCTTTGCAAAAGCTTCGTCTATGAGCTCGTAAAGGCGCGCCTGCCACAAATCCGCGCCGCAATAAAGAGTAAAATTTAACTATAAGAGCGTATGCAAAAAACCGAGCCGAGAGATGAAATTTTGGCTTCATACGCCGAATGTATCGCAGAATTTGAAGGTATTGCGGAGTCGCAGGAGAAACGATGAAAATAAAAGGCTCTTATCTGTATTTCGCCCTCTTGGCATGCGCGTGCGTCGCGGCTTGCGCGTATGCCGTGGCGGATTTGCTCGCGGATCCGCCCTCGTTGATCTTTTTAGCTCTTTTGCTAGTATTTTTCTGTATCGGGCTATGGCTAAAAGATGCCCTAATAGGCGTGCGCTACCTATTTTACTGCGTCTGCGTGCAACTACTCTTTGCAGTGGTAATTTTCGCCGCCCTTAAATTCCCCGCCATGGCGCAGTTTGTGCGCAGTGCTGAGATAGGCGTGGGCGGTGCGGGCATACCGCTAGGTATCGCTCTGCTCGTGCTGCCCGCGTTTTTCTGCGCCCTACCGTATTACTACCGAACGGACGTCGAAAAAATCCCACAAAAGTTTGCGCTCGGCGGAATTTTGATCCTAAACGTCGCTATTACGCTAGCTTACGCTCTCTATTTCGAGCGACTATTCTGCGGCGCGATCTGAAATTTCAAAGATTTTCAGTGACGGAGCACGAAATTTAAGTATAATTTGCAAAATTTAAACGAAGCGGAGCAAGATGACGGAGGCGAAAAAGGAGCTAGGTGCGCAGTTTGGCGTGAATCTGGACGAGCGATCGAGCGCGTTTTTGGGCGCGCTATTTGAGAAATTTCACTTTTCATTTCAGCAAAAAAAGCAGCTTGCGGAGTTTGCGAGCGATTTTGAGGCGTGGGACGAAACGCCCGTTTATGAGCTGCTTGCGGACGGGCAGTGTGGGCTAAATTTTAATAAAGCCAAATTTAATAAAGCGGGGAAAGTCCAAAGTGGCGAGCAAATTTTTAATTTCGTGCGCGAAGCCTGGCTTGAGCTAAAGTCGCGCCCGCATTCATACGCGAGCTTCACAAGCGATTACGCACCGAAAAAATTTGAAATTTCCTCCTTTCGCGCAGACCGCATCGCTTTAGGTCGCTGTCCGGTGGCGAGCGAAAACACGCGCTGCTGCAATCTGCTGACGCTCGATGCAGTCAATTCGTGCGGATTTGACTGCTCCTATTGCGCGATCGGCTCATTTTACAAGCACGGGAAAATCGGCTTTGACGAGAATTTCGCGGCAAATTTAGCGCGCCTGCGGCTCGATCCCGCGCACAGCTACCACATCGGCACGGGGCAGAGCTCCGACTCGCTCATGTGGGGCAATCGCTTCGGCATTTTAAGCGCGCTAACGGACTTTGCGGCGCGGCATCAAAACGTGATTTTGGAGCTTAAAAGCAAGTCGAATAATATCCGGTTTTTCCTGCAGCGCGAGATCCCGCGCAACCTCATCGTCACCTTTTCGCTAAACACCCCCGCGATCATAGCGAATGAGGAGCATCTAAGCGCGAGCCTGGATGCGCGGCTGGCGGCGGCGGAGGCGCTCGCGGCGCGCGGCATTTTGGTGGGTTTTCACCTCCACCCGATGGTTTGGTATGAGGGGTGGCGGAGCGATTACGGCGCGGTTTTTGAGCGGCTGCTGCGCAGCTTCGATCCAAGCAATGTTGCAATGGTCTCGCTCGGCACGCTTACCTTCATCAAACCCGTCGTAAAAAAGCTGCGCTCTCGCGGGCTACGGAGCAAAATTCTGCAGATGCCACTTGCAGACGCGAACGGCAAGCTGTCCTACCCGCTGCAGATCAAGCGCGAGCTTTTCAAATTTGCCGCGGACGCGCTTTCGCCGTGGCGCGAGCGAGTGTTTTTCTACCTCTGCATGGAGGATGCGAGCCTGTGGCGCGAGGTTTTGGGGCACGAGTACGAAAGCAACGACGCGTTTGAGGAGGCGATGAAGGCGGCGTATTTCGCAAAGATACGGCAGCGCTAGACGCGCTGTTTATCGCAGATGTCGCGGCCTGTATCGGCTCGCATGCGGCACTGAGAATACGGCGTGAAATTTAGCGGCGAGCGAGCGATTAAAATTTAGCGGCACGCCCGGCTTTATAAAATTAAATTTTATAAATCGTGCGGGGCGGGCACAGCGAGCGTCGATGAAATTTTACAAAGCGGCGGCGCAGCAAAACGCCCGCGGGCTAAATTTAAAATTTTACCCGGCGCAGGTCGCGGTGCGGATTGTTTAAGTTGCACAAATTTAGTGGCAGATACGGCGCGAACAAAGAAAATTTTAGCGTAGGAAAATTTACTCGGCGCGCAAAACTTAACGCGCCGAAGCGGCATGAAAATTTAAAGGAGAAAAGATGAAAGCATTGATCACGGGCGCAAGCGGCGGTATCGGCAGCGCGGTTGCGGAGCTTCTGCGACAAAACGGCTATGAAATTTTAACGCTAAGCTCGCGCTTCGAGGATACGGACGCGCTAGTGAAGGAGTGCCGCGCACTGACTGCGGCGTGTGAGATTGACGCGCTGATTTTATGCGCGGGTACGACGAAATTTGCGCCGCTTGAGGCGATGAGCGAGAGTGAAATTTTAAAAATTTTAAACGTAAATCTTGCCGCAAACGTCATCATCACGCGTGCGCTTTTACCGAATTTAAAGCGCAACCGCGCCCATATCATCGGCATTAGCTCGATCGAGGCGCTGCGAGCGAGCCGCTTTAGCGCGGTTTATAGCGCGAGCAAGGCGGGGCTGCGGGCGTTTCTGCTCTGTCTTTTCGAGGAGGCGCGCAAGCAGATCGGAGTAAGCTGCATCAACCCTGACATCACCAAAACGCCGTTTTACGAGGATTTGAGCTTCGAGCCTGCAGATGATGAGGCGAGCTTCGTGGACGCGGGAGAGATCGCAAATTTTACGCTGCAAATTCTGCGCACGAAGTCCAATGTAAGCGAGTTTACGATCCGTCCGCAAATCGTAAATCTGCGGAAAAAATCAAAATTTAATCGCGAAGGAGACGAGCTTGAAAATCGGTAAAAGTCATGTTTTTGTGCTAGCTGTGGCGCTTATTATTATTTATGCCGCGTTCGTAAGCGGTAGCGGCGGGTATTGTAGCGCGAGAGAATTTTTTTCAGACAGGCACGACGAAGAGGATGACGCCTGCATCGCTAAGCTGATAAAGCGCGCAGACGCGGGTAATATATATGCGGCAAATCGGCTAAGATATCCGCACGAGGCGTATATCAAGCGCACATGCAAAAAGGAAGTGGAGAGCTTGGGCGAGCGCGAAAGATATTATTTTGAGCTCTACATCCAAAATCGCTGCGAAGCTTGGGGCTTTGAAACGCCCAAATCAAAGGGCGGAAAAGCAGGTACGATGAGCGGCGACGGTAATTTAGCGCGAGGCGATGCAAACGTTACGGACGGCGAGGGAAATTTAACGCGCAAAGGTATGGATACAATCCGCAATGAATCAGGCGCGATCAAAGGCGATATAAATTCTATGGGAGGGTCAAATGTCGGGCGATAAAGTGAAATTGAAAGCCAGTAAAAGTCAAATTTTTTTGTTAATCGTAGGGGTTGTTATTCTGTGCGCTCTATATATAAAAATCAGCAGCTCGTGCTGCAATGTGAGAGAGGTATTTTTGGGCTATGGCGAAGAAGACGATGCCTGCATCGCTAAGTTAGTAAAGCAAGCGGATGCCGGCGATATCCTAGCGGCAAATAGACTAAGGTATCCGCATGAGGCGTATATTAAGCGAGTGTGCGAAAAGGGGGTGAAAAGCTTAGGCGAGCGTGAGAGATATTATTTCCAAGATTTTCGAGGAGATCGCTGTGAGAATTTTGGCTTTAAAACGCCCAAATCAAAGGGCGGCGAAGCAAACACGACGAGTAGCGGCGGTAATTTAGCGCAAGACGATACGAACACAACGGACGGCGAGGGAAATTTAACGCGCGCCGAGGCAAACAACGGCGAAGTTGGCACCGCGAGCAACAAGGCGGACAAGACGAAGCGCGAAGGAAATTTCACGGAAGAGCAAAATGCTGGGCGATAAGATTAGCTTTGAGGACGATATCGTAAATTTTATGTCGTTGGTTAAATTTGTGAAAAAATGAGTTAAAATTTATTACTCAAGGAAAAACATGGTAAAAAAGAGATCTTTAAAAGTAAAAGGAAGCATATCTATTGCCATAATCCTGCTTTGGATTTATTTTTTGATTACGACGCTGGGCGGTGATAGATACTGTGGCATATGGGATTATATCTCAAATAGTGAAGAGGATGACGCCTGCATCGCCAAGCTGATAAAGCGAGCGGACGCGGGTAGTGAATTGGCGCTCAATCGGCTTAGATACCCTAGCAAGGCGTATATCAAGCGCGTATGCGAAAGAGGAGTGGAAAACTTAGGCGAGCGAGAGAGATATTATTTCGAGCGTTTAGGTGTAGATCGTTGCGAAGCTTCAAATTTTAAAGATAACGAAGCAAACACGACGAGTAGCGGCGGAAATTTAACGCGAGGCGATACGAACGCAACGAGCGACGAGGGAAATTTAACGCGCACCGAGGCAAACAACGGCAAATCTGACACTACGAGCAGCAAGGCGAGCTCGATAAAGCGCGAAGAAAATTCTACGGGAGAGCAAAATGCTGGGCGATGAAAATTTAGAAAAATTTTTCTCAAAAATCGACGCGGCGGAGTTTGGAATTTCGGCAGATACAAAGCTTGCTTCAAAAAATCCCAAGCTTGCAGGAAGCGCGAGAGATGGGAACAAGGACAAGCCCTTAAAATCACAAGGCGGCGCGGAATTTTGCGGCGTACAAGCATGTTCTAGCGGCGCGCGGCAAGCTGAAATTTTAAAATTTAATGCCGAGCCGCCGTTTGATGCCGAGCAAGTGCGTCTTGATACGGAGCAAGCACATTTAAAATTTAACGTTCGTCCATCGCAGTCGGAGCCGGGCGTCAGACAAGCGCTTGCGTTTGATGCCCATCCGTCGCAGGCACAGTTTGACGCCGAGCGAGCGCAGGCAAAGATCGAAAATTTTATGCGCGATCTGCTGCAAAACTATGTGCTTTGCGTAAGCGGTGCGGAATTCGCCTTCGCGGAGATTGAGGCATATTTCACGGGCGCGGATCGCAACACCTACAAGCGCACGTCGCGGGCGGGCGAGATATTTTTTCACAATTTTGGCTTTGACATTTCGTTTCGCAGCGTCCCGCAAAGCGGCGGCGGGATTTTGGTGCGAAGCCTGCGCGTTCTAAGCGGCGCAGAGCTTTTGGCGGGCGGCTTACCGGGTTTGACGGGCTACTTACCCGGCTCGGCAGGCGGCTTGCACGGCTTGGCGGAGAGCGGCCAGCTCGGTTCCGCCGCCCCGCTCATACAAAACGGCGATTTTATCGCGGGTCCGCGCAAATGCATGGGTAAAATTTTAAATCTGCAAACGCAAAATTTAAGCTTTTCTTTAAAGTATGCGCCGAAAATAGCGCGTGCAGCGAGCTTTAGCAACCGAATCCGACGGGGCGAGATCGTAAATGAAGCGAATCTGGACGCAAATATGCCAAGCGGTGCAGCGGGTGCGGCGGGTGCGGCGAAGCTTGCGAATGAGCCGCGCAGGCTTACCAGCGAGGAGTTTGAGGCATATCTGAGCGCGGGCTGCGCTGCGGCGAAAACATATAAAAAATCGCTGCAAAGATATGAGAGCTAAATTTTGATCAAACGGCGCGCAGCGGGCGAGCGGTAAAATTTAATGAGCTTTAAGCGGCGGCGCTATAAAATGGCGCATCCATCAAATTTAAAGGCGGCAAATGGATCAAAGCAGGCTTGAGGAATTAAAAAGGCTACTACAAAAGCGGCATCAAGAGCCGAAGCGGGGCTCGGAACAAAATTCTAACGGTGAAAATTTTAAAGCCCAAAATTCTGAAATCCAGAATTCCGAAACCTTTAATTTTGAAGTTTCGAATTCTAGAACCTTGAATTTCGAAGCCTCGAATTTTGAAATCCTGAATTCTGAACCTCCGAATTTCGAATCTCTGAATTCCAAAGCACCGAATTCCGCTACTAACGATTTAAATTTAGAAGCCAAAGCGGCTCAGTATTCTGCCTTTGAAAACAACGCAGAGCAGCAAAATTTTATCTCGGATGATAGCGGCTCTTTGCAGCAGAATTCCAAAGCCAGGGATTACGATAAAGATCCGATAGCAATCAAAAATTATGAAAAATTTTTTGTATATTCGTCTTTAGTCCTATTATTGCCGATCTCTACGCTACATGTATTTTTAATTATAGATTTTATAAATCATGATGATATTGACATAGTTCAGTATTTTGCTATTTTATTCATTCTTTTACTATCTACGGTTATAATATCCATATTTACCATAATCTGCCCTAGACAAGAGATAAAATTCACAAACAATTATATAGAATTTATTAGCGACGACTTAGTTGAAAAACGCTGCGAAATTGACGAAAACGCTTTATCTTTAAATTTCTCTATCGGAATTTTGGCAAGTTCATATGAGATAGGAAAATCTGAAAAGATATTTTTGTACTTTATCGCTATTTTTATATGCGTAACATGGTGGGATATATTTTTTATAGCGGTATTTTTTACATATTTATTCGGGTTTTTATTAAATTTTATACTTTATCTGTTTATAAATAGGAATTTAAAAGGGTTTAGGGCTCTGCCGTTTATTAGGATTGCACGCCCCTCATATGGCAGATGGTTTAGGAACAAACCCGTTTATCCAAGATATTATCTCGTTTATCTCTATAATCAAAAAATTTATGATGAAATTAAAGAATATTTTTTACGAAAAAGCGTAAACATAAATAACGTTAAGAAAGATTATTTGTTTATCTAACTAGGAGGATAAAATGACGAGGGAAGAGGTCGCGAAGAAAGAGTCAGGCAACGCGTATAAAAGTCTTTTGTCAAATTAAGCTATTATAAATTTATATCTATTTTTAAAAAGGTGCTTGAAATAATGGAAAATTATAATAAACAAAAAGGCAGAGATTACGATAAAGAGCCGATAATAGTAAAAAATTATGAGAGGCTGCTAATATCTACAATTACATTTCTATACGCGCCTATGATTTTAGGTGGATATATTCTAAGCATATGGGATTTAATTTTTTCAAAACACCATATATCGATGATGGAAATAAGCTCTAGCGTTATATTTGGAATTTTTATAGCGATAGTATTGAGACTTATTTATAGCTGCTGCGTAAGCAATAATAATCGAAAAATCTACTTTATGAATAATTCTATAGATTTTTATAATAACGGCGAGCTTGAGAGAAGGACAAATAACCTTCATTTAAATTATGTGATAGGCAGACCATTTTGGGGATATTGCAACGATGATAAGATTCGTCGCTTCATTTATAATATTATTATAATTTTTTCTATTGCAGCCCTATCGTTTCTATCATCGCAAATTTTATTATTCTTCATTTTTTCAATACTTTCTGCAATCTTTTTGAAAATATTTTTTCACTTTTTAATTGTAGGCAATTTTAAGAATTTTTCATTCTTTTCTGCAATTGTAGTAGATTATCCGCATTACGAGCGAGAGAACACTTATTACTTAAGCTCTATTCTATCGGCAAAAAACTATTTAATTTGCATATATGATGTGGAAAGGCTAAACGAAATAAAAGAATGGTTTTTGATTAGAAAACATATCGATATTGATAAAATAGAAAAATATTATCTTAGCTAAAGCGGGCGGTTATGGATACAAGGAACAAAGAAGCTAGGGTTAGAGACTACGACAAAGATCCGATAATAATAAAAGACTATGCTTTTTACGACTATATGAAATATTCCACGAT
>NZ_CALBWL010000010.1 GCF_937973075.1 uncultured Campylobacter sp.
CTGCGTAGAGCTCGAAAATTTCGTATGGGCTTTGCAAAATTCTAGGAAACTGCTATCATGAAAAACTATAATACATTTTATAAAATTGGTATTATGCCAAAAAATAGAATAGAAAAGATATTTGAGAATATTAACATAGGAACGTACTTTGGACCAAGAAAAGATCTTCCATAATCCCTTCTTTAGTGAGGAGCTAAATAAAATTTTAAATATTATGCTAAAGCATGAGTTTTCCGGTAAGGATAAACTTATTAAGCAGCTTAATAATTTAAGAATTAAAAAGATTGAGGAGGACGCAGGCTTTAAGGCCTTTGTCTTTGAAGTAGTGGATCAAAATTTACTAGATTATGAAGGCATACCATATCCGGCGATAGATATGTTAGTGTTTAACAATTTGCACTACACAACAGAATTTATACTTCACTGGGGTGAATGTGTAAAAGAGTTAGAGATTTTTAATATTGCAGGAGAGGACTATCTTGAATTAGAAAATTTTGAGAATATTGAATTCTTGGATTAGCAAATTTTTAAATATTACTAGAAATGATGGCAAAACTGTCAAACATAGATTTTTTAACCCAAAAATAAAGTGAAAGGAGAGATTATGTCATTTATAGATGAAGATTACGTAAATATCGTGCCGCAGGATCTATTGGAGCGCGGTATTCGCTTAAGAGAGGAACTCGGTTTTTATGAAATCGCTTGGAAATTCGACGATGTAATGGAGGTGCTTAAAATCACAAAAAGTAAAGATATGGTTATCCTCGGAGGAGATGTATATCGCTTAAGCGGTAATAAGCCCATAATCACAGGCGATGGCTGGTACACGAACAAGGGAGATGACGATGCATTCGAAGTAGCGATCCGATATATCACCAATTATCGCGCTAGAAATGGAGATGATTTTGCATATTGCCCAACTATTTGTCCTGGGCGAGTGCTCAAATGAAAATTTTAGCTTCCAATATTGAAAAGGAGAGATTATGTTTATAAATAAAGATGAAGATGCGAGGTTATTTATAGATGAAGATTACGTAAATATCGTGCCGCAAGATCTGCTAGAACGCGGTATACGCCTAAGAGAGGAGTACGGAATTTATGATATCGCTTGGAGATTCGACGATGTAATGGAGGTGCTTAAAATCGCAAAAAGCAAAGATATGGTTATCGTCGGAGGAGACGTATATCGCCTAAGCGGTAATGAGCCCATCATCACATACGATAGCTGGAGCATTAAAGATGGAGATGACGGTGACGATGCATTCGAACTAGCGGTTCGATACATCACTAATTATCGCGCCAGAAACGGAGATGACTTTGCATACTGCCCGGCTATCGGTCCATATACCATCCTACAGGAGCCAAATGAACAAACAGAAAAATGATCAATTTTTTATAAACAAGAGTTTACCGCCTAACGTAGAAAGATGGCTTAACATAATGCTTCGATATAAATTTAAAGGCAGAGATGAATTAATATCTCATCTCAGACTTATAAAGATCGATAGCGTGATAAAGGAAGTAGGTTATATGCTAATAAAATTCAAAGAGCCTAAAGGTACGGAAAAGCTATCGTTAGAAAATTTCCCGATAAACACTACAGTAATAGATATTATGGTGTTCACAAAAGGAGAATATGAAACCAACTTCTTACTCTACAATAACGATTATGTAAGTAGGCTAGAGATTTATAATGTTGCAAGCGAAGCATATCTTGAATTAGAAAATTTTGAGAATATTCAATTTTATAATTTTGATGAAAATAAATATGAATAAGTGCTTGAAATTAATAGTAGCCCTATTTTGTGTCAATATAATGGCTGCGAGCTTATTAAAAGCAAATAACCTCGTAAGCTACAAGGGCTCAAAGCTTTCAAGCATAAACGCCAACTACTCCAGATCCAAATCAAGCACTATGGTAAAGCAGACCGTGCTATCTAGTATAACCGCTAAAGAGCTAAACATAGAAGTAGGATCTAATACCGATCTGAAAGGATCGTTAATAGCTGCAGGCTACTATGATGAGAGCGGAAATTTCATAGATAACGGCAAGCTTAGATTAAAAACAGATACCCTAACTTTTTCAAATTTAAGCAACACCAGATACGACAAATCAAATTCTTTAAGCATAGGAACCAATTATGCTTTTAAAGATCCTCAACAGGGAGAGGGAAGCGGAAGTAAAGATGGAGGTAGCCAAGCTAGTGATAGTAAGAACGCTGAAGCTAAAGAGAACGATAGATTAAAACAAGACGACTTGAGTGCCGAGCATATTCAAAATACGATTAAGTCCATAAAAGAAAAAGTAGCCAAGGAAGATAGTAAAAATTTCAGCTCATCAAGCGTATCGCTAAGTAGGTCGCATTCGGTACGCCTAGATAAAACTTTAGCTACCGTAGGACGCGGTAATCTAATAATCAATAATGAAGCTGGCTCGGATGAACTAAGCAGACTAAATAGAGATACGGCTAAAATACAAAAAGATATCGTAAATAGTAATTTGTACTCATCCGCAAAGGCTGATATAGATCATAGATTTTTTAGCCAGGATGGACGAGATCAAATCAAAAAAGAGCTTCTACTCCTTACGGATGCGTTGTCAAACCATATGCCGAGCGAAAATTCAAACAACGCTTTTGAAAGAACCATTGCAAAAGGGCTAAATTTCTTAGGCACCTGCTCTTTGGGTTTAATCCCTAGCGAAGAAAACAACGGAGGTTTGTTGGCTAACATAGGGGCGATAGTAACGGGCGATCCTAAATTTAAGATACTAGGTAATCCAAAATCGAAGAGGGCTTTTGTTAATGGGATTTTGACAGATGAAGATAATGCAAAAGATCAGGCTCGCTATATGGTAGGCAAAGATTATAAGGTCTTATATAATCCAAGTAGGGGATTCTTGCCCGATCTTTTAGAAAGTCTGGCGGATATGCTACCGTTTACTACAGGAATTGCGAAACAGGTGGGGCATGAGATAAAAAATGACAATGTAGTCATAGGGCACTCTCAAGGAAGTGCAATTTTAAATTCTGGGTTAGAAAATTTCGATAAGCATCCTAAAAAGACTATTGTTACCGCGCATTTAAAACGATAGTATCCTGCATTTAAAATGAGAGTGAGACCGAAACCACTATCATTTTAAATGCAATTTACAATTGGTATTTCTATCGTGTCATAGTATCTTTTAAAACGCTCATTTCATTCCTTTATCTCGTTTTTAATCTGCACTGCGAATTCTTGCCCTTTTACGGTGGCAAGTAGTGCGCCTAAAGCCGTGCGAGAGTTTTTCACTCCGTGCTCGCTCAAGGATGAGCCTAGCAGTACGCAACCCTCGGTATTGCGTCCGTTATTGCCCGAATGGATCAATATGCAGCGAGTTTTTGGTACCAGCTCATTCCATAAAAGCGGCAGACGAACTCTAAATTTCGGGCTATCGTGCCAAGTTATTTGATACTGTCCTTGCGGTATGCGTCTATCCATGCCGCTTTGTGTGGTATCAGGACCCGCAGGCTCGCAGGTATATCCTTTTAGCACCTCTTTTTCGCCGTCACGCAATACGAAGCGCCCTAGCGTCATATCATCAATCTCTTTAAATCTAACGATTTCTAAGACCATTTTTACTCCTTTACCCTTCAAATTCTATCTCTACACTGTAATTTTCAACACTCAATTTGTGCGATACGGACTTTATGGTAAATTCGCTTTTTTCAAGCCCTAAAGCGTCTTTAAATTTCAGCTTTCCCCCGGCTACTATATTTGCGCCCAAAGTCTCACACCTGCCACTAATGCCGCCTCGTTGAAGCTCGTTTAATTTAGCCTCACCGCGCTTAAAAGCCTCATTATCGCTTTTTGGCTCAGGAATTTGCATTTTATAAACCTGCTCGCCTTTGCCTACTTTAATGCTTTTAGTTTTTCCGCTTGAGATATCTTGCCACTCTAAAATTACCGCAGTGTAACTATTTCGATTTGCTTCCGTAATTTCAAGGGAGCTTAGATCGGTTAGATTTATACTGAATTCGGGTAGGCTATTATTTTTTGATGTCCCGCTTGTTTGAGTCTCATCACCCTTTGCTTCTTTGGGAGTTACGATCACGGTATCGTTTTTAATAAATGCTTTATAGCCCAGTTTAAAACAAAGCGTGTAGAGGAATTCTATATCGCTGATCCCGTCTTGTAGCTCAGACATAACGGGCTGATCGGCTCCAGTAGTTTTTAAGTTTAGATTATTTTGTTCGGCTATTTTGCCTGCGATCGCAAAAACTGAAGTATTTTCCCAGCTACATCGCTTTTTATCCTTTTGGGGACTGGCAAAATTTACAGCGGTTGCGCGCACTTCAGTTGTTTTAGCTTTATAGTCCCTACTTACCGTTTGTACGCTGAAAGAGCCACAAAAATAAAGTCCGCTTTCTTGATTTGCGGATGAAAGATCATTCGCCCAACCAAGCCAAAGCTTTAATTTCTCGCCAAACGCGGGCTTGGCGTAGATCCCAAACACTTGAAAGCTGATCTCGTCGCTTTTGTATCCCTCTTTATCGTCGAAATTTAGGTTTAAAAGGTTTCTTTTGATGGCATCTGTGATATTTTTGCCATTTGCTTCAAGCTTGAAACTTGGTTTTCTCACCATAGCTTTGCCTGCTCTTTCGTCGCTTCCTCAATTTCTGGCAACAATACGATATCCCCGGCTTTTAATATTGGATCTAGTTTGGCGTTTAGCTCCAAAACCTGCTCAAAATACTTCAAATGGCCGTAATATTTATAAACGACTTGATCTAGCCGTTCGTCATCTTTCGCTCTATATATCATAATCTCTTTTCAGCTCCATTGTGAAATTTTGTGTTAAAAATGCTCCGTTTGGCGTAAAAATAGCCCTCTTTTCACTGATTTTGATAATTGCGAACCTACCGAAATATCTACCGTTACCGCCTACCAAAGGATAACTTTGTCGTGTCGCCGCTAATATGTAAAGTGCCTTTAACGCATTTTGCCCGTCGTTTCTAAACGGCAATGTCTGTGCAGATACGCTAATAGTCTGACTTTCCAGCGCAGCGGATAATAAAGTCGGGTGATTTTCGATTCTATCTATCGATTCAATGCTAAAATCAGTCTGCATGTCAATACCAAGCGTCTGCTTCCATTCAAATTTAAAGCCACCGATATTTAAGACCATTCTAACCCCTTACGTCCGTATTTTGGGAGTTAAGCTCGTCGCGCCTGAGAGCGTCTTGTACGCCGCGAGTAACTTGAGATTTAAAGCTTTGTAAATCAAATTTCCCGTCATTTGAATGCAGGTTGAAATTCCCGCTGAAATTTACATTCACTTCGCGGCCATCCGCCGTTTTTAAAACAGCGGAGCGAGTTTGCCCGGCATAGGTTTTATTGATGTCCGCAAGTTCGCCTCTTGCGTTCTGCCCAAATAGATTAATCGCGCTTTTTTGCGGAGTATCCGCATCCTCGCCGAAACCAAAAAATTCCTTGACGCTACGTGCCATATCTTTCATCCAATTCACTTTCTCGCCTATCCAATCAAAAAAGCCGCCAAAAGTATTTTTCCAAAAATCTATTACCCAATCAAACGCAGCCGAAATACTTTTAGCAATATCGCTGAAAAAATCTGTAAGTGGAGAAAAAAAGGCTTTAATCGTCTCTACCGCAGCGCTAAATCTCGTCTCTATCCCGTCCCACGATCCGCTAAATAAAGCCTTTGCGCCATCCCAAACGGAGCTAAAAAAGTTAGCCACCGTGCTCCAGACCTTTTCAAACCAGGCTGCAATACTTTCCCAATACGGCTGAATTTTTTGCCAAAAGCCCATAAAGAAGGCTTTTACCTCATCCCAGTGCTCTATAATATATGCGGCGGCTATGCCGATACCGACCGCTATGGCGCCAATACCGGTACTGATTAGCGCGATACGAAGTATTTTTGCCCCTAATCCCGCAGCAGTAAATCCCGCCTTTAACGCAGTTAGTGCTTTGCTTAAAATTCCCGTAGTAAATACATAGGCCTTACTTGCCGTATTCGCTATCCACGTAGCGGCGGCGGTGGCTTTAGTTTGTGCCGTAACGGCGATATACGCCAGGTTAAGCTTGAGAGTGGCTAACCACTTTAATCTAAAGACTTTAATTAAGAATGAAAAAGCCGTACCTAAAATACGAGCTTGATTGATTAAAATTCCAATACTCCAGCCCAAGATTCTAAACATCGGTGCAAGCGTAACGATTGCTAAAAACCCACCTACAATGCCAAAAATTACTTTTGAAAGTCTTGGAAATTCCTTTAAAAAATAACTTATGAATTTAGCTATTGCGCTAAAAAATGATGTAACGGTGTTTAGCACAGGTAAAAATGCATTTCCGATCTGAATACCGATAGCCGTCCATGCCCCCCTAAAACGTTTAAGTGCTGCGAGAGTGGTATTCGCTTTATTTTGAAATTCCGTGTCCGAGCTGTTTTTAAATTTTGCTGGATTCGCAACATCGTTCATGGCCTTTTCTAGGGTATCCAAACCGCCGACTAACGTAGCGATATCAGTATCGTAATTATCGCCAAAAAGCGTATTAAGTATAGCTCCGCGCTTACTATCCTCGATGTTTTTCACTGCGCGCAAAAAATCCATCATCATTTTTTTAGAATCCGTCTTCATCCCGGCTTGGATAAAATCCACATCAAACCCTAGCTCGGCAAGAGCCTTTTTCTCTTTCTCGCTCGAAGTTGAGATATTTCCTAATGTTTTCATCAGCTTATTGGCCGCGTTAGATGCAGTTTCGGGCGCTTTTCCGAGCGAAATAAATGCCGAGCCCAAAGCAACAGTTTGCTCTTTTGTAAGTCCGATTTGTTTTCCTTGGGCACCGATTCGTTTCATCACGTCGACAAGCTCGCCGGCCTTTGCCGGATTCGAATTTGAAAGCCCGTTTATGACATCCATCAGATCTTTTGTGCCGCTAAGATCCAAATTTAAAATATTTTTGATCTTTCCAATACTCTCTCCAGCGCTATCCGCAGACATATCAAAAGCGGTCGCAACTTTTGCTACCATCTGCGTAAAATCCAAAAGCTCATCTTTTGAAATACCCATTTGGCCGCCTGCAGCAGCAATTTGGGTAAGCTCTTTCGCGGTAAGCGGTATTATCTGAGTTAGCCTTAAAAGCTCATTTGAAAACGCCTCTTTTTCGGCTTCATCCTTGAAATCCACTACCTTTTTGATATCAGCGAACGCATCCTCGTAATCTATCGCAAGTTTTAACGGTAACCCGAAAGAGCCCATGGCCGCTAGTCTGCTTTGAAAATGTGAAAATTCGCCTAGAATTTTATCCTGGTTGATACCGATCTTCTCTTTAAAGGACTTGATTTTGGATATTTTTTGATTTAGCTCCGTTACGTCCCGCCCCGCTTTTTTTAGGCTTT
Source organism: uncultured Campylobacter sp. (assembly GCF_937973075.1). Taxonomy (GTDB): domain Bacteria; phylum Campylobacterota; class Campylobacteria; order Campylobacterales; family Campylobacteraceae; genus Campylobacter_B. The sequence goes on from NZ_CALBWL010000010.1 coordinate 7,403, forward strand.
CTGAAAGGGCGTTCAGCCTTTTCACATCGCCGCTAAGTACGGAAAAACCTTTTGTAATCAGCGATATTGAAATTCCGATTTGCGTGCTATCCATTTTCTTTTTTTACTCCTTGTTTTAGCAAAGTCAAGCCTGCGGGTGGAAATTATATTACTCGCGTCCACCTAATTTTAGGATTTTCAGTCGGTCTTGAATTTTTTACTTGTAAATGCTAAAATCATAATATGAAAACGAAAGCATCATATCAGACCGACATAATAACCGCTGCTTTGGGCGTCTCTGCCGTAATAGGCGGTATCTTATATGCCACAGCAGATGTAAATCCTTTTGCTGTAATTTTTGTTTTTGTCACAATCGCCTCTATTTACGACGCTTTAAAAACTAATTAAAGCTGCCCGCACTAGCCCTTAAAATTTCTTGCGAAATTTTCAAAAATCTGTGGTACTCATTAACATTCAGATCCATTATTTCGCTGAATGAAAAATGAAGCACATGCGCAACCAAAGCCACACCTTCAAAGGTGTGGGCTATGCTAAAAAAGCAGCCACCTCTTTGATGATTAGCGAACAGTCTTTTGCTTGTAGCTCGTCAAGCTCATCCAAACTAAGGCACGTAAGTGTTGATGAGAGTTTAAAAACGATGTCGGCATCGTTTCCGCCGCTACCGTTCATCGCGAAGCGTAGGTCTTTACCTTTTGGGTGACGGATTTTTATCTCCCTACCATCACTAAGTGCTATTACGGTATACTGGTTGCCGTTTTCTTCAACGACATTTGATTTTGCTTTTGCCATTTTTTCTCCTTTAAAATTATTCGCCCAAATTCGACCTGACGCTTGCCATGTAATCTATCCCGCTAATGCGACATATCATATTTTCGACATCAATTAGCACCATCGGCACACTATCGACATTAATGTCAACAAAATTTGCTGCTAGTTTGATCGTTATCTCCATTTCATTACCGCTTTCAAACTCCTTGACTTCATAACTCGTGATATCGCCCGTAAAAGCGGCGCTAAAAGGCACGGGGCCATCCTTTCCACTTTGGTGGATAGACGCCTTAAAAAGAAACGGGATGCGGCTTGTAAAGCTATTAAGGCCAATCGCGGCAAGCATATTCTTATCGAGTACGGAGATCGTAAACTCAACCTCCATCGGTTTGATTATACCTGCTGAATAATTTGCGCTTATCGCACCTTTCGCCTCTATCGTTTCAAACTCGATCATAGGGATTTTAAGTTTTTTAGTGACCCCTAAATAACCTTGTCCGTTAATAAAAACGTTTCCTTCCTGGATTGCCTGAGGCACTTGTCTTCTAAGCATTTTTATCTCCTTAATTTTTCTTATTGGTTTTGTTATGCGTTAAGCGCATCCATCAGCACCTTGCCGTATGTGTCTACGTAGATGAAATCTAGCGTTAGTTGCTTTACGATTGGATTATTTTGCATTCTGACGTCAAGGTAAAATTTGCCCGCCGTGATATTTGCTAAAGTATTCTTTGCGCTCCAGCTAAGCTCATACCCGAGCAATACTCTAGCTCCTACAAGCGCCCGCAATAGCTCATCTACGCTTCTTTTTGCGTGATAGAGTTGATCGGCTTTGCGATCTATCGCGAAAAACACCCCTTTTTGGCAAGCCTGCGAGATACGATCAAAAATCCTCACCCTAGCGAGATCCTGCCAAATGCTATCGACGTCGCTAGTCTCTCCGCCCCAAGCCCTGAAGCCTTGTTCGCGAATGACCGTGCTGATATGCGCTGCTCTAAGCTCATCTGCCGTGCAGGTTTCTCCCATCTCAAAGTCTACGTCTATTGCCGTGCCGCTGATGCCGCCCATCACTCGGTTAGAGTAGCTGTCAGAATAGCCGAATTCGCTAAGGCCGTCTACATAGGCGATCATTCCGGCGATACGAGCCGATTGAGGCGTCATTGTATAATCGTTTGTTTCATCGTCCCAGGTCTTGACATAAGGATAGGCAGCGAGCAGGCGAGAGGTGCCGAAGCTTCCCATCTTTGTGATAGCTTCGCTTGCGCTTGAAGCTTTGAGATCGACGATACCGGTGGCTTTGAGCCTTGTGGCCATAGCTTCGAGTGCTGCTTTGATTGCGTCCTCACCGCTATATTCGGGAGCAATGATTAAATTTGGGCGATAGCCCAGTGAGCTTTTTGCGTTCTTAAATGCTTCGATTGCAGCCTTACAAGCCGTGATATCGTCGCTATCGTCGTTATTATCCGTACGCGTAAAAACACTTAGGATGATTTGCGTTTGCACCGCCTGATCTGCTATAGCTTTTAGCGCGCGGTAGATTGAGCCTTTTTTAAATTGCTCGCTTGCTTTCTTTTTTGCCTCGTAAATTTCCTCGAGTGCGGTGATCGCCTTATCGGTCGTCATAAAAAAATGTAGGCCGTTTTCCAGCACCTCTTCATATCCCGCGATCCCGATGGGTGTAGTACTCTCCACGCTTATCGGTCGCGCCGCCCCTGCCGAAACGGTTATGTTTACTCCAAATTTTGCAGCCATCTTTTCTCCTTTGTTTAAAATTTCGATATCAAATATATGGCGATAAACGCCGCATCCTGCATAGCTCCATAAAACACTTCCTGCCTGCCCCACGCATCGCTCGCCTCAAAAGCTCGAAATCGTAACGTCCATTTTGTGCGGTATCCTAGCTCACAAGCAAGCGGAAAACCTACCGCAAGAGCTATGGCTAGAAGCGGTGCGGTATAGACGTCCGCAAAGAGCAGCGGCACGAATACCGGCAGCCACCAAAGTAGCCCGCGCAGAAACAAACAGACGCGGCAATAGCCTAGCCAATGCTCGCGCGGGTCTTTAATGAGTTTGCGGGTGATGCGCTCGATAAATTTAATCTCGCGCTCATCTTTGAAACCGCTATGGGTAACAAGCGCGCCGACCCATACACCCCAGCCTTTGGCTTCGCCCGCGAGGTATCCGATCCCGCAGATGATCGCAAGGTAGAAATTTCCCAAAAAGGCAAATATCAAAAGTGCCACTACCAAAGCGTTGATCTTTGCAAAGTATGCGTATCGCCCGCGCAGCCTATTGAGTATCCAAAACATCATCGCTCCTTCGGTCTTGTTTTTATGACATCAGCAAAAATGAAAGGGCGCGCAATTATGCCGACGATTAATGATAGTAATATAATGATTGCGTAACTCATAGTATCTCCTGTACTGTATCTGCAAATATGATTTTATCGATATCTGCGCTGTTTTTTGCTTTACTAATTTTAGCTTCGTAAAGTATTTTTAACGCACCAAGTCCTGTGAAAGCCCTTTGTATTGCTTTCTTGATTTTCTTTATGTCCTCTACACCTTTGACCTTAGCCATTTTACCGTCAACTAGAGGATAAGCTCTTATGGCTAAGTCATCAGCTGTATCTATTATTGCCTGTATCTGAACAAGTGCTTTGTATCCACCCTCGACTACTCCGAAGTCTTTTATATCGACTTTGAAGTTTTCAGTTATATCTTTATACCAAGCATTGAGAGCTATTGTTTTGCTCTCTTTTAGTTGCTCTATAGAAGGAGCTAACTTTTCTTTTAGCTCGTCCTCTGTAATCTCTTGTAGTCCCTTGCTGTAGCCTTGAGCTATTTGCTCGTCATCGTATGCATAGACCTCATTGTTTTTTAAGAAGTATCTCATTGTTTTGTCCTTTCTTTTGTTATCGTAGTTCGTGCCAATTATCCAAAAAGTCATTTCCTGGGGAAAATGACTGGTATTTATAAGTGCTTCCGTTAGGGACTATACCTGTTGCAGAGCTCTGCACGGCAGCCCCTCCACCGGTTATACATAATCCCACACCGTCTATGATTAGGTTCGAAGAGCCTCCTGTTAGGCAATGCGATGTGATAGAGACCATTATCGGTCTCCCCGTAGTATTTGTATATGTAACACCTGCCTGTCTTAAGTGCGTTACGGATTGCCAGGTTTGATTTATGCCTAGCACCCCCATTACACTCGCCGCATATGGGACGCCTACTGCCCTTACATAGTTATCATTTTCTGCCGAGCCCACTCTAAAGAGCAGCTCACGGTCGCTGCCAAATAGATTATTTTGATTCGGAGCTTGAAATCTAAAGTGCCCCGCAGTTATGTATCTTCCTGCAAAATCTCCGTTTGAATCTCGCAAGACTAGACTATTCGCCGAACTCTCGTTATTAGGTTTATAGACATCTTTTTGCATAAATTCCTTGGCTGCAACTCCGCCGAGTTTTTCGCTATCTGCGGCGGTTTCGGATTTGCCGAGCTTTTCTTTGATGAGCTTGCCCGTATCGGTAAACTTTTTGTCCACCTCTGTTTTTGAATAGCTATCGTTTACGTCGCGCTTTGTCGCAAGCGCGAGATCCGCGCCGGACTTATTATCCTCGATCTGCTTCTTGAGATAGCTCGTACGGTTCGCAAGCTGCTTTGCCTGCTTATTACTGATGCCGTCTACTCCGCCCACGACGAGATCGACCGTTTCGAGCTGATAGATCCCGTTTTCCCATTTGATCTCTTCTTTTAGATCAGCCATATATACTCCTTTTAATATGTTCCATAGCTAAATTCGGCGTTATAAGTCGCGTTGCCGTTATATAGCAGCTCGCCTCTGCTATCGACGCTTACGAGCACGCAACGCGCCGGGGCGGCATCTAAGGCGCGCTTTTTTATAGCGTTTGCTCGCTCTTTATTTAAAGGTAGGCTTGCTATTATGCTAAACTCCGCCCAGTGGTTGTTTGAGCCATACCTACGCGCGCCGTCGTATTTTAAGGAGCTATCATATTTTTGGCTCAAATTTCCCTCTATGATCGCAGCGCCGCTATCGACTGCTTGCACGGCCGTTCTGACCGAGTAGAGCGTCCCCTTTAAGCGCTTGATCTCAAAAGCCCTACATATGAGCTCGCGAGCTTTATATTCGCTCAGCCCCTCTATATCTACATCAAAGCTTGCCGCCAGATGGGGCAAGATGCTTGCGGGCGCGGTGTGAGCGAGGATATTGATCGTGCCGATATCCAGTCCGTCTAAACGCACGCCAAAAAGATCGTCAAGCTTCTTGTCAAATTTAGGCTTTCCGATCGGTAGGATACTCATAGATTAGCCTTTGCAAAGCTGAGCTCAAAACTCATCACGATATACTCGTGCTTATCCGCTTTTATATCGGCAGTGGGCGAGCTCAAGCCTACCCGATATACGCCGTTTTGATGAAGGGTGCTATAGATGCGGCTTAGGTTCAAATCCTCGCCTAAAGGCAGGCTTTTTTGCACCGCATCGATAGCGTTTTGGATCTCCGCCTGCAAAAAAAGATCCGTTAATTCCAGATGTGCTTTTATATTTACCGCCCTTTTGGTGGCATTTGCAACGATGACGGTATCGGTTAGCGGGCGCACTTTTTCGTCGTTTAGCGCAGTACGCACCGACTCAAGCACCGCTTCGCTTTCGTCGCTGCTTTTGACATACACTTTTACGATGCCGGGTCCGCCGTTAAGCGCTATGGCTTCTATCACCTTTGCGTTGGCTGTAAGGGCGTGATAGACGTATGCGCTCGCCGCCCCTGCGGTGCTAAATCGCTCTAGACTTAGCACGGCGCGCTCGCGTAGCCGCTCGTCGTCCTCTACTTCAGCGCCGCCGCCGAAGCTTCCTTCTTGTTTTGCTTGCAATACGAAAGGCAGCGGGGTTTGGATGAGCTCGCATTTGGCCGCACTCTCTTTTACGAATGCATCTAATATGCTGATGCCGGTTATACTCGTTTGCCCCGCCTTGATTTGCAAACTCTCTTTGAGTTTCGCAGTTTGTCCGTCCTGCGATGCGAGCACCAATCCCGCAGGGATCAGCACATCGTAACTAAGCGCGACAGAGAGGGTAAATTTTACGCTCGCTGCCGGTCTTTCGCCCCTTAACCGTTCTATACCGTACATCGCAACGATATTGTCAAGATCAGCCCCCTGCGCGAAAGGTAGCAGCATAGATTTTACGGCACTATTGATACGGGCGCGCAAAAGAAGCTCGCGATATGCGAGCGTCTCAAGCAAGGCTGAAAAGCGATCGCTTTCAAGAAGCGAAATTTCATCGTCATTTATATGCTTTTTAAAAAGCTCTTTAACGGCTTTTAAAATTTCATCGTAGCTCAACTGCTCGATGACATTCGGATAGGGCAAATTTTTAAGAAAGCTCATATCTCTACTCCGATCTCTTTGCCGTTAGTAAGCAAAATTTTAAAGCTTAGCTTGTGATCTTTGAGGCTTATCAATTTAACTTCGTCGATCTGCACCCGCTTTTCCCATCTTTGCACTGCCTCAATGACGAAATAGCTCAAATCGGCGCGAAACTCATCATTGACCCGTCTATCTATCAGCTCAAAAAGGCGGCTGCCATATTCGGGCAGCATTACCCGCGAGCCGATAGGGGTGCTGAGGATATCTTTTATGCTATCTTCTACGCTTATTAAGTATTTACCCATCTTAATCCCTCGCTACTCCGCCGTTGGTATGGCTAGAAAGTGAGCCTCTGCCATCGCTTATATCTCCGCTTGTTTTGAGGCTTCCCGTAATAGTTACGTTTCCGTTGATCTCAAAGCTTCCGCTTCCTCCGCCGCTTCCTGCGGTCGAGATTGAGCCTTGAATGACCGTATTTCCCAAAAGCTTGATATTTCCGCTTTGCACGGTCGTATCGTCCGCTTTTGCGCTCACCGATTTTGCGGTCAAGCTTGCGTTTTCGCAGGCGATATTGATCTGCTTTGGGCTTGAAATTTCAAGGCTGGAGCTTGCGGTGTTGTAGCTCATCGTTACGCCATCCTCAAAGCTTGCGTGGATCTTCGTATCGGTTGGGCTCGCTTTGTGAGCGGTCTGGTAGATACCGCGCAGGATTACGCCTGCATTGAGCTCGCCTCGTACCGGCAGCACAAGCACCTGCTCGCCCACGCGGATCGGCGCAAAGCTTACGGCAAAGGAATTGGCAAAAGGCTGGAATACGGGCAAAAAGTCGGTAACCATATCGCCGATCGCAACCCTTGCGCGATCCCCGCCTACTTCGCTGATGATGCCGATCTCATTTAGGTTATTGCTCATATTGTTCGTCCTCATCGTCGAATGTAGACTTTTTGCCAAATTTATCGTTTATAATCTTCTCAACCAGTTTTTTAATCCAATCCCCGCCCTGCCATGCAAAAAAACCGCCCACGGCTAGCCCAAATCGCGAACTGCCGGTAAAATAAAGCGTGATCTCCGCTCCTAAATAGCAAAAAAGTATCGCACCGATAAACCCACTTAAAAAGGCAAGTAGATATCCGCCTATTGTAGCTCGCGGTTTGCTTAGCGTCTTTACCGCACTTACAAGGCAGGCTACGGCGATAATGATAAACCAATATGTTCTATTTAGTAGGGTTTGTAGATCGTCCATCACTCTTCTTTCGTGCAGTCTTTGGCTATCTCTTCGCATTTTAAAAAATACCTCACAAGCTCTTTATGCGCTTCAAAGCTGCCGTTTGCCGCAGGCTTGAGCGGCATTTTAAGATTACAGCGCACAGGCACATAGATCTGCTTTATCTGCGGCTCCTTTGCGCTGCAGCCGAGTAAAAGTACGCTAAAAAGCGCTATCAAGAAGTTTTTTATACGCATCAAGTTCCGCCTCACAGCTTTTATCTCTAACATAAATTTTTGAAATATTTTGGATCTTATCCTCGTTACGGCGGCTTGCGTTCACCTCAAGGGACTTGATCGCGGCGTTTTGCAGGCTAAGGTTAAGCTCGCATTGCCCTAGCTGCGCTTTTAGCTTTGCATTTTCAGTGCTTAGCTGCGAAATATCGCTTTTTAGAAGCGCTATGCAAATTCCGCTTGCGACCAGCGTTGCCGCAAAGGCGATGCCTACAAATTTAAGATTTAGCAAGTAGCCCATTTAACACCTTCTTTGCTCTGTTTGGGGTTTGCTGCGCCCAGAGACTGCGAAGTCCGCTTGCAATAGCTTTTTCATATTCGCCCGCGCGGATATGATGAAGCGTCGTGACGAATTTTTGCACCTTCGCAATACCCATCTGATAGCACATCTCTATCACTACGTCCTGCACGTTTGCAGGCTTTTCGGCAAGCCAAGAAAAGACTTCAAATACCTTGGGTTTGAGTTTTTTCAGCTTCAGCGCCAAAATTTGATCGGCGACCGCGCGACTCATCAGCTCTACCTTCCCGCCGTTTAAGGCGAGCTCGTCTTTGCTCAGAGCTGAGAGCAAAAAGCCATAGCCGATAGTCGCAAAGCCGCGACTATCTTCATATATTCGCTCGCAAAAGCCTTCGTTTTCCTTGATGTTTGCGATTAGGCTCATTCTTCGCTCCTCGGTTTATCTAAAACTTTTGCGGCAATATTACGACGTTGCTCTCTCAAAATCTATTATCGTTTTTTATCAGAATTTGCTGATAGATTTTGAACGATGAAAAGCCCATAATTGCGCAAAAATTTTTAAGGACAACCATGCTTAAAGAGTTTGAAACTGAGCTGATCACCACCATAAAAGAGGTGTGCAAAAATACGCGCACTTATCTAGGCGAATTCGAAGACAAAAACGAAATGGAGCTTTTAATAAAGGGCGGCGAATGCTTTGCATTTATAGAATTTATGGGCGATAACTACGTGGATACGGTCAGGAAAAACGCTACTTATAATATTCATATATTAGCAGCTACAAGCTCAAAAACCTCACTTTACCGTCAAAATAACAAATTCGCAGCGCTTGATATGTGTGAAAGTATAGACGAAAAATTAAGATCGAGTGTTTTAAACAACGAATTTCAAATTTTATTAAAAGGCGTAAAAGTGCGACTTAACGCGATTACCGATTATGGATACGTTTATGTGCTTACGCGCGAGATCCAAACCGACTTTTTGAAAAAGGATGAATTCTTATGCTCATAACGAAAGACCTGATTATTCTAAAAGATGATAAAGAGGAAGTTTTAAGCGAAATTTGCTTGGCCGTGATCGGCATTTGGCAGGGGCACGCCGGTGGAACATTTAGTATAGACGCCGCGGATATCGAAAAGATGAAGCTTAATTTCGACAAGCGAAAACTCGATCTGGTTATTGACTACGAACATCAAACCCTAAGCGGTGAAATTGCTCCTGCTGCGGGTTGGATAAAAGAGCTTTTCATTAAAGATAATGCGCTTTACGGTCGCGTCAGCTGGACGGCAAAAGCAAAGGAATTTATCAAAAATGGTGAATATAAATATCTTAGTCCGGTCTATGATTTTATGGGAATAGACGAAAAAACTGGAGCGTGGCAGGGTTGTACATTGCACTCTGCGGCGCTAACAAACAAGCCATTTTTAGACGAACTTGGGGAAATAGTAGCAAATAAAAATTTTAATGTAAAGGAGAACGGTATGGATAAAAATCCAAAAATTGACATCGGCGCCGAAGCTCAAGACGCTACGAATTTGAGTGAGCAGATTATCGCGCTCAAAGAACAGCTTAACGCCTCAAAACAAGAGGTTGCAGCGCTCAGCGAGCAGCTTGCGGAGAGCGCAGTAGAGGGTGCCATCATTGCGAATAAGCTTCCCGAGGGACAAAAGCAGTGGGCGCTAAGCTATGCAAAGACCGATTTAAACGGCTTTAAAGAGTTTTTAAAGGGCGTTACGCCGCCTCAAAAAACAGACTTGCCGAAGAACGATCTGTTTGCCAATAAAAACCAACCCCAAAACGACATCGACGTCGTTAAATTTGCATTAGGAGAATGAAAATGCCAAACGAAAGAAAGAAACCAAATACCATCGGAGACATAGTCGTAAACAAAATACTCGGCGTCAACGCGAAAGTGGAGACCACCAAAGCTTTGGAGTGCGGAGCCGTACTATTTAGCATTAATGGCGGCGAGAGCTTCGCTGCGGTAACGAGCGACAATCAAACCGCTACTATCGCAAATGCTGCTGCGGTATTCGGCGTACTCTGCGACGGCGTAGAGGCTACCGGGGATGCCGACGTGCTGGTACTCGGCGAGGTTAAGCTTGCGGATGTAGCCGCAGAGCTCAAAACTGCGCTCTTTAAGCAAAAAATCGTAGTGAGATAAGGAGAGAAGACAATGGACGAACTTTTAAAATACTTCACAGTTGATGCGATGACCGAGATCGTCAATCAGGTCAAAGCGGATCAGAGTTTTGTTATGGACACGTTTTTCAAAACGTGGACCCCGACGCTTTCAAATTCGCACAATATCATCATCGAAAAGGGTGCGGGCGTAATTCTTGAGAGCGTCAGCGAAAACGGCGAGCACCTGGTCACGAAAAACCCGGATCAAACGATATTATCCGTGCCGCTTCCTCGCTTCCCGCAATACGACGTTCTTCCCGCAAGCGAGATGAATCTATTGAAAACGCTCAATACCCAAAAAGAGCAGCTTAAATCTCTTTCGGCGGCTATCGGTAAAAAGCTTGCGAAGCAAAAAAGCAACGTTACCAATACGCTTGAGTATATGGCGGCAGGAGCCATATTCGGCAAGGTAATGGACGGCAAAGGTAACGTGCTTCTTTCTTTGACCGCAAACCGCAAAAAGATCACGATCGGAAGCACTACGAAGCTAATGACGCTGCTCAACGACATAGAGGCCGCTCAAGTCGACGTATTGGGGGCCGCGAAGCCGTATATAGCATTGGTAACCAGAGAGCTTTATGCGGAACTGCTTGCCCTTGTAGAAAAAGAGGAGCTTCTAAAGTCAAATTCGGCAAAAATTACCGATAAAAACAACGTATTGACACTTGAGCTTTTCGGCAAAACCTTTATGCCTTACGATGCGACCTATGACAATACCAAGGGTAAGCCTACGCGTTATATGAGCGGCAAAAAAGGAGTAGTCGTACCGCTTGACGACAATATGTTCGAAGTGATTTATACGAGGGCTAATCATACCGCGGCTATCGGCAAGGCTCCGACCAAATTCTTTGCGGCGGCTCCGGAGGCGCTCGACAAAGGTGCAGGCTGGGGCATCGTGAGCGAGAGCAGGCCGATTCCAGTTTGTAATAGGCTTGATGCGATCGTTGAGCTTGAATTTGCATAAAAATCAATTTAAAAGGGCTCTAAGCCCTTTTAAATTAAAAACGACCGAACACACGTAAAAAATGTTTTAAACGTTTTAACATGCTTTTAATGCGCGTTAAAAGGCTTAAAAGATTTAAGGATAAAGCCCAATGATAACAAACGATGATCTACTTGAAGAAGTTTCGCACAAAGAGCTGCTGGAGCTTAGCGATTTTGAGGGAAGCGGCAGCATAAATCAAAGCATCATAGACGATAGCCTAAATGATGCGCTTGCATTCATAGCATCATTTATAAGGATCCCCGCTAACCCCACCAAGCTCTTAAAAGATATATGCGTAGATCTAACGATAATCGAGCTAAAAAAGCGCAATAACTTTCCGAAGGACACTCTAGCAGAGCAGATCGAAAAGATCGAAGGGCTGCTTTTGAAAATGGCTGCGGGTAAAATTCCGACCGATGAGAAGAAAGATGATAAGCCGCGGCTTGCTTCAAGGGCATTCAGACACTACGAAAAACGAATGGATCTAAAGGACCTAAATGGCTGAGAAACCAAATATCAAGGATTTGGCGCGAGAGCTTTATCTAAAGGGCTTTAGCGTCGAGCGAATAGCTGAAATTTTAAATAAAAACGTAAAGACGATCAAGAATTATAAAGCCGGCAGTAATTGGGATGAGCTCAAAACCGCGAGCTATCTGAACCGCGGCGGCGAGGAAAAGCAAAATATCTATCAAAATTTCATCGAAGAGATGCGGCTTGCGATAAAAGATATTAGGCAAAGTGAAATGCCGGCCGGCAAAAAAGCCGATGCGCTTTCGAAGATAGGTGATAGCTTCGTGAAAATGACGAAAGTAGCAAGCTACGAAGATCCAAAGGCCTATCGTCTCAGCATCGCCAAAAAAGTCATTATGCTGGTAGTTGAAAAATTTAAAGACGATGAAAACAAAGAGTGCATAAAAAAGCTTATCGAGCTCATCGAGAGCGAGAAGTTTATCAAAGCTATCGAAGAGCTTGAGGTGTAGAGGATCACGCAATGCTTTTTTCAAAGGATGAGCTGGATAGCTTTTTGCAGGATAGCCGCGAAAGTCACAAGCAAGCCGGAGCCGTAGAGCCCGAGCTTAGCAAGCTGACGCGCAAGGACTTTTACGACTGGCTGGAAGAGCTTAGCGGTGAGCTAAAAGAGCAGATTCATCTAAACAGTCCGCTATCTCCCAAAGATAGAGCCGCTAGGCTAAAGCGTGCCGAGCACGATTTTATGTTTTTTGTCAAGACCTATTTTCCGCATTATTTCAGCATCGATAGCTCCTGTGCGCTTCACGAGGATCTAGCGCAAATTTTTGAAGCTATGACGCAAAAGAGGGGCGGTGATAAATACGTCCGCGCCGCGCCGCGCGGGCATGCAAAAACTACATATTGTTCGCAGCTCTTTCCGCTTTGGTGCATTTGCTTTGCCAAAAAGCGCTTTATAGTGGAAATTTCGGACGCCGTGGAGTTGGTGGAGGGGTGTTTGGAGGCCATAAAGGCGGAGCTTGAAGACAACGCAAATTTAAAAATGGACTTCCCGCATGTCTGCGGCGCAAGCAAGAATTGGAAGATAGGCGAGTTCGTTTCAAAAAACGGCGTAAAGCTCAAAGCATTCGGCTCTGGAAAGAGGCTGCGCGGCGTGAAATTCGGCGTGTACCGCCCCGATCTAGTCGTCCTTGACGATTTGGAGAACGATACCAATGTGCGCAGTAAAGAGCAGCGCGATAAGCTCGAAGAGTGGCTCGATGAAGCGGTGCTAAATTTAGGCAGCGTAGACGGAAGCTTAGATGTACTTTACATCGGTACCATACTGCATGCCGACAGCGTGCTGGCGCGAAAGCTGAAACTGAAATTTTGGAACGCCAAAAAATATCAGTCCGTGATAAATTTCCCAAGGCGAATGGATCTGTGGGAGCAATGGAGCGAGCTTTATCGCAATATCTCAAAGGACGCCGGCGACGAGTTTTATATGCGGCATAAAAAGCAGATGGACGAGGGCTCGCAGGTGCTTTGGCCTGATGCGCTGCCGATCCTAAAGCTCATGCAAAAGCGCGCCGAGAACCTAAAATCATTCAACAAAGAGCAGCAAAACGATCCGCGAAACGAAGCTCAAATCTTTACAAAAGAGGCTATGCATTTTTACCGCGAGCTTCCGAGATGCGATTATTTCGTGATGTATATCGACCCGGCGGGCGAGAAGAAAAAGAGCGACTATACGGCTATTACGGTGTTAGGCGTCAGCAAAAGCGAAGCTAAAATTTACGTGGCTGAAAGCATTGTAGAGGTCATGAAGAGCAAGAAAACGATCAAAGAGATCCTCCGCCTCAACGGTATATATCGCCCGAGAATGTGCGCGATCGAAAGCAACGGCGGGCAGGAGTTTTTTAGGCAGTGGATCAGAGAGAAGGCCTTTGAAGTGGGTGCAAAACTGCCGCTTAAAGGAGTGAATAATACGACCGCTAAGGGGCAGAGGATAGAGGAGCTTGAGGTGCCGATCGATGACGGCGAAATAGTATTTCATCAAAGCCAAAGCTTGCTCCTAGAACAGCTTTGCGAATACCCGGAAGGCAAGCACGACGACGCGCCCGACTCTTTGGCGGGAGCATATGAACTTACGAAGTTTAAAAGGAAGATAAAAAGGCGTAGTAGATGAGCAAGAAAAAATCAAATTTCAAACGATTAAAATTAAACAAAAGCGAAACCAAACCTCAGACGATGCCTATAAAGCGTAAAACAGCCGTAATATCTCAAAATAATAGCACGCTCATAGACCTCATAATCAACACCGGCGTTTCCAGCATAAGCGATAGCGATATGGATATGATCCTAACCGATCTTACGGTCACGCAGTGCGACGTCAGCCGTAAATCCGTCACGGAGAAAAAAGAGATCCAAATCATTTGCGATGATGAGGAGATTGCCAAAAATTTCAAAGCCGTTTTCAACCCGGATATCGTTAGCCAAATTTTAGAGACCTATCTTTACGGGCTCAACGTCTTTGAGATCAACTATAAAGAAAAGGACGGATTAATTTACCCGCGTCTCGTGCAGAGGGATTTTAGGCAGTTTAAATTTAACGACGCCGGCGAGTTCGTATTTGTAGCCGGCGGAAGCGAGCAAGAGATCCCGCCGTTTAAAGTCGTTTATGCGCTAAATCGCGCAAATTTTAGAAAAGCTTACGGCGACGGGCTCATTAAAAAGCTCTACTTTCCCGTCAAGATGAAAAATGCGAGCTTAAAATTTTGGTTTCGGTTTTTGGAGCGCTTCGGCTCGCCGTGGGCGGTTGCGAAAACCAGCTTCGATCCGGACGAGCTGGCAAATGAGGTGCAGGCTATGCTTAGCGGCGATAGCGCGGTCATCGATACCGAAGAGGAGCTTACGCTGATTCAGCCAAGCTCAAACGTAGATTTTACGAAGCTGCCGACATACCTCGATAATCAAATCAGCAAGGCGATTCTAGGCGCAAATTTGACGAGCGACATCAAAGAGGGTAGCTACGCCGCAGCAAAAACGCACAACGAAATCAGAGAGGATTTAGCCGCAAACGACGGCAAAATTTTAGAATTCGTAATGAACAGGGCGATCGCCTTTTTTAAGGAGATAAATGCCTATAAAGGCGAGATCGAAGCGAAAATTTATGACGAGGACGCCCCGAATGCGGAGCGCGCAAGCAGGGATAAGACGCTATTTGATATGGGCTTTGTGCCGACCGCGAAATACATCACGAAGATCTACAATATAGAGCTGGACGAAAAGGCTATTAAAGAACGTTTAAGCAGTGATTTAAAGGCGAATAAACGGGTTTTAAAGAACGCAAATAAGCCGATAGATCGCTTCGAAAAGGCTAGCAGCGAACTAAAAATCGACGACGGCGAGATAGGGGCTGCATTAAACGAATTGATCGCACAAAGCGAAACCTACGAGCAGGCGTTTGATAAGCTTTATGAGCTTTACGATCTGCCGTTTGATGAGCTTGAAAAATATATGTTTCGAGCTATCGCAAACGCAGAGATGATCGGATATACGGATGAATAGCGGCTTTAGCTTTCAAAAAGAGCCCACAGCGGTATATGAGTATCTGAAAAGCAAAAATGCTGAGATCCATTTTGATTATGACGAGATCATGCACGATGCGCATAAAAAAACATTTACGATCGCAAAGATGACCGATTTAGATCTTCTAAAAGATATGCAAAATTCGCTCGCTCAAGCTTTTAAAAATGGAACCCCATTTGAGGAGTGGAAGCAAAGCGTAAAGCCTATGCTAGCCAAAAAGGGCTGGCTCGGTAAAATAAAGGTCAAAGACCCCAAAAGCGGTCAGGAAAAAGAAATTTATGTGGGCAACCGCAGACTAAAAACTATCTACGATACGAATATGAGAACCGCATATGCGAAAGCCCGCTATGAAAGCCAAATGAAAAGCGCAGGGGAGTATTTTCGCTACACGGCGGTACTTGATAGCAAAACAAGGCCTGCGCACCGAAGACTGCACGGCACCACACTTCCAAAGAATGATAAATTTTGGGATACGAACTACCCGCCAAACGGCTGGAATTGTCGCTGCAAAGTACAAGTCCTTACGGAAGCCGAAGTGCGAGCGCGCGGCATTACACCACTTGCGGACGGCTCGTTTTTGCCGAGTGTAGCGCAGGACGATTTCGCTTACAACCCCGGCAAGATGGAGCGATTAGATGAAATTTTTTCAGAAAAGAAAAAAGAGGCGCTAGGCGCCATTACTGCGGAGACTGCGCGACAAAAGTTAAAAGAGCGTTTAGCGGGCTTTGGACACGAAAGAGATCTGCATGTATGGAGAAGCGGGCTTGAGGATGCGATAGATGAGATCATCGTAAAAGACAATCCAAAAACGCCGATCAATATGGTGCAGGTGGGCTTTTTGAATGCTTTTTTAGCAAAGAAAGCAAGCGAAATTTTAGGCGCAGATGTGCAAAGCGGCGGCATAATCATCACAAAAAAGCATCTGTCCCACGCAGCCCCGAAGCGTAAAGAGGGCTACGATCACGCCCTTAGGATAGAGGAGATGCGCGAGATAGTTTCGGTGCTGGATAACGAAAACAACGCTTATACGGATCTACGCAAAAAGCACAAAAATATTCTGTTTATTTTTGAGGACAAAAAAGACGGCTCAAAGATAAATTTAATCCCCATCGAAATAAGCAAAATAATTAAGAAATTTAAGCAAAGCAACTACGTAATAACGCTTGATAAAAACGATAAGAAAACGATTGAGGATCTGATTGAAAAGGGCGAAATCAAAAAGATAAAGTAGCTCGGCGGGAGTCGAACCCGCGATAACCGCTACGCTAGAGCATAACGTCCGTCTACGCATACTGACGCCATCGAGGCTACTTTTATGGGTATTATAATAAATTTTAAAGGTAAAGTCAAATGATAGAGGTAAAAGCACTAAATAGGATAGAAATAAAACTCAAGTCCCTTCAACAACTGAGCCGAGATACTGAACCGTTAATGTACACGCTCGGAAATATCCTTAAAAATGAGATAGAATATAGCTTTGAGCTGCAAAGTGATCCGTTTGGAAACAGATGGGCAGCGCTCAAGCCTGCTACCGTAACCGAAAAAGTGAAAAAGGGTAAATCGGATCGGATTTTAAGAAGAGATGGGAATTTGGCCGATAAATGGCTACCCCAGGTCTCAAAGAATGAAGTTGTTGTATCCAATAATAGCACCAAAAAGGGCTTTGCCTACGGCCTAGTGCATCAATTCGGCAGCGATAGGGCAGGACGCGGTAAAAGCGCACTTATCCCTGCCCGTCCGTTTCTACCCGTAGATAAGAGTGGAAATTTGCCGAAAAGAACAAGGCAGTCTTTAAAAGAAGCAGTTATTAAATTTATATTGCTGCCCGGCTAGGTTGGCATTTTTTTCTAAACTCCCACGGCGGAGTTTGCTCTTTACCGCGCCAAAGTCCAAATTTATGCTCTCTTGCATATTCTTCATCATCAGTATAATCTCTTGAATATTTTGTAAACGCCCAGGCATAGCCGTTTCTGACCATAAATTTATCAATATCTTCACCGTCTAGAAATACCTTTGCGACCCGTCTTTTGTATCTATCGCTACCGAAATCTTTAATTGTGACTATTTTTGCGGCTATTTTTTCATTTAAAATTTTTTTAGCAGCTTTTGAGTAGGGCTGTAGTTTTTCCGGAGCATCGATGCCGTATAATCGTATTGTAATAAGTCTGTTTTCGTCAGTTAATATCTTAATGGTATCGCCGTCTATGATCTTTACGACCTTTGCATCATAATCCGCAAAAACGGACGCACAAAGCAATGCTAGAGTAAAAAGTATTTTAAGCATCTTTTAAAATTTTTTTCTTTTGCTCGACAAATTCCTCGTCGGTCAAAAGCCCTTTTTCTTTTAAGGTGGCAAGTTTTTCTAGCTTTTGTATCCAATCTTCGGACTTAGCCGTACCTCTTTCTTCCGGAGCAGCCTTTTGTATGCGGTAGCCGCCTTTTTGCTTTTGAGTATATGCCCTAATAAATTCAGCCATATCTTTGGCGCTTGATTTGGGAATTATCGAATCTATTTTGGCTTTATTATTTGCCGCGTATATAATGATTTCGCCGCTTAATAGACCCGTTTTATATTCGATTGAGCTGATTTGATCGTATAAGAAATTTTCAACCTTTAAACTAATAAGCCCTTTATCAATAAAGATAAGTCTTTTATTAGTTGCGACCAAAACCCCGATTCCGTGATTATACACTCCAGAAGTAGCACTTTGAATGACTTCATCCTGCCAGATTATATCCGGGAGGCATTTAATTTCTTTTTTCGTCCACACGTCTTTTACATTTGAAAAGTCCGAGATTTGGCTTTTAATTTCCTCTAAAGTAGGCATTTCTTTTCCTTTGAAAAAATTAATGAATTATATTTCTTTTGAAATTAGTTGTCAAGCCTATGCAGAGAGAATTTGATTAAATTTATGATTTTATAATTTTCGAGATCGTGCTGTAACTAAGATCAAATTTTGCAGCAAGCTCTCTGATTAAAATCGTTTTAGTCTTTCCTGCTTTTAATCCCTCTTTATACTCTTTTCTGATATCGTCATTACGAAACGTCGCTTTGTAGCTAGGTATATAGATATTGGCGCCGCCAAAGTCTTTTAATATTTCACTTTGATTTGCGCTTTTTTTAATTCGTTCGTAAAACTCAACGAATAACTCAAAGTTGTTGATTATCAAAGAATTTTCCTTGCATCTTTCGTAGGGCAATAATCACGTCAGTGGCTTCGCTGCGGCTTAGATACCATAGGCAAAATACCAGCCTACCGGTTATTCTCTCGATAAAAAGTCGCAACGCAAGCCCCGTTTTCACTCTTGCAATCCTGTTCCAAATACCCACGATGGTATCGAGCTGTCTTTGCGTAGCCTTTAGGGGGTCTTTTTTAGCGATTTCCCTTGGCACTCCGCCCGTTTGCGCGGCCGTATCTTTGGCGCTGTTTTGCCTCAATTTAGGCTCGAATTTATTTTTATATCCGACGAGAGTCAAAACCTTTCTGAGCTCATCGATATTGAGGTCTTTTAGGCTATCCTTGCCGAATTCCGCCTGTAGATATATCCTGCGACATTCATCATCCACGAAATAGTTATGCTTGAGCGTGTGGATCATTTTGATATAGTATTTTTTTAGCTCGTCTTTCTTATTTATCTTCATCGAAAAGCCCCTTATTTGCCATAGTTGTAATAGTTGTATCGGTTGTAACCGGTGGCCTGCAACTATATATTACGCTTTTGCCAGCCTTGCGGCTAAACCACAATTTGCCGTCAAATTTATCTAAACAATCGCGGGCGGTTTTATCATCCTTTGCATAGCCGGCGCTACCGAGAAGTTCGGTTTTATTTAGCTCCCCAAGCTCCAGCGCGCGCCTGATCTCAGCGGTAAAGCCGAGCTCGTATTCGCTCATCCTCGCAAGCTGCAAATCAAGCTCTTTTAGCTGCAAATTTGCGAGATCCACGCAAAAGCCACCGTCTTTTACCCCCGCGCGCTCTTTTGCCACCTCGCATAGAAAATTGAGCTCGTTTTGCGGGCTGGGGCGCTTGATGAGATGATACATTACATCGAGTGAATTTCTGATATGGTTGCTGCCCTGGTAGTTGCGCCCATCCTTATTTGAGTGGTGCAAAATCAAGATCGTAGCCCCAGCTTCGCGCAAATTTTTAAGCGCCGCAAAGAGCCTATTTACGCGGTTATCATTATTTATATCCACGAAGTCGCGCAGGCTATCCAGTATAAAAACGCAACCCTCATAGGCTTTACCTATCGCACTTTGTTCTAGCTTCATCACGAGCTCGAAGCCGTCCATTTCGATACTCGAGCGCTGAATGTAGCTGATATTTGGAAATTTGTTTATCAGCAGCCTATCCACGCCGCGCTGCTTTAGCACCCCGACGGGATTATCGTAATCAATGAAAAACACTCTTTGGCTTTCCTCGCAGAGCCTTTTAGCCAGCGCGAACGCCATATAGCTTTTACCCGTGCCGCCGTCGGCATAAATAAGCGTAATAAGCCGTTTTACTAAAAAATCCTCTATTAAAAATTCGATTTTCTCGTTAAAGCTTTCGCTTTTGAGGCTCGAGCTTTGTAAAAAGTCGAATATATCGTTTTCATTCATATCGGTGCCCGTCTTTCTTAATCTTTCAGTATTATTAGCGCTACGATCGCCGTGATGCTAAGCGCGATAAATATCGTGCTTGCGAATATTAAAAAGAGCTGCATTATTTAATCTCCAAATTTGGGTTCTCGTATATGTTGCCGACGATCTCAAACTCATCTGAAGCGTTTTTGAATTCCTTAGTAATTGGATAATCCGGGTTTATTTTGCTTAAGTCGTGCATATAAAATCCGCAATCAAAGCAAATTTTATAAGTGCGCAATCCCCATCTAACGAAGAAGCCCGTATAAATTTCCATGCCGTTTTTGTCATTTACACCTATATATTGCATTGGCTCGATTTTACGAAAAGAAACCTCGAAGCTGGTTTGTTCTTTTTCGCTCCAAAGCGTAGCTATTTCATTCGCGAAATTTAGATCCATTACTTCATATATTCCTTTTGGAAATTTCTCATATCCAAGCGTTATTCCGCTTACCAGTCTTTGATTGCAACGCAAAAATGCCTTAAATTTAATCTCTCTCATCGCCTATCCTCTAAATTTTACAGAAGCAGTCTTTAAGCGGTTCGTCGTCAAATGCCAAAGAACCTTGCCTGCTTAGGCGGATAAATTCTGCCTCCATATCCGCGCAGGTTAAATTCCCCGCAAACCACGACGTATTCAATACTGCTTCGCCGCCATCTCGTAAAGCGAGAAGCTCAGCTTCGATCCGCTTCATATACTCCCATTCAGGTTTGAAGTTTTTCCATACCTGATAGAAGGCGCGCTTTGACTGCGCAGGACAAAAATAGCAGCCCGTGCGGCTGAAGTATCTATATAGCGGATTTTCTATCTCGCGCTCTTTCAGATACGCCGTGCAGTCTGCTTCGCTCATATTGTAGTCGTCGATGAGCGGATACAAAAACTCATTGCCGTCCATTCTGCGACGGGTTTCGTCTGTAGTGTAGCCGATATAGATCTTATATTCGTCGAAGTTCTGCGCCTTTAGCCAACGCTCAAACGGCGCAACTTTCGCCTCTCTCCGCCACGCACAAAAGCCCTGCGTCTGCGGAGCGGGGAGACCTCGAATAGCACCTTTGTTTTCGCCTCTACTTATGCGTCCAAAAACACACTCCTCAAAGCTCATAGCGGGCTTTAAAATTGTGATCTCCTTGCCGTATCGCGCCGTAAAATACTCGCCGAGCTTGGCGATATATTCATACATAGCCGCGAATTCGTGCAAGGTATCGTAAAAAACAATATGATCGAGTGGCTTTTTGTCGCGCAGTAGCAAATCTAGCATCGCTGTGCTATCCTTACCGCCCGAAAGCGTTGCGATATGGGTCATCTCTTTCCTTTAAATTTAAACTCTTTAACAAGTCTTTAAAATCAGCTTTAAAGGCTTGTTAAAGGGCTTAAAGCCCTTTAACAAATGTCTTTAGTTTTGCCCTTCTGACATATCTAGGCAAAAGCCTATTTTTATTATCTCTTGAGCCTTTAAATTTGCTCCAGTATATTTGAAACATGCTCTCTTTTGAAGTTAGCGAGTCGTTTTTCATCTACTATCCTTTTTAGACATTTGCGCTTTGCAAATTTTCTATCTTAGTTTCGATGCGGAAGTTATCTTTCACCGTGCGCTTTAGCCCAAGCTTAACGAGGCTTGCGTCATCAAGCTCGCAGATCGCGTCTTTGTTGATAGTCTCCTCGTAGGATATACAATCATCAAGCTTATAGCTCTTTAGCGCTTTGATGAGCTTTTCGACCTTTTCTTTGATGCGCGGCAAGCTTACGCTCTTGCTTAGTTTGTATCCGATCTTGCCGAAGGTGAAATCCTTACTGCGCTTTTCGGCGAACTCCGCCTTATTGCTTTCACAAAATGCGGTGATTTGAGCTTCGATATATTTCTTTTCGCTGTCCAGCTTCTCGACCCGGGCTTTTTGTGCGTCCTTGATCTCGTTGCACTTTAGCGTTATCTCTCCGTTTATATCGGTCAAAGCCACCTCAAGCTCACACACTCGCTTTAGCGCGTTATCGACGTCTGCAAAATTATTTATCTGCATCTTTTTCTCCTTCTTTTAAATTTTTGATTTTTTCAAGCACAATTTTATAGGCATGAATCGAACCGTCCATTCGCATTTGAATGAGTGCTAGCGGAGCATTCGAAAAGACATCCGCGGGCTCGTAATGATATCGCTCGTCCGCCTTGATTTCCGCTATCTCGCCTTTCACGAATTTTTCAAGTTCACTAATCGTCTCTTCTTCCTCTGCTTTGAGACTATTTAGGATTTTACCGGCCGTCTCTATAGTGGCATCTGCCGCCGCCTGTGCTACTGCAAGCTCGGGATCGTCGTTGTATGGCGGCTCTACTCTAGCGCTAGCGTAGCCGTGGCTGAGTTCTGCTTCATTTATCATGCGGCATATGAGCTTTTTTGTTGCTTCCATATCTTTTCCTTTCAAAAATTTTAAATTTTTTGGCTAGGCTGTAACTCAGCACATAGCCGTATCGTAGGCAGATCGGAAGCGTATTTTTGCTCTTCTTTACGATCCGCACCGCATGCCTCTCACTCATCGAAAAGACTAAATTTCAACTCCCTCACGCCGAGCTTTTTTGCAAGCTCTCGCTCGTAAGCCATACCTTTGCTCTCCTTGCTGTACTCGCACGGAAAGAAATAGTAGTAACTGCATACCGAGAGGAGCTCCTCGCAGTTTTTCATTATGCGATCTCGCTCCAGCTCGCTATACACCCCCATCCATGCAAGCACGGGCGATATAGGCTCGTAGCCGTTGGCGCGCACGATGGCGCAGGCCTGCTCGGCAAGCTTGCGGGCATAGTAGTCGCGATCTCGATCATGCTTGCATTTGATACTTGCATACGGCGAGCTTACGAAGCAAAGCCTTGCCGTTCGTTTGTCCATATTTTCTCCTTTCTTTTAAAATTTAAGCTTTAGCGCTTATATAGGCTCTTGCAAAAAGAGCCCGATAAACGTTACGCTTCTTGTAAATACTTTAAAATTTTCCCGATATACGGGCTTCCCGCCATCGTTTCATCGGCGCAAATATGAAGCCTACCAAAGCATGCAATTTCCGCACAAGGCTTTTTATCCCCGTAGCAAAAGCTCACGTAAAATGCCCAGCCCTTTACAAGCTGCCCGCCCTTTATTTCATCACGGCGCACCGAGCGCAGACCTACGCGCACCATAGCGGGCACGGCGGCGCTCATCTTTGCGTGCAGCTCTCGAAGAGCTGCGGCGCTATAATCCTGTGCGCTTAGATTTATCAAATCCTTAAGCTTCATTGATCGTTCCTTTCAGGCTCCAGCCGCTGCCGAGCCTTTGAGCCCTACATTTTTCTATCTCTGCGATAGTCTCAAATATCGCCATCCATTTCCCACGATTTCTAGGGTGCTTGAGTTTCGCAAGGGCGGCTCGCTCGATCATCGCTACCCGCTGGACGCTGATGCCGAATATCGCCGCAAGCTCTTTATAGCTCGTCTCGGCATCATCTTTTAGGGCTCTTGCGCTTTCGCGCTTACTTAGTGCGGCTACCATCTCTCTTCTCTTCAAATAGCACGCGCTGCTTATGCTCGCCCACTTTACCGATGTTAAAGCTCTCGACCGGGCGCAGGTAGCCCATCACGCGAGTATAGACGATGCACTTGGTGCGTTTTGTTTCAAGTTCTTTAGGAAATTTCATATCCGCTCCTTTATTTGACTTTATAAGACGCCCGCACGGGGCGCCATTTAAAATCAAAGTCGCCTAGCTCCAGATCTTCCCGAATCCGCGGCGGAAGTACGGGATCGGTACCGCTATGCTCTCGCGGTGTCTTCTCTTTGTAATCCAGCCCCGCGGGGTGCGAAATAGAATGAATGAGTGCGCGATTATGATCTCGTCTTTGCAAGCTTTTAGATCGCTCATTTTCATATCTTTTGAAATTTTCATTTTTATCTCCTTACAACCATTACAACTATTACAACAAAAGCATCTTCGTAGCTTCTTTCACTACGTCTTCATTTATCGTGCCGCCGCCGTATTCGCAAAGCATCTTTGAGCGTTTTAAAAGCTTCTCGGTCTTTCTGAAATTTCCCTTTGCAAGCCTTTGTATCAGCCCTACACAGTCCTTATCTTCTACGCCGAAGCTTTTGCAAACCTCTTTCAGATCATCTGATATAATCTGATTATCATCATTTAGATAGCTTAAGCCGCCCAATATCCATTTGTTACCGACGCGTGAGCTGAGCTGCTCTAAAGCGTCGCCGCTTCGCGAAGAGGTCAAATTTAGCTGCAATTTGTTTGTGCCGACAAGCACTAGCGGCGCGCGACTAAAATCGTGCATCCTTCTTAGGCTCTCCAGTGCACGATACGGAAGGTGCTCCGCCTCGTCTATGATGATCGTTTTACTGAGCTTTTTCAGCTCTGCTGCACTGCGACGGATCAGATCGTCGATACATCCCCTACTTTCTAATCCGAGCTCAGCCGTTAAAATTTTAAAAAGGCTTTTTGCAGACGTGTTGATCGTCGCTTCGATCAAAATGCTATCCGGATGCGTGCGGACGTATTCCTTGATAGCCCTCGTCTTTCCGCTGCCCGCCGCGCCGCTAATCATTGCCATATCGCGATCTTTGACCGCCCAGTTTATGACCGCGTGGATGCTTTTTGCATCGCGGGTTTTGATGAAAGGTAGCTCGTCTTGCGTTACATCGATTTTTTTGATAAAATTGTCAATGTAGTTTTTTGCGGGTCCTTCTACTTTGTGTGCATATTTGTAGGAGGATCCCTCCTTGATATATCCCGAAATATACGCGGGATTAATCCCCAAAAGCTTTGCGAATTTGTTTTGGCTCATACCGCTTTTTTCGTTTTCTTTGATGAACCGCACTATGTCGTTTGCCAGCTTCATTTTTCATCCTTTCTTTTAAAATTTAAAGTCTTTAAAATCCGTTTAAAGCCCTTTAAAAGGCATTTTTAAAACACCTTTTAAAAAGCTCATTCGCCGCTCGCCATCTCTATGGCGTCATCGAGGCTAAATTTAGCCCTCTGTTTCGCTACACTCACTTCTAAACTCTCATAATTAAACGCTTTGGCGCTGATTTCGTTTATCTCTTTTTGGGTTTTAATCGTTTCCTTTACGGCTTTTACCCGATCGTTATCCTCATAAACAAAATTTTCAGGCTTTAGGGCTTCTTTATGCGCCGCAAGCATTACCTCGAGGTCATAATCGACGTTTAGTCTCGTAAACTCGCTAAATTCTGCGCGCTTAATGACAGATCGAATAGCCTTCATCTCATCCTTAAAGACCTTTTTGACCATCTTATACATCTCGGCGCTCATCGGGCAAATGTTTTTATCTTTGGCTTCGCAGATGAAATTTCCGCTCTTATCAAACACAAATACGCTGCTTACGTCATCGATATTCTCGCTTATGAATACCTCTGTGCCTACGCTCGGCAAAAATTGGCTGACAAATTGCATTGCCTCGTAATTGATACCCTTTTTGCCGACTACTCTTCGCTCTAAGCCTCCTGCATGAAGCATAAATTCATCGAGTCTGACGCCCTTTAGCGGTGTATCGTCGGCATTCCATCTATTTATCGGGCTATTTCTCTTTCTTCCTACGCTCATCAGATCCCAGGTCAGTACCTCAGTTTCAAATCTGGCTCGCACCTGCTGCAGGGTTAATAGGTATTTTAAATTTGTCTTTTTCGGGAGCCCGTTTTCATCTTTGGCGTGCCTTTCCTTTTTAGGCGTACGCTGCTCTACCGCCTCGCGCATCGCGAGATTAAATCCGATATAGCCGGGCGTTTGCGAAATCCCGCCGTGCTGGAGCGTACCGAAGTGCCTTTCCACAAAGCCTTTCTCGTCACCGCTATATGCGATAGCTCTGTCATAATCGATCCCAAGCCCGTTTAATAGGTGTTGAAATTGATCGCTTAAATAATCCTTGCCATTATCGCCCTTGATAAAGTCCGGCTTTCCAAATTTGCTTAGTGCCTTCCACATCAATCGAATTAGCCCCAAAGCGTTTGATTTTCGCTCGATACTCGCTACGCAACGTCCGCTATAAACATCCACGATACTTAGCACGTTTGCACGTATCGCTTCGCCTTTTTCGCCGTCGCGCACCATCACGTCAAGCGGCGAGCTATCTATCTGCCAGCATTGATTTCTGCGAGTGATAATCTCGCCTTGATCTCCCATGGCGGGCTGAAAATAGCTTTTTGCCTTGTCTTCGCCTTTAGTTATCATTATGTACTCGAGGCGGCGAGCAGGATCTGCATAATAATTATCCAAATACCTTTTTACGACGCCCGCATCAAAGAGCGGCTTTATGGTGCCGCATAAAAATTTAGGATAGTTATGCGGTTCGCCGTGGCGATAAAAATACTCTTTATGTAGATCTCGCCAAAGCTGAGCGACGTTTAGACCGCCCGCGCCGTAAGCGCGAAATTTATCAAGCACGAACTCGCTCATCCACGGCTCAAGCTTACTTTCGCTCTTTCGATGCTTACCGCGCTTATCGACAAGGGCGGCTGCACCCTTGCTTTTATAGGCTCTTTGCCATCTAAAAAGGTTTGCTTCACTCACGCCGAAGCTTTCGCAAAACTTTTTAGAGGACAAACCTTGCGCTTTTGCTTCTTGCCACTCCTTTAAAATTTTGATCTTCTCATCCGCTTTACTTTTATCTGTAGGGCTTAGCATCGCATAGCTTGAACCGCTCGGCTCGTCCGTTCCGCTTTTTTGCTCTCTTACATCTTGTGCGCCGTGATTGCTTTTTATGTCGCTAAATTTCATCTGTTTTACTCCGTTTTCAGAAGCGGTATCGCTTAACCATACGTTTATTTTTTTGTCGATTTTTCCGCGTTTGATAGCAGCATCGATATCTGCGATACTGACCTCAAAAAGCAGTTTTACCCCGCCGCGGCTTCTAGCGCCGACGTTTTGAAGGCGAATAAATGGGTATTTGAGGGAGTGGCGACGCGAAGCTTCCTTTAATGCGCTCGAAGAGACGCTAAAAATCTTAGCTGCCGCCGTAGTCTCGACATACAACATCAACTAGCCTTTTTATCCGCTTCTTCGTCTTGTTTTTTGATAAATCCTACAGGCATCTGTTTGATTATGCCCTCGCTCAAAAGCGCTTCGAATACCTTTTTCGACGTCTTAAAATTCTTATTTCCGAGCACTTCGCCGTTGATTACCATATAGGTAGTACGCTCGCTTAGATTATGCTTTTTCGCCCACTGCCTAATGCTTATGCAGTTATTTTTAAAATAATCCCTTATCACCTGGCAACTCCTTCCATCTAGATTTTTATTGTTAAAAATAGAAATCTAAGACTTTTTTACAAACCTTTGAAAGTTTTAATCCCGAATGGGGTATAATTCTTTTTCAAAGATTTGAAAGTATTATATAGTATTTTTACCTTATTGTCAAGGTTAAAATACCTTATAAAATAAAATTTTTAATCGAAGGGGCAGAAATGGGCACTCAAAGGGATAAAATCATATTTGAAAATATGAAAAAATTTTTTAAAGTTGACAGCCTCGAAGATGTGGCGGAAAGGCTCGGATACTCTAGGAATACGGCTGCTACATGGCGCTCAAAAGGAATAACCTCAACGGCAAAATTAAAATTTGCTAGTTTGAGCGCCAACAAGGTTAATAAACTATATAACGACCATGCCTATTTAAGATATTTCGAAGATGTAACGGCGAGTGCTGGTTATGGCTCAAACAACGACACGCAAAATTACTCTATAATCCCTATCGGTAGAGATTTCATGGAGCAAGTGTTAAAAATACCTCTTAAAAATTACGATGTAATCAAAGTTTATGGAGATAGTATGGAGCCATTTGCTCAAGATGGCGACGCTGTAGTAGTCGACCTGGACGCAGAGGTAAAAAATGGCGATATCGTAATAGCAAATATCGGCGGAGATGCATATATGAAAAAATTTTTAAGAGATAATATACACAAAGAAATAAAACTAACATCGTTAAATAGCTTTTATCAGGACATTGTTTTAAAGGGGACAGAAATAGATCAGCTAAAAATAGTGGGTAAGGTTCAGTGCAAATTTAATATCAATGTAAAAATATTTTAAAATATAAAAATAATCTTAATATGTGTCTTAATCAAGAAACGAATTTTTAAGTTTTGCGGTTATCTTTGTACTGTTTTTCGTATGTGTCTTAATCGTAAAGCTTAGAATGAGGTATTTTGACGACAACTAAGACACTTTAAGCTTTATTAAGACACATATTTTTGATTTTTGTGTGTCTTAATCATATAAATTCTCGCTAAAACAAAATATAGCCTAAAATGATTTATGATATATTTGAGCTAAATTTTCTATGATTTCAGAATGTATTTAAATATTCGTTAATTGGGCTTGATCTCTTATAAAAGCGTTTAAAATTTCGCTTATTCTGGGATGAAATTGGCATTTTGGGATCGTTGGGATTTTTACCGCCGCAAAATTCTTGCATTACAACTGAGAGTGAAGCTTTTTAAATCGCCTATCTTAGGAACTTTCAAAAATAAGCGCAAAAATTTCCCACTCTCATTTTCTATACCCCCTCACAACTATATACGCAGGAACGCCATTTAATATCCAATTTGGAGAAAATACCTATAACTATGAATATGATTTAGTAAGTCATCCTAGTGCTATTATTATGCCGACATTTTGGAGCAATGTTATAAACGGCGTGAAGATAAAATATAACGATTACACATATAAAATACATAATCCATTTTATATCAATCATGTTTATCCATATAATGATATTATAAATAGATTTAATAAGGAGAATAAATGAGAAATTTTGTTATATCTTTTGTCGTGTTATGCCTATATGGGTGCAGCCCTACGATTTTAGGGCATAAAATCACTTTTGCAAAACACGAAGACGGTGCCTTTTACGGCGAATGTGGCGAAAAAATAGATCAAAAAATTATATATAAATTTAAAGATGGCGTTATTCGTAAAATTTTCTATGAAGATAAAGAGGAATTTGCTAATTATGATGAGATAGTCATCCCTATCCAATCCTGCGAAGGAGAATGGTGTAAAATTTACTATCCTTGCGACGAAACGGAGTATTTCGTAAAGAAGGACGACATAGTAAAAAGAAAGTACTAGCCGCCGGGTGAAAGAACTTGGCGCGGATTTTAAAATTTCAATACGCGCCAAGTATCCAAGCGCGTATAGCGTAAATTTAAAGCGGCTTGAGAAGCAAATAAAACAAGAAGGATTCAAAAATGAAAAGTATAAAAGGTATTTTTCGTTATCTTTTTCCGGTAAGAGATGGACGAGAACTGTATTGGATTAAAATTCCAAAAGGGCAAAGCGATCGTTTTGGAAAAGAATTTATATTCGAGCCTGAATTGATTGCGAAATCGGACGCGGAAAAACTCGGTATAAAAATAGATCCAAAGCTTTTAAGGGATAAGCGGATTAAATTTCATATACGCGATATGTATTATAAGACATATTATGAGATAACATCTTTCGGTATCGATGAGAGCTATGCCGATTCGCGGCAAATAGATCTTGATTTGGAAGATATAAAACAAATCGTAAAATCGGATGCAGACGATCCTTATTATGTATATGGCTATAGCTTAAACATAGAGCAGATGAGATCTTTTGGATGCCTTGATATGGTTAAGCCCGGTTTTTCATACTTCTTTGGTTCCTCTGCCGGCCATGAAAGAATAATCAAAGCTCCAAATGGCGGAGATAAAAATATAAAAGGCTGCTATATAAATGTCTTTGATAGCGATACGGAAGCCTTTTACGTGGCGTTATTGGATGTTAAGCTGCCTTTTAGCGAAGTTGCAAAAATAGTCGCTCCGCTGAGCATAGAGGCAAATATCCACTATTCTTATAGCCTCTCCGAAGAGCAGATTATAAAATTGGGATTTCCTGAAATTTTAAAAGAAAATGGCGGCAAAATTGATGCTCAAATATCGGTAGAGATAGCATAATCTAAAATTTGGCCGTTAAATAGATGAATTATGTGAGCTCAGCGGGCTGTAAATTTATGAGGAGCATAAATGACTACTATGTATGTTGCTTTTTATTTATCGTCGGATAAATATAACTTTGATTTTTCGGACTTGATCCTAGATGAGAAGATCAATGAATATAAAATTAGTTATATAGAAAAATATAAAATCGGCGACATAGATGAAAGGCGCGGCAAGGTTAGAAATAGCTGTAGCTGGCTATGCTATACTGCCAAGAAAGAGTGCGTATTTACAAGCGATGCCTTAAAAGATTTGTATGAAATTTTAAAAGCAAACTTTGGCGATATTAAAAAGAGGATATCGGCATTAAAGTTAAACGTTAACATCGATATAATGATAGACGCGGCGGAGAAGGACGATGTATATTCTATCGACTTTAGTAAAGAAATGCTAAAAATGTGCGCCGAACTAAATGCCGATGTGTGCGTAGATGGGATATAACAAGTAGCAATGGCATCTATAATATATCGGAAAATAATTCCCATAGAGAAAGATGAAATGGCAAGCGAATTTCTAATACCCCGCTCAAAAGGTAAAAATGAATAAATTTATAAAGCGGCTTTCTTTCTTTGCCCTTTTTAATCTATACAAAAACAGGAAGATCTGTCGTTTTATATGGAACAAAGGGGGAATATGGCTACAGTCCTATATTTTTTCTACCAAACATTGCCGACGAAGGTATGGAGGAATTTAAACCAAATATACAAGGAGTAAAAAATGAAAAATAGTTTTCAACAGGTATTTTTAACACTAGTGACTTTGATCGCCGGGGCTTTGATGTATTGGGCATTGGATTATCGGTTTTCTCAAGATGCCGAAAGGAAAGATCCTTGTTACTATGCATATTTTAAGGTTTATGATAATAATAAAAGCAGATTCGCTTATTGCATAAATAAAGAACTAAGGAGGGCGGCTTCTCAGATAAAATATTACTTAAAATTTCTGCCCGAGGATATTAATTTTACATCAGAAGAAGAACACGTAATAGAAAAAGGCAGAATGTTTTCAAATTCGCTTAATGAATTGAGATAATATAGTAAAAGTAGATTTTATAGTAGACGGAAATGGCTTACACTAAATGTCAAGAAATTTAAAATGGCTGGCTAGACAGGAAACATCGACTAATGTAGGAGATTTTGCCGGCCTAACAGGCGCATCATTGAAGAGATATTCTCAAGAGCGCCGAAAGACTGGAAAGTAATGCTCCAAAATGACGGTAAAGGAATAAAATTTGTCGATAAAGATGGTGTAGAAAGAGTTAGAATACATGCACCGGAAAACAATCCTAAATTGCCAAGCACCGCAAATACTAATAACGGATGGGTTTTAAGAATTCCTGCTAGTAGAAATAAATATTTTGATGATTCCGGTAAAATATTAAAATTCAATACAGATGAAACTCACATCCCAATAAAAGGAAACCCAAATGCAAATTGATGGAAAAAAGATATTTAAGAAAGGCACTCTTATGTGCCGCCTAAGTCGAATGGCTTCTTTGGAATATCAGGACAAATATATCGTTCATCCCACAAAGGACTACTATATATTAGCAGACGAAATAATAGATTGGCTATATGATTTTTGCAAAAATGCTCTATTGGAGCAATTTAAATTTTGTTTTTTACCATACGAGAGGGATGCGCTAAGAGAACTTAAGGAGCTCATAGATAAGTACACTGAAGACGACAGTATATTAAAGGGGGAAGAAGATGGCTATTACTTGGTCTATCAGAACAAATCCTGGATAGAGGTTAGAGAGCTAGCTTTAAAGACCTTGCATATTTTCGGCTACAAACCATATAACTTTAATTATGATTAGCCCGGATTAGACCTGCTAGAATGAAATTTATCCTATATATCTTTAATCTGCTGCTATGCCTAAGTGCCTGGGCTTCTATAGATATTAATGGTATAGGCATAAGCGGCAGTAAAACACAAAAATCAAGGGTTTATATCCGTAAAATTTAAAAATTCCTAATAAGGAAATAAAATGAAATTTTTAAAACGATACAAAAATATTATTCTATTACCATTTTTGCTGATTATTTCGTTTTTTGTTTTTCGTATGATTTATACGGAAATAATTAGCGAGTGCGCTCCAATGAGGCTTTTTTCAAAAAATTCTCTAAGTAATAGCGGTTATGTTAAGTTAAAAGCAAAATGTATAAGAAAAGCTTTGGAAAATAACGATAATCACCTTATTATGCAGTATTTTAAAAGAGAGACGAGCGAGTGCCTTGAGATCATTGATGGATCGTCAAAGATCCCACATAATTTGATTAGAGTTAATAGTTTTGAAGAGTGGAAAAAATTAAGGCTTACAGATACTGACAATATCATTTGTCCTATTGGTAATTCTAAAAAGAGCGATATTAGCAATGAAAGTAAATGAATTTATAAATTATTCAAATTTACGGCGCTTAAGGCCTACTTATCAAGCAAGATATTAGCCATAATTTGAAGCGTAAATTTTAAAATTTATTATCTGCGCCGCGCGTTTTTGCGGCTGCATATCCGATAAATTTAGAAGAGCGCCGCAAAAGGCGCCGTCAAAAAAGCGAAATTTAACGCGAAATTTTATATAATCTTGCGATTTAATGCGAGGAGATAGGATGAATAAAAAGGCGTATTTCGGGAGTTTTGGCGGGCAATTCGTGCCGGAGACGGCGATGTTCGCGCTTGAGGAGTTGGAGGATGCGTACAACACCATAGCGCAGACGAAGGAATTTAAAGACGAGCTGGACTATTTGCTGCGCGAATACGCGGGGCGTCCGACGCCGTTATATCGCGCCGCGCGCCTTAGTGAGCACTACGGGCATGAAATTTATCTAAAGCGCGAGGATCTTAACCATACGGGCGCTCATAAGATCAACAACGCCCTAGCGCAGGCGCTACTAGCCAAAAAAATGGGTAAAAAAAAGATCATCGCAGAAACCGGCGCGGGTCAGCATGGCGTAGCGACGGCGACGGCAGCAGCGCTATTCGGGCTTGAGTGCGACGTGTATATGGGCGAGACCGACGCTGCGCGCCAGCAGCTCAATGCCTTTAGGATGCAGCTTCTGGGCGCAAATTTAATCAAAATCGGCACCGGTCTTAAAACGCTCAAAGAGGCGACCACCGCGGCGATTCAGGCGTGGGTGAACGAGATTGAGAGCGTATTTTACGTCATCGGCTCGGCGGTCGGGCCGCATCCGTATCCTAAGATGGTTAGGGAATTTCAGAGCGTTATCGGTACCGAGACCAGATCGCAGCTCGCAAGCAAGGGGATCAAAGCCAACTACGTCCTAGCCTGCGTAGGAGGCGGAAGCAATGCGATAGGAATTTTTAGCGCGTTCGTGGATGATCCTAGCGTGCAACTCATCGGCGTCGAAGCGGGCGGCTTGGGCGCACATACCCCTTATCACGCAGCGACCATCACTAACGGGCGCGCGG
Source organism: uncultured Campylobacter sp. (assembly GCF_937973075.1). GTDB lineage: Bacteria > Campylobacterota > Campylobacteria > Campylobacterales > Campylobacteraceae > Campylobacter_B. Next base: position 40,533 of record NZ_CALBWL010000010.1, read on the forward strand.
GCATCATCCACGGCATGAAAACGATCGTACTGCAGGATAAATTCGGCATGATCGAGCCTGTTCACAGCATCTCGGCGGGGCTTGATTATCCCGGCGTGGGTCCTGAGCACGCGCATCTGCACGAGATAAGTCGCGCAAAATACGAAGCGGTAACCGACGATGAGTGTATCACGGCGCTTAAACTGCTCTGTAGGCTCGAAGGCATCATCCCAGCGATCGAAAGCGCGCACGCGTTAGCGTATTTGCAAAAGCTCTGCCCGCAGCTAAAAGGCAAAAAAACGATCGTCGTAAACGTAAGCGGCAGGGGCGATAAGGATATGGATACCGTGATGAATTACAAAAAAGGAACGATTTATGGATAAGATCAAAGCGGCCTTTGCGGGCAAAAAAGCAAACATCGGCTATATCGTGGCGGGATATCCGAGCCCCGCGCACACGAAGGAGTTTTTGTCAAATTTAGACGAAAGCGTGATCGATCTGCTTGAGATTGGCATCCCGTATTCCGATCCGCTCGCAGACGGCCCGGAAATTTTTAAAGCGAGCTTTTCCGCGGTGCAAAACGGCGTAAACGCGGGCACAGTATTTGAAATTTTAAAAGAGGTGCAAACGCGCAAGCCGCTCGTGTTTTTGGTCTATTACAACGTGATCTTTGCCTACGGCGCGCGCGAGTTTGTAGCGCAGGCGGCGCGCTACGGCATCAGCGGACTAATAATCCCCGATCTGCCGTATGAGGAAAATGAGGAAATTTTCGCGCTTTGCGAAGAGTTCGGTATCGCGCTCATCCCGCTTATTAGCGTTACGAGCGAGCACCGCGCCACGCGAGTTTTGAGCCGCGCACGAGGCTTCATCTACGGCGTGGGAGCTATCGGCGTGACCGGAAGCAAGCAAACTCCGATCTCGCGCCTAAAAAATATGGTCGCTGATCTTAAAAAAATGAGCGATCTGCCCGTAGCGATCGGCTTTGGTATTCGCAGCTCTAGCGATGTTCGCGCCACTAAAGAATACGCAGACGGTGCTATCATAGGCACTGCGATCGTAAATTTATGCGCGAGCTATGGCGGGCGCGAGCTGCAAGACAAGATCGCCGAACTTTTTAACTAACGGAAAGAGCATGAAAAAGATATTTTTGATTTTAATCGCAAATTTTTGCCTCGGCGCCAATCTGATGCAATACGATCTTTTCAACCACGACGACAGCGTCGACATCGTTTTGGCGTTTGACTCTGCCTATAAGCCTAACAATATTGCACGCATAGTTAATGGGCAGTCGATGAGCCTTATTTTAAAAGGGCTTGGCGGCGATGAGAAATTTAACGAAATGCGCACCAATCAAAAGGTCTTAAAAAGCTTTACGATAGCGCCCAAAGGCAAGGATATCGAGATCAATTTCCCCACCGGTGCCGATCTTTTAGTAGATGCCCACTCCCAAGACGATGATTTAAAGCTCATTTTACGCGTAAAAAACCCCGCTTTCGATCAAAGCAAGATGAGCGTAAAGAGCGAGGCGAATGAAACGGCGCAAAGCAGCAGCAGCAGGATTTCTGTGATGCCGATAATCGTAGCATTACTTCTTGCGGCTGCGGTTTTTGTCGGCGTACGAAAATTTTTATCACACAAGCCGCAAAAAAGTATCGACGAGACATGGCGGGTTTTTGAAGACGACGCTAGCATAGAGGGCGCTGACGTGGACGAAGCGGGCATAGATGAAATTTTAAACGACTCCTCTTTTAAAAATCAGAGCGGATCAAAGAACGCAAATTTTACAAATTATTCTGACGTGCAGGAGTTTGCGAAGAAAGATGAAGCCTCTGCTTTAAATTCCAAAAATTCTAACGACTCAAAAAACGTAGATAGCGCAGATTTTTTCAGAGGCGAGAGTGTGGACGAAGAGAGTGCACACGATAAATTTTACGATGAGGTTGCGCGTGCCGAGCGTTCGGAAGCTATGGGGGCGGACGAAAACTATGAGAGCGCTGAGAATATCAGGGCAGCGGATAAAATTTCGCCGCTTAAAGTAAGCCCTGCTGAGAGTGGCACGATGGAATTTCGCGAGGGAGCAAAAGAGAGATCGGATGCAAAAGAGCCTAAAGTTTCGGCATTTAAAAGCATTTTAGAAAATGAGTTGCTTAGCTCGGATACCGCAAGACCTAGCGATGTGCGAGTAGAGCTGGTGCGCGAGATCGACGAAAATAATGCTGCCGTAGTGCTAAGCTTCGCGGGCAAAAAACATCTAGTGGTGCTAAAAAGCTCCAACGCTATCGATTGATGAGGCGTAGAATTTCGTAACTTGCGGGCTTTGTGGCCGTATGTAAAAATAGAATTTCCGACTTCGTGCGAGAAATTAAGGCTGGTTTATTTATATTTAAGTAAAATTCTATAGTTAAGACTGGCTTCGTATGTCCGAACCCCATTTTAACTACTTTTTAAATTCTATTTTTAGTCATTTTTAAGTATGGATAGGATTCTTACTTTTTAAAATTTAGATCGGAATTTATTTGCTTTTTATTTTACAAAGGATAAAATCGCGCCTAAGAGATCGGTCGATCTAGATTATTTCAGGACTTTTTCATGAATAACGTTAAATGGTACATTATCGCAGGCGCCGTGCTAGGCGTGCTGGGTGCGATGCTGGTGCATTTTGGAAACCCGGGCAATATGGGCGTTTGCGTCGCTTGTTTTTTGCGCGATACCACGGGCGCGCTGGGCTTTCACCGAGCTGCCGCAGTGCAATACATCCGCCCGGAGATCATAGGGCTCGTGTTCGGCGGCTTTTTAGCAAGCGTGCTTTGGACGCGCGAGTTTGCGCCAGTTACGGGCAGCTCGCCGTTTGCGAAATTTTTCCTAGGAATTTTCGCGATGATCGGCTGCCTTGTATTTTTGGGATGCCCGTGGCGCGCGTTTTTGCGCCTAGGCGGCGGCGATTTGACCGCGTTAGCCGGGTTAGCGGGTCTGATCTGCGGCGTACTCATTGGGTTTTTGCTTAAAAAGCGCGGCTATGAGGCGAGCAAAGAGGCAAGGCTTAGCGGCGCGATCGGAATTTTGCCCGTGCTACTGGGCGCTGCGCTGCTTGCAGCCTTGGTTTTCGGACTCAAAACGGGCGAGGGCGGCGCGCTTTTTATCTCCGCTAAAGGTCCCGGCGCACAACACGCCGCGGTAGGCATTTCGCTGGCTGCGGGCATTATCGTGGGCGCGGTGATGCATAGAAGCAAATTTTGCAGCGTCGGCGCGTTCGGTAGAATTTTCCGCGGCGATTTCTCGATGTTTTGGGGCGTACTAAGCGTCATCGTGTTTGCAAGCATCGCAAATATCGCGTTTGGGCAATACAAACTCGGCTTTGAAGGCCAGCCTATCGCACATAACGATTTCGTTTGGAATTTCTTGGGCATGGTGCTCGCAGGACTTTGCTTCAGCCTCAGCGAAGGCTGCCCGGGCAAGCATCTGGTGCAGGCCGGCACGGGAAATTTAAGCTCGGGCATCTTCGTCATCGGCATGGCGGCGGGCGCCGCGATCGCGCATAATTTCTTGCTCGCAAGCTCGGCTAAAGGCATCACCGAGTTCGCTCCTTACGCGGTTGCGATCGGTTTTGTTTTTGCGCTTTACGTGGGGATTTTTCAAAGACGCAGCGTTTAAGGCTGATATTTAATCTCAGAGATCAATTGAATACAGAGGCGGCGTATCTAGCCAAGCTCCAGCAGCGTACTTATAAAGAAATACGCTGCTGGAGCAGAGTGCTCGCTGCAAGACTGGCGCAAGCAGCTGGAAGTGGAATTTAAGAATTTGTAGCCGTATTCATAACGCGATAAAGCAAATGATAAAAATATATTCCGCGCAAGAAAGATTACGATCAATTTTTAAGAGTCGCTCCTTTAAATTTTAAAATTTAAAGGCTTCGCCATTTGAGGCTTCTTTAATTTAAAAATCTTTAATTACTAATTAAAACCCAGCCACACGTGGTGCTGGACTTTATTTAAATCAATACCTTTTCTCTTTATAAAAAATTCTTTTATCCTGGCGTAGTCGTCCATAGCTTCTATCGTAAAGGCGATATCTTTATCCTTGCCTCGGATTATTATATTATCGTAGAATATAAATCTAAGTTGAAATTTAAAAACCAAAAAATATATAAATTTTGAGATGAATAAAAACAAAAACGTCAATATCAATATAAAAATTACTTTGGAACTACCTGTTTCTATATATTTTCTTACGCCGATAGCTAATACTAATATGCAGATCAATAAAAAAGCGATTATCGTAGCATACGGATCAAATTTTAAGAAAAATCTATAAAAAGCGCCTTGCCTCCTAAGCCACTCATTATCTCTTGCAAAATAGGCTCTTTTTACATCCTTAAGATCATCTAAGAATATAGTTTTTTCGGGCATTTTGTTTGTACAATAAGTAACTCGATCATTATAAAATTTTACAAATTTCTTATTAAAAAAATTTGTAAAATATTCCATTATTATAGGCAATCCGAAAAATGGAAATACTATAAAAAGCTGATTATATCTAGTTTGATTGGGTTCGTATGAATACATAAAAATCATAATCGCAAGCGTGCATACCGTAGCAAGAACTATATAAAAATTCGTCCTATCTTTGAGCACTAAAGGCTCTTTATTATAATCACTAGCGCAACTCGGATTTTGTTCAAATTTATTAGATTTTTCGTTTGTATTTATCGTAGAGTCATCCGTGAGTTTTTCAAATTTAAAATTTTTACTGTCAGAATTTTCGGCATCAAAATTCCGCCCTGAACCCCGCTCTAAATTTTGACGCCGTTCATTTAGAATTTTCTTTAGCTTTTCGAGTCTCTGTTTTTTTATTCATCTTTTATTCTTTATAGCCTACACAAAAATTTGCGGCGGGATTTTATCTAAATTTTTCCCTGTTTTGAGTAAAAAATAGGTTTTTAACTCCCTGTACTCTTTGCTACTTAGAAACGAAACCTCTATAAAAGAACTTTTGTCATATATCAATATGCTGTCATTTATAATATCAAAGCCTAGCCCGTTAAAAAGCCTATATAGCAATAAAGGAAAGAAGCTAATAGATATAATTACCGCAAAAATTATCCAAAAATTTTCCTCCCTTCCGTCTATCACTACCGCTACGAAAAAAACTAAAAGCAAATATATAAAAGCAAATAGCAGCATAAGGCATTTTGTCTTTTTTGATATTTCGGGATATGACGGTCCCGTGGTTCGTTTGATACAAGTTATATCTGAAATTTTGGTCTCATATAAAACGGCTTCCGTTTTTTTAGAGTATAGGGTTATATCGTCATTTTTAAAGCATATATAGCACTTGCCGAAATTTGAGAATTTATTTAATGCTCTGAGCGGAAAATAGCAATCCAGCAAAACGAGAAATAAAATTTGCTGGGCGGAAAATTTACCGCAGATCGCCATCAATATCGTAGTAATGATATAAATCACGCCGATGATAGCATTTAAAACTATAGCGTGGTCTTTTATGATTATCGGCTCTTTGTCGTAATCTCTTGTTTGAGTTTTAAAATTTTGCGAGGGTGTATCAGCGGCGCAAGAGAAATCGCTTTGCGATTTTTGTTCAACGGCATTCGTAAAATTTCGTTCGCTGGCATTTATAGAATTTCGCCTGCCATTGCTCGTAAATTTTAGCCCACCACCCGCCAAATTTCGCTTATCGCAATTTTTATCTTGCAAGAAATCCTTTATATTTTTATCATACCGCGTTTTGCTTATGCCAAACCTAGCAATTTCGTCGTTATGCATTTGGCTCCTTCTTATACACGCTTGATTTAGATATAACTATCGCGTGAGTTTGCACACGGAGATCAGCCTTGCGCATTTTTTAAAATTTGTAAAATTTCGCTTATCTTTTGTGGATCTTTAATGCCTCGCGCGTCCTCCACGCAGCTGTTTAGATCGATAGCGTATGGGCGCAGTGCGAGTGCCTCACGGATATTTTGCGCGCCGATGCCGCCTGCAAGAATAAAAGAGATCGCGCCGCTTTTAGCAGCAGTACTATGTTTATCCGCACTATCATCTTTTGTGGCACCCAGCTTGCCTACTTCGCCGCCGTCATTTGAAATATTTGGCGCGCTCGCCTCATAGTCGCTTGCGCCTCGATCATTGACGCCTTCGCTTGTGGGTCTTAAACCACTCAGCCTAGCGGTAGCACACGCACTAAATTTGCACTCATCGTCATTCTTTGCGGCGCGACGATCGGCGCTCGTTTCTTGTTTCGTATTGCTCGATCGAACAATATCATGTGTGCGCTCGCTCGCTTCCTTACTATTAGAGGCACAGCACACGTTGCTTACTCTCTTGAGCTTTAAATTTCCGTTTTCGCTATGCTCCACGCAAGAATTGTTGCAGTCGCCGTTTTTGTCGCGCTTTAAATTCCCCTCGCTATATCCGCTACAGATCGCGCTATGTTTAATATGGCTCCTTGTGTTGCCAGCGCCTTGTATTGTGCCTGCTACGTAGTATTTTTCATTACTTGCTGTGTCGTTTTGTGTATCGCAGCGCCCGCTAGCCGGGTCGTATTGTCCTTCGTAGCCAAGCCCTGCGCGTCTCAATAGATTCCAGTCGAAGCTCACGCCGTTGCCGCCCAGGTTCGCCCCTTTAGCGTCGAATAAGATCCGATCACAGCTCAAACCCTCAAGCGGCGGCATTTCGGCGCCAATGCTTAGCACCTGCCACGCCTCTATGCCCGCCGCGTTAAGCCGCGCTTTGAAATCCGCGCTTATGCGTCCGTAAATTTGAGTGCAGTCCAACTCGCAAAGGCTGCAAATTTTTAAAATTTGCTCCTCGCCTAAAGCTTCCGTATCTAAAATTTCAGAATTTAGATCTTTTACGGAGGCGGACACAGCGCAGTTTGCGTTTAAATTTACGTTCAAATCGTCGCACTCGTTTTTGTAAAATTCTATACTGCCGCTATCACTGCCGCGAATTTTGCTGCTAAAATTTTTACATTCGTACGCGGCGGCGCTGTGTTTTTCGGAGCTCAAAGCAAAGACTCCGACGCACTTTGCGCCGTTTTGGTGCGCGATGCGTGCGATCTCGCGAGCCGTTTCTACGCTAACTCGGCGTTTGGAGCTCGATACGAATATCACACCTAAAAAATTTACGTCTAGACCTGCCGCAGCGCATGCTTCTTCAGATGTTTTGATACCGCAAATTTTAATTAAAACACTCATTTTCGCCTAAAAAATATAATATCGCAAACTAGTCTCTGCGATCTCTTTCATTATTTCAAACATCTCGTTTGCACCCCACTCCTCTTTTCGAAAATACATACTTACGGGAGAAAATTTATTGTGCTCGCTGTTGCCGTCTAGCTTAAAAATATAAGTTTTGTTGAGGTAGTAAAATTCATTCATTGTGCTAAGTTTTGAAAATACGTTTTTTGTGCTAGCGTCATTTTCGTTAAAGTCGTCACCGCTACCAAAACATACGAAAGGCGTTATGTCTTCGTGGTTCATCATAGCTCTTATGCCGATTAAATTTTTACCTAGGCGCTCTATTGCATTACCCCTAGCTTGTTTTTTTAACCCTTCTTTAGCGCGTTTATCATTTGTGCCTTGTCTTTTAACTTCTGCCGCTAGAAGGAGTTTTTGATATTTTGTGTCGCCTCGTTTTTTGAGTATCAAAAAGCCTCCATCAGGCATGATAGTATTGTCTTCCCATGTTGTATCAAACTGTTTTCTGATGCTACCGTTTTTTATATTTTCCATCATTCCTTTTAACGACAATCTTCCGCTAAATTCAAGGTAAAAACCGTTAAAATTTGGAATTTGACTAAATCTATTTTCTATATAATCAATAGTTTTTTGCATGGCCTGCGCTATATTTTTGTCGTCAAATTTTGACTCGATATTTTTAGGTTTATGCTGATTTACATTTTTCCTTAGATCATCACTATTTGCCATTTTAAACCTTTTTTACGATATAGATGTATTCGGTTACGTAAAGCGCCCTGTTATTTAAATTTCTGCTTGCGCGATAAGTTGGATAGCGGATTCCGTGTTTTATGACTTTGCCGATTTTTGATAAAT
>NZ_CALBWL010000011.1 GCF_937973075.1 uncultured Campylobacter sp.
CCGTTAAATTTAAGGAGCGAAAGTGGGCTTGGATGAGCTTTTGGCGCTTGCCGAGGACGCCGCAAAAAAGGCAAATGCCGCGATAATGCAAAACTACGATAAATTTGATATCTTTGTCAAGGCGGACAGATCGCCGCTTACGAATGCCGATCTTGCGGCAAATGATGCGATAATGCGTGCCCTGGAGCCCAGCGGCATCGCGATCTGCTCGGAAGAGCGCGTATTGGATAGCAAACGGCGCATGAGCGAGGAGAGATTTTGGCTGGTAGATCCGCTGGACGGCACGAAGGAGTTCATCGCGCGCAACGGCGAGTTTTGTGTTTGCATCGCGCTGATAGAGCATGGACGCCCGATTTTAGCGGTAATCGGCATCCCTATAAGCGGCGATATATATAGTTCAAACGGCGGCAGAGTTTATAAAAACGGCGCGCTGCTTGCTCGCCCAAATAGCGCGCCGCAAACATTTATGCACGGCCACCACGGCAAATCCGTAAAATACGCGCAATTCGCGCAAAGATTTAAAATGCAGCTCGTACGCAAAGGCTCTGCGATAAAATTTTGCATCTTAGCCGAGGGGGGCGCCAGCGCGTATGCGAGATTTAGCGACTGCTCGCTTTGGGACATCGCCGCTGGGGATTTTTTGCTGCATCAAAACGGCGGAGCGGTGGTAGATCTAAAGACGATGAAGGCGCCTCTTTATAATGGAAAAAGCCTGATAAATAACCATTATTTGGCGGTCGGCGCGAGTGCGATGAAAAATTTATCTGAAATGTTAGAATTCGCAAAGAACTTTTAAGTTAAATTTATAGTAAACACTCTATAATATAAGTCCAAAAATTTTTTATCAAAGGATAAAAACATGAAGGGTTTTACTATGATCGAATTAATTTTCGTGATCGTGATTTTAGGTGTTTTGGCGGCAGTTGCCATTCCAAGACTAATAGCTACTAGAGACGATGCTGAAGTAGTGAGGACGGCGCATAATGTAGCCACATCACTCAACGATCTAGTGGGCTACTATACGGCACAAGGTGAGTATAACCAGGATTTTTCACAGATGATGAATGTGCCAAATCCCATAAGGGTTAAAGGTCATATCTGCGCTACATACACATATGACAACAAGGAGCAAGTGACCTTAACCAAAGGCAGAGATGGCTTATGTGATCGGGTATGGAGTATGCCGGGACTTAAAAATATAGATAATATCTATAGTTCAAACGCTCTTATTATCGTTAAATGACCTATTTTGCGTGGGGTTTTAAATCCCACGCCTTTTTATTCAAAAATCCAAGCAAAATTCCAATCATCCAAATAATTGCGAAAAATATAAAGATAAAACTCCAAAATTGTGCTAAATCCACGTTTTTACTTGCCGGGAATAGATACCAGCCTCCGCTATAAAGCGCCGTTAGTTTGGCTTGCAGCCCCTCTAGCGTTGTATCGGTCGGCACCACTGGTACGTCGAATGCGCAGCTATTAAATGGCTTAAAAATTGGCACTACGCTTAGATCAAAATTTAAAAATTTCACCGCTCCGCCGCAGCCGCTCATCCCGCTCATATCTCCGCTCCCTCGCAGTACCGTGTGAATTTTAGCTAAATTTAGCGACGAGACAAATCCCAGCGCCGCGCCGTAAAACCACACCGCATATCCGCAGATCGCGCCGTAAACGTCCTTGCCGCAAACCGCTAAAATCGCCGCTCCTAGCGCTATGGCGCAAAGTGCGAATCTCACGTGAATGCTAAAGCTTTCCGGATAGATAAAAAGGAATTTTTGCAAGAAAAAATATGAAAACGCTAGCCAAAAAAGCGCCCAAATAGCGCAAAAGGCGAGAAATTTTTTAGAGTATCTGTTTTGAAATTTTAAAATCATAAAAATCCTTTCCGCGCATAATTTTATAATAAATTGCAGATATTTTTGCTAAAATCCCAGCTTTTATAGCAAAAATTTCAAGCAAAGGGTAAAATTTTGAAGGGTTTTTTACGCAGATTAGAAAGAGCTTTTGATGCGTTCGCAAATATTTTAGGCGTATTGAGTATCGTATTTTTGGCGCTTTTAGTTATAGTCGTTTTTTACAATGTTGTGGCGCGTTATCTTTTTCCTGTCGCAAATTCCGTCGCTATGCAAGAACTTACGTGGTGGCTATATTCGGCGATGTTTTTATTCGGTGTGACCTATGCGCTTAAAGAAAACGCACACGTTCGCGTGGATATTTTTTACGAAAAATTTAATCCCACTGCAAAAGCGCTCATAAATATCTTAGGCACAATATTTTTCATTTTGCCTTTCGTGGCGCTCGTGGCATTCTTTTCGATCGATTATGTAAGCGAGGCTTATACGAGCCATGAGGCCAGCGCCAATCCCGGCGGTATGCAGCATCTTTGGATCATCAAGTCCGCAATCACGCTTAGCTATGCGTTTTTATTTATCTACGCATTTGGATTTTTGATTAAAAATATTAACGCCCTGCTTGATGTTAGGGAAAACAAAGGCTCGGAATTTCTTAGTGGGAATTCTTCGGGCGCACAGAGTGTGTGAGGGCAGAATGAGCTTAAATTTAAAATTCTATAAATTTTACGCTTTTCGCGCTTGGGCGGAATTTTGCCACGGCAAGATAAAAGGTGGCGAGCTATGATAGGCATAGTGATGTTTGCGGCAGCGCTTTTTATGCTATTACTGGGTTTTCCCGTTGCGTTTACGTTCGGCGCCGTGGCTGTGATTTTCGGCTTTATCTACGGACTTAGTGAGGCGTGGGATTACGCGCAGGGCTTTGAAATTTTAACCGAAGCTTTCGAGGATATGAGCAGGCAGTTTTTTTCACTGATGCCTAATAGAATTTACTCGATTATGGAAAATCAGCTGCTAATTTCGGTGCCGCTTTTTATTTTGATGGGTATGATTTTGCAAAAGACTCGCCTTGCGGAGCGTTTATTAGAGTCGATGGCATTTTTATTCGGCGGCGTACGAGGTGGCGTGGCGATCAGCACCGTTTTGGTAGGCGCATTACTTGCGGCTACGACGGGCATCGTGGGCGCGACTGTCATCGCTATGGGCGTCATCAGTCTGCCTGTGATGATGAAATACGGCTACGATAAGCCTCTAGCTACCGGCACTATCGCTGCTGCGGGCACGCTTGGGCAGATTATCCCGCCCTCGATCGTACTAATTATTTTAGGCGATATACTTTCGGTCTCTGTGGGTGATCTTTTCTCTGCAGCAGTTATTCCGGGGCTTGTGCTAGTGGGTTTTTATGTGATTTATATCGCGATTATTTCATATATTTGCAAAGATTATGCACCGCCTGTTCCGCCGCTAGAGGGGCTTAGCAAATCAAAGCAAATTTTTATCGCGCTTAAAAACGTCGTGCCGGTGCTCGTGCTGATTTTGCTCGTCTTGGGATCTATTTTTGCGGGCATCGCTACGCCTACGGAGAGCTCGTCGGTGGGCTGCTTGGGTGCGATAGCGCTAGCTGTTTTATATCGCACGTTTTCGTTTAGGCTGATCTATGACGCGCTAAAAAATACCGCTAAAATTTCGGGCATGGTTTTTATGATTTTGATGGGCGCCACGGCATTTTCGATGATTTTTTCTTACACGGGCGGAGATGAGGTCGTAAAAAATTTTATGGAGAATCTGCCCGGTCAAGCATGGGGATTTATCGCACTTACGATGGTAGTTATCATAGTGCTTGGATTTTTTCTCGATTATGTCGAAATTTCATATATCATTTTGCCAATACTTTTGCCGATAGTAGAGTCTTTGCATATCAATCCCGTGTGGTTTGCGATCTTAATCGCTGTAAATTTACAAACGTCGTTTATGACGCCGCCGTTTGGATTTTCGATATTTTTCTTAAAGGGTGTGACGCCGCCGCAAATCCACACTACGGATATTTACAAGGGCGTACTACCTTTTATTTTATTGCAAATTCTAGTGCTATTAACGCTCGCAATCTTTCCGGGGGTTTTTGGTTTAAAAGCTTTTTTAGGCTAGAAATATTAAAATTCACGCTAAATTTAACTTAGGAGCTAAAAATGGCTAAAAAGCTTATCGACGTTATGGACACGACTTTTCGCGACGGATTTCAGTCGGTTTTTGGCGCGCGCGTGGCGATGCAGGACTTCCTGCCTGCCGTTAGCGCGGCGAAGGAGGCCGGCATCATGCACTTCGAGTTCGGCGGCGGCGCGCGGTTTCAGAGCCTATATTTTTACCTAAACGAAGACGCCTTTGAGATGATGGATAAATTTAGAAGTATCGTGGGACCTGAGGCGAACCTGCAGACCCTTAGCCGCGGCGTAAATACCGTCACGCTCGATACAGGCAGCCGCGAGATCATCGATCTGCACGCTAAGCTTTTTGCCAAGCACGGCACGACGACGATTCGAAATTTCGACGCGCTAAACGACGTGGAAAATTTAAAATTTAGCGGCGAGTGCATACATCGTCACGGTCTTAAACACGAAGTTGTGGTTACGATGATGGATCTGCCGCCGGGATGCAGCGGCGCGCACGATGCGGCATTTTACGAGAGAATTCTGCGTCAAATTTTAGACGCGCAGATCCCGTTTGACAGCGTCTGCTTCAAAGACGCAAGCGGCACGAGCAGCCCGCAGAAGGTCTATGAGACGATCAGGCGCGCGCGTAAAATTTTAGGCGACGGGGTGCATATCCGCTTGCACACTCACGAGACGGCGGGCGTTAGCGTCGCATGCTATCAGGCTGCGCTCGTTGCGGGCGTAGACGGCATCGACCTTGCCGCACATCCCGTAAGCGGCGGCACGAGCCAGCCGGACATCCTCACGTTGCTGCACGCGACGAAGGGGCAAAATTTCGACCTGGGCCTGGATGCAGAGAAAATTTTAAAATACGAAGAGGTTTTGGGCGAGTGCTTGAAGGATTACTTCATGCCGCCAGAGGCTACGCAGGTAAGCCCGCTCATTCCGTTTAGCCCGATGCCCGGAGGCGCGCTTACAGCAAATACTCAGATGATGCGCGATAATAAAATTTTAGACAAATTCCCAGCCGTCATCAAAGCTATGCGCGAGGTCGTCGAAAAGGGCGGTTTCGGCACGAGCGTAACGCCGGTTAGTCAGTTTTATTTCCAGCAGGCGTTTAACAACGTAATGTTCGGCCCGTGGAAAAAGATCGCTGAGGGCTACGGCAAGATGGTGTTAGGTTATTTCGGCAAAACGCCCGTTAAGCCGGATGAAGGTGTGATTAAGATGGCGGCGGAGCAGCTAGGACTACAGCCTACGACCAAACACGCCGTAGATATCGCCGATGCCGACGAGAGTAAGAGCGTCGCGTATGCGCAGAAGATTCTACGCGAGCAGGGCATCGAGCCTAGCGAGGAGAACATATTTATTGCGCTTGCGTGCAAAGAAAAGGGCATCGCGTTTTTAAAAGGCGAGGGTAAGGTGATGAGCCGCAAAAAAGAGGACGCAGCACCCGCCGCAAGCCATCAAAGCGGTATTTCTAAAAACGGCAAATTTGATGTTAAGATTAACGGTAAAATTTACAGCGTAGAATTTGCCGGACAAAACGTGCTCGTAAACGGCGATCGATACGACGTCAGTTTCGATACCTCAGCGCCCGCAAAGCCGCAGCCGCAAGGCTCTGCCCACGAGCAGCCCACTGCTGACGCGCGAGGTGGTACGGACGATAACGATATAAAAGCGACGCTTCCTAGTAACGTATTTAAAATTTTAATAAAAGAAGGCGACGCCGTTAAGGCGGGGCAGAATGTCATCGTTCTTGAAGCGATGAAGATGGAGATAAATATCGAAAGCCCACGTGATGGCATAATCGATAAAATTTTGATCGCCCAGGGCGATACGGTCGATGCCGATCAGGTGCTCGCGATTTTAAAATAAGCTCTAAAATTTAGGCGGGCGCTTCCGCCTAAATTTCATGGCGACAATCCTCGGTGCTTAAGCGAGCTCACCTAAATTTTAAGCTATAATAGCGCAATCTTTTATCAAAATTTAATTTAAAAAGGACGCAAAATGACAACTCCGAACGATCTGGATAAACTAGGTCTTAAAAATATCAAAAAAATCAACTACAACCTAAGCTACGACGAGCTTTTCGAGCTTGAAAAGGCGATGAATGAAGGGCGCGTGTCAAGCAACGGCACCTTTATGGTCGATACGGGTATATTCACGGGTCGCAGCCCAAAAGATAAGTACTTCGTAAAGCAAGACCCGAGCCAAAAATACATCGCCTGGGGAAAGGTAAATCAGCCTATCTCAAAAGAGCTTTTCGATAAGCTTTTAGCCAAAGCCAAAGCCCAGCTAAGTGGCAAGGAAATCTTTATCCAAGACGCATTTTGCGGCGCTAGCAAATCCAGCCGCAAAAACGTTCGTTTCGTAACCGAAGTCGCGTGGCAGGCGCATTTTGTAAAAAATATGTTCATCCGTCCAAACGAGGCCGAGCTAGCTAAATTTAGCCCTGATTTCGTCGTTTACAACGCGTGCAAATGTAAAAACGAAGATTACGCGAGCGACGGGCTTCACAGCGACGTTTTCGTTATTTTTAACGTTGAGGAAAACGTCGCGGTTATCGGCGGCACCTGGTACGGCGGCGAGATGAAAAAGGGAATTTTTTCTATGATGAACTACTGGCTGCCGCTTGAGGGCAAGCTAAGCATGCACTGCTCGGCAAACGTGGGCAAAGAGGGCGACACGGCGCTATTTTTCGGCCTAAGCGGTACGGGCAAAACGACGCTCTCGACCGATCCAAATCGCAAGCTAATCGGCGATGATGAGCACGGCTGGGACGATGAGGGTATATTTAACTTCGAGGGTGGCTGCTATGCGAAATGCATAAATTTAGACCCGAGCAGCGAGCCTGAAATTTACGCCGCGATCAAACGCGACGCGCTACTTGAAAACGTGGTTGCGGACGAGGCGGGCGTAGTAGACTACAAAGACGGCAGCAAGACCGAAAACACCCGCGTTAGCTACCCGATCTATCACATCGATAACTACGAGCCAAGCTCTGCGGGCGGCCATCCGAAAAACATCATCTTCCTAACTGCCGACGCATTCGGCGTTTTGCCGCCGGTCGCAAAGCTTACTAAAGAGCAGGCGATGTATTATTTCCTAAGCGGCTATACGGCCAAAGTCGCGGGCACCGAGCGCGGTATCACCGAGCCGGTGGCGACCTTTAGCGCGTGCTTCGGCGAGCCGTTTATGCCGCTGCACCCGACCGTTTACGCTAAGCTACTGGGCGAAAAGATCGACAAGCATAATGTCAGCGTCTATCTCGTAAACACCGGCTGGAGCGGCGGCGCGTACGGCGTGGGCAAGCGAATGAGCATAAAAGCCACGCGCGCGTGCATAAACGCGATCCTAGACGGCAGTATCAAAAAGTGCGAATTTGAAAATTTCGAGAAATTTAACTTAGCGATCCCAAAAGAACTCGCAGGCGTCGAGACGAAGCTACTAAATCCTATCAATACGTGGACGCACCCGGCGGAATATAAGATCACGCGCGATAAGCTTGCAAAGATGTTTGAAGAGAATTTCAAACGCTACGAGGACGTAAAAGAGGGGGTCGAGTTTGCCAAAGCGGGCCCTACGGCTTAGGCTCCTGGGCCTCGGGGCGATCTGCGCACTTTTTGCCGCATGCGAAAACGCCCCCTCAAATTTAAAACAGCCGCTCGTTGCGATGAGCGGCTTTTCCTTTTACGACGATCCGCTAAGCTACATCAACAATGTGCGCGCAAAATCGGGGCTAAATCAGCTTTCGCAGAATGAAATTTTAAACACCTCCGCGCTTAATCACGCAAAATATGTCGTCGCAAACGAGGCGATGTCGCACGACGAGACTCCGGGCAGACCGAATTTTACGGGTGAAAATCCGTCAAAGCGTGCTTTTTACGCAGGCTATAGTGCCGTCGTGAGGGAAAATTTATCCTATAATTCAAGCGATCTAAAAAGCGCGATTGACGGGCTTTTAAGCGCGATTTACCATAGATTTGCCTTTTTGGATTTTGCCTCGGATGAGATCGGCATCGGCTATTTTGAGCACGGCAAAAAAAGTAGCTACGTTTTTGAGATGGGAAATTCGCGCCTCAACGCCTTTTGCTCGCGAAATTTAAACGACGAAGGAAGCGGCAAATTTCTACTGGGGATGTGTAAAAACGAAACGCTACGCATGAGGGAAGATAAGTTCAAAAGCGCCACCGCGCTAAACTCGCGCCCTTACGTATATTATCCGAACGACGAGCCCGCGCTTGCGTTTTTCAGTAATGAAATTCCAGATCCCATGCCCGAGTGCAAAATCACCGCAAATCCCGTAAGCGTGGAATTTAATGCCGAGGGGCCGCCCGTAACGATGAAAAGTTTTAAAATTTACGAAGGCGGCAGGGAGCTTCAAAACGTTAAAATTTTAGACAAAAACTCCGATCCTAACGCCATTTTAAGCGATAGGCAGTTTGTGCTTTTCAGCAGAGAGGTTTTTAAATTTGACGCCAAATACGGCGCGGAGTTTAATTACGAGCAGGGCGGGAAGCAAAAAACGCTGCGGTGGGAGTTTATCACGCAAGCGCCTAAATTTAGATACTTCGTCGTACAAGGCGGAGAAAATTTGAGCGTGAAAAACGGCGCGTTTTACGATATATTCGTAGCCCCCAAGGACTGCAATGATTTGATGAAAAGCTACAAAACCAGCTACTCTTTTATGGATAAGCCAGAAATTTCAAGCCCCGCGGCAAATATGCTGCGCGTAAAACTAAACGGTGCAAAGGGCGCGAAGCTTGAAATTTCGACAGACAACGGTGCGATAATAAATCTGTATTTAAGCGACGGCTCCAAAAGCTACGGCGGCATGGGTAAAATTTACGCCGCAATCGTGGCGGTTTTGGCGGCGATCATTTTGTTTTATCTTTTGGCAAGGCGCAGAGGGCGATAGGCACGAGGCCTATTTTGCAACCTCTACTTTTGTTTGCGCGCACAGGGGCGCATAATACCTATCTTGCGTGAAATTTAATGCAGAGACCTGCTTTTAAATTTTAAATTTCATCCCCATTTATTTCATCCGCAAGTTTTAAAATTTTAGCCTGCACGGCCTCAGGAGCGTAGATATCCATCCACTCTATTCCGTTTGATGCGCTAAAAAGCACGGCGATCCGCCCCTCGCTCATCGCGCACTTAGCAAGCTTGGTCGCTACGGGGCTGTTGCCCATATTTGGCGTTTCGTCTATGCTTATCTCGGCGCAGCGGCGTAAAATAGGCGCCAAATCAAACTCTTCCTCGAGCAAAATAATAACCGAGCCGCGCCTAAAGCTGCAGGCGTTCCAAAAGATCTCGGCGCCGTTTACGCATTCTCGCGAGAGATCGAGGCGAAATTTGCCCCGCTCGCGCACGAGAAAACTAAACTCGCTCAAGTTTAGCGGGTGCTCCACGCTACCAAAAGCTCCCACGATACTATCTTTGCGCCCGTTATAGACGTAGGCGGCGAGCGCGTTTTGCAGTAGCGGCGCGATGATCTGATCATGCGCGCTCGTGTGATCGTCATCTCTGGCGCGGCCTGCGATCTTTACGAAAAACGGCTTGAAATAATCCATAAACGCTCCTTAAGCTTATAAAATTTACTCGTTTTTGCTTTTAAATTTAACGCTCGCTGCGGTTAAATTTAGCCTGCCGTCGCCGCATTTTCGGCTCGTTTTTCGGGCGCCGCCGTTTTAAATTTTACTCTTGCATCTGCTATCGCAGCTTCTTGCGCTTATGTATCGTTTTTGCGCCTATCAAATACAACTTGGATGGCGGGTTTAGATTTTACACAAAATGCTCGCGGGCGGCATCCTTGCTTTCAAATGGGCTTGCGCTCAGCTCGCTGCCGTCTATGAGCAGGGCGTAGCTGTGCGCGGCGTCCGTTTTGGCGTAGGTTAGCGCCAGCCTTGCCGCAAGCTCTCTATCCGCCTCGCTCGCGCCTCTACTTAGCAGGCTTAGCGCGCCCACGACGTCATCTTTAAATTTTATCTCGCTAAATTTCGGATTTTGCACGGCGGCAAGCTTTTTGTTATCGCTCTCATCCCGCCCGATTATGAGCTTCGCGCCCTCAGGCAGGCGCAGATGACGCCCGAATTTTAAAATTTCAGCGTCCGCGGGCGTTTCGATCTTTTCAAATTTTACCGCATCCTTGATCCGCTCGCTGAAGCTCTGCACGGTCAGCAGACAGCCTCCCGCAGGCGTTTCGTAATCCTCAAAGCCGAACTCCGCCGCGAGCTGCATCTGCCTAGTGCGCCCGCGCCCGCTGATATCAAGCAGCGCGCCCCTATCGACCCAGCCCTTGATCTCGGGCGTCGTAGGCGGCAGCAGCTTCGCGCATAGCGGACGCAGGATCAGCCCCTCCTCATCGCCGCTAAGCCCGCCGACCTGAGCTAGAGCCTGCGCGCGTTGGCTCATCGGGCGCTGTCCGAGCACCTCGCCCGTGATGATGAAGCTCGCCCCTTCGCTTTGCAGCATCGCAAGCGCGGTCTTAAACATATATCCGTGGCAGTCGATGCAGGGGTTGAAGTACTTGCCGTAGCCGTATTTGGGCTCGAAAAGCACCTGCCGCAGATATTCGCTTCTGATATCGACGCTTTTAAAATCTGCCCCCGCGGCCGCGGCTCTGCGGCGCATGATCTCGCTCTTATCGTCCTTGCCGCCAAATCCGATATCCATATTCAGCGCGAGCACCTCGATGCCTTGCGAGACGATGAGCTTGATCGCGAGCATAGAGTCAAGCCCGCCGCTAAAGAGCGCCAATGCCTTCATTTCGTTCCTTTACTTGAGTTGATTGATCTTTTTTTGATACTCCAAGATCCGCTCGATCTTGTCGGGCGCGTCGGAGTTTTTGAGCTTTTGCATCAGATCTTGCAGGGCGTTGCGGCGTAAAATTTTGCACGCGTCGTTAAAAAGTGCCGCGCCGCCGATCGGCAAAATTTCATCATCCAGCGCAAGCGCGCGCAGATTTTCGCAGGCTTCACTTTCGGCATTTTGATCATTTTGGACGCTTTGAGCGCTTTGAATATTTTGAGCTGCGGCCTCCCTCTCGCCCTGCTTCGCGACGTTGTTTACTTCTTGCTTCTCGCCGCCGTTTGCGCCCTGCTGCGCGGAGGAGCCTTTTAAATTTACGGCGCCTGCGGAAGCTTGCCCGTCAAAATTTTGCTCGCTAGAATTCTCGCCGCTTTTTAAATTTGCGCTCTCTCTACGGATAAAATTTTCTCCCGCGCCGCCCGCGGTAAAATTTTCGGAGGCGCTGTCTACATTGCCGTCCTCGCCCGCGATGAAATTTTTAAAATTTCCGCCGCTGCGAGCGAAAGCCAAAAACGCCTCGAAAATATCGCCGTGCATGCGAAAATCGCGCCGCTCCAAGCAGCCGAGCCCGAGCTGTGCCATCTCGCCATCAAGCAGCATCGATTTTATGATCTGAAGCTCCGCGATCTCCTTGCGGCGCAGTAGCGTCCGCCCGAGCCTCGCCGAAGCCGCAGGCGGCGCAGAGCTTTCATAGCGCGCCGTGTTTTGCGCGCGATCAAAATTTCCGCCGCTTAAGCTCCCGCTCGCACCGCCCCTGCCGTCTGCGCCGCGCCCTTCGTGAGAGCCGAAATCGCGAGAGCTGAAGCTCCCGCTCTCGTTAAAATTTCGCCCCTCAAAGCCCACGCCGAAATTTTTACCGCCGTCAGCGAGATTGAACGAGCCCGGCGAGACGTTTAAAATTTGCGCCACTAAACTCTGATAGGACTCGGCGAGCACGGGGCCGAGCGCTGCGGTAAATTCTTTGATCTCATTTAGCGCCGCTTCTTTTTGCACGGGGCGGGCGAGGTCG
Organism: uncultured Campylobacter sp.; assembly: GCF_937973075.1. Taxonomy (GTDB): domain Bacteria; phylum Campylobacterota; class Campylobacteria; order Campylobacterales; family Campylobacteraceae; genus Campylobacter_B. The sequence goes on from NZ_CALBWL010000011.1 coordinate 11,820, forward strand.
TATTTTTTAGCGATTCTTCGGATCAGAAACTCCCCACTTTCCATGCCGCTAGCATAAATTTGCTCTAGCTCGCGTACCTTGCCCGCCGCGATCATATCCGCAGGATCGGCGCCGCCGCCGATTATAGCGACGCTTGAGTCGATCTTATTCAGGCACAAAAGCCGCGCCGATTTCATCGCCGCATTGATGCCAGCGACGTCGCCGTCGAAGCTAAGCACGACGTTAAGCTCCGCGCGCTTTATGAGCGGCAGATGAGCGGGCGTCAGCGCCGTGCCGAGCACCGCTACGGCGTTGTCGATGCCCGCTTGGTGCAGCATGATGACGTCCATGTAGCCCTCGGTGATGATGAGGGTTTTTTTGGCGATCGCGCTTTTTTTCGCAAGATCGAATGCGTAGAAAATTTTAGATTTATCAAACAGCGCGCACTGCGGCGAATTGACGTATTTAGCGGGATTATCGCTTATCGTGCGGCCGCCGAAGCCCACAAGCTTGCTTGCGTGGTTGTAGATCGGAAAGGTGATCCGCTCGATGAAGCTAGCATAAAGCCCGCGCTCGTTTTGCTTCACCGCGCCCGCATTTAGCGCGTCTTGCGGCGGAATTTCTTCGTTTTGCAAAACCCTGATCGTCTGCGCGCTAGCTCCTGCGTAGCCAAGGCCGAATTTGCGAATGCTTTGATCGCTCAGTCCGCGATCGTGCAGGTATTTTACGGCAGCGGGATTTTGATAAAGGCAGCTTTGGTAGTAGGCGTTTAAAATCTCAAGCACCTTCTTCTCTTCGCTGCGTTCCTGGACTTTAGCGCCGGTGTATTGCAGCGCGAAATTATACATCCCCGCAAGCTTTTCGACCGCTTCTGGAAAGCTTATCTTTTCGTAATCTTGGATAAATTTAATCGCATTGCCGCCAGCTTTGCATGAAAAGCAGTGAAAAATTCCAAGTTTGGAACTCACGCTCATGCTCGGGTGCGAATCGTCGTGGAAGGGGCAGACGCCTACGAAATTTGCGCCGCTGCGCTTAAGCGGGACATATTTTTCTACGACATCTACGATATCTACGGTGGCCAGCAGATTTTCTATGCTTTCGTTTTTAATCATAAGCGAAATTATACCCGCACTTTGCTATAATTGCCCTTTATTTTTGCGACGAGGTT
>NZ_CALBWL010000012.1 GCF_937973075.1 uncultured Campylobacter sp.
CCCGCGCACCTTGTCGGTATTTAGCAAAAAGATAAAATTTAGAAAATTTAAATTTAAAAAGGGATATCATAAAGCGAATTAAAAAGCAAGGAAATAAGCTGATTTTATAAAAAGTACTGATAAATGGAAAATTTTAATAAACAGCAAACAAGAGATTACGACAAAAATCCAATAATTCTTAAAAACTACGAATATCTATATCAAAAGCTATTAATGGTTTTCTCTCTTTTTATAGGCGGCGTATTTGCCATAATTGTAAATTTTGATTGGAAAGCCAGCGGCACAGTGGATTATAGCGTCAAGGACAGTATATACATGATTTTGTTTCTATCGTTTTTATCGCTATTTATTATATTGCCGGAGCTTATAGATTATAGAAAAGAGAGGCCGACGATACGGCTTAAAAACAACCAAATAGAATTTTACGAAAAAGATAAAATCGCGCATGTCGAGCAATGTGAAAATTTACGGCACAATATGGATTGGTCCTTTTTTATAGGAAATTTTAAAGGGAAAAGAGAATGGCTATATCTATTTATGGCGGCACTACTATGCTTAGTTTTTATGACGATTGATCTTGTAGTTGCTCGTTGGCTTTTGAGCTTTGTTTTGTTTCAGTTTGCGGGCAATATATTAGTAAAATTTATCTTTTGTCTTGTTTTGGGAAAAAGTGGCGATAGGAGATTTTCGCTTTTCCCTGCATTGAGAGTTGGCGAACCGCATTATGGACATATCGGCTTATTTGCTTGCTCCAGATATTATTTAATACCGATATTTAGAAATTCTATATATTTTGAATTGAAAGAGTATTTCTTAGCTAGACACAATATAAATATCAACGATGTAGATAAAATTTATTTCTAGCTATAAGTGACACAAAATTTTATCAAAATGTATGATGCAGAATTTTTAATGCAACAAATTCCATCCCGCGATACGACGGAATGGAATTTGAAAGCAGTTCGTAGTGAGTAAATCTAAAACAGAATTTTAAAATTTAAATCCCAAAGCCTTAGCCGTTATATCCTAAGCGGCGCATATTTGCGCACGCGTCCTTGTAGCCGTAATAGCACGAGATGCGGTATAGATCAATGGCGTTGAATTTATTCTGCTCCACGCCCTCACCTTTTTCAAACATCGCTGCGAGCTTCTGGCAAGCAGGAAAGTTTTGGGAGAGTGTGCACGCGGCATTGTAGGCGTTGGCGGCGGAAGCATAGTCTCGCTTGGAATACATAGAATCCGCAAAATTTAGACACATCGCGCCATTGCCGTTTTTGCATGCATCGCTTTGCACGACGCCGCCTTGTAGGTTCATCGCACGGATACCGTCTTGAACGTCGGCGAAGGAATATTTGCCGCTCTTTGGCGCATCGACTGCGCTTTTCGGTGCGTTGCTAACGCAGCCTGCCAAAAATACCCCGGCGGCGATCAAAGCTAGAATTTTTTTCATATTTTGCTCCTTAATTTTTTGAAATTTGGCGACCCAAAATGTAATAGGTCTCTTTGCCCGCGACTTTTTGCAGCTTGAGCTTAAATTTTTCCGACCAAGCGCTGATGATCTGCTCCACAGCAGTCTTGCGCTCCTCATTTGTAGCATCGTTTTTGATCTTAAAATACGGGTTTGAATTCGACATCGCCACGTGCGCACCGTAAATTTTAAGCTTATCGTTCAGCCCCACGATGCGATCAAGCTCGTTATCCTCAAAATCGCACTTCGATAAAATTCCTCGCAGCTGTGCGACCGTCGCGTCGTTTACGCTATATCCTAGCGCTAGCAAAATTCCATCTTCACTCATTCTCATCCTTTCGAAAAAAATTTATCTGTTCGCTTGTGAAATCAAAACGCCTTCGATTATGCTTTTTATATCGCCGTCTAAAATCGCATCGGTTTGGCTATACGCCTCGCCGCTGCGGTTATCCTTAACCTGTTGATACGGGAAAAGTACGTAGGAGCGGATCTGGTGCCCCCAGCCAATCTCGCTTTTAGGCGTGTTCTCGTCCTTTTCGCGCTGTTTCATCAGCTCAAGCTCGTAAAGGCGCGACTTTAGCACCTTCATCGCCGTTTCTTTGTTTTTGTGTTGGCTTCTGTCGTTTTGGCAGTTTACTACGATGCCCGTCGGGATGTGCGTGATGCGCACGGCACTTTCGGTTTTATTGATATGCTGCCCGCCTGCGCCGCTTGCGCGAAACACATCGATGCGGATATCCTTCTCTTCGATATTTATCTCGATATCATCATTTAGCTCGGGGCTTACCATCACGCTTGAAAAGCTCGTGTGTCTGCGCCCTGCACTATCGAATGGGCTTACGCGCACCAGGCGATGGATACCGTTTTCGGCTTTCAGATATCCGTAGGCGTTCTCGCCGCGCACGATGAAGCTAACGTCCTTAAGACCCGCTTCCTCGCCCTCTTGAAAGTCTAAAACCTCGATCTTAAAGCCCTCTCGCTCGCAAAAGCGCAGATACATGCGATATAGCATACTCGCCCAGTCGTTGCTCTCCGTACCGCCCGCGCCCGGATGAATGCTGACGATAGCGTTTTTATCGTCGTTTTCGCCGCTAAGCATCATAGAAATTTCTAAATTTATGATCTTGTCCTCTAGCTCGTCCGCCTCAGCAAAAAGCGAGTTTATCGTCTCCTCATCGTTTTCCGAGTTTGCCAGCTCATATAAGCCCTTCGCGTCGTCTACGGCGTTTTTAGCGTTTAGAAATTTATTTAAGATATTTGAAATTTTAGTTTTTTCCTTGCCGATAGCGCCTGCTTTTGCGACGTCCTGCCAGAGATTTTGATCGTTTTCAAGCTCCTCGATCTCTTTTAGGCGCGCTTTAATGTTCTCCGGTTTTACGACGCCAGCGATATTTTCGACTTTAGTATTTAGGGTTTTTAAAAGTTCCGTGTATTCGTAATTATCCAAAATTTAAGACCTTTTTATGCTTTTGGCGTGATTATAACATATTTTGGATTAAGGTTGTTTATAAAATTTTATTTAAGGCGGGTATTATGAAGCATTTATCTATTAGGGATATCAAAACCTGCTTGATATTGCCATGATTAATCAGTTTAAGCTCCATCGAGAGATCGGGCAAAGGGTCGTTTAGTAGCAGCTTTAGCTTTGCTTCTTCTAGCTTCAACTTTTTGCAATCGGTTTTTCTGTCTTCAAGCATAGACACCACTAGTCTTAGCTTCTCTTTTGTCATTTCGCTTTGCACGAAAGCACCTTATACACGATGATAGAGCATAAAAAAGCTGCGATAGAGCAAGCAAAATACGCCCAAATTTCTCCGATAGTTTTTTCAAGAAGCGCGTGCAGCCCTAGCAAAAAGAAAACTAAGCCTATAATGCAAATTATGCCCGTAATTATATTTAGTAAAACCGAGTTGGCGCTCTTTAAAAAAGAGCGCCTAATATCGCTAGCTTGAGCGTCTACGAGCTCTACTACCGAAACTATAAATTCAGATATGCCGGCCATTATTTTTTCAGCAACCAAGCGAGCAAAAATCCGACGCCCGCAGCGATAGCGACGCTTTTTATCGGGTCTTGTTTTATCGTGTCATTCACACTTTCTATGCCGTCTTTGCCTTTGAGCCTTAGATCGTCTATATATTTTTTAATCTCATTGTTATTTAGCTGATCTAGAATTTTATCTTTAGCAGACTCCGCACGCTCTGCGCCTATATTTTTGATGGACTTCATAATCTCTTTAAAATCCGCTTTTAAAGAGTCGATATCCTTTTTCAAAGAATCTAAATTTGTCTCTTGAGTAGCCATTTTCGCTCCTTTTGAAGTTTATTTTAGAGCTAAAGCTCGTGATAAATTTTAGTACTCATTGATTAACGCTCGCTAAATAGACCGCCCTTTCGCGCTTAATTTATACCTTTAATATTTTTTTGATATAATTGTCAGCCTTAATATTTTATATTGAAAAGAGAGAATAATGCAGATCATTAGAAGCGTAGAAGAGCTAAAAAGCTTCAGAGCGGTGGCAAGCGGCAGCGTGGGCTTCGTGCCTACGATGGGGGCTTTGCACGCGGGGCATGCGAGTCTCATAAAAAGAGCGCGGAACGAAAACGACATCGTAATCGTCTCCGCATTCCTCAATCCGGCGCAGTTTTTGCCCGGCGAGGATCTAAACAGCTACCCAAAAAACGAAGCGGGCGATATTAAAATTTGCGAAAGCCTCGATGTGAACGCGCTTTTTATCCCGACCGCGGATGAAATTTACGGCACAGAGGAGCCAGCGATCATAGCACCTAAGCCGATAAGTGAAATTTTAGAAGGCAAAACGCGCCCTGGGCACTTCGACGGCGTACTTAAAGTGCTAAATAAGCTTTTTAATCTAACTCGTCCTAGCAACGTTTATATGGGCAAAAAGGACACCCAGCAGCTTTTCATCGTGCAGAAGATGGTAAAGAGCTTTTTTATGCCTATAAATATCATCCCTTGTGAGATCGTGCGCGAAAGCGATGGACTCGCGCTTAGCTCGCGCAATGCCTATTTGGACGAGGAGGGAAAGCTTATGGCGCTTAAACTTTCACGATCCTTGCTAAATGCCAGCTCGCTTATTAAAAAAGGCGAGATAAGCCTAAATATCATCCGCGAAAAGATGCTTAGCGTGCTTGAACCGCTGGCGGTCGATTACATAGCATTCGTGGATTATAAATTTAATGAAATTTCGCAGATCAAGCAAGGCGATACGATAATACTGCTTGCCGCAAAGGTCGGCACAACCCGCCTGATCGATAATATCTGGCTGTAAAATGGCAAAACTCCATCTCGTCTCGCTGGGCTGCAATAAGAATTTAGTTGACTCCGAGATCATGCTCGGGCGTCTGCAAAACTATGAGCTCACGGATGAGCCTGCTAGTGCGGACGTGATGATCGTAAATACCTGCGGCTTCATAGCAAGCGCCAAGCAGGAGAGTATCCGCACGATTTTGAAGCTTAGCGAGCAGAAAAAAGACGGCGCGCTGCTGGTCGTCACGGGCTGTCTGATGCAGCGCTACAAGGACGAGCTCATGCGCGAGCTGCCCGAGGTCGATATTTTCAGCGGCGTCGGCGACTACGACAAGATCGACGAAATGATCTTAAAAAAGCAGAATTTATTCAGCCCACAAACCTATCTGCAAAGTCCCGCGCTTACCTCTTCACGCGTGATAACGGGCTCAAACTACCATGCTTACGTTAAAATTTCGGAGGGCTGTAATCAAAAATGCTCTTTCTGCGCCATTCCGAGCTTCAAAGGTCGCCTAAAAAGCCGCAGCATCGACGACATCGAAGCAGAGGTGCGCGGCTTGGTGGCGCGCGGATTTTACGATTTCAGCTTTATCGCGCAGGATTCTAGCAGCTATGGTCGCGATCTAAGACGCGGCAACAAGAGCGGATCAAATTTTAAAGGCTCCGAAGGCGAGTTAAATTTTGCAAGCTTTCGCGACGGGCAGAATTCCGACGGCTCAAGCGGCGGCGCGGCAGATAAAATTTCCGCTCAAAGTAGGCTCTCCTGCGGTAAGGGCTCTAGCGAGGAGAACGCGAGCGATGAAATAGCTGATGAGTGGGGCACCGATCTAGTCGCGCTGATAAAACGCATCGAAAAAATAAAGGGCGTCAAGGTCGCGCGCGTGCTGTATCTCTACCCCACCAGCACCGACGAGCGGCTCATCCGCGCGATCGTGGACTCACCCGTTTTCGCAAACTACTTCGACATGCCGATTCAGCACATAAACGATAAAATGCTAAGCCTGATGAAGCGCGGCGCGGGCGCGGCGCGGATCAAAGAGCTTTTAAGCTTAATGCGAAGTGCGCCGGGCGCATTTTTACGAACGGGCGTCATCGTCGGACACCCAGGCGAAACAGACGTAGAATTTAACGAGCTTTGCGACTTTTTGCAGGAGTTTAAATTTGATAGAATTTCAGCTTTTGCCTACAGCAAGGAGGAGGATACGGTGAGCTTTGCGATGCCGCAGATCCCCGCACGGACAATTAGTCGCCGTCTGAATAAAATCGAAAAAATCACGCGCGAAGCGATAGATAGCAGCATGCACGCGCTCGTAGGCAAAAAGATGCCCCTAATAATCGAAGGTGCCAGCAGCGAGGGCGAGTTTTTTTACGGCGCCAAGCCTCTTTCATGGGACAAGGACATCGACGGCGAAATTTTAATCAATGAAAGCTACGTGCAAAATCTAAAAGTAGGCGGTCTATACGAGTGCGAAATCACGGAATTTGCGGGCGATAGGCTGCTTGCGCGAGTGCTAAAAAGCTCGCAAGGACGATGAAAAACTCGCCCGAAATTCCAAGCAAAATTCTAGCCTTGCTGCGGGCTGGCAAAAATCTGCTTGCTTTTTCGCACGGCGTCGATAGCACGGCGCTTTTTTATCTTTTAGATGAGGCGGGCGTGAAATTTGACCTTGTGATCGTGGATTATAACGTTCGCGCGCAGAGCAAGGACGAAGTCGATTCGGCGCAGCAGCTCGCAGCCAAATTTAACAAACAAATCTACGTAAAAAGCGTGCGTCTGGGCGCGTCAAATTTCGAGCACGAAGCTCGCGCGACCAGATATGATTTTTTTTCCGAGATTTGCCGCGAGCAGGGATATGAAAATTTGATCTTAGCGCATCAGTTTGACGACAAATTCGAGTGGTTTTTGATGCAGCTTGGGCGCGGCGCAGGGCTTAGCGAGCTGCTAGGCATGCAGGAGCTTGAGCCCCGCGAGGACTACATGATCGCTCGTCCGCTTTTAGGCGTGCGAAAGTGCGAGCTGGAGCGGTTTTTAAAGGGGCGAAATCTAAAATACTTCACCGACGAGACGAATTTAACGAACCGGTTTAAACGTGGATTTGTTCGCGCGAAATTTAGCGAGCCGTTTTTAAACGAGTACTTTAGCGGCGTAAAAAAGAGCTTTGAGTTTTTGGCGACCGATGCGTTAAATTTAGCTCCCGAAATTTCTAATCCCGCGCCTAAAATTTATCTCATAAAACGCGGCCGGGGCGAGATTCGCGGCGTAGATCTTGCCTGCAAGAGGCTAGGACTCGTGCTAAGCGCCGCACAGCGAAACGAATGCGCGCGCTGCCTAGAAAAAGGCTCAGACTGCGTTCTTGGCGGCAAGGTAGCCGTGGGCGTGGACGAAAAATTTATCCTCGCGACGCCTTATGTCAAAGCCGCGATGGACAAAAAATTTAAAGAAGCGTGCAGGCAGCTCGCCGTCCCGCCGATAAACCGCGGATTTTTATTTGCTGAGGGCGCGGATCTTGCGCTATTTGAGGAGCTTTTATGAGCATTTATTTTACCTCCGATCTACACTTCGGCCACGAGCTGGTGCTTAAAAAATATCCCAATTTTAGAAAAGGCGCAAACGTAGCCGAGATGGATGAAAATCTCATAGCCGCTTGGAATGCGCTTGTTACACCCGAGGATCTCGTCTATAATCTCGGCGATGTGTCCTTTCACAAGGATTTTGCGCACACTTGCGAGTTACTTCGCAGACTAAACGGGCGACATTTTTTGGTGCTCGGCAACCACGATGGGCGCATCGCTGCGATGAAAAACGAGCTGCTAAGCGGACGCAAGGCGGACGGCAATTTTATGTTTGAACAGATCGTGGGCTACGCCTTTGTGCGCCTATCGCATAAGAGAGCGGCTCTGTCTCACTACCCGATGATCGAGTGGGCAAACTGTCATTATGGCGCACTGATGCTCTACGGTCACCTGCACGCAGATATGGCTGAAGTTTCGGGCAGGGCGCTAAACGTAGGTTTTGATCTGCACGGCAAAATTTTAAGCGAGGATGAGGTGTGGTCGTATCTGAAAGATATCCCGCCTAAGGCCCATCACGCAAGTGAGCTAGAGGGCATTAGCGAGAACGACGATGTGGAGCAAAGGCGGGCTTTGATAGAAAATTTTTTACGCAAAATTAATCGGGATTCGTGAAAAAGACAAAATTTACGGCGCAAGACGGGCCCTTTGCAGTAAATAAGTTTAAATTTAAAAGCAAGTCGTTTAAATACGGATGATTTTATCTAGTCAAAATTCCATTATGTAACGCGAGATAAATTTAACAAAACGTAACCGCAAACAGACAATCAAATCGTATCAAGCAAGCGCAATACTGCAAAGATAAAATTTTAAAATTCTGCCTCGGTGCGGAGCGAAAAATTTGATCTAGCGGGCTTCCAGCATTGCGATTTTGTTGATGTAATCGGCGAAATTTAGATTTATCAAATTTGTTTTGATGAAGATGCGCGTAAAAATCACATAACCGATCTCGTTGCTAAGCGTGCCGTCTGAGTAGATGAAAACATTAGTAAGAAACTCGCTATTTTCGGATTTATAGAAGGTCTCGATCTGAAAATTTAAAAGCTCATAAAATAGCTCGTCAGTATCGCTCATCGCCGCCCGCATCTCCTCATCGATGCGCATTATGTCGGCGTAGAGCACGCGCTCTTGGTTGGCGACGACGAAACATGCGCGGTTATTAAATTTCAGCGCGAACATCGCCATATTTTCAAAATCGCTTTGATTTTTTAGCAAGAAGTATAAAATTTTAAATAAACTAGCGTGCGAGTTAAATTCTATTCCAAAAGTCTCATCCGCCGCCTGTGCACTTGCGCGAGGAAATTCTACGATGAAGCTATCATCGACTTTTTGATAAATGCTATTTTCTTTAATCATATAATCCTCGTTAAAATACACTCTTTGATTTTCGTCGTCAATCAGTACGCAGGAGATTAAATTTTTATCACTCAGATCCGCAAAGCCCGCCAGCGAGGTAGCCAGATCGTTTTCTTGCGCGATGGGAAAGCGATCGGATTTCTCATCCAAAATTCTTTTGCCAAAACCCAATTTTCTATAAAAAAACTCGCATGCGTCGGCACTTTTAGCGACGCCGAGGAATGATTTTGCTTTAAATAGTGCCATTTTTTCTCCTAAAATTGCAATTATATCGAAACACTATTATTTCAAACTAAAATTTAATGTCCTGCTCAGCGCTCGCAAAAAGCAGTTTCCCGATCGCCTCTTTACCCGCATCAAGGCTAAGCCCTGTTAAATTTAACGGCGCGCTGAGGCTATAATTTATGCGCGAAAACGGCTTTGGCAACACCATCTCGTCCCAGCTACGAAATTTCCAAAAGCTGCTCGCTTCGTAATTTAGCGCGTAAAGGTCTAAGTTTAGCCGCTGCGCAAGGATCACGGCACCGTCGGCGACTCTGTGAAGCGGACCCCGCGGACCGTCGGGAGTGATGATGACGTCGGTGCCGTTTTTTATCTCTTTGATCGCGCCCATAAGCGCGCGTGCGCCGCCCTTGAAACTACTGCCGCGGATCGCGCCGATGCCAAAATGCGAGATCACGCGCGTAATTATCTCGCCGTCTTTGTGATCTGAGATGATGACCTTGGCGCGCCTCTTGCTGCCGAAATCCCGCAGCCACCAGCGCCTATACGCAAAGCTCATCATCGCCAGTCTTCCATGCCAAAACACAACGACGCAGGGCTTTTCGGGCAACTTCGTGGGAGTAAATTTAACCCTGCACGTTAAAAAAATACACCAAATCAGAATAAAAATGAGATATTCAGAGGCGCGGAAAAACAACCGCTTTTTAAGCGATAACTTTTCCATAAAGCGCCATTCTGGCGGTCTTTTCGATACGTACTCTGCGCGTTGTGCCTAAAAGCTCCTCGCCGCCTTGCGCGCAGATTAAAAAATTTGAAAAGCTTCTACCGCACGCAGTGCCACCCTCTCGCAGCTCCTCAAAATACACGTCGAAAATTTTATCTTTTTGCGCTCCTGCGATCTCGTCTAAAATTTTAGCGTGAGCGCTTTGCAGTCTGCTTAGCCTTTCGCTTGA
>NZ_CALBWL010000013.1 GCF_937973075.1 uncultured Campylobacter sp.
GCAGATTCGACTCGGTGCGAAACAGAATTGTGATTATACAAGAGCGATGCTTAAAGGGGGCTGAATAATTAGTAGAAAAATGAGGAGTTCTTAAACAAAGAAAAATTCACAAAAAGGGTAAAATTTTAAAGAAACGCTAAATGGAAAAGCAGGAAATTTAAAAGTAATCAAATCCAGTGTACTTCTGCATACAAAATTCTACTTTTAAAATTCCCTCATAATTTAAAATTTCTAAAATTCTAATACGCCATCAGCTTCGCGCCGAACGCCCCGCGCACCAAACTCTCGCTTTTATTCGCTAGCCTATCTATCATCTTCTCATACGCCGAGGGCTCCTGCCAGATCGGATCTGCTACGCCGCTAGCCTTTATGAGCGCGCTTTTAGCGTCATCCAAAGAGCCCACCTCGTCGATAAGCCCTACACCTTTGGCGCCGCTAGCTAAAAATACTCGCGCATTTGCCCACGCATCGCGCTTCCTAAGATCCAGCGAGCGCGCCTGTGCCACCTCGCGCGTAAATAGCTCGTAGCTCTCATCCACCAGAGCTTGGAGGCTTGCGCGCTCCGCGTCGCTCCATTTTCGCATCATCGTACCCGCTTCTTTGAGCTCACCCGCTTTGACGATCTGTTCGGCAAAGCCTAGCTTAGCGGCAGCTTCGCTCACGTCTAAGCCCTGCATGATCACGCCTATGGAGCCGATGAAGCTGCCCGGATTTGCGTAAATTTTACTCGCCCACACGCCGCCTAGGTAGCTGCCGCTCGCCATCGTGCCCTTGGCGTAGGCGACGACCGGCTTGCGCGAGTTTAGAGACTTGATGGCTAGCGAAATTTCCACGCTCGGGCTTAGCGCGCCGCCGGGGCTGTCGATCAGTAGAAGCACTCCTTTGATCGCCTCGTCGTTTTTCAGGGTTTCGATCTTTTCTAAAATTTCGCTATCGTCCATTATCGCGCCGTTTAGCGAAAGCTGAGCGAGATTCGTGCCCTTTTGTTGCGCGCTTTCGCCGCCTGCGAAAATCAAAAACAAAATAAGCAGAAAAATCAAGGATTTAAAGTATTTATTGATAAACCCAAGCACGGCGCCGATCGGCGCAAAGATATTCTTTAGAAATTGCATTTCATTCCTTCGATAAAAAGTGATTTTGCGTTTTTGCTCTGCAAAATGAGCTGTAGCGGCAGCTGAGCTTCGTCGCACTCAATGCCTTCAAAAACGGCGATATCGGCGAGCTTGCCCTCTTTCAGCTCACCTAAGCTTAATCCCAGCGCGGCGGCTGCATTTCTCGTCGCGCCTAAAAGTAACGCCCGCGCCAGTTCCGCCAGGCCCAGCTCGTCGTGTATCATTAAATTTGCGCGCAGCTCGTCTAAAAAGCTTAGACTAAAATTTGAGCTAAGCCCGTCGGTAGCGATGTTGTAATTAAGCCCGCTTGCGAGCAGCTTTTTAAAGCTTAGCCGCTTTTTGCTAAGCAGGCGGTTGGAGCGCGCGCAGTGCGTGATCGAGTGGAGCTTCGGATCAAAGATGCTAAAATCATCCACCCAAACGCAATGCGTAAAAAGCGTGCGAAGCCCGCTAAAATGCGCTACGAAGCTCTGCGGCGAGTAAAAAGGCGCGGGCGCGGGATTAAATTTAGCAAGCCAGGTTTTAAGCTTGCCACGACCCGTGCGCAGCCACTGCCGCTCATACGCGCTCTCCATAAAATGAGTGCTTATAACAAGCCCGTTTTCGCGGGCAAGCTTCGTCGCAAACTCCGTAATCTGCGGGTGCGCCGAGTACGGCGAGTGCACCGATACGGCGGGGATAAAAAGCGAGCTTGCGAGCGCCTTTGCGCGCTCAAAACGCTCTTTAAATTTAGAAATATTCTCCGCCGCAGCGTCCTTGCTCGCGCCTAAAATTTCATTAAAAAACACGGTTCTAATGCCGCTTTGCGCGCAAGCTTCAGCCTCGCCGCCGAAGCTTGAAATTTCGCCGATCGTACCCACGCCGCTTCGCATCATAGCGGCGATCTGCTCCAAGATCAACCGTCCGCGCGCCGCGGCGTCAAGCTGCTGACGTGAAGCGATGACGCTACCTAGCCAGTCCAAAAAATCTCCGTAGCGCAGCGTGCCTTTGTTTGCGCTAAATTCCAAATGCACGTGCGGATTTATAAACGCAGGCATCGCTATGTCGCCGCTAAAGTCCAAAATTTCGGCCTGCGGGTATTTGCTCGCCACGCTTGCAAAGGAGCAGACCTCGATTATTTTCTCGTCAAAGACGATCGCGCCATCTTTTAAAATTTTAAAATTCTCATCGCAGGCAAGAACCCACTTCGCTCTTAAAATTCTCATCGTTTTCCTTATCTAAAACAGCGCGTGATTTTAGCATAAAATTCTCTTCCGCGCTAAATTTAGAGATAAAATTTTATCGCTTGGGCTTGAGCGGGCAAATTTAGCGCCATAGTAAAAAATAAGCTCGCTTTGGTTATAATTTTCGCTTAAATTTCAAAACAAGGACGTAAAAATGAAAATTATGGTGATTCAAGGACCGAATATCAATATGCTCGGTATGCGCGAGCCCGCTATTTACGGGGTTATGAAGATGGAGGACATCCATAAACAGATGAAGGCGGTCGCCGATCAGAGCGGCAACGAGATCGAGTTTTTCCAGAGCAATTTCGAAGGCGAGATCGTCGATAAGATCCAAGAGTGCTTTGGCACCTGCAACGGCATCATCATCAACCCTGCCGCCTACACGCACACTTCGCTCGCTATCCGCGATGCGCTCGCCGCAGTCAGTCTGCCCGTGATCGAGGTGCATATCTCAAACATCGCTCGCAGAGAGGAGCTTAGACAAAAAAGCCTAATAGCGCCCGTAACAGCGGGTCAGATTATCGGTTTCGGCCCCGTTGGATACCATCTGGCGATGATCGGAATGATTCAAATTTTTGAGCAGATCAAGGCAGCCAGAGCCGAGCAGAAAGCCGAGTAGGTTTAGGATTAAATTTGAAAAATTTTATCCTAAAGGACGAAAATGCCGTTTACCACGAGTGCGGATACAGCTGCGACAACGCGATATTTTTGAGCCTCGCGGGGCGCAAATTTTTCCTTACCGATGCGCGTTATAGCATCGAAGCGCGCGAGCTTTGCCAAGATACCAAAGTGATCGAGGTCGAGCGAAATTTGATAAAAGACGCGCGGCTGTTTTTGCGAAAAATGGGCGTAAAGGAGCTTGCGTATAACCCGTACGATTTTAGCGCGGGCGAGTGGGAGGCGCTAAGCAAAGGGCTTGGGATAAGATTTAAGGCGCGGGCGAATTTTTCGCAAATTTCGCGCATAATAAAATCAGAGGACGAGATAAAAATTTTAAAGCAAGCGGCGCAGCTGGGTGCGGAAAGATTTGACGAATTTGCCGCGTTCGTACGCGCTAGCGGCGAAGGTATGAGCGAAGAGGAGCTGTTTTTTAACGCCGAGCTCATCTTTAAGAAAAAGGGCGAGCTCGCGCTTAGCTTTTCGCCTATCGCCGCGATCAACGAAAACGCCGCGAAGGCGCACGCATTGCCCGGCAAAAAGCGGCTGAGAGAGGGTGATCTGCTCCTGCTTGATGCAGGGGTTAAATTTAATCGCTACTGCTCGGATAGGACGCGCACGGCGTGCTTTGACGAAAATTTTAATTTCGGCAAGGAGCAAAATTTTAAAAACGCAAAACGGCAAGAGATTTACGAGATCGTAAAAGAGGCGCAAGCTCTGGCGATCGCTGCGGTCATGCCCGGCAAAAAGGCGAGCGAGATCGATGCGGCGGCTAGGGATTTTATCGCGAGGCATGGTTACGGCGAAGCGTTTTTCCACAGCACCGGGCATGGCGTGGGAGTCGATATCCACGAGCTTCCGTTTATCTCAAAGCGCGGAGATACCGTGCTAAAAGAGGGGATGGTATTTAGCGTGGAGCCTGGGATTTACTTGCCCGGCGAGTTTGGCGTGCGCATCGAGGACGTCGTGGTCGTACGCGAAAACGGGGCTGAAATTTTATGAGAGTAGCTCGGGTGAACATGCGGCTTAAGAAAAACGGATTTTACGAGTGCGCGGACGCGCTGTGCGTCGTAAAAAGCGCTGTTTTCCCGATGAGGCGTCGCGAGCGCGGAAATTTTAAAAATTTATACCTGCTTGGGCTCGGCGGGAATTTAGGAGATGTCAGGCGGCGCTTCGAGCTATTTTATCGCGTTTTACAAAGCGATGCGCGCTTTTTCGTAGCGCAAAATTCTCCGATCTTAAAAAACAGGCCGTTCGGCTTTTTAGATCAGCCCGATTTTTTAAACGCCGTAATGCTCGTGCAAAGCTCTCTGCCGCCGCTTACATTACTCAAAATCATGCAGCGCGCAGAGCTACGATTTGGGCGCAAAAGAAGCTTCAAAAACGCGCCGCGCACGCTGGACGTGGATATTTTATATGCAAGCGCAAAGGTGCGTGCCTGCGAACGGCTCGCGCTACCGCATCCGGGTGTTTGCGAGCGCATAAGCGTGATTTTGCCACTTGGAGAGATGAAATTTAAAAGAGGACTGATATGCAAACTAAAATCGTAAATTTTTTAAGCGCCAAGGGCGGAGTCGGCAAGAGCGTGATTGCAGCAAATTTCGCCGAAATTCTAAGCGAGCAGGGCTACCGCACGGCGATCATAGAAGCGCCGAATTTAAACAATCAAGAGATCATCTTAAACGCTTTGCAAAGAAAGAGGATTTCGCTGCCAAGCGCCGTCGCGGTAAAAATTTCTCAAAATTTAACTCTCGTCTCGCCCGCGCTTGCTTCACAAAATCACGCATCCTCGCAAAATTCTATCAAAAACGTAAGCTCTAGCGCGGACGATTACGTCATGCAAAATTCTATAGGTAGCGCGCAAGGCTCGCAAGACGACGAAAGTCTCAGCTCGAATAATTACGCGCAAAAACTCACGAGCTCTGATGGCAAAAATAACTCAGAAAATTCCGCCGCTTCAAATTCAATAGCAAACGCTGCAAAAAATTCTACGAATTGTGCAGCCAAAAAGCCGCAGAATTGCGGGGGTGGACAGAATTTTACAGAATCAGAAAGCCTAGAGAATTTTAAAAGCGATGATTTCACCAAGCAAAATTCAATCCCTGACGAGAATTCTCAAAATTCCGCAAGTGAAGATGAAGAGAAAAATTCCGCCCGCTCATCAAATCCCGAAAAAGCCGGAAATTCCGCGAGTGCAAAAGCTCACGAAAGCCCCGCTCGCTTCGCGAGCGAGCTGAAAGAGGCGGGAATCTTCGATTTTATTTTGATCGATGTGGGGCTTGAGTATCTTGGAGATTTTTTGAGCATCGGCGACGAAAATATCGTGCTGTGTGCGAACGAGCCCTGCTCGATCAGCAATACCTACGCGCTTTTAAAAACGCTCGGGGCGAGCAAAAAAGAGGTTTTGTTTTTGCTAAATTTCACCGCGAGCGAGGATGATGCCGTGATGATTTACGAAAATCTAAAGTCGGTCGCGCATCGCAATATAAGCGAGCTGGGCTTTAAACTGCTAGGCTTTGTGCCGTTTTGCAAACAAGTAGCCGTCTGCTCAC
Organism: uncultured Campylobacter sp.; assembly: GCF_937973075.1. Lineage (GTDB taxonomy): Bacteria > Campylobacterota > Campylobacteria > Campylobacterales > Campylobacteraceae > Campylobacter_B. Next base: position 5,548 of record NZ_CALBWL010000013.1, read on the forward strand.
AAAATCGCGCGCTTTTTAACTCGCACTATCCGTTTTCGCCCGCTACCATCGCGCTTAGACAGAGCGTCTCACGATTTTTGGGCAAGCAGGGCTGCGAGCCTATCGATATGAGTGCTTACTGCGGCGTCGGCGGATTTTTACGAAAGCTTAGTAACCTAGTATGATTTACGACGAGATTTTAAATCACGCAAATTCTACTATTTTAAACGGAATTTTAAAAATTTAATGGTATTCTTAAAGTTAAAATTTTAAATAATATACATAAAAGATAGATTAATAATGCAGTTAAAAGAAATTTTAAAAGACATCAAAATCGCCCGAGACAATCTCAAAAACGTGGGCAAAAGCGCCACGATCTTCGGCTCGGCGCGCTTTAGCGAGGACAATCGCTACGTAAAAGACGCACAAAAGCTCTGCGAGGGGCTCGCCGATTTAGGATACTCGATCATCACCGGAGGCGGTGGCGGCATTATGCAAGGCGCCAACCGAGGCGCATTTGCGAGGGCAAGGACGCACAGCGTGGGCTTTAACATCATGCTGCCGTTTGAGCAAAAAAGCAACGGCTTTTTGACGCAAGGCGCGAAATTTTCAGCATTTGCACCGCGCAAAGGCGCTCTCATCGAAAACAGCGAAATTTTCGTAATCTTTCCGGGCGGCTTTGGGACGCTAGATGAATTTTTTGAAATTTTAGTGCTGGTACAGACGGGCTTTAAACGCGCACGGATCTATCTTTACGACGAGGAATTCTACGCGCCGCTAATGGAGTTTTTCCGCACTTCACTGCTAAAATCTGGTGCGATAAACGAAAGCGATCTGCAAAATTTCAAGCTCTGCGACAGCGTGGATGAAATTTTAACGGACGTGCAACGTAAGGAGAACGAATGAAAATTTTAGTCGCGATGAGCGGCGGCGTGGATAGCTCGATGTGCGCGAAGCTGCTGCAAGACGCGGGGCACGAGGTGCAGGGCTGCTATATGAAGCTGCATGCAAAGCCCGGCTATCACGAGGCAAACATTGCCAAAGTCCGCAAGGTGGGTGAGTTTTTGGGTATAAAAATCCACATTTTGGATCTGCAGGATGATTTTAATCGCGACGTTTACGAGCCCTTCGTGCAGGCCTATATCGGCGGTCTTACGCCAAATCCGTGCGCACTGTGTAACCGCCGCATAAAACTCGGCAAGCTTTTGGAATTTGCGCGCGAGCAAGGCTTTGAGCGCCTAGCTACGGGGCATTATGTCCGTATCGAGGACGGGCTTTTAAAAGCTGCGACCGATCTTAGCAAAGATCAGAGCTATTTTTTAGCAAACATCGATCCCGCCGCGCTTAAGTTTATGCTCTTTCCACTTGGAGGGATGTATAAAAAGGACGTCAAAGAGGCCGCGCGCGCCTATGAGGAGCTTTCGCAGATCGCTTCTGCGAGCGAAAGCAGCGAGATCTGCTTTGTGGACACCACCTACATCGACGTTTTAAACCGTCATACGGGTACCAAAATGCCAGGCATCGTGCGCGATCGCGCGGGCAACGCCATCGGCACTCACGAGGGCTATATGCACTACACGATCGGCAAACGCCGCGGTTTTACGGTGCACGGCGCGCATGAGCCGCACTTCGTGCTAAGCATCGACCCGCACAAAAACGAGATCGTCGTGGGCGGTAAGGATGAGCTGGCAACCTACGAGTTCGACACCGAAAATTTTAACGCCTTTTTAAGCAGGGATGAAATTTTAAATATGCCGGGTCTAGGCGTTAAGATCCGTTACCGCAGCGCCAAACTCCCCGTTAAAATTTCGCCTCGCGAAGACGGCGGCGTGCATGCCGTGCTGTCCGCACCCGCAGCGGGCATCGCTCCGGCACAGCTCGCGGTTTTCTACGACGAGCGCGACCGCGTAGTGGCAAGCGGATTTATAAAATAGCGTTTGTATCCTATGCTCGCTTTTGACGCCGCTTGGGTCTCATATGCTCGCAAAACGGCGCTTTGATCGCGCCGCTCGATCTGCACTCGCTCTGCTAAATTTTATATCGAAGTAAGATATTTGCGCTTTTGAATCCAAGCCGCTAAATTTTATCTCGTAAGTTTGAGCATGCAAATTTTATGCGTTCAGCTTTGCGATTTGAGACTTTTAAATTTATGTTCTGGCGCCGTGTGTCCCACACCGAGAATAAAATTTTACGGCGACGTCTTATCCAAGCGCGCCGCAACGCAAAGATCGCGATCGATACAAAATATTTCGCGAGCCGTCGCGACGACGCGAAACGAAATTTGCGCACCCGCTCTAAAGGAATTTGCGATGAAATTTCTAAACCTGCGCTAGAGCCCACGACGACGTTTAAATTTTATAAATTTATGCCGAAATAAAATCAAATTTTAAAATTTAGCAGCACTTTTCATGCTCGAATTGTGCTTAAATCGCGGCTAAAATTCCACTCGCGTCTTTACCTCAAAAAGCAGCTCGCCGTCCACCGCCTCAAGCCCGCCGCTCTTTATCATCTCGCGAATTTTACTCGTGCCAAGGCTGCTTTTTTGAAGCAAAATTTCAACCAAGTTTAAATCTCTGATCTCATAAATGCACCGATCTATCAGCTGCGAAGAGCCCAGATCGTCGAAGTAGAAAAATCGCCCACCGTTTGAATAGATCCAGCCGTATAGCCCGCCGTGCACGCCGCCGACCCTGCGCCACTCATGCGGCAGCTCGAGCGCGAAAAGCCCGCTTTTGCGAGCGACCAGCCTACGACTGCTGCGGCCGCCGCCCCAAACTTCGGCGCCTTCTAAAAAATATATCCGCTTACCGCTTTGAAACACGCTGCCGCTAAGCGCGCGAACTTCGCCCTCAAAGGGGTTGTCTGCCGCGCGCTTTTGCTTTCCGTCATTCTCGTCGAAATAATAGATGCCGCCAGGGGAAGCAAAAAGTAGATGGTTTGAATGCGCAAGCTGCCTATTTAGCGGAGTATATGGCGCGGCGGCTGGGTCAAATTTTAAATCGTTTGCAAAAACGTCGCCGCTTTTCGCATCCCACAAAAAATAGCTTAGCCACTGCCTGAAAAGATCGTAATGCCCGCCGTTATCCCGTGCGTCAAGGCGCAGGTTTTTAAAATACACGTTCGCGCCGTCCGCGGCATAAACGCCGCTCGCCCTGCCGTCGCTTCCCTCTATCTGGCGCAGGCTCGCGGCATCCGCGCCCGGCAAAACCTCTCCTTTATAAAACGCGAGAGAGCCCTGCGAAGCGTAATATACGCCCGCGATTTGGCGCAGATCCGTAGCGTCCACTCGTTTAAATTTATAAACGTAGCTTTGCGGCTTGGGCGCATCCCAAAAAATATGCGCCAAGGTTTGATAAGTGAGCTTAAACGCCCCCAGCGCGTCGTTCCACACCGCTTCGCCGTCGCAAAAATAGCTAACTTGCCCGTCGCTTACGTATCCGAACGCTACGGCTTTCGTGCGCGCGGGCTCTAGCTCGCTCATCGCGATGTTTCCGCAATATACGGCGTTTTTATCCGCCGCTACGTTGGAGCGGTAGCCAGAGCCGAAATCCAAAACCCGAAAGCTCGCTGCGTCCGCGCTCGGTATCGCAAAATAGCCCGCGCCCACGACAAGGGCGTAAATTTCATCTCCTTTTTTGTAAAAATCGCTGTATTTGATCTGCTCGTCATCCCGCGGCGAGTAGTCGTCGCTGGAATTTATAACAGCCGACATAATAAGCACGCTAAAAGCCGCGAATACAAATATCGCGCCAAGCGCGATCTTGCGCCAAAGCGGCATGCCTCGAGGCGCGTCTCGCACCGGCTTACGATCTGCTTCTGCCTTGCGCGCCCTAGCTTTGCGTTTCTTTTGCGCGCGCTCATACTTTGGCTCTTGCGTAAAATCCTCATACATCTTTTGCCTCAAATTTAATCTCGCCGCAGATTGCGCGGCACTTGAAATTGTACAAAAGCGCGGCTAAATTTATGAAATTTAACGCTACGGACAAATTCTGATTCAACTCTTTGCGGCGCTAATTTATTTTACGAATACCACAAAATCTCTGGCAAATTTTAATTCAAAGCGCTTCGTAGCCGCACGGAATCGGCGCCGTAACGCTTGCAAACACAAAATCCTCATCGCCCGTATTTTTCATACCGTGGCACTCTCCGCTTTTGGAAATGATTAGATCTCCCGCACAGATCGGCACCTCCTCGCCCTTGCTCGGATAAAACACGCCGCTTCCGCTTAAGCATATCCACACGTCATCTCCGTCTGGGTGAATATGCGGCGCTACGACCTGGCCGCGTTTGACGATCCAAACCGCGCCGCAAGTGGCCTCCGTAGTAAAAAATGTCGTTTTTACGGCTCGCTCGTCGCTACAAATAGCATCTTTTATATGAAAAATTCTTTGCATTTTCTCTCCTTTAAGTTCACCGCATCCGGTGCGGTTTCGGCGGAATTTTAGCATTCTTTTCGTGCAGCGAAAGTGAAATTTCAAACGCCAAACTCACAACGCAACCTTAAATAAAAATTCTAAATTCTCGTTTTGCTATACGATTTTTTTGGAGGATTGAAGATCGCATCTGAAAGTAATAATGTGCATAAGCATGGTATTTGCGGGTAGAATTTCGGCTTTAATTTAAGACGAAATTTTAAAAATTCTTATAAATTTAAAGCCGGCTTACGAAATAAATTTATTAAATTTGATATGAGCTTTGCTTGCGCGCTTTTGCTACCCAGATTAAAGCCAAATCGTAGCTTTTATCAAAAACCTCGCATGGCGCAGACTTTACGGCAAGCTCCAAGTCGGTTTATAAATAGATGCTACCTCCGGCTTGTTTTAGCAGATACGCATTTTTGCGCCTCGAATTTTTGCACATTTTACGATAACGTTTTTATAGCGCGTAACATACTGATCACGAGCCGAGCGGGAGTTCAAAGAGATAGCGTTAGAATTTTGCGCTATCTCTTAAATTTCAAAACTATTTTATCTTGCTTGGATCCAGCGCGATCTCGTCGTTTTTGATCACGCCGATTCCTTTATTTAGCACGTTTTGCGCGATCTGTTTAGCTTCTACTAGCGAGTGCATCGCGAAGGTGCCGCACTGAAATTTATTCAGCTCGGGGATATCCGCTTGAGAGCCCACGCCCAAAATATCCTTCATGCTCGCGCTCCACGCCTCCGCGATGGCACTCTCGCTGGGTGCTCCTATCACGCTCATATAAAAGCCCGTGCGGCATCCCATCGGCGAGATGTCGATGATCTCGACGTCCGCGCTATTTAGATGCTCGCGCATAAAACCCGCGAAAAGATGCTCCAGCGTGTGGGTGCCGCGCTCGCTCATGATCTCTAAATTCGGGCGGCAAAACCGCAGATCATAGACGCTGATCTTATCGCCACTTTTGGTGCGCATGCTCTTTGCGAGCCGCACTCCCGGGGCATTCATGCGGGTATGGTCGACCTTAAAACTATCTAACAATGGCATATTTTCTCCTTAAATTTAGATCACGGCGATTTTAACATAAAATTTCGTACTTTTAGGCGCACAGACGAAATTTTAGCTACAATTACGCTTATTTTAAGGAGAATTAATGCCCTACATAAACGTTAAAATTACCAAAGAGCGCGGCGGCTTAAGTCGCGAACAAAAAGCAAGGCTCGTCAAGAATCTCACCGACGCCCTCGTAGCCGTGCTGGGTAGGGGCGAAAAAACCACGGTCGTTACGATAGATGAAATATCCACTGACGACTACGCGATCGGCGGACGACTAGTAAGCGAAATCAGGGAGCGGCAGAGCTAAGCTTGAGCGCCAGGCTAAATTTGAAAAGCTAAATTTTAGAATTTTAAAATTTTCATGTAAAATTCTATGCGGCAGGCTCCGCTTCTAAGGAAATAAAATTTGCGACAACCTCAGCTTGCAAAATGAAATTTTACGCTAAATTCCATGCTGTAAAATTCCAAAAACCAACCGAGCGGAAATTTTAAAGCGGATCTAATGGTGAAATTCTTTGAAAAATAGACAAGATAGAATTTATGCAAATTTCAAAATCTTACTAGATAAAATTTAAGTCTTGCAAGTTTAAAATTTCGCAAAATATAAATAGATGGTATTCTTAGCGAGCTAGCGCTCCCAAATTAGCTTTTTGCCGAAAGTTAGAGTATTATCGGTCATTTTCATCCAATCGATTCTGATCGTAAAAAAATCGGTCTCCATCGCGCGCGCAAACGGGAAGCGCTTAAGATATAGCGAGGTTTCGCGCTCATCCGCGCTACGGATATGGCCGCAAATCTGCACGCCTTTGATCCTACCTATAAATTTCGTATCCAGTGCGACTGTAGCCGCAACTCCGCGGTTGGCAAAGACTGCTTTGATATGCTCGGAGTCGCTCGCGCTTGCGATGATGAGCTCCTTATTTTGCGGATCGTAGGCATAAAATGCACTGCAGCAATATGGCAGATTATTGCGCAAAACTCCGAGAGATAGGAGTTTCATCCTGCCTAAAAACTCGTCGAATTTATCCTGAGTGGCACACATTTTAAGCCTCCTTTTTGTTAAATTATACAATGATTTTCTTTTATTAGCTATAATCGCGAGCCAAAATTAGGAGAATTTTTATGGAAAATTATAAAAAAGTAAAAGAGATGTTTTTGATGCAGCAAGCCCTAAACGACGAAACAAATGGCGTGGGCTGGGAGGACGGCTATACAAAAAACGGCAAACTTATCAACTGGAAGCGCTGCATTTACATGGAATGCGCAGAGCTCATCGATAGCTTTGCGTGGAAGCATTGGAAAAATATCTCTGCAGCGCCGGACGTGAATAATATCGTCATCGAGATCGTTGATATTTGGCACTTCGTGATGAGCTATATTTTAGAGCAATATTACGGCAGCAAAGACATCGATCACATCGTAAGCGACGTCACGGCAGTAAGCGGATTTGCGGAGTTTAGCTCCTACGCCTACGACGTGCGCGAATACAGCATCTACGAAATCGTAAACGACATCGAGCTCATAATCCACGAAACGAGCGGCTTTGGGCTGCAAATCGGCGAGCTGCTGACCGATTTTTTTCGCGTCGCGATTAAATGTGGCGTGAGCTTAGACATACTTTTTGCCAAATATATCGGCAAAAACGTGCTAAATAAATTCCGCCAAAATAACGGCTACAAAGAGGGCAGCTACCGCAAAATCTGGGGAGACCTTGAAGATAACGAGGTGCTAATCGAGGTGCTATCAAAAGGCGCAGTAAGCGCAAACGAAATTTACGAGCAATTGCAAAAGATCTACGACGCGACGAAGTGAAGTCTGGATTTGCGCGCGGGATTTACCTTTGAAATTTTGAAATTTCATCTATAAAATTTCGGCATGCGAATTTTAAAAAAGGGCTTTGATTTGGAATTCTGCAGTTTTATGCCTAAAATTTTATGCAATGCCAGCTTATTTATAAGTGGCGAAATTCCGCGTAGCAAGCAAATAAATATTTGCAACAGGTAAAAATCAAGCTAAATCTGGCCTCTTTTTTTACACACGATAAACGAGCAAATTAAACGCGGGCGAGCGATCAAAGCATAAATTCCGTATTATAATGCGAGATGAGCCGGCTAAAGCAAGCGAATGCGCCAAGCGAGCGGATTGATGAGGCGCGGTGCGGCAGCCAAATTACTCAGCTCAAATTCCGTCGCAAAAGTCGCTAAAATAACGCAAATAGGAGCATACATGGGTAGAATTTTTAATTTGGCAAAGCAGGATTTTTTTACGCGCAAGTTCATTCTGCTCTCACTATTGCCGCTTATGTGCTCGCTTATAATCTTGGGCACGCTCGCATTTTTCGGTGGCAAAGAGCTTTTTGACGCACTTTCGCAGGGCGCGCAAAGCGGCGATTTTAGCTTCTTGGACGAACAGCGCTTTCCGGTAATTGCAAAAATTCTAAGCTTTGCTGCTACGAAGTGGATTATCGGCGCGATTTTTTCGGTGTTTGCCAGCTTTGCGGTACTGATGCTTAGCGTGTTTTGCGCGCTTATCATCGCGGCCTTTCTGACACCCGCAGTCACTAAAGAGATCAACGCCCGCCACTACCGCCTAATCCGCGCGGATGAAGCGAGCACGGCGCGAGTGCTAAAGCTGATGAGCGTTGAAATTTTAAAATTTTTAGTGATTTTATTTATCTGTTCGGTGCTTTTGTTCGTGCCGGTAATAAATTTATTTATCATCAACGTGCCGTTTTTTTATATCTATTACAAGCTGGTTCTAATCGACGTCGCTTCAAACGCGCTAAGTGCGAAAAGCTTCGAGCGCTCTTATAAAATGGGTGGAGGATATAAATTTGCTCTAAGCGCTTTTATTTTTTACCTGCTGTGTTTGATCCCGCTGGTAGGATTATTTTTCCAGCTATTTTTCATCATCTTTTTGACGCACGTAGTGCTGATAGACGAAAGCGCCCGCAATAAAAATCGCTAAAGATTAACTAAAATCAATGAAAAATTTTGAAATTTTCATAAAATAGTGCGAAATTTTTTAAGAAAGGATTTCTATGAAATCAGGTGATATTTACATTTGCAATATTTGTTCGCTAAAAAGCAGTGACGATGAAAATGCGGTCTTTATCAAGGCGCATAAAAACGGCGAGACGGTGCATATCTGCACATCCTGCATGCCTAGCGTCATCCATGGCTCAGGCATGGTCGTAAAAAGCAACTCCGAGATCGAAGAAGAGCTCCAAGACGCTGCAAACTAGCTGCTAGCGCCACTTGCTGCGGCGCGTTTTAATCGCTTATTAATCTGCGCGCCGCAAAATTCTAAAATTCTAAAATTCTAAAATTCTAAAATTCCGTCTGCGAGATTTTCCGCCAAAATACTGCACAGCAAAATTCCACGCTTGAAATTATAAAATTTTACGCAGCAAATTCTGTGCACTAGGCTTATCCCACATAAGAATTTTCGCGTTATAAGCTTGACGCTAAAATTCCTTGAGCTAAAACTAAAATCTGAGAAATTTTAAAATCCGTGCAGCCGCTTGATCTCCGCGCTGATCGGCTTTTTCTGACCTGATTTGGTCACACTTACGTAGGTTGCGATCGCGCTGGTTACGTGCAAGCACTCGCGAAATCCATCCTCGCCCAGCCGCAGCGCTGCGACCTCGATCTGCACGCGGATAGAGGTATTTCCCACACTTAATACTTTTGCGTAGCAGCTGATGACATCGCCGATAAATACGGGCTGCTTGAAAGTTACCTCCTGCATCGAGATCGTCACAACCCGCTCGGGCGCTATCTCGCGCGCCGCCGTCGCGCCCGCTAAATCGATCTGCGCTAGTATCCAGCCACCGAAAATATTGCCCGAGCTATTCGTATCCTTAGGCAGCGCTACGACCTTTATGCGCGGCTCGCCGAAATCGTCTAAGTTTAAATCGCTCATTTTTACTCCTTAAATTTAAAAATCTCGCATTTTAACCGCGCAAATTTAACACTTTTTCGATACAATCGGCAAAAATCTATGCCGAAATTTTAAAATTTTAAGCGGATGCGAGGATGGAATTTTGCTCTCGAAGCAGACACATTCCGCTCGTAAAAAGACGATAAAAACGGCAAAAAGGATACGCGATGAACGATTTTGCAAAACTTAGCGAGATGGCGGCGAGCGCTAAGGCGCGACTAAACGCCCTCTACGACGAGCCGCACGCCGAGCTGATCACGCGCGGGCTAGAAATTTGCGGCTTTGAGTCTGGCGATACCGCGCGCATCGCCGTGCTGCGCCGAATCGTCGATCTCAAAGAGGATCCACTGCTGCAGGAATTCCGCCGCTTAGGCTACGATGAGGCGCGGCAGCGCGAGCTAAAGAGCAAAATGTATGATTTCACGCGCGAAATACACGAAGATATGCACGCAGCGCTCATCGCCGAGGCGGGCGCGCAGGGGATTTTACAACCCTTTTATCTGGAGCTTTTAAAGGGCATCCACCGCATCGGGCTCGTGCTAAGCGATATGCAAAAAAGCTGGCAAGCCCTGATCATCGAAAGCACGAACAAGCGCTGGGAAAAGGAATTTAGCTCGCTTGCGCAGGCGAAGGAATTTTTACTGCAAGAGGAGCTGTTTATGCGCACGCCTCACGGCGAGATCTGCGAGCGCTGCTACGGCGCGATAGTGCAGCGCGAGGGCAAATCCCAAATGGTGCCCTACGCCGTGGCATTTGCGGATGAGACGGCGAAGCTGCAGAGCGAATTTAGCGATCTTTTGGAGCGTCTGGTGACGCTTGCCGAAGATGAGAGCGAGCTAGCTTACGTCGCGTATCTGTCCAAGCTCAAACAGGCCTTTTGCGAAAAGGACGCTAGCGCGGTAATCGGCGCGTGGCGGGATGCGGAGATCGCGTGGATGGATATAAAAACGCCGCTTCAAATCGGCCATCCGCTTGAGTACTATGAGGATGCCTACACGCACGCAGTCGCGCTAGAATGGGACGTCAGACTTGCAGGCGCGTATGAGTTTAGCGCGGAGGAATTTAAAGCGCGCGTAAGCGAGAGCTTTGAGCGCGCGTATGAAAAAATCGGCGCAAACAACGCCGTCATGCACTCGCTCGTGCTCTCAAACATCGCCAAAACCCAGCTTTACGTTTGCGCGCCGCTGATCTACTACGGAGCCGATCTGAACGGACTCTTTTCGGCGCAGGTCGTGCCAAACGACGAATTCGTAAGCACCAACTGCGGCAAGAAAATTTTCGCCTTCGTAAATTTCGTCTATGAAAGCGCCAAGGCTAGACCTTTTATGCGGCTAAGCAGTGAAATTTTCGACCTTGAGTATCTAAATTTCGGACGCGAAATTTTATTTAAAAAGCCGCAAATTTGGCGCCGCGTCTACGAAATATCGACGATCGGGCATGAGTTCGGGCACATATTTTTCATCGACGCGGACACCGAGGCGCGCATGAACCGCTTGGGGCTTTTTAAGCTCATCGAGGAGTACAAGGCGACCACCGGCGGGCTCGTGAGCTTCTTTTTCCATGAGGAGGAGGAGTTTTGCCTGCCGGTGCTAGATGAGCTGATCCGCCGCACCGTGGGGCTCATCGCGTGGCAGCGGGTAGAGGAGCTCAAGCCCTACTACTGCGAGGCTCTGATACATCTGAGCTTGCTTTTCGCATCGGGCGTTTTGAAATTTGAGCGCGGGCGGCTGGCGGTTAAATTTGACCGCGCAGGCTATGAGAGCTTCAAAGCCGCGTGCTTGCAAAACTACGAGGATCTGGCACGGCTTTATTGCGACAAAAAGGATGCAGCGGAATTTTTATCGCGCTTTGCGGAGCTTAGCGGCGGCGTGTATCTGCCGTGCGAGGCGCAGGTGCGGGAGTTTGTGGAGTTTTACTACTCGCGCTACGAAGCGATCGGCAACGAAACAGACCCTAGCAATGAACGAGCAAAGTGGCTTTAAAATTTCAGCTCCGAACCGCGCCTTAAAACATAAGAAGTGAGTAAAATTCCGCGGAATTTTAAGGGGAAAGCATGGGATATTTTAAAAATTTACTCTCCGATTTGCGAAACGGTAGGCTTGCGCTGCACCCGATTTTGCTCGCGGCTACGTTTTGCATAGTAAAATTTTCGTGGCCTAGGCTAATAGATAGGTACGGAGAGACGCTCGGCAGTTTCATATTTATGGACTTTATTCAATGCGCCTGCTTCGTAGGGTTAGGCGCGCATCTTGTCTATGTCTCGGGGCGTGGCGGCAAAAATAGGCAAAACGGCAGCTGCGAAAACAGCGACTACGAAGGCGCGATAAGACCCCGCGGACTGCGCTATTTAGCCGTGCTACGCGCTATCTTATGTGCCCTATGTATAATCGCGTGCGTAGTGGGCTATCTTACCGCAGATGTAAACTATCAAAAATTGGGCGTTCTAAATTGGTTTTTCCTGACCGCGCTAGCAAGCACTTTCATATATTTGATTGCGATCTGGATTGTTACGATCGGCTCCGAAGTACTAATTTGGGGCGTTATCTTCGTGATAAGCTATGTGGCTGCCTACTATGCAGTTTTGATGGGTTTTGGGATTGGGCATAGGTATACTACCTATTTTAATTTTCCGTTTATTTTCTGGAAAGGGCTGGAGATAATATTTCCGCTAATTTGGGCGTTTTATTTCAAGCGTACCTACAAAAAGCGTCTAGCAGAGGAGATGCGCGAGGCGTAATGGCGAGCCGAGCGTAGAATTTTAGCCAAAATTTTGCCGCCAGCCGCAGCTTAAATTTAACTCAGGCGTAGCCTGCGCCGCTTAAAGCGTCATCGGAAGCTAGGTGGGCTTGTGGGCGAGCAGAGCAGTGCGGTGCTGCGGAGGAAGCGTCCTGCGAGAAGTGTGACCTCGCAATTGGGGCCCCCTTCCCGCCCCAAGATATGCATATCACGGATTAAAATTTAAACGGAGTTTTATAAAGGCGAAGCGCCGCTTTTAAATTTACGTCGAAAATTCTAAGAATTCGTGCTATACGATACATATTTCCGTAAGGGGGCGGCGCTCAGAGTTGCGAGGCGGCCCGTCCCCACGACTTTTTAAAATTTTGCCCCCACCCGCGCGACGCTAGCGGTGCGGACTGCGTCCGCATTAAATTTATTAAGTAGCGAATACAAACTGCACGCTCTTGCAAAACGAGCATAACGACACAAGGCTTAGCCTGCGGCGTTTCTTGCGAGCGCAGCGAAGCAGAGTAAGTAGCGCCCCTTCTCCCTTAAGAGAAAACGCCGTCACTACCTAAATTCTAGAGGCAAAATTCTACATAGAGAAATTTTAAATTTATTACAAAATAAAATTCCGTTTAAATTTTAATTCCTGATATATCTTGGGGCGGGAAGGGGGCCCCAATTGCGAGGTCACACTTCTCGCAGAGGCGGCGCTGCTCCGCAGCACCGCACTGCTCTGCTCGTCCAAAACCCCACCCATCCCCCGACAACGCTAGCGGTGCAGGCTGCGCCTGAGTTAAATTTCAACGTCCATATCCACGGGCTCGATCTGCAACCCGCGTAGATCCGCGAGATGCTGTACCGCGGCGTCCGTTTCGGCGTTTTTTGGAAGCACGATATGAAAGCCGCGATCAAACGCCAAGAAAAAATTCTCTCCGCCCGCAGCGATTCGATTTAGTGAGCGCGCGGCAAATTTCTCGCTTGCGCGCGGCTCGCCCTTTGAAAATGAAATTTCATCTTCGCCCGCGATAAATTCCATCTCTATGCTTGAGTCTTGCCCGAGCTTGGCGGAAACCAGATGCTTTCTTAGCATGCGGCGATAAAATTTCGGATAAAAAATAAGCCACGCCGCACCCAAAATAACCGACGCTACGCTCGCAATCGGCGCCGTTTTCAAAAGCCCGTCGATGATGATGCCAACGAGCAAAAACTCAAATGGTATGGCGTAGGTGCTGATGAGGCGCTGCTTGCGCGCCTTTTTGCTGTAAAGCAGCATAAATTTATTGAGATTATCCACATCGCGATTGGTGATACGTACTTTCATATTTTTCCTTTAATTTTTCCGTAATTGTAGCGAAGCCGCCTTAAATTTGCGTCCGTTAACTTCCGTGAGATAAAATCCCGTTTTTAAAGGAGCGCCCGTGAAATCTTTATTAAAAATCAATGGATTTTTGCCGTTTTTGGCGATTATGTTTACCAACGCAAGCGTCGATCTAGGTCATAAGATCACGATTCAAAACGTCCTTGTCAAAAGTGCCGATTCAGGTGCCCTCATCGCTCTAACATCGCTTGTAAATTTGCTGATTTTGCTACCTTACGTATTTCTTTTTAGCGCCAGCGGCTATCTCAACGACAAATTCTCGCGTACCCGCATTACTCGGATCTGCGCGAAACTCGGCGTCGCGCTTACCGCGCTCATTACGCTCGGCTATGCGTGCGGGTGGTTTTATTTCGCATTTTTTATGACGATCCTGCTTGCGGCGCAAAGCGCGATCTACTCGCCCGCCAAATACGGCCTGATTAAAAAGATCGTCGGCGCGAAAAATTTAGGCGCGGCAAACGGCCTAGTACAGGCGCTTACCATCATCGCGATTCTGCTTTCATCGCTTGTTTTTTCGGTGATTTTCGAGCTGTTTGCGACGCGCAGCAGCGATGCAGGCGAGCTGATGAGCTCGGTTTGGTTCATCGGCGTGCTTTTGGTCGCGGGCTCCGTGCTTGAAACATACTACTCGTATAAAATTCCATTCTTTGACGCTGCGCAGCCGCAGGCGGAATTTAATAAAGACGACTATCTTAAGCTTCGCTATCTAAGGCAAAATTTAAATTTTGTGCTAAAAGACAAAAACGTCCTGCTCTGTACGCTGGGACTTTCGATGTTTTGGGCGGTCTCACAGCTCGTGATCGCGACCTTCCCGGCTCACTACAAGAGCCTTAGCGGCAGCGACAACGTAATGGTGATCCAGGTGATCTTGGCGCTTAGTGCGATCGGAATCGCGCTAGGCTCGATCTTCGCGGGCAGCTACTGTAAAAAGCATATCGAGCTCGGTATCGTGCCGTTCGGCGCATTCGGTCTGGCGCTCGCGCTAATGGTGCTAGCCAACGCACACTCGGTATTTTGGCTCGGTACGGCGTCGTTTTTCTTCGGATTTAGCGGCGGAATTTTCATCGTGCCGCTCAACGCCGTCATTCAGTTTTTCACCGCCGATGAGCGCATGGGACGGGTGCTCGCAGGCTCAAATTTCATCCAAAATATCTTTATGGTGCTGTTTTTGCTCATCGCCATCATCTTGGTGCATTTTGCGGTCGCCAGCGGCGAAATTTTCGTTATGGCGGCGCTGTGCGTACTTATCTGCGGGATCTTCGGCGCAAAATATCTGCCGCAGCTTTTCGTTAGAATTTTACTCATTCCGTTTATGAAATTTGGCTACCAAGTCCACGTAGACGGCATCGAAAACATCCCGCAAAAAGGCGGCGTGCTGCTTTTAGGTAACCACATCAGCTGGATCGATTGGGCGGTGGTGCAGCTTGCCTGCCCGCGCGGGGTACGCTTCGTGATGCATCGCAGCTACTACGATCTGTGGTATTTGAAGTGGTTTTTTAAAATTTTCCGCGTCATTCCGATCGGAGCGGGCGTGAGCAAAAGCGCGATCGAAAGCATCCGCGAGGCGCTAAATGCAGGCGAAGTGGTAGGGCTCTTCCCCGAGGGCCACATCAGCTACAATGGCCGCATAGACGAGTTTCAGGGCGGATTTGAGCTAGCCGCGCACGATACGAACTCCGTCATCGTGCCTTTTTATATCAGAGGGCTTTGGGGATCGACGTTTTCGCGCGCCAGCGAGCATTATAAAAGAACGATCTCGCAAAACGGCAAAAACGCACTTCGCGTAAGCTTCGGCGCGCCGATCGAGGCAAATTCCAAGGCGCACGAGGTAAAGCGTGCGGTAACGGAGCTGTCGTTTTTCAGCTGGGGCAAATACCTCGCAAGCCTAAAGCCGCTTGCCTACAACTGGCTAAATCAAGCCAAAAGATCGCCTTTTAAGCGCGTAGCGGTCGATAGCACGGGAGTGAGCTTCACAAATTTAGCGATGATGAGCGCCGTTTTGATACTTCGCAAAAGACTAAAAAGCCGCATAAGCAGCGAGGAAAACGTCGGTATCGTTTTGCCTAGCTCGGTCATCGCAAGCGCCGTAAATTTAACGCTTTTTGCGATGGGCAAAACGAGCGTAAATTTAAACTACACGCTAAGCGAAGAGAACTTAATCTACTGCGCGGATAAAGCAAACATCCGCACGATCATCAGCTCGCGCAAATTCGTAGAAAAACTCAAATCAAAGGGCTTTGAGCTGGAAAGCTCAATCGGCGATCGGCTCGTGTATCTTGAAGATCTAAGTGATGGCACCTCTAAAAACGAGCGCATAGCCTGCGCGCTAAAATCGCTGCTGATGCCTAAAATTTTATTTCGCGCGCTGTATTTTAAGCCGCACGCGATAGAGGACGTAGCGACCATTTTATTTAGCAGCGGCAGCGAAGGAAAGCCCAAAGGCGTGGTTCTGACGCACAAAAATATAATGGCGAACGTCAAGCAGATCTCCGAGCTCATAAACGCCACCGAGCATGATGCGATCTTGGCGTCACTACCGATCTTTCACTGCTTCGGGCTTACCGTAACGACGCTCTTTCCGCTAAACGACGGAATTTTAAGCATCCATGTGCCCGATCCTACAGACGCCTTTAGCGTAGGCAAGATGAGCGCAAAATACGGCGCTACGATAATGTTCGGCACTTCGACGTTTTTTAGGCTCTACACCAAAAACAAAAGACTCAATCCGCTTATGCTAGCAAGCATCCGCCTAGCGATTGCTGGCGCGGAGAAACTAAACGAAAACGTCCGAAAGGAATTTAAGATAAAATTCGGCATCGAAATTTACGAGGGCTACGGCACGACTGAGACTGCGCCGGTGGTGAGCGTAAATACGCCGAATGTCCTCGAACCCGACTTTTTCAAAGAGCTTCACTTCAACCGCGAAAAGAGCGTCGGCTTGCCGCTTGCGGGCACGGTCATAAAGATCACCGATCCCGCCTCGCTTCAGCCGCTATCAAACGGGCAGGAGGGGCTTATCTTAATCGGCGGGCATCAGGTTATGAAGGAATACTACGATGAGCCGGCAAAAACCGCCGAAGCGATCGCACAAATAAACGATGTGCGCTACTACAAAAGCGGCGACATCGGCTATATCGACGACGACGGGTTTTTATTTATCACCGACCGCCTCTCGCGCTTTGCTAAAATCGGCGGCGAGATGATCAGCCTGGGCGCGGTAGAAAGCGCCGTGGGCGAAATTTTGGGCGAGAGCGCGATCTATTCGTGCGTGAATCTAAAAGACGAAAAAAAGGGCGAAAAGATCGCTCTGCTTTACGTGGGCGAGACGAGCGAGGATGAAATTTCGCGCCGCCTGAAGGACTCCGCGCTGGCGCCGATAATGCAGCCAAGCGTCGTGAAAAAGGTCGAGCAAATCCCGGTGCTCGGCAGCGGCAAAGTAAATCTCAAAGCGGTAAAGGATCTGGCGATAGAGCTGGGACTTTAGGACAAAATCTAAAAAAAGGATTTGGTTAGTGCGCGGCTTTAAAGCCGCGAAATTCCGGCTATATCGCAGAGTGGTAGAATTTTGGTTGTATCGTAGCGTGGCGAAATTTTGCGGTGCAAAATTTTAATTGATTGAAATTGTATGGTATGAAATTTAAAACTCTAGGAATTGAAAAGCCCGTGCGATAAAAATACGCTGCGAGTGCAAGATGACGGGGCTACTGACGCTGCTCGTCGTTATTGGCTATAAAACAAGAGCGTGACGGCAGAATTTCGCGATGTGGATTTGTGAAGCTGGGGGGGGGTCTAAGGCATTAAATTTCAGGCTGCAAAATTCAAAGTCGAGAAAAATCTAACTGCTAAATTTCTATTAATTTAGTTTGTAAAATTACGCGCATAAGGCGTCTTAGTAAAATATGGAATCCCGTGCTTAAAATTCCACGCCGCGACATAAAAAGGAATTTTAATCGTGGCAAACAAGCGCGATATATAGGCTCAGTCGCGAAATTCCGCATTAAAATTTTACGTCGAAACCGCAGACGAAATTCCACAAAATTCTATCGAAATTCTATGAAATTTTACCGAGAATGAAATTCTTTAAATTTCGTAACGGAGCGAATTTTAAAATTCTGCTTCGCTACTCAAGAATTCCGCAGCATATTATCTTGCATAAAATACTGCTAGTGCGTCTTTAGATGTATCATTTTTGCCGGCAGGCTCCTCTTTGCCATCGGACATTATCTTAAATCCCGGCGCCAAATCTACGCTCTTATCGTTATTGACAACGAAATTAAGCTCTATCGTTGCGCTAGACGGCGCCGCTTTATCGGACATGCCATAATCGGCTTTTAATTGCTCGGGCGTCAATTGCGAATGATACGCCACATTTTTCAAGAAGTCTATTACAGCAGGCAGATATGTATCCGTTTTCTTAGGATCATCGCCTTTCAGAATCTCGCTTTCTAGTGAGCTATCGCAATCGACCAATTTCTTCTGATCTGAGTATTCTATCTTACCTTTTGCTTTTATAGTCTCTTGGAATTTCGCGTCGTTTAGTTTGCAAAGCTTGTTGGCTAGCTGAAGCAAGCCATCTTTATCATAGGCTTTGCCCTTGTAGAAATTCATAGCACTATCTATATCCATGTCTAAAGTCTTTTTCTTATATTCCTCAAGACGTTTTTTAGTCGCTTTCTCGTTTGCAGCCTTCAGTGCTTCCATATCTATGTTACATACCATCGTGACGGATTTTAATCCGCCGCGATCAGCCTTCGACCACGTGATATTTTTACATCTTTTCGACCCCTCGATCGCCGTGCCTATACTCATAGATTTAAAATCGGGCAAAGTATAGTTTTTGACGAGTTCTATCTCGTCCTCACCGCATCCTGCTAACACCAAAGCCGCCGCTACGGCACCCATCATATATCTGAGCTTCATACTTACTCCTTAAGATTAAAGTAAGGAATACTAGCCCCCCCCCCCGCTTAAAATTTGATTAAATTTGAGGTAAATTTTGAGATTAATTGTTAAGCATTAGCGGAATATTTTAAAATCTCACTAAATTTATCGGCAACAAAATTTTATGTGATAAAAATAGGCTAAATTTTATTTGCCAGTATGATACAAAAAATTACAAGCAGAAAGAAGTTTTAAAATTTTATAGCTTTGTAACTTAGCTAGAGCTTTAATGATAATTCTAATTTGCCGCGAAGCAGGCGCTTCACGGCAAATTTAAAGGGAGTTATTTAAGCTCGGGAGCGATCTGCGCTATCCATGCCTCGATGCGGCTCTCGGTGAGGTCGCTTTGATTGTCATTGTCTAGCGCGAGGCCAACGAATTTGCCATCCACTACGGCCTTGCTCTCGTCAAATTCATATCCGTCGGTAGGCACTGCGCCTACGATATTTGCACCCGCTTTTTTGAAGTTGTCGTATAGCTCGCGCATTGCGTTGCAGTAGGCGTCGCTGTAGCTTGAGCTATCGCCCATGCCGAAAATCGCGACAGTCTTGCCCGCGACATCAAGGGCTGAGAAATCAAAGCCCGCCCAGTCGTCCTGCAACTCGCCGTCGTTCCATGTGGAGCTGCCGATGATGAGCGCAGTGTATTTATTTAGATCTGCAGGCGCGATGTCCGCGACGTTTTTTAGCTCGTTTTCTATGCCTAGCTTTTCGGAGATTAGCTTCGCGGCGTCCTCCGTATTGCCCATCGAGCTTCCAAAAATAATTCCAACCATTTGGTATCCTTTTAATAAATTTTGTCGGTAAGCTTGTATGGTACTAATTTCATAATGAAATTTCCCTTAAAGCATTCGCTTTTTATCTCGACATGGCGGTTAAAATTTTCATTTTTTGGATAGACAAGATACACGGCGTCGATGTTTGCTCCGCGACAAAGCTCTAGCGCTTTTTTTATATCATTATCATAAATGGCTGAATTTTGAGGTAGAATTTTTTTAAAGCTCGTAACCACGCCTAGGCTAAAACCGCTCTTGCGAACTACGATGAGCTCGCCCGATTTGCCCACAAGCTGCAGCTGTGCGCCTGCATTGCGAAGCGCGATTTTGCAAAATACGAAGTTGCGAAACGCATCGTCTCCGTTTAGCAGCAATCCGCTACGCAGGCTCACGATTGCGTGAGTTAGCTTATAAGCAGGCTTAGCGGCAAATACGGGCAGCGGCATGTCGCGCAGATAAGAAAAGATTATCGCGTTATCCGCCGCGCAAAATTTTACGGCGGGCTTGAAACGGTAAATTTTACGAGCCCCGCGCCTAAGTTCGGAAGCGATAAAATTTAAAAATGCGGTACGAAACTGCGAAGCGCCCTTTAAATTTGTGGGCGGAATTCTATAATCCGCATTAACGTTAAAATTATATAGAGCTAGCATCGCTCGCGCTCGCGAAGCCGCATTATAATCCCGCAGCGCCTCTGGCACAATCTCGCGCCCGTTCGCATCAAAGCCAAAAATCTCGCCGCTAAAGAATTGCTTATTAAAAACTTCGGCATTTAAAATTTTATCATCAATAAGCTCATTATCGCGCCGCAGATCCGCTTTTTGGCGTTTTTCGCGTGCTGCGATACCTCGTTTTGGCGCGGCAATATCTCGTAACAAAGCTGATTTTTCGTCCGAGCGCTTAGCGCAGAAAAAATTCTCTTGCGCGAAGCCAGTGTCGTAAAAAGCCCTTGCTGTCAAATTCCTGTTCGCACCGCCCTTTTGCGCACTCTTTACAGTATGCGGCTTAGAGGCATTACAATTAAGCGCGCCCGATTTACCGCTTGAAAACTTTTTAAATTTGCCGCTAAATTTCTTGCTTTCGGCGTGCGCAAAGCAAGTAGCGTTAAATTTGCTAGAATTTAAAAAATCCTTGGAATTTAGCTCGCCTATTTCATCGTCGTAAGCATTTGATTGCGACGCAGTGCACGACCTTTTAACCGCTTGCCTGGACTTGCCGTCACTACTTAAATTCCTTGGAATTTTAATCATCTTCGCAAGGTCTGCAACCGAATTCTTGATTTAAATTGAAAACCTTACAGTATTCGCAAAATACGCAGCTGACGCTTCTTTTAGCGCATACGAGCGGGATTTTGCGCTTTTTTACTTCGCCTTTGATTTTTTTCATCGTGTTGTGGTTTAAAAAGCTCGTAAGCATAACGACGCACTCGGTATCTTGCGGGATCGGCTTGCGATTTACGCGATTTTCGTTTCGTGCGTCCCAGTGCTCGATGTTACTCGCGCCAAGGTCTTTTAAAACCGCCTTAATGGGTGTAATCTCATCTGCTCCTATAACTAAAACGTTCATTTCATCCCCTTCTATGATTGATAGTCGTTATTATAACAGAGAAAGATTAAATTTAACTGATAATGTATATAAAAATTTGAAATTATAAGCCGGAATTTTACCGGCTCATATTTGATATTTACTCGCTTAAAGCTAGACTTACTGCCGCATCGATGTGGATCTGCGTAGTATCAAATAGCCACGCGGCGGTATCTGCTTGCGATACGAGCAGTCCGATCTCCGTGCAGCCCAGTATCACGCCCTGCGCGCCGCGAGCTCTAAGCCCTTTAATGATCTGCAAAAATTTCTCTTTGGAGTGCGGTAAGATTTTACCAAAGCAAAGCTCATCAAAAATTACTTCGTTTACCGCTTCCATTTCGTCCGCATTCGGCACGAGTACCTCTACGCCGCCATCTATCAAGCGCTGTTTGTAAAAATCCTGCGTCATCGTGTAGATCGTGCCGAGCAGCCCTACTTTTTGCACGCCACGTTTTCGCAGCTCACTTAACGTGGCGTCCGCGATATGCACGAAAGGCACGGAGATAGCGGCATTTATCGCCTCGTAACACTTATGCATCGTATTAGTGCAAAGAAAAATATAATCCGCTCCGCCACTTTGCAAAACCCGCGCGTGACGAGCTAAAATTTCGCCCGCCTTACCCCACTCATTATCTCTTTGACACCGCTCGATCTCGTCGAAATTTAAGCTACTTAGCAGGATCTCGCCGCTACTTAGCCCGCCTAGACGCTCGTTAATTTTGCGATTGATCCCATCATAATAGGTAATCGTAGATTCGTAACTCATGCCGCCGATTAGCCCGATTTTTTTCATAGATTTCTCTTTTAAAATTTATACGGAATTTTATGTAGTCCCGCGAAATTTAATAAAATTCCGGATTGCAAAATTTGCAGAGCCGGAATTTCAACAAATAGCCGCAAATCTTAAGCATTCTCGCTCGCGGCGCCCGCAGAGACGACCTCATCGCCGAAATCGGCATTCGCAAGCCGTTTGAGCTGGCGGTAGCGTCTCATCGCGTCGGCTTTATTTGCTTCATAAAGCTTGCCCGCGTGCTCCGGATTGATCTTTTTAAGCGCGTTGTAGCGCACTTCGTTTAGCAAAAATTCCTCATAAAGGCTCCAGTCCGGCTCTTTGGATGAAATTTTAAGCGGATTTTTGCCCTCCGCTGCTAGTCGCGGATCGAAGGTGTAGGTCGGCCAATAGCCGCATTTGCTCGCAAGCTCGGCTTGATCGCCGGAGCTGCCCATGCCGCCTTTGATGCCGTGCGCGATACACGGCGAATACGCGATGATAAGGCTAGGTCCCGGGTAGGCCTCCGCCGCCATGATCGCTTTTAGCGTCGCGGCTTGGTTTGCGTTGGAATTTACCTGCGCGACGAAGATGTTGCCGTAGGTCATCGCGATCTGGCCGAGGTCTTTTTTCTGAACGCGCTTGCCGCCTGCGGTAAACTGCGCGATAGAGCCGCGGCGGCTAGCTTTAGAGCTCTGTCCGCCCGTATTTGAGTAAACCTCCGTATCCAGCACCAGCACGTTTACGTCCTCGCCGGTAGCCAGCACGTGATCAAGCCCGCCGTAGCCGATGTCGTAGGCCCAGCCGTCGCCGCCGATGATCCACTGCGATTTTTTGTTTAGATACTGCTTCAGCTCTAAAATTTCGCGAACCCCGGGCGCGTCCAAATTTTGTTCTAGCAACGGCACCAGCCTATCTCTAATCTGAGCGGATTTTAGCGTATCGTTTCTATTTTCGATCCAGTCGTGATAAAGCGCCTTTAGCGCGTTTGGCACGCTTGAGAGCGAGCTTAGCATTAGATCCTCGATCTTATGGCGCAGCGTCTCGCTTGCGATCTTCATTCCCAGCCCGAACTCGGCGTTGTCTTCAAAAAGCGAGTTCGCCCACGCGACGCCGCGGCCGTTCTCATCCTTGCGGTACGGCATAGAAGGCGCCGATCCGCCGTAGATCGAGCTACAGCCCGTGGCGTTGGCTACGATCATATGATCGCCGAAAAGTCGCGTTATCAGCGTGATATACGGCGTCTCGCCGCATCCCGGACATGCGCCGTGAAATTCAAAATACGGGCGCGCAAAGCCCACGCCCTTGACGCTTGATCTATCCATCAAATCGTCTTTATATCTTACATGCTCGAATAAAAAGTCTGCGCTTTCTTGCTCGCCCTTCGCAAGTTCTTCTTCAAGCGGCACCATGACGAGCGATTTTTCCTTGCTTGGGCAATTTTCGGCGCAAAGCGCGCAGCCCGTACAATCAAGCGGGCTTACTTGGATCTTATATTTTAGCCCCTTCAGCTCCTTGCCCTTGGCTTCTAGCAGGTGATCTTTTAAATTTAAAGGCGCGGCGGCCTCGTCCTTTTCGTCTAGCAAAAACGCCCTGATTACGGCGTGCGGGCAGACGAAAGCGCACTGGTTGCACTGGATGCAGTTTTGCTCGATCCATTTAGGCACCGTGACGCCTACGCCGCGTTTTTCAAATCGCGTCGTGCCCGCGTCAAACCCGCCGTCCTCGTGCCCCAAAAACGCCGAGACCGGCAAGCTATCGCCGCGCGCCGCGTTCATCGGTTTTACGATCTTTTCTATAAATTCGTCGCCCTTGTATTTGTCGTCCGCGCCCGCTGCGTCGTCCTTTAAATTTATCCACGCGGGATCGATCGCTACCTGCACCAAAGCGTCCGCTCCCCTATCGATCGCGTCGCAGTTCATCGCCACGACCGCTTCGCCCTTTTTGGAGTAGGTTTTCTTGGCGTATTCCTTCATATAGCTCTGCGCCTGCTCAAACGGGATGATGCCGCTGAGCTTGAAAAACGCCGATTGCATGATCGTATTGGTGCGGCCTCCAAGCCCTATATCGCGTGCTAGCTTGGTGGCGTTTAGAATGTAAAATTTTACCCGTCTGGCAGCTAGAATTTTTTTGACCTTGTTCGGAAGCTTTGCCGCCGTCTGCTCGGCATCCCAGATGGAATTTAAAAGGAAGGTGCCGCCCTCTCGGATGCCGCCGATGACGTCGTAGATGTCCAGATACGCAGCGACTGAGCAGGCGACGAAATGTGGATTTGAGACGAGGTAGGTCGATCGGATCGGTCTTTTGCCGAAGCGAAGGTGCGAGCGCGTGTAGCCGCCCGATTTTTTGCTATCGTAGGCGAAATACGCCTGCGCGTAAAGATCGGTTTTGTCGCCGATGATTTTGACGGAATTTTTATTCGCGCCCACGGTGCCGTCTGCGCCCAGGCCGTAAAATAAACACTCGGTCTCATCCTCGCTGCCGAGCGAAATTTTATCTCCCACGGGCAGGGATAGATGCGTTACATCGTCGTCGATACCGATCGTAAAGCCGTTTCTAGGCTCGTCCGCCTTTAAATTTTCATACACGGCGATTAGCTGCGCGGGATCAACGTCCTTAGAGCTTAGCCCATAGCGACCGCCCACGATGAGCGGAGCGTCCTCGCGCCCGTAAAATGCGGCTTTTATGTCCAGATACAGAGGCTCGCCGAGGCTGCCCGGCTCCTTCGTGCGATCAAGCACGGCGATTTTGCGCACGCTTTTAGGCATCGCGGCGAAGAGATATTTGAGGCTAAAAGGCCTGTAGAGATGCACTTTTAGCACGCCTACCTTCTCGCCCATCGCGTTTAGATGATCGACCACCTCCTCAAGGGCTTGATTGACCGAGCCCATCGCGACGATCACGCGCTGTGGCTCGCTTGCGCCGTAATAGACGAAAGGCGCGTACGATCGCCCCGTGATCTTTGAAATTTCGCTCATATACTCCGCGACGATGTCCGGAAGCGCGTCATAAAATTTATTGACTAGCTCGCGTGTCTGAAAATACACGTCGTCGTTTTGCGCCGTGCCGCGAGTTTTAGGATGTTCGGAGTTTAGCGCGTCAGCTCTAAATTTACGCACGGCCTCGCGATCGAGCAAGCGATCAAACTCGGCATAGTCCATCACCTCGATCTTTTGAATTTCATGGCTCGTGCGAAATCCATCAAAAAAGTGCAAAAACGGCACTCGCCCCTTAATCGCCGCAAGATGCGCGATACCACCTAGATCCATCACCTCCTGCACGCTGTCGCTTGCAAGCATAGCAAAGCCGCTTTGGCGACAGGCATAGACGTCTTGATGATCGCCGAAAATTGAAAGAGCTTGCGCCGCAAGCGCACGCGCCGCGACGTGAATGACGCCCGGAAGCATCTGGCCTGCGATCTTGTACATATTTGGAATTTTTAGCAAAAGCCCCTGCGATGCGGTGTACGTCGTCGTAAGCGCGCCCGCTTGGAGTGAGCCGTGCACGGTGCCCGCCGCGCCGCCCTCGCTTTGCATCTCGACTACCTTAACGGGCATGCCGAAGAGGTTTTTCTTGCCCTGCGACGCCCAAATATCGGTGTAATCCGCCATAGGCGAGCTAGGCGTGATCGGATAGATGCCCGCGACCTCGGTAAAGGCGTATGAGACGTAAGCCGCCGCCTCATTTCCGTCCATCGTTTTCATAACTTTTGCCATTTTTCGTCCTTTGGAATTATCAAATTTCGCTAATTTTACATATTTATTGCTTAAAAATTTAAATGCTTCGCAAACCGAATAAAATTCTAAAGCTTTATCACAGAGGCGAGCGATAAGCGCGATCCGCTGGCAGTTTTAGACGAGCATTGCGGACGATTTGAGACGAGCTCTTTCACCGCCTTAAAAATAAAATTTTGCGTACTTTAAGCGCAGCTCGCGAGCAACAGGTAGAAATTAATGTAAATTTAGCCGTCTGGCTTGAAATTCTAACCTAAATATCAAATGACGGAAATGCGCGAAAATTAAGAAATTTAAAAATGCACATACCACAAAATAGGGGAAGTCTCATATCGTTAAAATTTAGCCACTACAAAACCTCAACCGCTATACGCATCCAAGCTCGACGTAGCGAAATTTTATTTATGGCTTATAACATCGCAGCATATAAAATTTCAGCGCATTCTGCCAAATATAAGGAATTTTACTGCCTCCTGCCGAGCGCAGCGCAAATTTCATTTTAAATTTTCACTGGTCGATCGCTACGTGAATTTTACCCCATGCGACTTTGCGTTTTGAGCGTAAATTCTATTTCCGCAAGCTGCGCGGAGGATAAATTTAGCTATAATCCCCCGTTTAGAATTTAGCACGGCACGTATATATGGCGCGGAATTTTAAAATTTTAAAATTTCAAGCAGAACTCGAAAAGCTAAAAACCGCTAAATGCGCTAAACTTAAAGCCAAATTTAAAAGCCCAAAGGAAAACCGATGAACGTCCATAAAATCGCTTACACGAGAGTTATCGCGCTGGCGTTTGCCGCCTTTATTTTTAACACGACGGAATTTATCCCCGTGGCTCTGCTAAGCGACATCGCGGCGGATTTTAGCATGGACGTTACTGGCACGGGGCTAATCATCACGATCTACGCGTGGGCGGTGAGCATCCTTTCGCTGCCGCTGATGCTACTAACCTCAAAGCTCGAGCGCAAGAGGCTGCTTTTGCGACTTTTCGTGCTATTTACGCTAAGTCATGTCCTGGCAGCGGTAGCGTGGAATTTTGCCGTTTTGGTAATCGCGCGACTTGGCATCGCGATTTCGCACGCGATCTTTTGGTCGATCACCTCATCGCTCGTCGTGCGCCTAGCGCCGATAAACAAAGGCTCTCAGGCCATCGGCATGCTGGCTTTGGGCACCTCGCTAGCCATGGTTTTGGGACTTCCTTTGGGGCGCGTGGTCGGCGAGCTTTTCGGCTGGAGAATTACGTTTTTTGCGATCGGCGCGCTTGCGGCGGCGGAGGCGCTGTTTCTTTGGAAAATTTTACCGTTTTTGCCAAGCAGGCGTGCAGGTTCTCTTGCGAGCCTGCCTATGCTAGCAAGGCGCCCGATGCTGCTTGCTTTGTATCTACTGACGTTTTTGATCGTAGGCGCGCATTTTACGACCTACAGCTACGTCGAGCCATTCGTGGCGAAATTTAATCCCGCAGGCGATCACTTCGTAACCTACGTCCTGCTTGCATTCGGTGCTTCGGGAATCGCCGCTAGCATGCTTTTTTCAAAGCTTTATCGCCATTTTCCAAACGCCTTTTTGATCTGCTCAATCCTCTTTATCCTAGCCTCGGCGCTAACGCTAAAAGTTTTTGTCGCAAATGACGCGGCGCTGCTGCTCGCGGCTTTCGTCTGGGGAGTGGGGATTTTCGGCTTTGGACTTTGTTTGCAGATTAGGGTTTTGGCGCTGGCTCCCGACGCTACCGACGTCGCGATATCGATCTACTCGGCGATTTATAACGTAGGCATCGGCGGCGGAGCGCTTTTAGGACATCAAGTCGCAACGAGATTCGGGCTTGAGCACATAGGCGAGGCAGGCGCGATACTGGGCGCGCTGGGACTTGCAAGCTACCTCTATGCAAGCGTGAGATTCGCGGAAAAAAATAGCGCATAGGCTAAATTTACGAAAGAGTTTCGGCAAGTTTGGGAGCGCCGTTTTTAAAGCTTGCTCTTTAGAAACACAGGCTTTTATAGGCCTAAATTTTTAAAATTTACCCCTGCGATTAGCTAAATTTTGCAGATAAATTTAATCTCGCGCCTAGCCCCGCCGGCTGTTTTATTAATCGTCCGCGCCATCCGTCCAAAGCCTTTAAAATTTGCCCTCGCTAGAGCGTTAAATTTTAAAATTTAGCGGCTGCAAAGCCTAAATTTGAAGCGGGAACGAAAAATGCATAGCCTTTGCCGCGACGATTTGGGCT
>NZ_CALBWL010000014.1 GCF_937973075.1 uncultured Campylobacter sp.
CGTTTAGCCGCTCAAGTCCCAAAGCCTTGATGTGCTGCAGCACCTTTTGCGCCTCGGGCTCGAAAACGACCTCGCTCGCGCCGTAAATTTTAGTAGCGATCTTTTCGATCTTGCTCGCCGTATCGTCGCTAAGCTCGTAGGCGAATTTCAGCCCCTTGGCGCACTCGCACTCATCTACTACGAGGCGGGCTAGCTCAAGCGCGCCCTCACCTCCTTTGGCGAAATTTTCGCAAATCGCCATCTGCACGCCGCGCTGCTTGCAGTAATCGCGCACAAAGGCGATCTCGTCGTCGCTATCGAAGCTGAAACGATTAAGCGCCACGACGGGATTTAGTCCGAAGTTTTGTAAAATTTCGATATGTCCGCCTAAATTTACGATGCCTCTTTGAAGCGCGGCAAGATCCGGGCTCGCGATACTTTCTTTATCCGCGCCGCCGTTGTATTTAAGCGAGCGGATCGTGCTAACCAACACCGCGGCATCCGGAGCGATGCCCGCGCGGCGGCACTTGATGTCGATAAATTTTTCAGCCCCCAGTTCGCTTCCAAAGCCTGCCTCCGTCACGGCATAATCAGCAAGCGAGAGCGCTAACTTACTCGCCATTATGGAGTTGCAGCCGTGCGCGATATTTGCAAAGGGTCCTCCGTGCACGAGCGCGGGCGTGTGCTCAAGGCTTTGGATGAGATTCGGCTTTATCGCGTCTTTTAGCAGGATTGCCACGGCATCCGCGCAGCCCAGATCGCGCACGTATATCGGCTCTCCCTGCGTATCGTAGGCGACCATGATGTTTGCGATGTTTTCCTTAAGCTCGGCAAGATCGTTTGAGAGGCACAGCACCGCCATTATCTCGCTAGCTGCGGTGATATTAAAGCCGTCCTCGCGCTGCACTCCGTCGGTGCGCCCGCCCTGTCCTACGGTGATGTGGCGCAGCGCGCGATCGTTCATATCCATGCAGCGCTTCCATAGAATTTTCTCGATCTTTAGCGGGTTTTCTTGATACAGCGAGTTATCGATGACCGCCGAAATGAGGTTGTTTGCGGAGGTGATCGCGTGAAAATCGCCGTTAAAGTGTAAATTTAGATCGTCCATCGGCACCAGCTGCGAGTACCCGCCGCCCGCAGCCCCGCCTTTGATACCGAAAACCGGTCCCAGCGACGGCTCGCGTAGCGCAAGGCAGACGCTTTTGCCCAGGCGTTTTAGCGCGTCGGCTAAACCGATGGAGGTCGTAGTCTTGCCCTCGCCAAACGGCGTCGGATTGGTCGCCGTGACCAAAATAAGCTTCGAAGCGCGCGATCGCGGCTTGATATTTAGCTTGGCTTTGTAGTGGCCGTACAGCTCGATCTCATCCTCGCTAAGCCCCAAATTTTTCGCAACGTTTGAAATTTTATCCGGCTTCGCCGCATTTGCTATTTCGATATCGCTCAACATCTTCTCTCCTTAAATTTAAAATTTTATCGCACAGCGTTTACGCACCGCCTCTTTAAATCCGCGCATTAGCTTGCAAAGCTACGCGCACCTTGCTCGCGAGCCGCGCAAATCAAAGCTCGCGGCGTGAAATTCGCCCCGGCTAAATTTCGATCTCGATGCCCACGGGACAGTGATCGCTGCCCATCACGTCACTTAGGATGAAAGCGTCCTTTAGCCGCGAGCGCAAATTAGCCGAGATGAAAAAATAATCGATCCGCCAGCCTACGTTTTTTGCGCGCGCGTTAAAGCGGTAGCTCCACCACGAGTAGGCGTCCCGCAGCTCGCCGTGCACGGCGCGGAAGGTATCGACAAAACCCGCCGCCTCTACCTCATCAAGCCACGCCCGCTCGATCGGCAAAAAGCCCGAAGTTTTGGAGTTTGCTTTGGGGTTTGCAAGATCGATCTCGCGGTGCGCAGTATTCACGTCGCCGCAGAATATCACCCCGAGCCCCTGCTCCGCAAGACTGCGCGCGTAGGCTAGGAATTTTGCGTAAAATTCCATCTTGTAGGCTAGCCGCGCCTCGTCCTTTTGTCCGTTGGGAAAGTAGATATTAAAAAGCACGACATCGCCGAAGCGGTGCTGCAGCACGCGCCCCTCGTCGTCGGGGAAAAACAGCGCCTTGCTCGTCTCGCTTTTAAATTTCGCTAGGCTCGCCACGCCCGAATATCCCGCGCGAGCGGCGGAATTTAGATCGATCTGAGAAAATCCGAGCTCATAAAGCCCTTTCGGAGCGTCCTTTTCGCTCACCTTGATCTCTTGCAAGCCCAAAAAATCGGGGTTTTGCTCCGCAAGCCACGCGAAGCCGTCTTTGCCGAGTACTGCGCGCAGCCCGTTTACGTTCCAACTAATCAGTTTCAAATTTAGCCTTTGGCCTAAAAATTTTGGTATGATTATACGAAATTTTGACTAAATTTAAAGGAAAATTATGCGCAATCAGCCCAAATACCGATTTTTTGCCAACTGGGGCTACGCGATGGCGGGTCTTGCCGAGATGCTGCGCAGCGAGCGTAGCTTTAGACTCGAGCTTTGCGTGTTCGCCCCGCTTCTGCTGTCGCTATTTTTTTGGAATTTCGGCGCAGTACTAAATCTATTTTTGATCTTCGGCGCGATCTTTGCCATCGCGCTAGAGTGCGTAAACTCCGCCATCGAGCGCGCAGTCGATCTTGCCACGAGCGAAATCCATCCGCTAGCCAAGGGAGCTAAAGACACTGCAAGCACCGCCGTGATGATAAGCCTATTTCTCAACGCCGCGCTGTGGGGATATGCGCTTATCGGTAAATTCTTTTAATCGCGTAATTGCAAATTTCGCGATAAAAGATTTAAATCGCTGCAACGCAGAGTTTTTTTGGCGAGTGCGGAATTTGCAAGCCACTTGAGTCGTTGATCGTCCACGCCTGCAACCCAAACACGACCCTGCGTGATATTGAAATTTTAAAATCCGAAATTTGCTTTAAATTTAAACTCTCCTGTGCGCGAAAATTTTAATATTCGCTCGGCTCTTAAAATTTTAAAATAGCTTTTAAAAATTTCTATAGATAAATCATTCAAGCAAATTTTACGCCGTAAAATTTTAGCTATAAAATTATAACGACTTTCAAAATGCTTTAATACAATTTTCACTAAAATCACGCCGTCTTAATTAAAATAATTTTCAAAAAAAGGAAAATTTTGTCTAAATCCTTTCGCAAAATCTCGCGCAAATTTCATTTGTGGCTATCTTTGATATTTTGCATACCCCTTATAATCATTTCTATAAGCGGCTCGGTTTTAGTTTACGCGGAGCAGATCAATGAAGTTTTGCTAAAAGACAAGGTGTTTAGGACGCAAGAAAGCATAGCGAAATTCCCCGTTAGAATGAAATTTAGTACCCTGCAATCCGAGATAAATTCCAAATTTAAAGAGTATGCGATCATGGGCTGGAGCATCGCGCAAGATCCTTTAAAGACCGATAAAATCAGACTTTCCTCTCAGAAACTGCAAAAGCGGATCATAATTTACTTAGATGCCTTTAGCGGCGAGATTAAAGGCGCGCCCATGCCGCGAGATGAGGGCTTTATCGGCGCGATAAATAAACTGCACGCGGAGCTGTTTTTAGGTCCCGGCGGTAGAATTTTTACGGGTATCGTGGGGCTTAGCGCGCTACTTATCGGCATTAGCGGCTTTTTTATCTACAAAAAATTTTGGCAAAACTTATTCTCGCTGAGGCTAGATCGGGCCATATATTTTATGCGCGGCACTCACCGCCTAATCGGAGTCGCAAGCACTCCCGTAATGTTTGCTATAGCTATAAGCGGAGCATGGTGGGAGCTAAGGGCGGTAACTTACAAGCCGCTCGCAAATCCATGTGGCGCGGTCTTGCAGAATTTTAAGACCGAGCGAAATTCCACCGTCGCGGCATCAAACGGAGCGGTAAGCATGAAAACGGCGCAAAATCTTGCGACGCTAGATGAGGCTTTAGCGCGGATAGCGGTTAAATTTAAAGAATTTCGCTCCACCTATATCGCCTTTCCGCTCTGTCCGGGCGGCGTTTTTACCGTATACGGCTTCGAGGCGGGGCAAAACCCGCTTCAAAGCCCTTACGCGAGCCGTATCACGATATCGGATGCAGGCGAAATTTTAAAAGCGGACTTTATAAACGATGCGGATTTTTCAGACAAACTTCAAGACGGCTTTCATCGCGCCCATGCGGGCTCATACGGCGCAATAACGAAGCTTATATGGTTTTTAGCGGGGCTTGCGCCCCTATTTTTAAGCATTTGCGGATTTTACATAACCCTAAAAAATAGAAATTCTAAAAGGAGAAAGTTATGAAGAAAGTATCTCTTTCGCTCGTAGTCGCATTAAATATGCTAACTTCGCTTTATGCGGAAAATAACGCCACTGCGAGCACCCCGGAGGACTTAGGCACCATAGAAGTGCAAGATACCCAAAAGCTCCGTCGCGACGACAGAGATTATGAGGCTAGAAAGCTCGTTAAAAGTACCACCAGGCTCGATCTTACGGCAAGAGAAACACCCCAGTCTCTTACCGTGGTGACCGAAGCCAAGCTAAAAAATATGGGGATAACCGATTATCAGGTGCTGATGCGAAATATCGCGGGCATTACGAGCGGGCGTATGGATGAGAGGCTCTATCCTACGGCGCGCGGATTTAGCATAGATTATTATTTGCTTGATTCGATGCCTAGCTTCGGAGGTTTTAGCCTCGGGGCGAACGATTTAAATTTACTGCCATATGAGCGCGTTGAGGTAGTAAAGGGTGCGAACGGATTATTAGCAGGCGCAGGAAATCCTGCCGCGAGTTTAAATTTTATCCGTAAGCACGCAGATTCCACCATCCCAAAAGGTTATATAAGTCTAAACGGCGGCTCATACGACAAATACGGGCTTAAAACCGATGTGCAAAGCCCGCTCAATCAAAGCGGTTCGGTGCGCGGACGCCTAGCGTTTATGCATGAACGATCGCACTCCTATATGGACTATTACAATCGTCGCAATACTGCCGTTTATGGCGTATTAGATATCGATGTAACGGACGATTCAAGGCTGAGCTTTGGCTCATTTTATCAGACTCTACGCCGACATGGCACGCGCTGGGGCGGAATGCCCGCGTTTAACTCGGACGGCACGCGCACGCACTTCGGCAAAAACAAAATTTTCTCTCAACCTTGGACGCGATACGACATCTCTACGCTTGATTTTTATGCCGATTTTAAACAATATTTCTCAAACGAGGCGAGTTTAAGCTTGAGTTATTCGTTTCGTCGTGCTCATACCGATTCAAATTTGCTCTATTATGGCGGCAGGGTAGGCCCTGGCGGCATCGGAAACGTCGCCGATCTTAGCGTTTATGCTAACAAGCGCGAAGAGAATATCCACAATATCGACGCCTATGTGAATATCCCTTATGAATTTTTCGAACAAGATCATGAATTTGTATTTGGTGTGATGTATAATCTTTACAAAAAAGGATCTGATAACGTAAGTAGCTACTGGAATAGTCGAAACACTCCGGCAGGCCTTGCTTATGCCGCGCGCACTAGAATAAATTTTAACGACCTTCATATTGAAGATCCACGCTTACCGTATGTAGATCAAAATAATGCCGATCGAACTATTCAAAAAGCAATTTATGCCGCGAATAAACTCTCAATCACCGAGGATTTAAAGCTCTTATTAGGAACGCGGATGAGTTACTATAAATATAAAATTACAGGTGGAGCAGATAATAGAAATTTTACCCGCGAAATTACTCCATATGCAGGGATCACCTATGATTTAGACGATCATCATACCCTTTATGCAAGTTATACGAGTATTTTTAAACCTCAAACCTACAAGGACAAAAACAATAAATATCTTGATCCCATCCAAGGCAAGGACTACGAAGCGGGCATCAAAGGCGAGTATTTTGACGGCGATCTGCAAGCAAGCCTGGGCATTTTTAAGATCATCCAAGATAAGCTCGGCATCCGCACCGACGAGTATATCACGGGCACAAATTCCTACGCTTACAGGCAGGGTCGCGGAGTAACCAGCAGGGGCTTTGAAGCGGATGTAAACGGTAAAATTACCGATGCACTAAGCCTAAGCATGGGGCTAGCGCACTACAAAGCCAAAGATGCTGACGGCAATATCTACGCCAGCGACTCCTCCCGCACCAGCGCAAATCTTTTTGCAAAATATGAGATCGGCACATTTAGAATCGGCGCAGGCGCGATGTATCGCTCAAAGATTTATTCCGACTCGCCATACGGCAGGATCGAGCAGAAAGCTTACACGATTGCAAACGTAATGCTAGGCTACAAAGCGAGTAAAAACCTAGATGTGCAGCTAAACGTCGATAACATAACCGATAAGCGCTATTTTGAGGGTATCGGTTCTAATCGAATGATCTACGGCGATCCGCGCACCTTTAATCTAAGCCTTACGTATAGCTTTTGACCCAAATAGTCGCGGTGGAATTTATCTAGTGCTTAGCTCTAATAGAATTCCATCGCGACGCCATAGATAAATGGCAAATTAAGCCTAAATTTCGTAAAATCACGGCTAAGACGCGAGGTCGCGTAATACGCTATAAAGGCAAACAATGCAAAGTTTAACTCCATAAATCCCGCTAAATTTAAACCAAATCAACTAATCAAATTTAAATTTAACGGAGACAACCATGAAAAGACGAGATTTTCTAAAACTAGGCGCGCTGGCTGCGACTTCGGCGCAGGCAAAGCAATTTAACGCGCTAGCGCAGGCGATATTTGACGAGCAGATGGGGCTTTGCGCAAATAAATTCGGCGCGTTTTACGTCCAAACCATCGGCGACAGGGTCGTTGGCACCGAGCCGTTCGAGGGCGACGCGATGCCGACGGTGCTAAATAA
Organism: uncultured Campylobacter sp.; assembly: GCF_937973075.1. Classification (GTDB taxonomy): domain Bacteria; phylum Campylobacterota; class Campylobacteria; order Campylobacterales; family Campylobacteraceae; genus Campylobacter_B. Next base: position 6,842 of record NZ_CALBWL010000014.1, read on the forward strand.
CGCCCTAAGCGATCACATCCAAAACGAAACGCGCGTGAAATACCCATACGTGCGCAAAAGCTTCCTAGCTGATCCCTCAAATCCAAAGCCCGAGCTTCGCGGCAAAGAGCCCTTCGTGCGCGTTAGCTGGGACGAGGCGATAAAGCTAAGCGCTAAAATTTTAAAAGAAAACTTCGATAAATACGGCTCAGAGGCCATTTACGGGCAGCTTTATCAGTGGGGCAGTCTAGGCAAGATCGGCCACTCGCAGCGCACCGCAAAGCGCATGCTAAACGCGCTAGGAGGCTACGTGAGCGAGCTTGGCGGCTACTCATACGGCGCGGCGACGGCGTTTTTGCCTCACGTGACCGGCTCTATCGATCCGACGCATAATCCTACGCGCTGGGAGGGCGTGGTAAAGGAGGCTAAAACGATCGTATTTTGGGGCACGAACCCAGTCGTCTCAAACAAGATCGCTATCGGCGTGCCGATGCACAACTCCTACGCCTACTACGAGATCATGAAAGAGAAATTTAAAAAAGGCGAGATGAAAATTTACAGCGTAGACGTTTACCGCAACGAAACGGCGGAGTATTTCGGCGCGCACTATCTTGCCGTGCGCCCTTGCACCGATACGGCGATGCTGATCGGGCTTTGCGATTATCTTTACGAAAGCGGGCTTTACGACAAAGAATTTATTGAGCGCTACACGGTCGGGTTCGATAAATTTAAGGAGTATTTCACGGGCGCGAAAGACGGTGTGAAAAAGGATCTTGCGTGGGCGAGTAAAATTTGCGGCGTGAGCGAAAAGGAGCTAAAAAGCCTAGCCGACACGCTAGCTAAAAAAGACGCGCTCATAGTCACGGGCTACGCGATACAGCGTCAGCATCACGGCGAGATGGCGTACTGGGCGCTCATCGCGCTGGCTGCGATGCTAGGCGACATCGGCAAGACCGGGCGCGGCTACGTGATGAACGATCAGATGCATAAAAACGCCGATATTAGCTTCATCGCGCCAAAGCTTCAGGCCTTTAATCCTGCGGTAAACGAAAAATACATCGTCCCGCAAGGCAAGCTAGCCAAGGCTAAATATCACGAGATACCAAACAGCAGGCTCATAGATGCGATCATGGAGCCGGGCAAGCAGATCGAGCGCAATGGCAAAAAATACGTCATGCCGCACATCCGCGTGATGTTTAATGCCAACGGCTCGACCTTCACTCGCCACCCTGACACCAACCGCGCGGTCGAAGCGATGCGCAAGATAGAAGCGATCATCACGACCGAGCCCTTTTGGACGAGTACGGCGAGGCTCAGCGATATCGTGCTGCCGTCGGCTCTTGAGTGCGAGCGCACGGATATCGAGTTTGCAAACTCGACTAGCGAGTACCTTTTTGCGATTAAGTCGCTAGTAAAGCCCGCGGGCGAGAGCAAGAGCGACTTTGAGATCGCGCGGCTCATCTGCGCGCAGTGGGGCGAGGAGTACGAGCAGGCCTTTAGCGAGGGTAAAACGGAGCTTGAGTGGGTGAAGGAAATCTACGCCGATGCAGTCCAAAAGGCTGAAGGCATGGGCATAGCGATGCCGAAATTTGAGGAGTTTTGGCAAAAGGGCTACGTTAAATTTGATAAAATCGACGAGAAAAAGCGGTACTTCACAAACTACGCTGACTTCCGCGCCGATCCCGAAAAAAACGCTCTAAAAACCCCGTCGGGCAAGATCGAACTCTACTCCGAAGCGGTCGAAAAGCTAGGATATCCCGACTGCCCGCCGCACGCGACGTGGATGGAGCCGTTTGAGTGGCTGGGCGGCGACGTGAGTAAGTATCCTATCGCCATCAGCGGCGCGCACTCTAAATTTAGGCTCCACTCGCAGCTAAACAACTCGCTCATCCGCAACTACGCCGAGATCGCAGGCCGCGAACCCGCGCTAATTAGCCCCGCCACGGCAAAGGCGCGCGGCATCAAAACGGGCGACGTGGTAAGGATCTACAACGACCGAGGCGAGATCCTCTGCGGGGCGCTAGTAAGCGATACTGCGCAAGATAACGTCGTGATCGTGAGCGAGGGCGCGTGGTACGATCCCGCCGTCTGGGGCGAGCGCAGCCTATGCAAGCACGGCAACATAAACGTGCTAACCAAAGACGTACCGAGCTCGCAGCTCTCGCAAAGCAACACCGCGCACACGAGCATGGTGCAGATCGAGAAATTTAAAGGCGAACTGCCGAGCGTAACGGCGTTTGATAGGCCTGCGACGATAGAGGCTTAGACATTACTTTCTTTGAGCGAGCCGGAATTTTGGTTTTGAAGGCTATAAATTTAGGGCTCTTAAAGGTCGCGCGGACGAAATTTATCCATGCTTCGTGCGGCCTTTTTTGAAATTTCGGTTTTAGAATTTAATCTTTAAAGCCGCACGCAAAACCATGCTATGTGCGGCTGCAAGCTGCGAATGTAGATTTTCGTTTTCTTTTCGGTAGCCGCGCAGAGCTGATTTTAGCGCGACACACAGCGCGCATGAGAGATATATTTCGCCGTTCATAGATATCCTTTAATTTCGATCGTTCCCGTTCATGCGGCGGATTATTTATGCTCCGCGCCAAAAGCTAGCGGCGGCAAAATTTTAAAATTTTGCGCCTTAGCGACAAATTTAATCACGATAAAATTTACGCGTGAAGCAAAAACAAATCTGTGCAAAGATAGAATTCCCAACCGCCGCGAGCGTGAAATTTTAAAAGCAGCTGCCGCATCGAAAAAGGTGCCGTTATAAATTTACAAATGCCTTATACGTCGGTAAAATTCCGAAGCCGAAATCCACGAGCGGCATGAGCAAGGCGATGTGCGTCAAATTTACCCGCACTACAAAAATGACAAACCGCTTTAAAGAAATTTCAACCACACTCGCGCTATGAAATTTTAAAAGTAAATTGCCGCACTGAGCTACGCAAAAATTTAAAGAGAATTAGTCGCAGCGCTGTGCATAATTAAACCCAAAAATCGCGCCGTAAAATTTTAAACGTAGTTTGCTATATCCGGACTACCACTAAATTTAAAATTTAAGCAAGGCGATCGCACTACTGGATCAAAGATCGCGCCGATACCGAGCAAAACGCGCTATGAAATTTTAAAGATAAGTCGCTATGCCTACGCTGCCGCCAAATTTAAAATAAACCGATCGCACCACAAAATTTTAAAAGCAAGCCGTTGCGTCCAAACTAGCTAAATTTAAAATTAAGCAATAGCGCCATTTGCGCTACGAATACCGCTCGTCGGCAAGCTACCACTCGCAAGCTCTGCCCGCAAGTCGCCGATCGCAAGTTTTACGCCGCAAGCGCCCTATGCTACGACGTTTGGAAACTCATAGACCACGCGACCGCTTTTGATCGTGCATACCGCAGCGCCCGTAAGCTGCTTGCCGAAAAGCGGCGAGTTACGCGATTTGGACTTATTTAGCGCCTCGTCGTAAACGTAGGAAATCTGCGGATCGATGATCGCGACGTCGGCCAAAAAGCCCTCTTTGATCTCGCCCTTGTCCTTTAAATTTAGAATTTTAGCCGGGTTAAACGAGCACAGCCGCACCATATCTTCAAGGCTGATGACGCCCTCGTTTACGAGCCGCAGCGTAAGCGGCACGAGGGTTTGAAGCCCCAAAATTCCAAACGGCGCATGGTCAAATTCGACGAATTTATCGTCGGTGTTGTGCGGAGCGTGATCAGTCACGATGGCGTCGATCAGACCGCTTTTAAGCGCCTCTCTGATCGCCTGCACGTCGCTTTGGGTGCGAAGCGGCGGCGACATTTTAAAATTCGTATCGTATCCCATCAGCTCGCGCTCGTCAAAGGTGAAATGATGCGGCGTAGCCTCGCAGGTGACGCGGATACCCTCGCGCTTAGCCTGCTTTATGAGCTTTAGCGACCACGCCGAGCTTACGTGCGCGATGTGGATGTGCCCGCCCGTCTTTTTGGCAAGCAGCAGATCGCGCGCAATCATGATCTCCTCTTTTTCGCTTGCCATCCCCTTTAGACCGAGTATCGCGCTGACTTTGCCCTCGTTCATCACGCCGCCGTGGCAAAGCGAGCAATCCTCGCTGTGATTTATCACGAATGAGCCGAAGTGAGCGGAGTATTCAAGCGCCTGTCGCATCACGGAGCTGTCGGTCACTGGCAGCCCGTCGTCGCTGAAAGCCACGCAGCCCGCCTCGAGCATATCGCCCATCTCGACGATCTTTGCGCCCTTGCAATCCTGCGAGATCGCGCCTATCGGTAGCAGATCGATAAGCCCGCGCGCCTTAGCCTTAGCGATCATCGCGCGCGTGATGCTTGAGTTGTCGTTCACGGGCTTGGTATTTGCCATCGGGAGGCAGGTCGTCACGCCGCCTGCGACCGCGGTTTCGCTGCCGCTGATGACGTCGTCTTTGTATTCGAGTCCGGGGTCTCTAAAATGCACGTGCATATCGATAAGACCTGGCATCACGAGCTTGCCCGCAGCGTCTATGACGCGGTCTGCGGCGGGACACTCGCGCGTGATCTTTGAAATTTTATCGCCCTCGATCAGGACGTTCGCCTCCTCGCTGCCGCCCCAATTAACGATCGTGCCGTTTTTTATCAAAATTTTCATCGTGCGCTCCTGTTTAAATTTATCGTATGAAGTATCGCCATTCGCATCGCCTCGCCGTTTTCTACCTGATTTAAAACGCAGCTATAGCGCGGATCGTCGGCTACGTCGGAGTTGATCTCCACGCCGCGATTGATCGGGCCTGGGTGCATTATCATAACGCCCTCTTTCGCCGCTTGCATGCGCCTCGCGGTAAGTCCGAAAAATTTTGAGTACTCGCGCACGCTCGGGAAGCTCGGCTCGCCGTCTTGCCGCTCAAGCTGAATTCTAAGCATGATGATGACGTCGGCGCCCTCGATCGCCTCCTCTACGCTTTTGCATATCGGGCAACCGAACGCGTCGCAGTCGCGCAGCATCATCGGAGGGCCGAAGAGCCGCACGTTTATGCCGAGCTTTTTCATCGCCCAGATGTCGCTTCTAGCTACGCGCGAGCGAAATATATCACCGATGATCGCGACGTTTAAATTCTCGATCCTGCCCTTGTGCTCGCTGATCGTAAAAAGATCCAGTAGCGCCTGGCTCGGGTGTTCGTTCAGCCCGTCGCCCGCATTTACGATCGATGCGTCGCAGTTGGCCGCTACGAATTTCGCCGCGCCCGAGCAGCTGTGTCGAAGCACGAAGATATCGGTGTGCATCGCCTGCATATTTCTGATGGTGTCGATCAGCGTCTCGCCTTTTTTCGTGCTGCTGTCTGCGGCGGTAAAATTTACGCTGTCTGCGCCCAGGCGCTTGGCTGCGATCTCAAAGCTAGTGCGGGTACGGGTGGAGTTTTCGAAAAACGCGTTGATGACCGTCTTGCCGCGAAGCGAGTCGGATTTTTTGACGTCAGAACGGTTGAGCGCTTTAAACTCGCGCGCCAGATCAATGAAGTCGTAGATGTCCTCGCGGCTCAGATCCTGCGCGCTAAGAAGATGCTTTAGCTTATACATTCCCTCTCCTTTTTTGGGCCGAATTTCAGCCGTAATTGTATAAAAAAATCTCTGATAAAATTTTAAAATTTAAGAGCGGGGCTCAAATTTAGACGCAGAATTTTGCTTGGAATTTCATTTGAGTTCGCATACGAAGCGCGAGCGGAATTTCGGGGTAAAATTTAAAAATTTTGAGATTAAATTTAGGCTTCTTGAGCGAAAATTTTAAAAAATCCGCCACGCCACTTACGTAAAATTTTAAAGCTTTACGCGCAGCTGGCGGCTAGGAAAACGAAGAATTTAAAGCTTATTTAAATACTTTATATAATTTTTCGCACTATTTTCTACGGCTTGCTCGCTTTTATCGTAAGTAAAGCCGTACGAGACGAAATTTGGTAGCGCAATCGCGCCGACGAAATTAAACGTAGCCTTAAATGGCGCTAGCACCTCATCCACGCTAAAGCCCACGATGCCGTTTTTAGAATAGTTTGCCTCGGTCGCGCCAAGCGAGATCGCAAGCGCGAATTTTTTGCCTTTAAGCTTACCGCCGCTCTCTCCGCCATAAGCCCAGCCGCGCGTAAAAACATCCTCAAACCACTGCTTAAGAAGCGGTGTGCAGTTTGAAAAACGAAACGGAAACTGAAGCACGATTTTATCGTGGCTTTCGAGCAGTTTTTGCTCCTTTTCCACATCGATTTTAAAATCCGCATAAAGCGCGTAAAGATCGTGAAGCTCGAACTTATCGGGATGGGCTAGCACAGCATCCCTCCAGCGGCGGTTTATAAGCGAGTTTGCGATATTTGGGTGAGCCAAAATAATGAGAGTTTTCATTTCTATCCTTTAAATTTGAAATTGCGGGGCGCATTATAGCCCTACTTCGTAAAATTTTTCTCGTTTTATCGCAAGCAGCCTTAAATTATAAAGCTTTACCGGCCGCCACCTGCTTATCTTTACAGCAACTTCAAAGAGCTTGAGCTTTGAATTCCAAACTTCGTCCACTACTCGCGCTTTATTTTAGAAATGCTCGCTCTCGGGGCACTCGTTGCGTTTTATAGAGATTTATCACTTCTTTGCAAATATTCATATTCCATTGCGGAGGTTCGCGCGAGTAAAATTTTAACGAAGCCGCCGCGTAGGGGAAATTTTAATAAAATTTAGCATCGCTTCTCTGCAAGCATTCGCCACAACAAATAAAATTTAGATGAAATCTAGCCGTGCTTTAAACTATAAAACCTTGCCATCGGTTCCGTCGTCGGGCTGCAGGTGCTCATCACGCTCTTATGAGTGTCCGTCACGCTTTCGTGCAGGCTCGTTACGCTCCTGCGAAGACTTGCCGCTTCCTTACGGGTAGTTAGTCGCAAAAAATTTTGAGTAAAATTGAGTAAAATTTAGCGTAATTTAAATTCTAAAGCTTTGCCTACCAGCCGCCTCTTCAGGGTCTAAATTATCATCGTGCTCCTGCAAGCGCCCGCCGCGCGGCTCCTGTCTGGGCTGCACTCCAAAGCTCTCCAAGACCTTGCCCAGGCTTTCGTTTGCATCTTTTATAATTCCTTGTAGGCTTTGTCCCATCTGATCAAGATTTTTGCCAGCCTCGCGTGCCACCGCCTCGCCCTGCTTTAGCAGATCCTCGATCCTATCAGCGTTGCGAGCGGCGAAATCGTTCAATGCTTCAGGCGCCTTTTTCTGCAAATTTTGCAGGGCCTCGCCCAAAACTTTAGCATCGTTTGCAAGCTCGTCTATCGTGGAGTTTAGATCAGATTTTTGCTTGCCCTCAAAGCCCTGCGGCACGGAATTTCGCACTGAGCCTTGCGTAGAATTTTGTGTGGAGCTTTGAGCGGAATTTTGCCCCGAGCTATCCGTGCTTTTATTAAAATTTCGCCCTTGATTACCCGCGCTAAAATTCTGCTCCGAGCGCGCGCTTTGCTCGTGATTTTGCCCGTCCGACCCTCCGTCGCAGCCGCTCAAAACGCACGTCGCGGCTAGCGCCAAAGTAAAATTTCGCACCGCGCTTATAAAGCCAAAATCGTTTATAAAATTAAAATTTCTAGCGCGACCTTCTGAGATAAAATTTAATCCGCCCTGCGCTGAGATAAAATTCTGCCCGCTGCCGATCTTTATAAAATTTCGCCCAACGTATGCCGAAGTAAAATTTCGCGCACCGCCGGCTGAAACGGAATTTCGCAGCCGTCCAAAGCCCGGCTCGCCGCTTGCTCGGATAAAATTATGCGCTAAATCGCGTCCGCGCCTTTTCAAAATTCGTCTTTTCAAAATCCGCTCCTTTAAATTTCATCCCTGGCAATCGCGCTTGGAAGCCGCCCGAAAAACAGGTCACTTCTAAGCTTTAAAAGCAAGCAGATAGCGATATCGGCGCTTTGTTCGCGGATATAATTTCGATCTCCTTTTAGATGAAATTCCCCGACGATCTGTTTGCCGCCCTGCTCCTTCGCGCCGATAAAGACCGTCCCTACGGGCTTTTGCGCGCTTCCGCCGCCGGGGCCCGCGATACCGCTTACTGCAAGAGCGAAGCTCGCCCCGCTGCTTTGCAGCGCGCCTTCAAGCATCTCGCCCACAGTCTGCGCGCTTACCGCGCCGTAGCGAGCGAGCGTATCTTCGCCTACGTTGAGCCAGAGATTTTTTATCTCGTTGGCGTAGCTTACGAGCGAGCCGTCAAAAACGTCGCTCACGCCCGCGACCGCGCCGAATTTTGCGGCGATTAGCCCTGCGGTGCAGCTTTCGGCAAAGGTGATCTTAGCGCCTATTTCGCGCAGTCTATCCACCACAAAGCCCATAAAATCGCCGCCTTCGATGTAGCAGCTCTCATAATACTTCCCGACGCTTTGCAAAAACGCATCCAGCGCTCCGAATTTCATCGCACTGGCGCGCACGAGCAACAAAAAGGAGCAGGGCCTACTGATCGTAAGCGAAATTTTATAACTGATCGCAAGGCTTTCTAGGCGCTGCTTTACGCTTTCGTATTCACAATCGAATAGATAAAAGCTCTCGCCCGCGCTCGGCGCGTCTTGGAGGATCGGCGGCAAGCTCTGCAAGCAAAGCGCCTTGATCACGTTTACCGAGCAGCCTCTGACGTTTAGCAGGAAGCTGTTTTTCGCCACCGTTCGCGCCATCGAGGGCGCTAGGGTTTCTCCGTTTTTTAGCTCGAGCGAATCGAAAGAGAGCGTCGATAAAATTTTACCGACGACCGCGTAAGCGGAGTTTGCCGCAAAGATCGTGATAAAATCGTACGAATCGATCATCTTTTCAAGCGCGAAGGGCAAAACCTTATCGTTTTCGCTTAAGAATCTCAGATCGTCGATCCGCCCAAAAACTCGTTCGTAGCTGCGAGAAATATAGCTCATCAAAGCCGCGTCGTAGCGGATCTCCTCGCCGATTACAAGGATGATATTTTTCATAAAGACCCTCATTAAATTTTCGCACATTATATCATAAACGCAGACTGCTCTTTCAGAGCTTTTTAATGGCGTTTTGGATAAACTTCACAAATTTTTTAAGACACGAAAAGGTACAAATATGGACTACAAAGATACTCTCTTTCTTCCTACGACAGACTTTGCGATGCGAGGCGCGTTGCCGCAAAACGAACCTGCGCGGTTTAAGGCATGGTACGACGAGCGTAAAATTTACGAAAAGATGAAAGCTAGGCGCAAGGGCGCAAGCGTCAGCTTTAATATCCACGACGGCCCGCCGTACGCTAACGGACACCTCCACATCGGCCACGCGCTGAATAAAATTTTAAAAGACATCATCACCAAAACCCATTATTTCTTCGGCGAGGATATCCGCTACGTGCCGGGCTGGGACTGCCACGGCCTACCGATCGAGCAGCAAGTAGAGATCAAACTGGGCGAGCGGAAAAAATCGCTTTCAAAAGTGCAAATCCGCGAGCTTTGCAGACAGCACGCCAAAGAGTTCATCGACGTGCAGCGCAATGAATTTAAAGATATGGGGATTTTAGGCGACTGGAACGATCCGTATCTGACGCTAAAATTTGAGTTTGAGGCTGAAATTTACAAAGCACTCTGCCAAATCGCGAAAAAAGGAATTCTGATCGAGCGCTCAAAGCCCGTGTTTTGGAGCTGGGCGGCAAAAAGCGCACTCGCAGAAGCCGAGGTCGAGTACAAAGACAAAGAGGACTACTCGATCTTCGTGGCGTTCGATCTAAGTGGTGAAGCGAACGCTAAAATCGGCGCGAAAGGCGCCAAAGCGGTCATCTGGACGACCACGCCTTGGACGCTGCCCGCAAACGGCGCGATATCTTTAAACCCGAATGAAATTTACGCGCTAACGAGCGAAAATTTAATCCTTGCAAAACCTTTGGTCGAAAGCCTCGTAAATTTAGGCATCACCGAGGGCAAGATCGTAAAAGAATTTAAGGCTACCGAGCTTGAGGGCTTAAACGCGATCAATCCGCTAAACGATAGAGCTTCAAAGTTTATCCTCGGCGAGCACGTCCTGATGGACGGCGGCACAGGGCTCGTGCATACGGCTCCGGGGCACGGCGAGGACGATTATTTCGTAGGGCTTAAATACGGCATCGAGGTGATTATGCCCGTGGATGAGGGCGGCTGTTTTGATCAAACCCTTAAAATCAAAAAACTCTTCCGCGCAGACGTCGTAGATGAGCTCGTGGGGATGCATATTTTCAAAGCAAACGAGAAAATTTTAGAGCTTCTAGGCCCCGCGCTTATCAAATCCGGCAAATTTGTCCACTCCTATCCGCACTGCTGGCGCACGCACAAGCCGGTAATCTACCGCGCGACGAAGCAGTGGTTTATCGCGATGGACGAGCCAATGCCTAGCGGAAAAACGCTGCGTCAGGTGGCGCTAGAGCAGATCGGAGGGGTTAAATTTTACCCGCAAAGCGGCGTCAACCGCCTTACCTCGATGATAGAAAACCGCCCCGATTGGTGTATCTCGCGCCAAAGAGATTGGGGCGTGCCGATCGCGCTTTTCCGCGATAAAAGCACCAAAGAGCCGATTTTTGATGAAAAAATTTTAAATAATATCTACGAAATTTTTAAGGCTAAGGGCGCGGATGCTTGGTGGCAGATGGAAATTTCGGAGCTTTTACCGCAGGACAGCGGCTATAAGGCTGAAAATTTAGAAAAGGTGATGGATATCTTAGACGTTTGGTTCGATAGCGGCTCTACGTGGAAAGCGGTGCTACAAAGCGGCGCCTACGATGCGGGCAAATTCCCTGCGGATATGTATCTTGAGGGCAGCGACCAACACCGCGGCTGGTTTCAAAGCTCACTGCTTCTAAGCTGCGCGATCAACGAATGCGCGCCGTACAAAAGCATCCTCACGCACGGATTTACCGTCGATGAGAAGGGCCAGAAGATGAGCAAGTCCGTCGGAAACGTCGTCTATCCGCAAGAGGTCGCAAAGAGCCACGGCGTGGAAATTTTACGCCTGTGGGTCGCGATGAGCGATTATTCGACCGATCTGAAGATCAGCGACAATATCCTTAAACAGGTAAGCGAGCAGTACCGCAAGATCCGAAATACGATAAGATTTCTGCTCGCAAGCACCAGTGATTTAAATGAGATCGAGACGAGTAATTTTACGCGGCTTGACCGCTGGATCCTAACGCGCGCGGCAAACGCCTTTTCGAGCGCGGAAGCGGCGTTTAGAAACTACGATTTTTCAAAGGGCTTCAACGCCTTGCTAAATTTCTTAAGCGCCGATCTGAGCGGAATTTATCTTGATATTTGCAAAGACAGGCTCTACTGCGACGCACTCGACGAGCCGCGCCGCAGAAGCGCGCAAAGCGCGATCGCGCTGATTACGCGAGCGCTGCTTCCTCTGATCGCGCCTACGCTAACCTACACGATTGACGAAGTAATGCAGTTTGCGCCGCAAATCATCAAAGAGGGTAAAGAAGACGTTTTCGATCTGATCTACAAGCCGATAGAATTTGACGATTTTCTAGAATTCGACGAAATTTTGATCAAATCGAGGGAGAAATTTTTCGAACTCATTGACGCGCTGAAAAAGGACAAGATCATCAAATCGACGCTTGAGCTGGTTTTGCAGACGAGCTCGAACGAAATTTTATCAAACGACATCCTAGGCGTGGCGGATTGGTTCATGGTAAGCGACGTGGACACTCTGCAAAGCGAGGAGGCTCTGGCGGAGTTTAAAATAAACGACGAAATTTTCCGCCTCGTAAAATCATCGAAGCACAAATGCCCTAGATGCTGGAAATTTAACGCAAAAGAGCCTGATGAGCTCTGCCCGCGCTGCGCGAAGGTCATGCATGCTCGCTAGCCCCATAAGTCTCGGCTTCGTATTTTTTACGATCGCGCTGATCTGCGTAGCGACGGGCGTGGGGATCTATTTCGTGAATAAATTTAAGGATGGCAGATGATAAGTTTGAAAGAGGCTCTAAAGCTGAGCGCGGATGAAATTTCGGCGCTTAGAGCGGAGCTAAAGGATAAAATTTTAAAAACCAAAGAGCTCGGCGCCTACGTCGAGCAGCTCACGGGCGAGGCTCTAAACGTCAGCGGCGAAGGGGTGCCGATCGCGATCAAAGATAACATTCAGGTAAAAGATTGGAGCGTCACCTCGGCGAGCAAAATTTTGCAAGGCTACGTTGCGCCATACGACGCGACGGTAATTAAAAAGCTACGGAAGCGCGGTTTGGCGCCGTTTGGGCGAACGAATATGGATGAGTTTGCGATGGGAAGCACGACCGAAAGCTCATTCTATGGCAAAACTCTCAATCCGACCGATCACTCGCGCGTACCCGGCGGCAGTAGCGGTGGAAGCGCGGCTGCCGTAGCGGCAAATATCGCCATAGCCGCACTCGGAAGCGATACGGGCGGCTCGATCCGCCAGCCGGCGGCATTTTGCGGCTGCGTAGGCTTTAAGCCGAGCTACGGCAGAGTCAGCCGCTACGGGCTTGCGGCGTATTCTAGCAGCCTCGATCAGATAGGACCGATCACGCGCAGCGTCGAGGACGCGGCGATTTTATACGACATCATCGCAGGTCGCGACGAGATGGACAGCACGAGCTACGCGGGCGCTTACGAAAGCACCGCGGATAAGCTAAACGCAGATCGCAAACTTAAGATCGCCGTTATAAAAAATTATATCGACGAAGCCTCGCAGCAGGTCAAAGAGGCTTTAAGCTTAAGCATAGAAAAGCTAAAATCCTTCGGGCACGAGATCGTTTACCGCGATCTTTGCAGCTCCAAATACGACATCGCGACCTACTACATCATCGCAACCGCCGAGGCTAGCGCAAATTTAAGCCGCTACGACGGCGTACGCTACGGAAACCGCGCGAAGGCTCTAAATTTAAAAGAGCTCTACGCCAACACTCGCGGCGAAGGATTTGGCGACGAGGTCAAAAGAAGAATGCTTCTAGGCACCTTCGTGCTAAGCAGCGGCTACTACGACGCGTATTACATCAAAGCGCAGAAGGCAAGGGCCTTCATTAAAAGCGAATATGAGGAAATTTTAAAAGACGCCGATTTGATCTTTATGCCGATCGCGCCGGGCGTAGCGTATAAATTCGGCGAGCTTAGCGATCCGCTTCGCGCGTATCTTAGTGATATCTACACGATCGGCGTAAATTTAGCGGGGCTTCCCGCGATCTCCGTGCCGATAGCGAAAAACAAAGAGGCTCTTAATATCAGTGCGCAGCTCATCGGGCGCGCCTACGACGAACAAACGGTGCTGGACGGCGGCTTGAGTTTAGAAAAAATCGTGAAAGGATAAGTATGAAGATCGTCAAAAAGGCTCTGACCTTCGAGGATGTTTTGTTGGTACCGCAATACTCTGAAATTTTACCCAAAGAGGTCGATATCAGCACGAGTTTTACGAAAAATATCACGCTAAATACCCCTCTTGTGAGTGCTGCGATGGATACGGTCACCGAGTACCGCACGGCGATAATGATGGCGCGCCTCGGCGGTATCGGCGTAATCCATAAAAATATGGACGAGGACTCCCAAGCCAAGATGGTTCGCCGCGTAAAAAAGAGCGAAAGCGGCGTCATTATAGACCCTATCTCGATCAAGGCGGACGCCACGATCAAAGACGCTCTCGATCTGATGAGCGAGTACCACATCAGCGGCATTCCCGTTATCGACGACAACGGCGTGCTGATTGGAATTTTGACCAATCGCGATCTGCGCTTTGAAACCGACACCGCCGCGCTAGTAGGCGAAAAGATGACCAAAGCTCCGCTAATTACCGCTCCGAAGGGCTGCACGCTTGATGATGCGGAGAAAATTTTTAGAAACAATAAGGTAGAAAAGCTTCCGATAATCGACGCAAACGGCCATTTAGAGGGGCTTATTACGATTAAAGACCTTAAAAAGCGCATCGAATATCCAAGCGCTAATAAAGACAAATTCGGCCGCCTTCGCGTCGCCGCGGCGATCAGCGTAGGCCATCTACAAAGAGCCGAAGCTCTCGTCAAAGCGGGCGTAGATGCGCTTGTGATGGATTCTGCGCATGGACACTCCAAAGGCATTATCGACACGCTTAAGGAGCTGAAGCGAAATTTTGACGTGGATGTAGTAGTCGGAAACGTCGCAAACCCCGCCAGCATAAAAGATATCGCAAACGCAGGAGCGGACGCGATTAAAGTAGGTATCGGCCCGGGCTCGATCTGCACTACGCGCATCGTAGCTGGCGTGGGCGTGCCGCAGTTTACCGCGATCAACGATTGTGCGATCGAGGCGGCTAAATTTGGAATTCCGATCATCGCAGACGGCGGCATTAAATACTCGGGCGACATCGCCAAAGCCCTAGCCGCGGGCGCAAGCTCGGTGATGATGGGAAGCCTGCTTGCAGGCTGCTACGAAACCCCGGGCGAGCTCATTACGTTTCAGGGGCGCCAGTACAAAACCTACCGCGGCATGGGTTCCTTAGCGGCGATGCAGAAGGGAAGCTCGGATCGCTACTTTCAAGACGGCACCGCAAAAGAAAAGCTCGTGCCCGAGGGCGTCGAGGGGCGTGTGCCTTACGCGGGCATGCTAAAAGACGTGATCTTTCAGCTGCTAGGCGGCTTGCGAAGCTCGATGGGATACTGCGGCAGCAAGGATATCGCGACCTTTCAGCAAAAGGCGGAATTCGTCGAGATCACGAGCGCAGGTCTTAAAGAAAGCCACGTCCATGACGTCATCATTACGCAGGAAGCGCCGAATTACCGAGTAAATCAGTGATCCTTCAAAGCAAAATTCAAAATTTCGACGAGCCGCTCTATCTGGAGAGCGGTCGCGTCTTTTCTAACTTCAAGCTCGCCTATGAAACCTACGGCGAGCTAAACCCTGACAAATCAAACGTTATCGTCATCTGCCACGCCCTAACCGGCTCCGCGCACGCCGCGGGACTTTACGAAGGCGACGTTAAACCCGGCTGGTGGGACGGGCTCATCGGCGATAATAAAGCGATCGATACGACAAAATTTTTCGTCATCTGCATAAACATTTTAGCTTCGCCGTTCGGCTCGACATGCCCGCTCGATGTCGATGAAAGTAGCGGCCGCGAGTACCGCTTGCGCTTTCCGGTAGTGGTAGTCTCGGACGTCGTGCGCGCGCAGATGATGCTTTTAAAGCGCCTCGGTATCGCCCGCGCCCGCGCCGTTATCGGCGGTAGCCTGGGCGGCATGCAGGCGCTGTGCTACGCGATCGAATATCCGGAATTTGCGGATGAAATTTTTGTGCTCGCAAGCACATACGCTACGCAGCCTTGGGCGATCGCGTTTAATAAGATCGCGACCGAGGCCATCTTGCGCGATCCAAATTTCAAAGGCGGCAACTACGATAAAAATCTGATCGCTGAGCGCGGGCTTGACGGCATGGCGGTGGGTCGCATGGCGGGGCATATAAGTTTTTTAAGCCCAAGCTCGATGCAGGATAAATTTGGACGCAACTACGTTGAAACCGACGGTCTTTACGAGATTAACGGGCGCTTTCAGGTCGATCGCTACCTTGAATACAACGGCGAAAATTTCGCGCGCAGGTTTGATCCGCTGTGCTATCTCTACATCGCCAAGATGATGAATATATTTGATTGCACGCGCCACTACGGCAATCTCAAAAACGCCTGCGCGCAGATCAGATCGCGCCTGCACCTAATCTCTTTCAAAGGCGACGTACTCTTTCCGCCGGGGCTGATGAAAGAAATCTACGATGCGATGAGCGATCTGGGCAAAAAGGATCGCACTAGCTACGCGCAGATCGACAGCGACTACGGACACGACGCGTTTTTGGTCGAGATAGAAAAATTTGATTACATCATAAAAAGGATTTTGGATGAGTTTTGAGGAAAAAATGGAAAAGATTAACGCGCTTTTAAAAAGCCTAAACGACAAGGATCTGAGCCTAGAGGAGAGCGTGAAGCTGTATAAACAGGGCGTCGCGCTGCTAAAGGAGGCGAAGGAAATTTTAGAAAACGCCAAACTCGAGGTCGCCGAAATAAACGCGCCCGAGCAGGCTTAGGAGGCGGCGATGATAAACGTATGCGTTTTGCAACTACCGACGCTTTCGATGAGCGAAAATCGGATCGATTACTATATGAAGGTCGCCAAGGATAACGGCGCGCGGATCGTGCTACTGGGCGAATATGAGCTAAATTCCTTCTTTAGCGAGCTTAAAAAAATGCCCCGTTCTATCGCCTGCGAACAGAGCGAGCACAAACAGGAGCTGATGGCGCGGCTGGCCGCCAAATACGACCTGCATATCGTAGCGCCGATAATCAGAGCCGCAAGCGGCGCGATTTTGAGGCAAGCAGGCATTTTTGGCGGCGCGGCTCAAAAAAGCGCGAGCTCTAGCAGCGAAAATTCCTTAAGCCTTAAAAGCGAGCCCGGTTGCAAGGGCGAGCTAAATTCCAAGAGCGATTTAAATTCCAACGATAGTTCAAATTCTAAAGGCGTTTTAAATTCCAAAAACGAGCAGAGTTCCAAAGGCGGCTTAAGCTCCTGCGGCGCGCACGCTTTAAATTTCAAAGCCGCAAATTCCGCAGACGGTTTAAATTTAAGCGCTTCGATCCCGAGTAACTCGAACGCTTCAAATTTAAAAGCCGAGAGCCAAAAAGATGTGAGCGAAGAGGAGATCTTTTGCGCGAGCGAAAACGAGCCTATCTGGGTGAAATCCTGCGCGAAATTTTCGCCCTCGGAGGTGAAATTTTACGATCAAAATATCCTGATGGACTATCCGCACTGGAACGAGGAGAGTTTTTTCGCCAACCGCAAAAGCCGCAAAATCGGTAAAATTTCGCCGATGATCTTTAGCGAGGGCGGCGTGAAATTCGGCGTCTGCTTCGGCTATGAGGCGCATTTTGACGTATTTTGGCGCTATTTTATGCAGAAAAACGTCGGTTGCGTGCTCGTGCCGTGCGCCTCGACCTTCGAAAGCGGCGGGCGCTGGCGCGAGCTTTTGAAGATGCGCGCGTTTACGAACTCGCTCTACGTCATCCGCGCCAACCGCATCGGCGAGGCGAAATTCGGCGAAAGCGAGTTTAAATTTTACGGCGAGAGCTTCGTCGTAACCCCTAGCGGCGAGATCGCAAACGAGCTGAAAAACGAAGAGGGCGTGCTGATGTGCGAAGTGGATGCAGACGAGATCGCTGCAGCGCGCGGGCTGTGGAAATTCCGAAAAAATCTAGTCAGTAGGGGGCTTTTATGAACTACTTTCACAGACAGATCCAGCTTTGGGGCGATCAGACGCAGCGCGCGCTTGCGGACAAGCGCATCCTAATCATCGGCGCGGGCGGGCTTGGAAGCAGCCTTGCTTACGCTCTGGGCGCAAGCGGCATCGGGCGGATCAGCGTCGTGGATTTCGACACGGTGGCGCTTCATAACATCCACAGGCAAATTTTATTCACGCTCGCAGACGAGGGCAAATTTAAAGCGGACGTTTTTAAAAGCCGCACGGAGGCTCGCTACGACGGCGTGAGCGTGGAGGTGCATAAGAGCCGCGCGGAGGAATTTTTCGCTAGCGCGATAGGCGCGGGCGAGAAATTTGATCTCATTTTGGATGCGACCGACAATCTCGCCACGCGCGCGCAGATTGATGCGTTTGCTAAGCAAATAGGCGTGCCGTGGGTGTTTGCCTCGGTGGATAGCTGGCAGTGCCAAGTCTGCTTCGTGCAGAATGCGGATTTTAAATTTTTCCCGAGCCTAAACGCGACGCCTGCGGGCATAACGGCTGCGATCGTGATGTTTGCGGCAAGCTTTGAGGCAAACCTCGCTCTGCGCTATCTGGCGGGGCTTGAGGTCGAAAAAGACCTGCTTTACTACGCGAACTTTTTCGGCGGCGAGCTGGAAGTTAGGAAGATAAGGTTGTAGCTTGAGGGGTTAGTTTTCATAAGATTCTTTTCTTGCATTTTTTATCTCATCGGATGAGATCTCGTCTATATATTTATCTAGCTTTTTTAAATTATCTTTATACGGCTGATCAAGCTTGCGACCGTCTTTATCTCTGGTATACATATGGATGGATACCGCTTCCATTTCATTTAACTCACTTGCAAATTTCGTATATTCATAAACATCTTTAAATGTAGAATTTCTATCTTTGCAATATTTGCGATATACCGTCGTTATAAGCGAAATTTCACTTTTAGGTATATAATAGGTTGCATCGTAGTTTATTTTATAATAACTATCCAAACTATATATATAGTTTCTATGACAATCATCATATTTTCGTTTTAGAAATTCCGGACTCGGTTGTCCGCCTACGTTATACTGTATAAGCAGCTTTAAAATCGGTTCGTAATTTGGAGTGCCCGGAAATGTATCATACAATGAAAAATCATATTCGGTAATATCAAATCCGTCCGTCGGTTCCGCTTTATCATTTAATATTCCTTCAGGCACGACCTTTTTAATATCGTTTCCATACCTTAGACCTACCGTAGAGTTTTGAAATTTCCAAATATATGGCTTGTAGCCGCTTTCTAATGCCATCTTTGCTATCTCATACATATTCGTATTCGTAAGATATGAAAAGAAATAATTCGGCTCTCCTATACTAATCATAGGGTAGTCGGTCTCATAAATCAACGTAAAATTTCCGTCATCACTTATTTGTAGGGATTTTATATGATTATAATTCGGCGGAAGCAGTCTGTTTCTAATGACTTCCGCCTCTTCAAATTTAACCCCATTGTCTAAAAGCAGTCTTACCGCTTTAGTAGCATTATTTTCTATCGCATAAGCCATAGCAGATAGCTTGTATTCGTCTTTTTTATGTATATCCGCACCTAGCTTTATAAGCTCTTGAGTGGTATTTGTATCATCCCAAAAGCTAGAATACATCACGGGCGTTACCCCTCCGTGCATAGTATGATCGACGGATAGATTGTTATCTTTCATAAATTTTAAAATTTCATCAGTTTGCTTGCTTTTTAAAAGCCTTTTTAGCTCTACGTCGATGGCGGGTTCTTTAAATACGTTTTTTGGATTTGAATTGTAATCTATATCCCAATGTCTAAATGCAAAACTTTGCATCTCCGCTTCGCTTACATACTTATCAAGTCCCGCTTCTTTAGTAGTATCGGAGCCTATCGTAATAGTGTAGTGAGATTGAGATTTATGAAGTCCTACTCTTCCGCTTATGAATAGATACAAAATAAGGCAAGCAAAAACTGCGATGAATTGCAATATGGCTTTTAGATATTTCAAAATTTCCCCTTAGAATTAATTAGGAGGATTATATCTCAAATCAAATTAAATCGAAATTTTACATGGTGGGCGGGTAAAATTTTATATAAATTTAGCCCGCAAGCCTTGAAATCTGAGCAAGTTTAGAAGATAAATACGTGTTTAGAATTTTAATTAGCTTTATTCTAGATCGCTCAAAAGATCTGCCAAGCTCACGCTTGATAGGGATTTTTTAAAATCATTCTGAATACGAGCAAAGCGCGGCGCGAGTATCGCCTCGATTTTGCCGCCCACGGGGCAGGCGCTAGGCGAGCCTTTATGCAGGCGAAACATCGCGTCCTCCTCGCTCACCGCCTCGTAAATGTCTAAAAGCGTGATGAGCCGTGCGTCGCGAGCCAGCGTGATGCCGCCCACGCCCGCGGTCGTGAGCACCAAGGCTGCGTTTCTTAGCTGCGAGATCAGCTTGCGCGCGATGGCGGGGTTTATCCCCGAGCTTGCGGCGACGAAATCGCCCGTGACCTTCTCCTCGCGAAAATACGCGACGCAAAGCATGATGTGCACCGCGAGTGAAAATTTGATACCTACTTGCATTTCGCTCCTTGATTTGGATCTGAGTTTTAGAATTTAAGCGAAATTTTCCTTAAACTCGGTCGCTAAATTTCAGATCGCGCTAAAATTTAATCCACCAAGCGATTTTTCTAAAATTCTAACCTTAAATTTAATCGTGTCTAAATTTTATCAGCCAAACGATCTTTTTAAAATTCGGATATTAAATTTTAATCGTTCCGAAATTTCATCTGTTAGGCTATTTTTTTAAAATTTAGATGTTAATTTTAATCGCGCCTAAATTTCATCCGCGACATAGCAGGCCTCGCATCGCCTATACTGATAGCGCGATCATCCTAACCTCGTCGCCGCAACTGCCGCTATCGTCGCTATTACTTCGCTACTACTACATTATTTTTGCCGACATTGGCCTTGTCGCTGCTACTCTCGTTGCTACCATTCACATTATATTTACAGCAGATTGCTATTGCTGCTTGTCGTTACGCTACCATCGCTCATCATCTTTACGCCGTTTGCAGTCGCCGCGGCGCCGTTCATTATATTCTCGCTACCGCCCGCTGTATTACGGCTGGCGCTAATACCGCGCCGCCCGCACCGCTGTCGCCTACCATCATTGCAGCCGCTACCGCCGTTGTCGTGAATACAATCCGCCGCTATTATTCAAATACAATCGTTACCGATGTTATCGCAAACGCAATCGTAGCCATCATTAATAACCGTGCGTCTGTCGCCACCATCGCCATTAAATTTTAAATTTTAGCTTAGGTTCGGCTCCGCCGCTAAATTTAATTTTAGCCGTAGCTCGCTCTAGCTCTAAATTTTAATTTAAAGCTCTAGCTTGCTTTGCTGCTAAATTTTAAATTTACGTTAGAATTTTGCTGTGCCGCGCGGTTTAAAATTTACGCGCGGCAACGCCCATTATTCGCCGACCGCCGTGAACGGCTTGCCGATAAATTTTTGCGCCTTGATCTCATCTATTACGGCGAGCGCGAGGTCTGCGTAGCCGATGTAGCTTTTGCCTTTGCCGTTTAGGATCAGCTCGTCGCCGCCTAGGACGTATGAGCCCGTGCGAGCGGCGTTTGCGTCGTATTCCGCGGCGGGGATCACGTAGGTCCAGATCAAATTTTTGCTCGCTTTTAGCACCTCGTAGCTCGCCGCAGTAGCCCCCGCTACGCCCATATACTCAGCCGGAAAGCTTGGAGTATCCATCAGGCGCGTCTTGCGCGAAGCGTCTGTGTATAACACGCCCGCGCCGCCGATGACGAGTAGTCTCGTCTGCGTGCCGCTTAGCAGCTCCGCGATGTGCTGCGTCATTTTCGCGTGAAGCGGGAAGGTCTGCGGCGTCCATGCAGCGATCGCGCTGATGACGACGTCAAAGCCCGCCAAATCGGCCTTGCTAAGCTCGAAAACGTCCTTATGCACGAGCTTGATGGCACCATTTTTATACTCTTTGTTTCGCGCGAAGCCCGTTACGTCGTAGCCCTGCCTTAGCGCCTCCGCGACTAGCGCACTACCTGATTTTCCGTTTGCTCCGATGATTGCTACTTTTTTCATTTTCTATCCTTTAAATTTAGATTTTTGTTTGCTTACACAGCCGCTTATCGCTGCTGCAAGCTAATTTAGTTGCCGCCGCGGCCGATATACTCTCTCATACGACCATCTATCGCCGTCGTTGCAGCCGATGAACCCGCCACAAAGGGGCGTCTTGCCGCGCTACGCAGTTTAAAATTTACACCCGCGCTTTGCCACGCGCTTGTCTTGCGAAATTTTACAGCCAGCTCGGCTTTACGTCCTCGTTTATCACGCCGTCGCCGTTAGTGTACTGCTCCAGGCTACCGCGTTTAGTTTGGATACAGATAAACTTCATTCCTTGCGCGCCCGCTTTGAAACATCTTTTGCCAGCCGGATCGATGCGGATCGCGTCGCCTTCGCCCACCGCCTTTTCCTCCCCGTCGATGAAAAGCGCGCCGCCGCCTTTTAGCACCAAGTAAAGCTCCTCGTTTTGCTTGTGAGAATGCACGAAAGGCACGCTCACATTTGCGGGAAGCTCGTTGATAGAGAGCTCACAGCCGCTTAAGCCTAGAGCTTCTTTTAGCTCTACTCTCGGTTCACTTTTCGTTGAAACGATCTTATAGTTTGACATCTTTTTCTCCTTGTAAATTTTTGTTGTAATATTATAACTTACAACCGATAGGCGAAGTATAGTCAAATTTTGTTGTAATGTCAAGAGTTACATCAGAAATTTTCAAAAAATTTGACGCAAATTTTAAAATCAGCTAAAATCCGCGCGATTTTAACCAAAGGAATTTTATGCAAAATAGCGCATTTAAGGCGTTTGCGATCGCCCTTGATGACGTACCGAGGCTGATAGAGGAGCTTGCAAGCAAAAACATCGGCAAGCGCGTAAACGTTGAGTTAGAGGGGGATTTGGCTAAAATTTAAGCGCTTTTTTGGGGTATAATGTATCTAAAATTTGCCGAAAAACGAGGTCAAAATGCACGAAAATCACGCCCATTGCGCGCATTCACACGCGTCAAATAAAACCGTTTTGAGAAATTCCTTCCTTATAATATCCGCTTTTATGCTGATCGAGGTTGCGGGCGGCTTCGCGACGAACTCGCTCGCCCTGCTCTCCGACGCCGGGCACATGCTATCAGACGCCGCGGCGCTCGGACTTTCGCTGTTTGCTTTTAAATTCGGCGAACGCAAAGGCAATCTGCAAAAGACCTTCGGCTACAGGCGGATCGAAATTTTAACCGCGACGATAAACGCCCTCGCCCTCGTCGCGATCGCCGTTTTGATCGTCATCGAGGCGGCGCGGCGATTTCAAAATCCGCCCGAAGTAGCCACCGCGGGCATGCTCGCTATCAGCACGCTGGGTCTTGCCGTAAACATCGTCGTGGCACTCTACATGCTTCGTGGCGGCGACGTGAGAGAAAACGTCAATATGCGCGGCGCTTATGCACACGTGCTGGGCGACGCCCTGGGCTCGGTAGGCGCGATCGCGGCGGCACTGCTGATGATGTGTTTTGGCTGGAGCTGGGCGGACGCGGCGGCCAGCGTGCTCGTGGCCGCGCTCATCGTAAAAAGCGGCTGGGGCGTGCTAAAAGACAGCCTAAACATCCTGATGGAGGGCTCGCCAAAGGGCGTGTGCCTAGACGGGCTCGTCGCGCAGATCAGGGGCGTGGACGGCGTGCTCTCGGTGCACGACCTGCACGTCTGGAGTATAACAAGCGGCGCAAACGCGCTCACGGCTCACATCGTAGTTAGCGGCGAGCTAAGCGTGCGCGAGGCGGAGCGGATCTTGCGCGAAATATCGCACGAAATGGAACATCTGGGCATCACGCACACGACGCTACAGCTTGAGAGCAGCGACAATGAATGCGCTGACGAGCTAATCTGCGAAGTAAGATCAAACGACGCGGGCGGGCATTTGGGGCATAGTCATTAAATTTTTGGATTTGAAATTTTGCTCAACTTATAGTTTTGAAATTTAGCTTGATTTGGAATTTAAAATTTGGTTCGATTTTTAAATTTTAAATTTTGCCCGCGCCGCGAGATTTCGGAATTTTAGAATTTCGAGATTTTAAATTTTAAAATTTTACGCTCGTTGTGAAATTTTAAATCCTTTCGCGTGGTGGAATTTTAAAATTTCTCCTCGCGGACGCCATTTTAAAATCAGGCGCCACGTGCGCAAAATAGTAGAATTTTACGCAGCGGATCGTCGTACCATTCAAAACGGCGCCTATACGCATTTGCGGAATTTTCAAATTTGACTAGAACGGCAGGCTAGCAATCATGGCGAAATTTATCGAACGCACGGAGTGGTTTTAAATTTAGCTAAGCGCTTTCTGTTTTAATAGCACGGAGATGACACAGCGCGCGCTACATTTTTAATTTAGCCAGCATACCGCGCCGCTAAATTTTAAAATTCTACGCTGCGAATTTAGCTGCAAATCGAGCTGCAAATTTAAACTACTCTCAAAATTTACCTAAATTTCACTCATTATTTTCCTGCCGCTTTGAGCCTGTTAAAAGCAAATTTGACGTATAATCTCGCGAAATTTCAGGGAGCCAAGGTGCGCAAAAACATAAAATACCTAATTTACAAGTTCCTTTTGGGCAACGTCTTTTTGGCGGTTTTTGTGATTTCATTTTACGTTGTTTCGTGGCATATTGAAAATATTTCAAATATCGATGTTATGAGCCTTTTGAAGGGATATTTTTTATTTCCGGGCGATATTCGTCTGCCTTTTACGACGGCGATTCTTGAGCTATTCGCCTTTTATATCAGCAGCAGTTTGAGCGATTTCTATGTCAAAGAGGTCGATCGCAAGCTAAATTTTATATTTTTTATCGCCTTTGCTACGATAGGAATTTTAGCGCTTACCGCCGTCACTTATATCATAGTATTCGGTTTTATGCTATTCGGTCTGGATTTGGATAAAAAATTAGTAGCGATATTATCCGCCGTGATATTATTCATAGGCACCTATTCTACGGCATTTTCATTTCGCAAAAGTAATTACGAGCTCGGCAAATTTTTACAAATCGTTAGTCTAAAAAGGCGCTGGAATGCCAACGAAACACTATCATCTATTTTATTGCTTATAGGCGTAATAATATGGTTAAACTTTATCGTTTTTGAATCTAAATAAAGCTAAGCGCCCCGTTTAAATTTCGTCCGTATGCGCTAAATTTAATAGGCATAGATCACCCGCACGGCGCGACAAAATTTTAAGCACGAAATATTTTTTATCAAAATTTAAACCTACGCATTATAATTGCAAGAATTAAAAAGGACAACAATCGGTTATGAAAAAACATATATTAATCGCGATTTTAGGCTTACTTTGCGCCTTTATAGATATTAATTACATAGGTTTTCTTATCGCATTAAATTTGATAGTAGTCTTGGTTTGCGCCGCTTTTCCTTTTATGAAAAAGAACTATATATTTTTTCTACTGCTTGTCGTAAATTTAGCTTTGTATTTGAATAATATCTACACCCCTTTTGAAAAGCCAGAGCTTTGGACTTATAGCATACCTGCGCTGGCAAATGCGACATATGTATTAGTAGCGCTAGTTTATGCTTCGGGATTTGTCGCTTTTGTCCCGCTTATGGCATATATCTATTTTTTATACTCGCTCTGCGTCGTTGCTTGCGGCATACGTGAAAAATTTCAAAGCTTACGCTAAATTTTCGATCAAAATTTTAAGCCGCTATTGCGTATAATTTCGCAGAATTTTAAGGATTGCGTATGAAAATATATTTCTACAAATTGCTTTTAGGCATCTTACTGACGGGCGTATTCTCGTTCTCGCTCGGTTTTACTTTATTACGCGTAGGTATGGTTTTTGACATGCCTTTTTTGTATTATGCTCCCTTAGACGTTCAGATTGCAAAAGCTATCCTAACGATAATTTTAGCATTTTATATTGCCGATAAAATTATTGATTTTCGCATTTTAGGCATCGATTGCGAGCTAAATTTCATATTTTTCGTTGCTTTTGCGACGATAGGTATATTTATCATAAGCATACTATCGTTTTTTATGATCTTCGGTATATTCGTATGGCAAAAGTCAAATGCGGCATTTTCAGCAATGTGTCTATTTTTAGGGATAATTTGGACAGCTCGGCTATTTAGGAATAGCGAATACGAACTTGGGAAATTTTTGCAAAATTGCAGTATCAAAAAATACTCCAAAATTGACAAAGCACTATTGATCGTACTGCTTATAATCGCGTTCTTTGTGATTATACCGATACTATGTTTAGATATTTAAAGTCGCTACTGCTTTTTACCAGGCAAACACAAGATTTTGATTAAAATACTATTTCTGCAGCTACAGTACTGTTTTGCTCTACTTTAAAATTTTAAACCAGCCGTAGAATTCGTTCGCTTCTAGGTGCGGATCGCCCGCGCGAGATATAAAAAGCGGTCGCAGCGCGGCATTTGCTCTAAAATTTCCCGCGTCCCTCATCTGCGCGCTGTAAAAAATAAGTGCGTGGCTCGCAAACTGCACAAACTCGTCAAACGAACTCGCCCCCGCCTCTATCATCGTGACTTTCGCGCCCGCGGGCAGCGACTGCGAGACCTCCACCTTGCGAGCCGCGACGCTAAAAAGCGGAATGCTCGCATCAAAATCCGAAAGTGCGCGGCGCGAACGAATCCAAACGTCGGGTGCGTGCGGCTTTAGGTTTTGCGGCGCAACGCGCGCGTCTGGCGTCAACATATCAGCATTGCTCACCAAAGCGCTAATTTCATCAAATTTAGCCGCACGCACGTCCAGCGTCGGTCTGTC
>NZ_CALBWL010000015.1 GCF_937973075.1 uncultured Campylobacter sp.
GGGGCTTGAGTTTTGCAGCGTCTATCTCATCGATCTGGCGCAAAACCGCTTTCCAAACCTAAAGCTAATGACGATGGGCGGCAGCCTAGAGGAGGAGCGGCGGCTATTTTACGTGGCAGTCACCAGGGCGCGCGACGAGCTGGTGCTAAGCTACGCGAAATTTGATAAGATCAGAAAAGTTAGCTACGAGCCGAGCTGCTTTTTAAGGGAAGCGGGGCTGGTGAAGTAAGGCAAATTTTGCTCGTTAAATTTGAAAATTTCATTTTAGCGCGGGCGGATCATTTGAGTAAGAATTTTACTCCTCGCGTACGTCTGGTACGCCGCCCTGCTTCTTTGACGGATTGCTGAAGTAAGAATTTTACCGTGCGATTTTTGTAAATTTTACGATTTGTAAATTTTTGCGACGCGGACGTTGCGCGATATTTTGCGGCTCGATAAATTTCACAGGCGGTAGCGGGGTTTGAAGCTGCGATTGAGAGGCGTGGTTGCATGGGACTTTTTTGCGAGCTGTGCGCGGGCTATGTGGCAGCGCGATCAGGGGCGGTCTAAAAATAGCGATATTTGCGGTGCGGGCGGCTGCAAAATTTTACGCCGCAACTTGCGGGATTAAATTTTAAAATTTTGCTCCCGCTCTCCGCAGAATTTTAATGCAGTAAAAATCTCCGCAAAATCTTGCGCAGACAGAATTCTACGGCAAAATTCGGCGATAATGAAATTTCGCCGCCCTATTTCATCTTTCTCTTACTTTGAAATTTATGTGTTCTATACATCGCGGAGCTCAAATTTTATTTGATAAATTTCAAAATGCCGCAAATAATTCCACGACGAGTTAAAATTTTAAAACGCATCAAAATTGCGACGCTGCAAAATGTAAAATCTCACTATGTATTACGCACGCTGTAAAAAATACACGCCTTGTCAAATTTTGCCGCGATGAAATTCCGAGCCGCGGCAACCCGCATATTTATAAATAGATTTCGCGTCGCGTAAAATTCCATTGCCGGTAAAGTTTGCTGCCGATCAATTTATCGCCGCATAAAATGCTGTCCGCGCAAATTTAACGCAGCGCAAAGTTCTTTGCCGCGCAATTTCACATCGTATTAAACACCCTATCTCCCGCATCTCCGAGGCCCGGCACGATATATTTTTGTTCGTTTAATCTCTCGTCGATCGCCGCGGTAAAAACCTCGACCTGCGGGTAGATCTCGCTAAATCTATGAAGCCCCTCGGGCGCTGCGATGATGGAGATAAATTTGATCTTTTTGACGCCGTTTTTCAGCAGAAATTTCACCGCATCGATCGCCGTGCCGCCGGTCGCAAACATCGGATCTATGATGATTGCGGTGCGCTCCGCAGCGTCGGTGGGCAGCTTGGCGTAAAAAAACTCCGCCTGCGCGGTTTTTTCATCGCGCTGAAAGCCCAGAAATCCAACGCTAGCATCGGGCATAAGCTTAAAAACGCTATCCAGCATCCCCAGCGCGGCGCGCAAAATCGGGCAGATCATGATCTTTGTGGCGAGCTTATACGCGCTGGTTTGCGCCACGGGCGTATGCACGCTCACCTCCCGCAGCGCCAGATCGCGCGTCGCCTCAAACATCATCAGGTAGCTGATCTCATCGACGAGCATGCGAAACTGAAACGGATCGGTCCCCCGATCGCGCAGTATCGTGAGCTTATGCTCGATTAGCGGGTGCTTGATCAGCCTCACGTTAGGCAGCTCGCACGCGGTTTGGTACGTACAATTTTGGCTTTGGCTCATTTTCTCTCCTTAAATTTACTGAATTTTGCGCCCTTTGGGGCATTTTAATCGTATGTTTTAGCGCGAGCGCTCGCGTCATTTCGCTGAAATTTCGCCGATAACGGCAGCGCGATTTTGAATTTAGCTCATTTTAGCTCGCAATGCACGCGTTATGTTTAAATTTAGCTCGGCGGCTCGCTTTAAATTTAACGCCTTTAAAAACGCAACGCTATAAATTTAGCTCTCGCGTGCGCTTTTGATTTAGCCGCCACTTAAACAGGGCGCGCTTTTTATCGGAATGCCGGGCGCTACTTTTCGGCGAGCGCTCGCGGCGTAAATTTCATCTGCGAAATTATCGTCTGAGGCGGCTTTAAATTTACTTAATGCTCTCGCTCGTGAGCCAAATTTTAAAATTCCACGTTATCTTGCGCGCCGATAAAATTTTAATTTCATGCACGCTGATTGCCCCGCAAACGAGCTAAAATAAATCGAGCATATCCTTAAATTTAGCCCGCCGCAAGCGGTTAAATTTACCGTACCGAAGCGGTTAAAATTAACCGCAAAGCCCCTACTCCTTCACCACGCGCAGGAACGAATACACGTCCTGAACTCCCGGCGTGTGCGTCGCGTACCAGATCGCGTGCTTTTCGTGCTCGATGTCGCTCACCACGCCGCTAAACACCACGTCGCAGCCCACGATCGCCACGCGCACCGCAGTGCCCGAAACATCGGTGTCGGAAAATAGATTTTTCTTTAAATTTGTAAAAATTTCGAACGAATTGCACGGATATTCGGGCTTTTTGACGCGCAGATAGGTATGCACGCGCTGCACGCCTTCGGTTTGTCTAGCTAAAGCAAGTAGCGGCTCACGCATCGCTTCGCTATCCAGCAGCCCGATGAGATAGACCTCGCCGTAGAAGCATTCGACTTCCAAATCCCAGCTGCTAAGGCCTTTGGTAAATAGAATTTTGCTTTGGATTTTAGTCTGGATGAGCTTGTCGCTAGCGACCTCGCTGACGCTGCGGCGGTCGCGCGCTACGGAGTAGATGTCGTATACGCTAAGCGCGTTGCCAGCGGGCGCCAGCGGAGCCGCGCACGAGCTAAATAGCGCCGCACAAGAGAGCAAAAACACCGCTAAAATCGCTAGAAACAAAACCCTCAAACCCTCTCCAATCTCGTTTAATTTCTAATTATCTCAAGCCGGCTGCTAGCTCCGCTTTTTAAATTTAGCCCCGCAGGCGCCGTTTTATCGCAGCTTAAAATTTTGCGCCGCGAGATTCCGCCCAAACCGCGCGCCGCAAAATTTTACAATATAAATTTTAAAATTTACGTTGTAATTCGCACGGCTTGCAAAATTTTGCGCTTTCGCCACGGCGGAATTTCGCGCGCAGTATTCGTCGCCGTAAAATTCTACGTGGCTAAATTTCATTGCAAATTTGCCGCTGCGAATTCTACGGAGTAAATTTCTCGCGGCGGAATTCGCTTCTGTAAAATTTTATATTTCAAAACCCGCGCCCAAAATTCCGCCCGGTCGCGGCTAATTCGTCGTAAGTCCGCCGTCTATCGCAAATATCGCGCCGCTGACCCACTTCGCCGCATCCGAAGCCAAAAACACCGCCGCCTCGCCGATGTCCTGCGCGCTGCCGATTTTGCCGAGCGGATAGATATCTTGCACCATCTGCTCAAATGCCTCGCGCCCCTGCGGGCTAAGCGCGCTTAAATTTCGCTCAAACTGCGGCGTCAGCACGCTTCCGGGCGCTATGGCGTTGACGCGAATGCCGAGTTTGCCGACCTCGAAGGCAAGCGATTTGGTGAAAGAATTTAGCGCGCCTTTAGTGATCGAATACGCCGTCGTGGTGCGCCCCACGAGCATTCTGTTTGCGAAATACGACGAGATATTGATCACGCAGCCCTTGCTAGCCGCAAGCGCGCCCAAAAGCCCCTGAGTAAGCAGATAGGGCGCTTTGACGTTTAGGTTTAGATGAGCGTCCAGCAGCGCTTCGTCGGTCGCCTCAAACGGTACGAATTTTCCCAACCCGGCGTTATTTACAAGGATATCTATCTTAGGAGATTGCGCTAAAATGCGCTCGCAAATTTCTTTTATCGTTTTGTTTTGCGCCAAATCTGCCTCTACCGCGTAAGCTTTCACGCCGTAACCGCCCAATGCCTCCTGCGCGATTTTTAATTTCTCTTCGCTTCTGCCGAGCAGGATCAAATTTGCGCCCTCTTCGGCAAAACACTTTGCGATGCCAAGCCCTATTCCGTCGCTTCCGCCAGTGATTACGGCAATTTTCCCCTCTAATCGTTTCATACTTTTCCTTTCAATGCGTAAATTTAAGTTCTAAAAATTTGAGCGAGATTTATGGATCTCGCAGACTTCGAAATTTTGCAGGCTTTGAAATTTTATTAACTTTAAAATTTCGCCCGCTTTAAAATTTCGCGGCGAAGCGAAATTTCACCGATAAAATTTTACTAACTTTAAAATTCTACCGATAAAATTTCACGGCGGAATTCCATCACAAAGCTTGCGGCGGAATTTCATCGGGAATTTCATCCGTAAATTCTACCCAAACTGCGCCGCTTGGCTTACAGCACCTGTTTTACGCTACTAGCCGTGATTTCAAGTAGCCTCGTAGCAAACGGAAATTTCGCCTTCGTTTCTTCAAACTCCGCACCGCTATCAATAAAACGCGCCGTGCCCTTCACTACAAAGCCACGCCCCGCTCCGAACCTGCCTGCTAGCTCCTTTGTAGCGACGCTAATCTCGACGTTTGGATTTGCCTCCACGTTGCTTTGCGTCTTTTTCATACCCGCAGCGGGGATGAGGATGCGATCACCCTTAATGACGAGATATCTGTTCCACGTATTGCTGATATGAGCCTCGCCCTGCGCGCAGGTAGCGATACCCACGGCGCATTCATAATTCAAAATCTCCAAAAATTCCTTGCTAAACATTTTCTCTCCTTAAATTTACATTTTAAAGCTCGCGATTTTGGCTGACAAGCCCCGCGCGCAACTGAAATTTTAACTACCTCCGCCACTTTCTGCTGCGGCTAAATTTTATATTTCAAAAGCGCCTCCTTGTTGGCTTTGCTTACGCGAAAGCTATCGCGAATCTTCGATATCGCCTTGTTTTGGATGAATTTAGCCAGCCGCCTGCTCGCCAAAAACGCAAGCGTGATCTCGCGCTGCTTGATAAACATCTCAGCTATCGCCCACGCCGTGCCCATCTGCACGTAGTACCGCTCGTCGCTTTCGGCGGCGCAAATTTCAAAAAATTCCTTAGGCGAGATCGCGTCCATATTTCGCATAAAATAAACGTAGAAAAATCGCCTCTCAAACTCGCTCGCGCCGCTTTTAGCCTGCTTTAGCAGCGCGTCCGCAAGATCGGCGCCCCTGAATTTCGGAGCGAACATATCGCAAACCGCCCAATTAGGCATCGTTTTGATAAAACTGCTCGCAAGCGCGAATTTCGTCTCATCCTGCTTCAAAAGCATTATAAAAAAGCCCTTTAGCACGAACTCCTCGTGAAAAACGGGCTCGTAATTTTGCAGCTTGCGACGCGCCTCGTCCGCCTCTCCCAAAGCGGCGAAGCTTTTGCGGGCAAGCGCGCGAAGTGCCGGAGTGCGCACGCCCAAAATCTGCGGCGCGGGTATTAGGCGCTGCGAAAATTTCGCCAACTTCTCCTCGCTTAACGCCCGCAGCTGCCCTAGCATATTTTCTCGTAAATCCATAGCTTTCCTTTAAATTTTGATTTAAAATTTTACCCACCAAACGCAAGCCGATCTCGGCGCGCCGAAATTTAGCCGCACAGGCTTTTATTTAAACAGATTGCGCCGCACACTCAAACTAATCATCACCCGATAGATCGCGCTACTTTAAATCGCCCACTATACCCGCTTCAAAGCCTTTTGCCTAAAAATACGCCCTGCCAAATCGCGCAGTATGCCTCAGAGCAGAGCAAGCCGTATCGCCAAAGCCGCTTAAATGAAGCTCGGCGCGTCGTTTGAAAACAAAATCAGATCGCCGCTGTGCGTATTTTCGCTCAAAACCCGCTGCAAATCGCGCTTGTCTTTCAAAACGATAGTCTTTGCGGGACTGATCTTGCTTTGCAGCACCTCGGAATTTAGCTCGCCCGTAATGATTGCAAGATCAAAAATTTCATCGATTTTGGCGGCCAGCGTCTCGTTGTCCTCGCGCGTGCTCTCGACGATGCCCGGCGTGATGATGACCTTGCGCCCGCCGTAGCTTCGCATCAGCTCGTAGCTTTGCAGCATGCCGCTTAGATTGCCGTTGAAACTATCGTCGATGATGATCTTGCCGCCCGCATCGAGCCGCGCGAGGCGGTGCTCGACGGCGCCGACGTGCGCAACGCGGCTTTTGATTTTATCTGCGCTAAGCCCTAAAAATCGCGCGATCTTTATGCACGCGGCGAGATTTGCGGCGTTAAATTTGCCCAAAATCGGCGCGAAAAACTCATGTCTCTCGCATAGTTCTCTCCGCCCGTTTGAAATTTTACGCTCGTTTGGAGCCTCTTGCACGCCCTGCTCTTTGCTGCCGCAAATTTTATCGTCGCTAGCGGCACGGGCGGTTTGTTCGTAAAATTCTCGCTCGCTTTGTTCGGCGTAGGATATGGAATTTACGTCGTTAAAATCGGCGCCGTAATTTTTAGAATTTTTGTCTTTTCTCGCGCATGCCGCACTGCCTGTATCTAGGCTCAAATCATCCTGTCCTTCGCTCTCTGCGGCGGATGTGTCTGCGCGCGGCACAGAATTTTCGCAGCTTGCACCGTTTTCATCCTCGCTCAAGCTAAGGCTAAATTTTATCCCGTCCAGATCCGCGCCGCAAATTTCCAGCCCCTCGTCGTAGATCGTGACGCGCTCGTCCGCGCTTTTTTGCGTAGAGCTGTGCAAAAACGCATGCTTTAGCCGCGCACTCGTGAGCGCTTCGAGCTTGGTTTTGCGGATGTTTTCGATGCTTTTGAAATACTCGATGTGTTGCGCGCCGATCTCGCCCACGACGACGATCTGCGGCGCCAAAAACTCGGTGATCTCGGCGATATCGCCGCTTAGCCTGGCGCCCGCCTCGGCGATGTAGATCTCCGTATCTGCGGGTAGCGCCTCGTTTATGTCGCGCACTAGCCCCGCTAGCGTATTTACCGAGCGCGGCGTCTTGTAGCAGCGAAAGTCGCTTTTTAAAATTTGATACAAGAAATTTTTAATGCTCGTCTTGCCGTAGCTCGCAGTGATCTGAATGATCGTAAGCGAGGGCATCTGGGCTAGTTTTTTGCGTGCGGCGGCCTTAAATTTCGCAGCCTGCGCTTGCTCGTAAGCAAAGCTCGCCACAAGAGCGGCGCCAAGCGGTAAAAAGATCGGCAAAATCGGGCCCCCCGCGGCATAAAACGCGGCATTAAAGCTAAACACACAAACCGCCAAAATCGCAAAAAATCGCTTCACGCGCGGCGTAAAGACGAGCTTTTTATCTAGCCCTCTTTGCCAAAAATAAAGCGCTAGCGCATAGGCCGCGATGATTAAAATTTTAGCGGCGCATAGGGCATAGAGGAATGCAGTGCCAAATTTAGCTGCGCCGAGACCTACCGCGATCTCGCAGCCGAAATACGCCGCCAGCGGCAAAATCAAAAAATAGAGGTGCCACGCGGGTTTGGTGAAGTGAAAGATGATGCGCGCGGGCTTGTACGAAAACCACTGCAGGCAGGTGATCAGATAAAAGCCCAGCAGTAGGACGAATGCCGCGTGCGCGATCAAAAATATTATATTCATCTTTTAAAATTCCTTTTTATAAGTTTAGGCGCCTGTTTTGCGAGCCTGTGCGGGCAAAACGCGGCAAGCTCGGGTTAACCGGCATTCGGCGTCATTTGCAAATTTTACGAATTTTCGCTTTGCAAATTCTATTTTTGCAAACTTCGCTAGCTTGCAAATTCATTCTCTCATGCTGGCTGCACGAGCCGCGCTAGATAAATTTACTGCCGCCGCGCTGCGTCTGCGTTCTCGATACCGCGCCGTATCTATCTTTCGCGATCTGAAATTTTCGCACGCTGCGTATCTTGCGACATCGAGCCCTATCTCGCGCGATGATTTGCATTATTTACGGCACATAGGCCTTGTATCGCGGCAAATACATGACGCAGCTATGCGGCCAAATTTAATCGTCTGCTTTACGATACACACACGCGGTTTCACCTCATTTATACGGCTGCCGCGAACGCGGAACAGAAATGACCCGCTGCCGCATTAAAATTTTAAAATTTAACGCGACACGCTGTGATTTGGGCTTTGCGTTTTATACTATGCGCCCAAAGAGCGGATTTTACGCCGCTAAATTTTAAATATGTGGCGCACGTGCGCGGCTTTTATGTTTAAATTTATGCTTTGGTTTGCGATCTCTGACGCAAACAGATTGCAAAATTTAAAACGCGGGAGAACTGCACTAAAGCGCCGCATTGAAACGCTTTTTAAAATGCGCCCGCTCTTGCCTTTCGCACGATCTGTTTTTATATCTAAAGCGCGATTTTTAGCAGCGCTAAAATTTCGCGGTCAAATTTTAAAATTTACACCAAATCGCGTTTCGCTTTAAATTTAGAGCGGTGCCAAATCTTTAAATTTAGCTGCCGCTAAGCTCCTTTTCGATCTGCTCGCCGATAAAATCCGCGCTTTGCAAAAAGAAAAAGTGATCTCCCGCCAGCGGATAAAATTTGCTGTTTTTGACGAGCGAGTGGATCAGCTCGCCGCTTTTTAGGCTAGTGGCGCGATCGTCCTTGCCCCAAAAGATGAGTGCTTTTTGCGGGCTTAGCGCGGAAAAAATATCGCGGAAGTCCTCATTTACGACGTTTTTTAGCGTCTCATACATCGTCTTGCTCATACCTGCGGCGTCCTTGCTCGCAAATGCGCGCCAAAGCCCCGCCAGTCCAAGTCTTTTTAAAATTTTAAAAATCGCGATTTTGGCGCGCACGGTAAAGGGCTTGGGCTCGATGATACCGGCGCTGCTTAGCAGTATGAGATTGCGCGGAGCCAGCAACGCGGCGATCTTGCCGCCGAAGCTGTGCCCCATGATCGCTGCGGGCTGCCTGCCCAAAGCCGCGATAAAGGCGCGCATAATCTCCGCATAATCCTCGCTACCAAGGGCACGCACGGGCTGCGAGCTGGCGCCGAATCCCGGCAGATCAACGCACACTAGCGCGTAACGGCGAAATTTATCCGCAAAAACCCTAGACATAAGCGCCTTGTTCGCTCCCCAACCGTGCAGCACCAAAATATATTCGGCACGCTGCAAATTTGAAATTTCGTAGCTGATTTTGTAGCTCTCGCCGCCGCAGACGAGCTCCTTACTCGCCACCGCCGCTCCTTTTGGCGTAAACGGCCTTGAGTAGCTCGACTGCTTTTTCGAGCCGCTCAAACTCGCTCATACTGATCATCACAGCTTCGAATTTGTTGTTTTTAACGATCAGGGCTTTTTTAATCTCTTGGTTTTTGATCTTGTTTAAAACGGTGCTGAAGTTGCGCACGATCTCGGTAGCGGTGTAAATTTCGTCTTGATTTATCATAACTCGACCTTTTGGAGTAAAATTTTACGCAAAATTTAGCGTAAAATTTTAAATGATTGGCTACTTATTAGCGGTGATTTTGGTGATCAGCTCATAGCTTACAGGGATCTGCCTCATCGGCGGAAGCGACGAAGCAAGAGCTGCTAAGACCTCGGAGAAATCGTCAAATAGGTAGTTTGCGAGACTACCAGGGTTTGGATTTATCTCGTTTAGATAAATTTCACCCTCTTTTTCAAAAAAATCGCAGCGAATTAGCGCGCCATCGAATGATCCTGCGTTATAAAGCCGCGTAAAGGCATCTTTCATCTTACTCTCTAATAAAGCGCCAGGACGAGCGGGCTCGATCGCGCCACTACGCGAAAAATCCAAATATTTACGCTCGAAATTTAAATAGCCCTCTTTTTTCGGCTCTTCGATGTTTGAAAATACGATTTTGCCGTCTATTTTAGCGCCTGCGAGATTAAATTCCTTTACGTTTTCCCAGTATGGCTCTACGATCGCGCTGTCGTCCAGCTCAAAAGCCTGATCCAGCGCGTAGCTAAACTCGCTTTCGTTCTTGGCTATCGAAATTCCGATGCTAGAGCCCAAATGAGCGGGCTTAACGATGATCGGAAAATTAAAATTAGGCAGACTAGTACGATTTACGATCTCATACGGCAAGGTTTTTACATTTGCGATTGCGGCCAGGTGCTTGGTTAAAATTTTATTATAACTTAGAACGCTAGCTTCGATGCGAGGGCCGATGTAAGGGATGCCAAAAAACTCAAATAGCGCCGCCATTTTGCCATCCTCGCCGTCGCAGCCATGGATTAGATTGATATATGTGCCGACTTCTAGCATGCTTTTGCTAAACATTCCGCTCTCAAAAAATCCGCCTGCACCGATGCTAAGCTCTTTTGCTTTAGCATAGCCGCCCTGCTTAAAATATGCCGCGCGCATATTTTTATCCTCAATGCGGTAAAATTTACGATTTTTATCGCAAAATACAAACTCCAAGTCCCAGCCTTTTAGGGCATTTTTGACGGCAATTGCCGAGATGATACTTACTTCGTGCTCATAGCTTTGAGCTCCAAAAACTAAGCCAAATTTCATTGTTTTCCTTCAAATTTTATTTTCTACGCTAATTTTTTTAACGCCTCTTTGACAAGATCTGACGTATTCGTGCTGCTGCATCCTGCTAAGATTTGATTGATCTTATCGCGCTTAAATCCAAGGCTTTGTAGCGCGGACGCCGCTTCATTTTTATAAGTCTCGCTAGGACCGAATTCCATTAGCTTCGCATCGCCTAGTTCGGCAATGATCCGTCTAGCAGTCTTTGGGCCGATGCCCGGAACTGAAGTTAGCGTCGCAGCATCCCCCGTAGCTACGCAACGCGCGAAATCCTGCGGAGCGAGGGTCGAACAAACCGCCATCGCCGTGCTTGCACCTACACCACTAAGCTTGATTAGAGTTTCAAACATCCTTTTTTCACTCTCGTCTAAAAACCCATACAGCGAATCGGCATCCTCGCGCAGAATTTGAACGCACGCAAGCTCGGTCAGCCTGCCCTGCGTGAGCTTCGCGGAGGTATTTAATGACAATGAAAGGGCGTAGCTCACGCCGCTAGCGCATTTAATGACGCAAGCAGTGGGCTCCTTGCGCGTTATAATCCCTTCGATCGCCGCTATCATCTAAGAGCCTTTAAAATTTCATTTATACTCTCATTAAGCGCTAAATTTAGAGCATTATAAATGCTTTGCGAGCTAGGATCAGGCACGAAAACGCGCTTAGTGACGATGCCTGATTTTATGCTTTCTAAAGAATTTAAAATTTCATATCCCATCGTGACGGTTGCCTGATCGTTATTAATCTGAAGCGCTA
Source organism: uncultured Campylobacter sp. (assembly GCF_937973075.1). Classification (GTDB taxonomy): domain Bacteria; phylum Campylobacterota; class Campylobacteria; order Campylobacterales; family Campylobacteraceae; genus Campylobacter_B. The sequence continues at coordinate 11,160 of NZ_CALBWL010000015.1, forward strand.
CGATACTGGTTTTTAGGCGCAAATCCCGCTCTTTTGGCACGAAGATCGGATTTAGCGAGCAGGTGGAAAATGCCGCATCAAGTAGCGCCTTATATACCATTTCGCTAGGCATAGTGATAAATTTGGCGTCGCTTGCGAACCGCGTTCGGTTTCTAAAATCCACTATTAAAATATCCCGCCTATCGACGAGATCTGTCGCCGTAATGGTGTCGATAAAGATATTTTTGCGCACGCCGCTAGGATTTACGCAGCGCTTTTGATCATAACGCAGCTCGTAGTAGGTGTATGGCTTAGCCTGCTTGGCTAAGCAGCCGCCTAAAAATATCGCCGCCAGCGTCGCAGCAAGCGTAAACTTTATAAAATTTTTCATCTTTATTCCTTTTTATCGTCGCGATCCGCGCTTTTAGAAGTGTCTTTAAAAAAGAAATCATAAGGATTGTCCTCTAGCCTAAACATCGCGCCTTGGAATTCTCTAAGCGATTTTTTTAGCTCGCCAAGAGTGTTTTTTGCCTCCTCAAGCGTAGGATCCAAGATCGCTTTTAGATTGTACTCGCCGCGATCGATACGCTTAGTGATGATACCTGCGGTTTTATCCAGCGAATTCGATAGATTGGCAGCACTCACGGCAAAAGCGTTTAGATTATCTAGCAGCGCGTCTAGCTCCTTCTCGCGCTCGTTTAAATTCGCTATGAGAGTATTTACGTTAGCAAGCAGCGCATCTAGGCTTTGGAATTTTTTCTCATCACTTAGCTCAGCGCTAAATTTATCCATCGAAGATAGAATTCTATCCACTTTATCGGTATTTTGCTTAGACAACAGCCCATTAATCTTAAAGATCATCTCACTCACGCTATCGGTGATGACTTCAGCTTTAGAGCCGATTTTATCAAGAAGCGTTTTATCCAGCGCAATTATCGGCTTTTTATCATTCGGCGGGAAAAGCTTGCCGCTTCCTTTCGTGATATTTATAAACGCGATTCCGCTGATGCCTTGAGATTCTACCTTAGCGACGCTATCTTGCGAGATCGGTAGCTTGCTTTTTACCGAAATTTCAATCTCAATAATCGCATTTTCGATATCGGCAAAGTCGATGCTTTTGATTATGCCCGCATTTACGCCGATAAATTTAACTTCGGAATTCTCCTTAATGCCTACTGGAAGCTCTTTTGTGTGGATATAGTAGGAGCGGTAGCTCTCGCTGCGATCAGTCTTTGTAAGCATCCACCACATAAATGCCGTAAGAGCCGCGACGCAAATCATAACAAATGCGCCTACTATCGTGTATGAAGTTCTATTTTCCAATCTTTTCTCCTAATTTCAGAGCGTAAAATTTAAGCCCTGCGATATGCTTTAAAATAGCCATTTGGGCTTAAATTTTAAAACTTAGCACTTTCTCAAATAGTCGCAAAATTTGCAGAATCATCTGAGTTTAAATTGTAAAGCTTAGCGTGCATTTTGAAATTTCAAAATATCGCCGCGCCGTATTTTAGCGTAAAATTTTACCGCCCCGATTTAATTTAGCGCCATTTGCTTGTTAAAATTTTAAAATTTAATGCGCTATCCCGCACATGCGCCCTTAAATACGACCCGCCTGAATTTTAAAATTTCGATTGAGCCGCTACGGCCTAAATTTTAAAAATTTAAGCCCTGCGGAGCCCGGAATTCCTAGCTAGGTTTGAAATTTAAAATTTTCCCGCCGCTATTTTAAAATTTCAGCTTGCACCTATCTAATTTTATCCGATTTTACCCATCGCGACATGTATTTCGGCTCGGTAAATTTCAAAACTCAATCCCTTTGCCGCATCTTAAATAGCTCTTCAAGCGGGTTGTTCTTTAGGCTTGAAATTTCCTCGATGCTTCCTTCAAAGGCAATTTTTTGATTATCCACGATCAAAAATCGATCCAAAATGTCAAAGATACTGTCCACGTCGTGAGTCACCATCACGACCGTGACGCCGAGGCTGTCTCTAAGCTCGCAAACAAGCCTATCAAGGGATCTGGCGCTGAGCGGATCAAGCCCCGAGTTTGGCTCGTCCAAAAATAAAATTTCAGGGCTAAGTGCTAGCGCGCGAGCCAGCGCCACGCGCTTTTTCATACCGCCGCTAAGCTCGTTTGGGCTAAGCGCAGCAGCCTCCTTCTTAAGCCCCACCTTTTGGATCCAAAACATCGATAGCTCATCTATCTCGCGCTCGCTAAATTTAGAGTATTCGCGCAGCAGCACGCCTACGTTTTCGAGCACGCTCATCGAGCTGTAAAGCGCACCGAACTGAAACATCACGCCGCATTTTAGGCGGATCTCGTTTTGTTCCGCCTCGCTCGCGCGCCAAATATCGCGCCCGAAAATTTTAATCTCGCCGCTTTGCGGGCGCTTTAAAAATATGAGCGTTTTCATTAACGTCGTTTTGCCGCTGCCGCTGCCGCCTAGGAAGCCGTAAATTTCGCCCTTTTTGACGCCAAAGCTCACGCTATCGTGCATAATGCGCGATCCGTACGCGGTAGTAACGTCGCGCGCGACTATAATTTTAGCGCTTTCGCTGGATTGTACTTGCTCGCTCATAGCCCGATTTCCGAAAACAAAACCGCAAATACCGCGTCGATCGCGATAACCCAAAATATCGCATTTACGACGCTAATGGTGGTGTATTCGCCGATGCTTTGGGTATTTCCTTTGACCTCAAAACCCCGCATGCAGCCGATGATAGCAATGAATGCCCCGAAAAACGGCGCTTTAATCACACCTACTAAAAAATGCCTAAGCTCTACAGAAGCCTTAAATCTATCCAAATAATCGCTAAAGGCTATGTCTAAATACGCGTCACACACTATCATCTGAGCAAAAATACTTACCGAATCTGCGATAAAAATGACTAGCGGCATGATTAGTACCATCGCGATAATGCGCGGCATCGCAAGAAAATAAAACGGATCAAAGCCCATCGTCCTCATCGCATCGATCTCTTCGGTGATCTTCATCACACCGATCTGCGCCGTAAAGCTCGAAGCCGAGCGACCCGCGATAACGATGGCGGCGATTAGAGGCGCTACCTCACGGAGCGTCAAAGCACCCATTATGTCGATGATATAGATGCTGGCGCCAAATTTAGAAAGCATATCCGAGCCGATGTAAGCAAGCACGATACCAATTAAAAATGCCGTCAATGAGACGATGAAAAGCGCGTCTATACCGCTATCTTTGATGAAATTTACGGTTTCTTTGAAGCGGAATTTCATCGGATGAATTATAAAAGCCGCGAGTTTGGAAAAAAACTCGCCCAAAAAGCCAGCAAGGCTTAGCAAGCCTAAAATTCCAAGATGACAATAAAGTCCGATCTGCGCTAAAAAATTTAGCCTACGAGACTCGGGCACGTAGCTAAAATCGATCGTTTTATCATCCATAAAGCTTAGAATTTTGGCGGCTTTGCAGCTATCCTCCACAAGACTAACCCGCTTGCCGGCAAGGGCGTTTTTGATCATCAGCGCCATGAAATAGTCTAAATTTGAAATTTCGCTTAAGCTTAGCTCCAGCTCGTTTAGATTTTTTACCGCTTTTTTTAGTGCAAGCAGCTGAGCGCGCGAGCTTTTGTAGTTCCACTGCCCGCGTAGCGATAAGGTGTTTTTCCCGCCCGAGCTTTCGAGCGAAAAGGCTAAATTCCGCAAAAATTTCTCTCCAAAATCAAAAAATAGGGGAAATTATAATATAATCAACCTTGGCATTTTATAAAATTTAATGGAGATTTATGCTCAGAGGCTTTTTTACAAATAGCGCAGGCACGCTGGTTTCGCGAGTTTTAGGTTTCGTGCGCGACCTGCTTACCGCATCGGTTTTGGGCGCGGGGATTTACAGCGATCTGTTTTTCGTAGCGTTTAAACTGCCCAATCTTTTCCGTAGACTATTCGGCGAGGGAGCCTTTACGCAGGCTTTTTTGCCTAGCTTTACCGCCGCGCGCAAAAAAGGAATTTTTGCCGCAGCAGTGCTAATAAAATTTAGCGTTTTCATCGCGCTTTTAACGGCGCTCGTGCTGCTTGCCGCACCCGTTTTTACTAAAGTTTTAGCATACGGATTTAGCGCCGAGCAGATCGATCTTGCGGTGCCATACGTGCGGATAAATTTTTTCTACCTTACGTTTATCTTCGTCGTTACGCTCTTTGCTTCGCTGCTTCAGTACCGAGACCATTTCGCTACGACGGCGTTTTCGACCGCACTTCTAAATTTAGCGATGATCGCGGCGCTTCTGCTAGCTCGCGGTAAGGACGGCGCTACGGCGGTGCTCTATCTTAGCTTCGGCGTCGTAGCGGGCGGGCTTTTACAGCTTGCGGTGCACGTTTATGCGCTGAAATTTACCGGCATGCTACGCGTCTTAACAGGCGGCTTTGCGCGGCTTGCGCGAGGCGATAAACCGCAGACGCAGGGCTTTTATAAAAATTTTTTCGCGGGCGTGCTCGGTGCTTCGGCGCTTCAGCTAAGCTCGTTTATAGATACCTTTTTTGCGAGCTTCCTTGCTAGCGGCAGCATAAGCTATCTCTACTACGCCAACCGCATATTTCAGCTGCCGCTCGCGCTTTTTGCGATCGCGCTTAGCACGGCGATCTTTCCGCGCATGAGCAAATTCGTAAAAGCTCACGACGACGCGCAGGCTCTGGCGCTCGTGGAGCGCGGGTTTTACTTCCTTTTGGCGCTGCTCGGGCTCTCTGCGATAGGCGGCGTGATGCTGCGAAACGAGATCACGCAGCTGCTATTTGAGCGCGGAGAATTTACCCGCCAAAATTCTATCGAATGCGCCGCAGTTCTCGGCGCGTATATGGTGGGGCTCGTGCCGTTCGGGCTGTCTAGGATTTTTTCGCACTGGCTGTATGCGAATATGAAGCAGAAGCTAAGCGCGAAAATTTCGATCTGGTGCGTCTTTATAAACGTCGCTTTGTGCGCGCTGTTTTTTAAACCCTTCGGAGCCGTGGGACTTGCGTTTGCAAGCACGATAACGGGAGCGTTTCTGCTGGGCTTTAATCTCTATTTTTTTGGATTTAATAACTTTTTGGCTATAATCCGCGCAAAAAAAATTATTGCGATCGCGGCGCTTTGTGCAGGCGAGGCGGCGATTTTATACATTTTAAAAGGCTTGTATTATGGTAATTTATGATAGTTTGAGCAAAAAGAAGCTCCCTTTTAAGCCCATTAGCGAGGGGCTGGCGCGCATTTACGCCTGCGGTCCGACAGTTTATGACGACGCGCATCTGGGGCATGCAAAAAGCGCCGTAAGCTTCGATCTGCTGCGCCGCGTGCTGCAAGCGGAGGGCTATGAGGTTAAATTTGCGCGAAATTTCACCGATATCGATGATAAAATTTTAAAAAAGATGGCGGAAACCGGCAAGAGCCTCGAGGAGATCACGGAGTTTTACACCCATAGATATTTGCAAGATATGAGCGCACTAAACGTCGCGGACGCGAGCATTTCGCCCAAGGCAACCGAAAATATTGCTGCGATCTGCGAGCTCATATCCTCGCTTCTTCAAAAAGGCTTTGCCTACGAGATCGCCGGTGACGGTATCTACTTTGACACGCGCAAGGACGGGGATTATCTAAGCCTTAGCGGCAAAAAAGAGGGCGCTAGCAAAAACATCGCCCGTGTCGCCTCAAACGATGCCAAGCACGACGAGAAGGACTTCGTGCTGTGGAAATTTGACGAGAATTGGTTTGATAGCCCGTTTGGCAAAGGGCGTCCGGGTTGGCATAGCGAGTGCGTCGCGATGATTTTGGCGCACCTTGATAGCGGCGATCCGCATTTTTGCATCGACATTCACGCAGGCGGCGCCGATCTGCTCTTCCCGCATCACGAAAACGAAGCCGCGCAGTGCCGCTGCGCCCGCCATAGAGCACTAAGTAAATACTGGCTTCACAACGGCTTCGTGCAAGTAAATAACGAAAAGATGAGCAAGAGCCTCGGCAACTCATTTTTTGTAGGAGATGCCCTAAAAATCGCACCCGGCGAGGCGCTGAGATTTTATCTCTTAAGCTCGCATTACAGGGCAAATTTTAATTATTCGATAGCCGATCTGCTTGCGAGCAAAAAGAGGCTAGATAAAATTTACCGCCTTAAAAAGCGCGTCCGTGACGTTTTAGCTCCCTCTGCGGGGCAAAATTCTGCGCCCGAACTACCTGCTGTGGAGGTTAAATTTAGATCGGAGATGATGGAGTTTTTAAGCGACGATCTCAACACCTCGGGCGCGCTTGCGGTGCTCGATAGCTTCGTAGCAAGCGCGAACGAAGCGCTAGATCGCGCGCCAAAAGATAAAGCGCTAAAGGCTCAAATCGCCGTAAATTTAGAATTTGCGAAGCAGACGCTTGGAATTTTATATGAGGATGAGACCGAATACTTTCGCTTCGGCGTGAGCGAGCAGCAAAGAGCGCAGATCGAGGAGCTGATAAAACAGCGCGCGCAGGCGAAGGCAGAAAAGGACTTTACGCGCGCGGATGCCATCAGGGCGCGCCTTACGGATATGAAGATCGAAGTGATGGATACGCCTGGCGGCACCGTTTGGGAGGTCGCAGCGGAGTAAAACGTAAAATTTAGCGCAAAATTTTACGTTAAATTTTGTGATTTTTACGATGCGAGACGTAAGTCCGAACGCTAATCCGCACGAAAATTTTGAAGCAATTTTATTTGCGGTATCGCGATACGACGGCGTATTTTATTTAGCGATACGGTGCAGGAGCGATGTGTGACGTGGCGCGGCGACAGAGGCGCGAGGCGGATAGAGATTTTCATTCGTCGGTGCGGCTGATGCGGCGGCGCGATATAGCGCGGTACAGCGGTAGCACTACGGCTTGTCTGTGCGTAAATTTCAGTGCTATTTTTTATGGCAATTGGCGATGCAAAGTTGCGATGCAGTATAGTGAAAGCAGCACTCCGGCGCACCTGTGCGTAAATTTTAACGCGACTAGGTGCAGTGGAACATGCTGCGGCGACGTGCAAATTTTGGCGCGATTTTTATTCGGCGATATTCGTGGGTGCGCACAGCGACGAAAGTCACGACTTCATTTGGCGATACGGCTGATGCAGCGGAAAAACCACAAGGCTGGCAGCGATTTTATAGGTAGTGCGGTGGTGCGAAAGAGCAATGCAATGCGGCGCTGCGAAGTAGCGATATAACGCAATGCAATTACGATACGGCATTTTGTAGCGCTTTATGGCGTCTCAAAGCGTTCAGCGTTTTAAAAAAATGGTTTGCAAAAGCGTTTAGAGATCACGATAAATAAAAACTTGCTCGCTTTAAGCGCTTAACGCTTTAAAAACGGCAAACAAAAAAGCTAAATCTCGGCGTCGTCCGCACGGCAGCGTATGTGGGCGGATAGATTTAGTGAGCTTGCGAAGCGCGAATTAGTCCCGCGCCGCCCCATAAATTTTGTGCTGCCTCGCGGTCGAAATTCTAAAATTTAAGGAATTTTAAAATTTCAGAATTTTTGAAATTTTAAAAATTTTAGGATTTAAATTTTAAAAATTTTATAAAAAAGGATTGTATTTGAACGGTTTTAAAACTTTACTATCGCGCTTTAAGCCCTATTTTAGGGATTACAAGCCGCAGTTTGCATTGGCGATTTTGGGTATGGTGATGACGAGCGTGGCGACTGCTGCGAGCGCGAAGCCCGTTTTAAACAAAATTTTCGTCGAAAAAAACGAGCCGTATCTCTATACGCTTCCGATCGCGATCATCGTGGTTTTCGCGATGAAAAGCGGCGGCGCGTTTATGCAAAACTACTTCACCGCCTTCATCGGTCAAGACACGGTGCGCCGCTTCCGCGACAGGCTCGTTGCAAGCCTCGTGCGGCTGGACGTGGATTTTTTCAACCGCTTCCGCACGGGCGAGCTCATCAGCCGCACGATCAACGACATAGAGCGTATCCGCGTCGTAGTTTCGAATATGATTCCCGATTTTTTCACGCAGATCATTACGATTTTGGGGCTTTTGGGCGTCGTGATCTATCAGAGTCCAAAGCTCTCGTTTTTCGCGCTCGTAGTCTTTCCGTGCGCGATATATCCGCTCTCTCGCCTTGCAAAGCGGATGAAAAAAATTTCGCGCGAGTCTCAAGAAAAAACCTCCGATATCTCCTCGGCGCTCAGTCAAATTTACTCCAACATCGAAATCGTCAAAGCAAGCAACGCCGAGAGCTTTGAAGTGGAGAAATTTAACGCCGAAAACAAGAAATTTTTCGGTCTAAATTTAAAAGCTGTCGTAACGACGTGCCTGGTAAGCCCGATCATGGAGATGCTAGGCGCAGTGGGCATCGCCGTAGTGATCATCGTCGGAGGGCAGGAGGTCATCGCGGGTCAAATGAGCATCGGCAGCTTTTTCAGCTTCCTTACGGCGCTTTTTATGGTTTACACGCCGATAAAAAAGGTCTCCTCTCTATACAACAACATGCAAGACGCCATCGCGGCGAGCGAGCGGACGTTTGAGCTCATAGACTTGGAGCCTACGATCGTAGGAGGCGGAAAGCAGATGGGTGAGATCGGCTCGGTGAGCTTTTGCGACGTGTCGCTAAACTACGGCGACAAGGCGGCGCTGAAAGACATAAGCTTCAGCGTCAAAAAGGGTGAAATTTTAGCGCTCGTCGGAAACAGCGGCGGCGGCAAAAGCTCGGTCGTGAACCTGCTGATGCGCTTTTACGACGCAAGTAGCGGTAAAATTTTATTCAACGGCAACGACGAGATCGGCGAGTTTAGCATCCCTGGCCTGCGCAAAAACATCGGCCTCGTAAGCCAGCGCGTCTATATTTTCAACGACACGATCGCGCAAAACGTAAGCTACGGCGCGGAATTTAACGAGCAGCGCGTCATAGAGGCGCTGAAGCTCGCCAACGCCTATGAGTTCGTAAGCTCGATGAAGGATGGAATTTACACCCTGCTTAACGAGTTCGGCGCAAATCTTAGCGGCGGGCAGCGCCAGCGTATCGCCATCGCGCGCGCACTGTATAAGGACCCGCAAATTTTAATATTCGACGAGGCGACTTCGGCGCTGGATAATGCAAGCGAAAAGGAGATCTCAAACGTCATCGAAAAGATCAAACAAAGCAAAATCGTCTTTGTAATCGCTCACCGCCTCTCTACGATCGAGCGCGCCGACAGTATCGCCGTGATGAAAAACGGCCGCATCCTCGCCATCGGCACCGACGCGAAGCTGACGAGCGAATGCGAGGAGTATCGCAGCCTAAAGGGGATTATGCAAAACAGTTAGAGCTTTAAAATTCTGCACCTTTTGCGCCCCGGTTTTGCTCTATGAAATTTTAAAATTTTATCTTTCAAGCAAGCTACATAAATTTATCCGCAAAGATTGAAATTTCGCCTTGAAATTTAGCAACTCGCCGCTTTAGCTGCAGTGCTTTTCAATAAAGCTCGTCTCTTTGATGCGACTAGGCGCGACTGCTAGAGCTTTAACTTTTGGATTAAAATTTTATCTTAAAAATTTCAGCGCTTCGTTACGGGCTTGACTTTAAATTTAAACGCTCGCGCCGTTTTAAAACTGCCGCGGTAAAATTTTATCGCACGCTTGGCTTTTCGGCGCTACCTGCACTTGATCTTAGGCATCTGCGATAAAATTTTGGCTTTATTTTCCTTTATAAATTTTCGCATCTTTTTAAAATCTCTATCCGAATCGAAATTTTTCGCGTATTGCACAAGTACAAGTCCGCAGCTTTGCATATCTGCAACCATTAGATCGACTTCATATTTATTGAAATTAGGATCTCCGGGGGCGGGCGGATTGAGGAGTACTATTATAGCTTGCGTATGGTTGGTCTTTAAAATGCCGAAGGAGCGTCGATCCTCTTGTTTTTTTCCCGCATTGGCCTCTTCGATCGCTTGATATATCCCATACGCATACTCATCGATATTTTTTACGTCGTTGAAATATGATATAGATACGAGCTTACTCCAGCCAAATCCTTCCTCATCGTTTAAAAAATAATATGCCGCCGCAAGATTTTTATACTTTCTGGTAAAAGTTTCTCCATCTATCTTAATGCTATACGGTAACTCTATCGCGCTATATGCTTCCTTTACCTTGGGATCCTCCAATATATATACCTTGCCTCGAAACGCCGCGCATCCGCCAAATATCGCCGCCAGTAAAAATGCGGTTAAAATTTTTAATCTCATACCCGCTCCTTCAAAATTTTTTCAAATATTTTGCCATAAAAACCGAGCTTTAATCAATAAAAGGCTACAATACGCCAAATTTAATTCCAAGGAAAAGTCATTGTTTGAATCCATGCGCGCGGCACGCTCGCTAAGCCCTCTATTTCTGGGGATTTTCTTTATGTTTATCGGCGATGCGCTAGTCATCGCAAGCGCGGGCATCATGCTAAAAGAATCCGGCCACAGCGAGCTTGAGATCGGACTAATTTCGGCGTTTTTCTTTTTAGGGGCGATCTTTAGCGGCTTTTTCGTGCCTTCGATAATCGGCGCGCTCTCATACGTGCGGGCATACGCGGTCTTTACGGCGCTTTTTGGCATCGCGGCGATGCTGCATGATCTTGGCTCAAACCTCGTGTATTGGGCGATTTTGCGCTTTATTTTGGGCTTTTGCTACTACGCACTTTTGATGATAATCGAAAGCTGGATAAACTCAAAGATCACAAACTCCATCCGATCCCGCGTGCTCGCGATCTACGAAGCGGTTTTTTACGGCGCGTTTGCGATAGGAGTTATAATTTTGGCGCTAAATTTCGGAACGATGAAAGTTTTCGTGCTAAGCGCATTTTTCATCATCTTGGCGCTGCTACCGGTAAATTTAATCCGCTTCAACCCTCCTAGGGTTCCCGCTCGCATGCGAGTTTCGATGCCGCAAATTTCGATCGTGCCGCCGCTTGCGTTTGCGACGGTGGTTTGCGCGGGCATTTTGATTAACGGCTTTTTTTCGATGGCGAGCGTTTTCGTGCTAAGCGCGGGGCTTGGAGTGGGCTCAGTGGGCGCATTTATGGGATCGGCAATGGTCGGAGGCTTCTTAGCGCAGCTCTTCTGCGGCGTAATCTCGGATAAATTCGGCCGCAAACGCGCCATAATGATAGTTTGCGCCATCGGTATCGTAGCCTGCGCGGCGCTATTTTTTGCCAAAAGCTTCATCCTAACGTGCGCGCTTGCGTTGATGTTGGGATTTGGCGCTTTTCCTTTGTATTCGCTCGCCATCGCGCGCGCAAATGACTCCATCACCGGCGAGGGCGCATCTCGCGTGCAAATTTCGGCGGCGATGCTTTTTATCTATTCAAGCGCGTCGCTCTGTTCGCCTTTGATAATCGGCGCGATGATGAAATGTTTGGGCGCAAACGGCTTTATCTGGGTGTTTTTTGCAGCGATGAGCTTTTTATTTATATTTGCTATCTTCCGTCCCGAGATCGCGCCGAAAAGATAGCAGCATGCTCTTAAATTTTTTCGTAGATCAAAAATTTATAATAAAACGCCGCGATTGCAAACATAAAGCCCATGCCGAAGGTGATTTGCGAAAGCGAAAATCCAAGCTCGAAAAAAAATCCGATCGCAGCCGATACGAGCGTCGCGACGATGAAATACGCCATGTCGTTGTAAGCGATAACGCGCCCGAAAAACTCCCTGTCGACGTGGCTTTGCAGCTGCGTAAAAGAATACGACCACACCGTCGTGATGAAAAATCCCGCCGCGATCATGCCCGCAAACGAAAGCCAGTAGTTAAACTCCAGCACCGCCCACAGCGCGATGCCCGCAAACTGCCCCAGCAATAGCCAAAAAAACGTATGTTTATTCACAATCTTGCTTAGCCATATCTGCCCGAAAAATGCAGCCGTCGAGCGCGACATATTCATAAGCCCGATGACTAGCGAAGCGCTTAAAATTTCTTTGTATTTATACTTCGCAAGAAGCGCGATGAGATTGTCGTAGGTGGTGACGGCAACGAAGGCATGAAGGACGATGAGATGCACCACCAAAGGATGCGAGCGCAGGTAAGAAAAGCCCTCCTTTAGCATTTTAAACACCGGCCCTGGCGCGTTTTTTGCGAGGTCTTTAAAATTTAGCCGCAGCAGGATAAAAAACGAAAAAACGTATAAACAAAAATCCAAAATAAATGCCGCTCGCACGCCGAAATAGTGGATAAAAATACCAGCGCTCGCCATGCCGAAAGTATATGTGATCGTCCAGATAATGCCCGTCATCTCGTTAGCAAGCTTGAGATAGGGGCGGCTTAGAAATTTCGGCAGCGTAGATGATTCGGTTTGAAAAAACAGCGTGCCTGCGACGCTGCGCACGACCACGATCAAAAGTAGCAGCCACAAATAATCCAAACTATCAATAAAAATTAGCATGAAAATACTGATCATCTCGGTTATAAACATCGCCGTCATCAGCGGCTTTGGTTGAAATTTATCCACGATGATGCCGTTAATGGGCGCTAAAAAAACGTTCGGCACGAATGAAACGACGCCCACCGCCGTAATCGCCCATACCGGCGCGCCAAGTTCAATCAGTAGCGTAGCGACCCCCACCACAGAAAACCACAAGCCGAACATACATATAAAACCCGCCGAAAAGAGCAGGCGGTAGTTGCGTGAATGTCGAAGTAGCACGATGTATCTGATCATAAAATTTTATCCCGTATTTAATTATAAAAATTTAGAGCGATTGTATCACGGCGCGCCTTAAAAGCCAAAATAAGCTAAAAATGCTATAATTGCGAAATTTTAATTCAGGAGTGAAAATGGAAGGGTTCGTAACTACGGTAATAGTATTTTGCGTCCTCATCGCGGCAATTCTAAAGATGGGGGTCAAGATCGTCTCACAATCGGAAATTTTGATCATCGAGCGGCTGGGTCGCTTTCATAAGGTGCTTGACGGCGGCTTTCACATCATCGTGCCGTTTTTTGACGCGGTGCGCGCGAAGATGAGCGTGCGCGAACAGCTGGTGGATATCAGCAAACAGCAAGTCATTACCAAAGATAACGTCAACATAAGCGTCGACGGTATCGTGTTTTTGAAGGTCATCGACGGTAAGATGGCGCTTTACAACGTCGAGGATTATCGCCGCGCGATTTCAAATTTAGCGATGACGACGCTACGTAGCGCGATCGGCGAGATGAGCCTAGATAGCACGCTTAGTTCGCGCGATCAGCTAAATTCCAAGCTACAAATCGCTCTAGGCGACGCCGCAGATAACTGGGGCGTAAAGATCATGCGCGTGGAGATTTCCGAAATTTCGGTACCGCACGGCATCGAAGAGGCGATGAATATGCAGATGAAGGCCGAGCGCGAAAAGCGCGCGATCGAGCTTAAAGCCGAGGCTGAAAAAGCAGCCCTCATCCGAAACGCCGAAGCGCTAAAGCAGGAGAAGGTTCTCGAAGCCGAGGCGATCGAGCGTATGGCGGATGCGAAAAAATACGAGCAGATCGCGCTCGCGCAAGGTCAAAAAGACGCGATGGACAGTATAAATTTAGCGATGAGTGCTTCCAGCTTTGCGGCGGAATACCTGCTCGCGCAGGGTCGCGTAAACGCCTTCAGCGAGCTGTCCAAAAACCCGAGCAAGGATAAAATTTTGATCCCTTACGAAACGAGCGAGCTGATCGGCTCTCTTAGCGTGCTTAAAGAATTCCTCAGCAAAAACGGCGCGAAGGAGCTCAAATGAACGCGCTGATTTTTATCATAATCGGCGTGATTTTGGCGATCGTCGAGCTTTTGGTGATGGATTTTACCTTTATATTTTTCAGCGCCGGATTTTTCATCACGGGGCTTTTGAGCTTCGGCTTTCAGCTTGATTGGGACGTACAAATTCTGCTTTCGTTCGTACTTTCTTTCGTGCTTCTGATCGCATTTAAAAGGCCGCTAAAATCGCGCTTTTTCAAACCAGAAGAGAGGCATGAGGATAACTTTTTGGACGAAAGCGGCACCGGCACCGTCAAAAACGGCATGGTCTATTTCAAAGGCACGTTTTGGAAAAGCGATGAAATTTCGGATCTTAACGAGGGTGACCGCGTCGAAATTTCAGGCGTAAAAAACGGCCAGATCGTGGTTAAAAAAGATAGCAGTCGAAATTCTAGCGGCGCAGACGGGATAAATTTAAATAACGGCGACACAAATTTAAGCGACGCAGACAGCAGGAGTGCCGGCGATAAAAATTCTAACGCCACCGCAAGCAAAGACGCGCAAAGCTCTGGCGCTAAAGAAGAAGCGCCCGTAGACCCGAAAGAGGCGTAGAGTGAGCGCTAAAACCGCACCAAAAAAAACGATCAACAGCAAAGATGAAATTTTAAAATTTTTATCGTCGCAGAAAAAGAGGCTTTTTGCGGTTGGCATTACCGAGCTAGGGCTTTTCGGCAGCTACGCCAAGGGTAGCGCCGACGCGTTTTCAGACATCGACATCGCGATCGAAACCGACGGGGCAAAAATGGTAAAAAATCTAGGAAACCCCTTTTCGGCGCTGGTTTTTTTAGACGATTTTAAAAAAAAGCTCTCCGGTAAATTTAATGCAAATGTCGATCTGTGCGATACTACCTCTTTAAGTCGCGAAGAAAAAGCAAAGCTTTTGCAAGGAGCGATTTATGTTTGAAAAATCAAGCGTAGAGCGATTAAAAAAGATATCTGATAAAATTTCATCCATCCTAAATAAATGCGAGGGCGGCGTAGCACAGGCACTTGCAGATGAGGACGTTTTGCAGCCCGCGATAATGATGCAGTTCATAAATATCCACGCCCTGCTAAAGGGGCTGCAAGAAAGCAACGATTTACAGGCTTTGGCGATCTTTAGCAAAGATGAAATAAGAGCTATCAACGCCACCAGAAATATCGCTTCTCACGAATACGAACGGCTAAATTTTGAGCTGATAGAGATAGCTATCAAGGACTATCTGCCGACGCTAAATCAAAAAATCACCAGCGCACTAAAGCCGTATCGCAAAGGCAAATCGGAAGGATAAATTTGAAAAGACTAAGTATAGACGAAGCTCTAAATTTAATAGAACACGCCGATCTGAACGAGCTTGGGCGCGCGGCGTTTGCGCGCAAGCGCGAGCTGCACCCGGATCGCGTCACGACCTTCATCATCGATCGAAACATAAACTACACCAACGCGTGCATGGTGGATTGCAAATTTTGCGTATTTTACCGCCACGCAAGCGACGCGGATGCCTATGTGCTGAGCTTTGAACAGATTAGCGAAAAGATCGAGGAGCTCATCGCCGTGGGCGGCACGCAAATTTTATTTCAAGGCGGCGTCCATCCGAAGCTAAAAATCGAATGGTACGAGGATCTGGTGGAGTTCATCCGCAAAAATTATCCGAGCATCACAATCCACGGCTTCTCGGCGATCGAGATCGATTATATCGCGCGCCTTAGCGGCATTAGCACGCTCGAAGTACTTCGCAGGCTGCAAGCCAAGGGGCTCTACTCGATGCCCGGAGCCGGAGCCGAAATTTTAAGCGACCGCGTGCGAGAGCTAGTAGCGCCGCGCAAAAGCGATAGCGCCACGTGGCTTAGAGTGCACGAGGAGGCGCACGGCATCGGTATGAAAACGACCGCCACGATGATGTTCGGTACGCTGGAAAGCACGCGCGAGATCGTAGAACACTGGGATAAAATCCGCGAGCTGCAAGACCGCACGGGCGGCTTTCGAGCGTTCATTTTATGGAGCTTTCAGGGGCAAAACACCCGCCTTTTGCGCGAGCATCCAGAGATCAAAAAACAAAGCCCGAACCGCTACCTGCGCCTGCTCGCCGTCTCGCGGCTATTTTTGGATAATTTCAAAAACATCCAAAGCAGCTGGGTCACGCAGGGCAGCTACATCGGGCAGCTGGCGCTGAAATTCGGCGCGAACGATCTTGGAAGCACGATGATGGAGGAAAACGTCGTAAAGGCCGCGGGCGCGAGCTTTCGGATGAGCAAGGACGAGATGATAGCGCTGATCCGCGATGTAGGCGAAATACCCGCCAAGCGCAACACCAACTACGATATTTTGGAGACGTACGCTTAGGCGCGGGTTTTGCGTGTTTGCGGCAGAAATTTATGCGCTTACGGCTAGAATTTAGCGGCAAATTTGCCTTAAAACAGATAGCGAATTCGCGATCTCGAGCGTGGAATTTTGCCGCGAGATTTAAAATTTTGATAATAGGATGGGCTTAAATTTACGGGCGCGAAAGGAATTTGCGCGGTAAAATTTCATTTCGCTGCAGAATTTCGCCTTAGAATTTTTCGGACGCGAAATTCTACGCTGCGAGATCAATGCGGCGTAGACGGCGCGCAGAAGGCATTTTGTGAAGGCGCTTGCCGCGTTTGCGGCGACAAAACATACTGTGGCGATTCGATACGCCGCAGAGCTGCGTGTTTGGCAACGGCAATGCGCCCCGTTTAGGCGCGGATATTTCGTTTTGTGCCGCAAATGCGCTGTGACAATTTCGCCTCGTAGCTAGAATGCGTTGCGGCGGCGCGCCGTTTGGGGCGCTGAAATTTTACAAAAATGCAGCGCGATTAAATTTTAAAGCAGGATGGGCAAAACTACCCTAGCGCGAAATTTTAGAAGCGAGTTTGAAGAAAATTTTGAAAACTTGTTTTAGCGAAATTTTGAAAGTGAGCCCCGTGCAAATTTTAAAAGCAATGCGCTTGGCTACGTCAAAATTTTAAAACCGCGCCTACAAGAGCGATAAAATTTAAAAATTTTATAAAGGAAAACGATGGAAAAAAAAGAGATTTCACTCAACACTAAAGACGGCAAAAGCGCTAAAATCGACTTTTTGTATCAGTTCGACGATTCGCTGCCGGTGGCGAGCTTCAAGCTAATTTTTAAAGCAAGCGGCGCGGTGAGCGAGAAGACCCTGGGCCTTGCGCGCATCTGCGCGGGCGTTTTGGGCGAGGGCTCAAAGACGCTGGGAGTGAGCGAATTTCACCGCAAGCTCGATATCTGCGCGGTCGAGATCGGCGCCGCGAGCAATTTTGAAACCTTCGGCATCCAGCTAAACTGCCTAAAAGAGCACTTTGATTTCGGTCTAGATATGCTGCGAGAGCTGCTTAGAGAGCCCAATCTAACGCCCTCGGTGCTGGAAAAACTAAAAATGCAAACCATAGGCGAGCTCGCCGTGCTAAAAAGCGAGTTTGATTACATCGCGACGTGCAACCTAAAAGCGCTTCTGTATCCGCGCACGAGGCTTGCGCGGCCGCTCATAGGCGACGAGGCGAGCGTAGAGCGGATCACGATGAAGGACGTGCGGGAGTTTTTCGCCTCGCTGAATTTAGAGAATTTATACGTCGTTTTGTGCGGCGACGTAAGCGATAAAAACCCGAAAATCGCAGAAATTCTAAGCCTCTTTTCAAGCGGCAAAAAGCGCGAGCTACCGTTTTACGCGCCGAGCGATGCGAAAAAGATAAAGATCCAAAAGGAGCAGACGCAGCAGGCCTATATCTACTTCGGCGCGCCATTTACGCTGCCAAAGGAGCAAGAGTTCATCGCAAACACCGCACTTTTCGTGCTCGGAAGCAGCGGTTTCGGCAGCAGGCTGATGGAGCGCATCCGCGTCAAGCACGGCCTTGCGTACTCGGTCTATGCGCGCGGTGATTTCGAGCTTAGCCGCCGCGAGTTTTGGGGCTATCTGCAGACCAAAAACGAAAATTTACAAAACGCCGCCGCGCTCGTAAAAGAGGAGATCGCAAAATTTATCGCATCCGGCGTGAGCGAAGCGGAGCTGAAAAGCGCTAAAAAATTCCTAATCGGAAGCGCCGTGCTGCAAAAAGAGACGATGTTTAAGCGCGCGGCGATCGCACAGAGCGAGTATTACAAGGGCTACGCATTCGGCGAGTTCGAGCGAAATTTAAAGCGCATCGAGACGCTAAAACTCGGGGCGCTCAACGATTTCATCAAGTCGCACGACGAGATCATGAACCTAAGCTTTTCCGTCATTTGCGACGAGGCCGCCGCAAAAAAGGGGCTTAAAATTTAGTCCGTCGCGGCACAGCGAGTGCATACCTGCGACCGGCCTAAAATTTGGGTAAATTTTAAAATTTGTAAAGCGGCGCAGATGGCGCTAAATTTTACTTTTTCACTCCGTTCGCGGACGGCTTGTGCGTTTAAAATTTAAAACTACGGTCGCGCTAAAACTTGCGGGGCTTTGCAAGAAACGGCTAAATTTGCGAGTCTTATAAGAGCGGCTAAATTTAAAGGTGCCGTGCACGGCTCGGTAAAATTTCAGCGCACAAAATCAAAGCTCGATTTCGCACGCCGTTTGCAAGCCGCGCCGTGAAATTTAAAAGATGATGCGCGCATGCATCTCTTTCGGATCGTACGGTTCGCAAGCCGCGCCGTGAAATTTCAAACGATCGCGCTATGTTTAAAATCCGGTGTGCGCCGCAAAGACACGGCCGCCAAACAAAACACGCGCAGAGCAGGTAAAATTTACAGGCACAGTCGGCGAGCAAATTTGCCGCAATGGGCGAAATTTAGGCCAAATTTAGGCAAGCGTTCGATGCGGCGCATAGAATTTCGATCAAATTTAGGCGGACGATTTCGCTTCGACACGTAAAATTTCGTAGCGCAAGGGCTTAGCGCCTATCAAATTTAAAGGATGAAAATTGATTTTTGAAGCAAAAGACGCGGTGGCACTGCAAAAAGCGGGCATTACGACGCTTTTGGATCTAGCGCTGCTTCTGCCCAAAAGCTTCGACGATCTGAGCGTGGGGGACGCGCCGTGCGCGGGCGAGAGCACGGCGGAGGTCGAGTGCCTCTTCCAGCACAGGCGCGGCTCGATGCTCATCGTCACGGCGTACTGCCTCAGCTGGGAGCGCGAGATCAAAATCGTGATCTTCAACGCCAAAAACTGGCACTTCGGCGCCTTCAAGCGCGGTAAAAAATTTTTCATCCACGGCAAATGTGACGAGAACTTCGGCTCGTGGCAGTTCGTAAACCCAAAAATCGTAAGCGAGCCAGGCAGGATCGCGCCCAAATACAAAGCCGCGCTGAGCGACGCAGCAGCGCAAAAGCTGATCAAAAAATACCTAAGCGCGGACGCGCTTTTAGCCTGCGGGCTGCGCGCGGACGAGGCGGCGGTACTGCTCGCGCTACACGAGAGCTCGCCGCGCAGCGTGCGAATGCTAGCCGCGCTAAATAAGCAGCTCAAAGAGGGCGACGCGGAAAATTTCGGCGAGCGCGACGACGTTTTAAACAGCGGCAAAATTCCGAGCGGCAGTGAAATTTTAAATGGCGGAATTTTAAGCAGCGACAAAATTTTAAATTGCCACGTAATTTCAGATAAGAGCGAAATTCCAAGTTCGCAAAGCTCCGCCGCCAAAATTTTAAAGGGCGGATCGCAAAATGATGAAATTTTTAAGGGCAAAATTTCAATCCATCCGCAAAATGGCGGAGTTCTTGCTTGCAAAGCAAGGCGCGGCGCGGCGAATGAAATTTTAAGCGGCGAAATTCCAAAGGGTGCGGAGACTTCACTCCCCCCAAGCCTCCGTGACGGCGAGATTACGAGCGATGAAATTTTAGACGGCGATCAGTCTTGGATGCGCGGCGCGGAGATTTACAATGACGAAAATTTTAGTGCTCAAGGCGACGAGGATTTTCTTGCCGCATACGGCGCGAAGGCGCGCGGAGATGAAATTCCAAACGACCTCAAAGCCGACAATAATACAGCTGCAAGCGGCGATAAAATTTCAAACGACCTAGTATCCGGTACCCAAGCAGTAGTACGACCAGCAGACGCTCAAGCCGCAACCGCACAACCCATGTTAGAGCATGCCGTAACCGCGCAGTCTATAGCCGAGCAAGCCACACAACAAAATTTAAGCGCTCAAGACGTAGATACGCAATCCACAGCGATTCAAACTTCAGACGTTCGAACTGCAGATTTGCAACCCGTAGCCGCCCAAACTCAAAACGCAGGTGCGCAACCCGCAGCGATTCAAACTTTAAGCCAAGCAGAGAGCGCGCAAGCCGCGACTACTCAAACTTTGAGCACGCAAGCTACGGGCGCGCAGCCTGCCTGCGATCAAACCGAAAATGTTCAGACTGTAGTAGCCGTGCAGACCGCAACCACAAAGCCTATGATCGCTCGGACCGCAAGCGCCGCCGAGGCTGTTCAAGACGCGTTCGCCGCACCGATGAGCGCTTTACACGATTGCGCCGCGCAACCTACGCATTATCAAACCAAAACTATCCAGACCGCAGTCGCCCAAGCTACAACCGCCATACCTACAATCGCTCAAATTGCAAGCGACGCTGAAACTGTCCATGCCGCCGAGACCGTTAGAGCCGCAGCCGTCACGCAGATAAGCGGTGCTGCGATTTTACGCACGCTGAAATTTGTCGAAATTCTAAACTACCTGCAAAAGCTAAGCGCGAAAAAAACGAGTTTCCCGGCGCAAATTTACCCGCAGCGCGACATTTCAGACTGGCTTGCCTCGCTTCCTTTTGAGCCTACGCGCGATCAATTAAGCGCGATAAAGGACATCGCTAGCGATCTGCAAAGCCCTCTGGCGCGCCGCCGCGTCGTCATGGGCGACGTAGGCAGCGGCAAGACGCTCGTGATCCTCGCGAGCGCGGCGATGAACTACCCGCGTATCAGCTATCTGATGGCGCCTACGAGTATCTTGGCCGAGCAGATTTACGCCGAGGCGCGCCGTCTACTGCCGCCGCAGATCAAAACCATGCTCGTAAAAAGCGGCGATCGCGAGCCGAATTTTGCGGGCGCGCACCTTATCATCGGTACCCACGCCCTGCTCTACCACGAGCTTGCGCCGTCAAATCTCATAATGGTCGATGAGCAGCACCGCTTCGGCTCGAATCAGCGCGAAAAGATCGCGCGCCTCACCGAAAACGGCGAGTTTCGCGCGCATTTCATTCAGTTTAGCGCCACGCCGATACCGCGCACGCTAAGCATGATCCAATCCGAGCTCGTGAGCTTCAGCTTTTTAAAACAGCTGCCGTTTGAAAAGCAGATCAAAACTAAAATCCTGCAAAACGACGGATTTGCGGGCTTTATGCAGGATCTGCGCCGTGAGCTCGCCGCGGGCAATCAAGCAATCATCGTCTATCCGCTAGTGCAGCAAAGCGAAAGCTCGGTCTATCAAAGCCTTGAGGAGGCGGCGCCGTTTTGGAAGGCTCAGTTTACGGACGTGATGATTACCCACGGCAGCGACAAGGATAAGGAGGAGGTTCTGCGCCGCTTTCGCGACGAGGGGCGGCTGCTGATAACCACGACGATCGTCGAAGTGGGCATCTCGCTGCCGCGACTTAGCGTCATTTTAATCGTGGGTGCCGAGCGGATGGGGCTTGCGTCGCTTCATCAGCTACGCGGGCGCGTCGGGCGCAAGGGCCAGGCGGGGCGCTGCTACCTCTACACCAAGCTCAAATCCCCGCCGCAGCGCCTGCGCGAGTTCGCAGCGACGCTGGATGGATTTAAGGTTGCAAATATCGATCTGAAAAACCGCCAGGGAGGCGATCTGCTGGGCGGCTCGGTGCAGCACGGCGCGATGTTTGCGTGGTATGATTATGAAGAGGATGTGACGGCTGCGGCAAAGCAGCGACTAAAGGACATAGGACGGGGCGCGTGAAATTCTACGAGATGCGATAGAATTTAAACGTAATTTTAGCCGCGGCAAAATTTTATGAAGCGAATGCGATTATGAGG
>NZ_CALBWL010000016.1 GCF_937973075.1 uncultured Campylobacter sp.
GAATCGCTTACTGTAACGGGCTTAGCCTGCATTTGATAGAGCTTTTCGGCTGTGTAGATCGCGACGTTGCCGGCGCCTGAAATTGTGCAAATTTTGCCGTGCAGCGAATCGCCTCTGGTAGCGAGCATCTCGTTTGCAAAATAGACCGATCCGTAGCCCGTAGCCTCGGTGCGCGCAAGGCTGCCGCCCCAGCTTAGCCCCTTGCCCGTAAGCGCGCCGTCGAATCTGCGGGTGAGCTTTTTATACGCGCCGTACATATAGCCGATCTCGCGGCCGCCCACGCCGATGTCGCCCGCAGGCACGTCGGTATTGGAGCTGATTAGGCGGTGAAGCTCAAGCATAAAAGCTTGGCAAAATCTCATAATCTCGCCGTCGCTCTTGCCCTTGGGATCAAAATTTGCGCCACCTTTTGCGCCACCGATATTAAGACCCGTGAGGGAATTTTTAAAAATTTGCTCAAACCCTAAAAATTTTAAAACGCCCAAATTTACACTCGGATGAAAGCGCAGACCGCCTTTGTAAGGGCCCAGAGCGGAGTTAAACTCTATGCGATATCCAGTATGCACGCAGGGCTCGCCGCCGTCGCTCATATAGACGACGCGAAACATCATCGTGCGCTCGGGCGCCAAAATGCGCTCTAAAATTTTATTTTTCACATACCTCTCATCGCGCTTTAGAAGCGGTATGAGCGAGTATAAAATTTCGGTCGATGCCTGGATAAAGACCTCCTGACCGGGATTGGCACGCTTTAAATTTAGCAGCAAGCCGTCGATGTAAGACTTCATAGTTCCTCCTTTTGAACTGGATTAAATTTTAATTTTTTGGCTTTAGCGATAAATTTTTTCAGCGCCAGCTCCTCGCGGACGCCGATTTTGTAGCTTATAAATTTTAGATAATTTAAAATTTCACGCTCTTTTATGCCGCGCGAAAGGGCGTAGCTTTGCAGGATATATCTTGGAATTTTAATGCGCGAACGTAAAAATTTCGTCGCCAGGCGCGCGTAAGCCTTATCGTTTTTCACGCAGCACAGCCGCCCAAAAACAAAGGGCAAGCCCGTACGCTGCTGCCAAATTTCGCCCAGATCGTAGAATTTATCCTTGCCCTGCGAAAGCAGCGCCTTTAGAGCATTATCGCCGATTAGCACCTCGCCGCGAAGATCCAGCACGCGAGCCAGCATATTTGAGCTCATAGACGCGGGATCGAGTCTGGGCGCCGAGTTTTTGTGCACGAGCACGCTTAGCACTTCCCGCTTTGCGACGATTCCAAGAGGCAGCTTGCGGTATTTTGCGCGGCGACTTTCGATGCTGGAGATTACCGCGGCATCTATACGCCTATAATAAAGATCGGCGCAGAGTTTGCTCGGCACCCCTTTTTTAAATTCTATCGATTTTTTAACATAAGACGGCAGCGGAAGGGATTTTAAAAATACGTGAAATGGGAGCAAATTTAGATAATCGATTTTGCCTAATAACATAACTTTCTCCGAATTTAGCGCAGGAAAAGAGGGTTAAATTCCGGCGCTAAATCGGAATTTAACCAAAAATTTTAAAGTTTATTTGACCTCGGTGATCGGGATGGATTTGTATTTGCTAAACTCCACTATGCCCTCACCTTTTTTGAAGTGGATACTCACTCCGTCTTTGTTTTCCATATAGATGCCGTCTGCGGCACGCTCGCGCTTGAGGTTGTAGCTTTTGCCGCTATCGTCCTTTAACACGGCGGTATTGAAATCGTCGTTTGAGCTAAGCGATAGTTTTTTGCCCTTGTCATCGACAAAATAGAAGGTCTTCGCATTCTCTTTGGTTATAGTTTTTTCG
The DNA here is from genome assembly GCF_937973075.1 of uncultured Campylobacter sp. Classification (GTDB taxonomy): domain Bacteria; phylum Campylobacterota; class Campylobacteria; order Campylobacterales; family Campylobacteraceae; genus Campylobacter_B. The sequence goes on from NZ_CALBWL010000016.1 coordinate 1,818, forward strand.
CTCTGTGCTTGCTTATTCATAGCGCTATCCGGGGATTGGCGGAGCTGGTTTGAGCCGCATCCTAGCAAAACTAACGCCAAAGCGGCGCACGATAGAACTTTAAACATATTTCTCCTTTAAATTGAGGTTACACTCGTTGATGAGTGATTTTCGGATATCCCAAAGCTTTTGAGAGAGATCTACTTTGTAGCTTTGCGGATGGACGTTGCGAAGGTGCTCAAGCCAAAATTTGCTCTTCTGCTCCTTGCTAAAACGCGCGATCTCGCTTACCGTGCGGCGGATGCCTACGAATTTGCCCTCCCTAAAAACGGGACGTAAGAGCTTATGCGCGCTGAAATTCGTTAAAATTTTACGCTTGTAGGTGTAAAGAGGATGGAAAATTTCAAGCGGCGCGCTCTCGTCTATGCTCTCTTCATCAAGCGCGATCAGATCGGCAAGTGCCATGCCGTTATCTTTGTCGTAGAGTCTAAAGACCTGCTTATAGCCGGGGTTATTGATCTTGCGCGGATCGTTTGAAATTTTGATCTTAGCCACGATCTCGCCATCTTTTTCGATACCGCTTAGCTTATACACGCCGCCGAGGCTCGAACTATCTCCGCCGGTGATGAGCCTCGTGCCGATCCCCCAACTATCGATTTTAGCGTCGAAAAGCTTGAGCTGATCGATCGCGTATTCGTCTAGATCGTTAGATGCGGTGATCTTTGCGTTCTCAAAGCCCGCAGCGTCGAGCATCTTACGCGCCTGCTTGGTTAGATACTCCAGATCGCCCGAATCGATGCGAATTCCAAGCGGCTCATGACCGCTCGCGCGAAGCTCTTTAAAAACTGTAATCGCATTCGGCACGCCGCTTGCGAGAGTATCGTAGGTATCGACAAGCAAAAGCGTGCTGTTCGGATAAATTTTAGCGTAGGCGCGAAATGCCTCCAGCTCGCTATCAAAGCTCTGAATCCACGAGTGCGAGTGGGTACCGATCGCAGGGACGCCGAATTTCTTTGCGGCGAGTACGTTTGACGTGGCACTGCAACCGCCTATAATCGCAGCTTTTGCGCCGTAGATGCCGGCACTTTGCCCCTGAGCGCGGCGCAAGCCAAACTCCATCACCGAATCACCCTTAGCGCTAAAATTGATGCGCGAGCTTTTCGTAGCGATGAGAGTTTGAAAATTTATAGTATTTAGGATCGCGGTCTCGATGAGCTGTGCTTCCATGATATTTGCCTTGACGCGAATTAGCGGCTCGTGCGGAAATACGATCTGCCCCTCATCCATTGCGTAAATTTCGCCGCTAAATTTAAAGCCTCTTAGAAATTCCAAAAATTCCGGCTTAAATAAATTTAAACTTTTTAGATACGCAATATCGTCCTCGCTAAATTTTAAGTTTTCGATATAATCCACGACCTCGCTTAGGCCGCAAAATATCGCGTAACCGCCGCCGCTTGGGTTTTTGCGATAAAAAACGTCAAAAACCGCCGTCTGATCGGGCTTTGTAAAAAAATAGCCCTGCATCATGCTAAGCTGATAAAAATCGGTAAGTAAAGCCAAATCTTTCATTTTCGCCTCTTAAAATTTAATCTCGCCTCGTGCAGGAGCAAAAAATCATAGCTTTTTAGCTTCCAGACTCTTTTTATAAGCTGCAGCGTCGAAGTCTTTGACGCGAGCAACGCCGTCATCTACAGAAGCTTTTGCGACCGCCGTCGAGATCACGGCAAATACGCGCGGATCGAAAGGATTTGGGATCACGTAGTCTTTGCCGAATTTTAAGTTATCTTTGCCCAGCATCTTGCGGATTTCCGCAGGAACCTCTTCGCGAGCAAGATCTGCCATCGCGCGCGCCGCCGCAATCTTCATATTTTCGGTGATCTTTTTGGCTCTTACGTCAAGCGCGCCGCGGAAGATATACGGAAAGCCCAAAACGTTATTGATCTGATTTGCAAAGTCGCTTCTGCCCGTGCCTACGATCGCGTCGTTTCTTACTTCCTCGACCTCGCTTGGATAAATTTCCGGTACCGGATTTGCAAGCGCAAAAATGATCGGATGCGGCGCCATAGTCTTTACCATCTCTTTAGTTAAAACGCCCGGCTTGCTAAGGCCCAAAAACATATCGGCTCCCCTAATCGCGTCCTCTAGCGTGCGATCTGCGGTGTCTAGGGCAAATTCTTTCTTTTGCTCGGTAAGATCGGTGCGGCCCTTGTGGATCACCCCTTTGGAATCGAGCATTATGATATGTTTAGCGCCTAAATTACGATACATCTTTGCGCACGCTATGCCAGCAGCGCCCGAGCCGCTGACTACGATCTTCATATCCTCGATCTTTTTGCCGCTGATAAGGGCTGCATTGATTAGCCCTGCGCCCGTAATCATCGCAGTACCGTGCTGATCGTCGTGCATGACGGGGATATCGACGGCTTTTTGTAGCTCGCGCTCGATCTCGAAGCACTCCGGAGCTTTAATGTCCTCTAAATTTATACCGCCGAATGTAGGCGCAAGCGCTTTGCAAATTTCAATTATCTTTTTAGGATCTTTTTCGTCGATCTCGATGTCAAACGCATCGACGCCGCCGAATTTTTTGAACAAAACCGCCTTGCCCTCCATTACGGGCTTTCCGGCGATTGCGCCGATATCTCCGAGGCCTAAAACCGCCGTGCCGTTAGTGATAACGGCTACGAGATTTGCTTTATTCGTATATTTAAACGCTGCTTCATGATCACCTTCGATCACCTTGCAAGGCTCCGCGACGCCCGGCGTATATGCAAGCGCCAAATCCTCCGCCGTAGCGCACGGGGTTTTTACATTCGTTCCAATTTTACCGCCTATGTGGTACTTCAAAGCCGCTTCAACGTTTACTTTAGCCATTTTATAATCCTTTTTTGATTAAATTTGAAATTCTCGTTTTAACTTCGTCGCTTCCTAAAATTTCACAAATTTCAAAAATCGACGGACTTACGCTCCCCCCCGTGATCGCGACGCGCAGCGGCTGAGCAAGATCCTTTAGCTTGGCGCCGTTTGCGTCCAAAAACCCCATCGTCCTTTCCTCGCACTCCTTTGCATTTAAATTTGCGCTTAGAGTATCCGAAAATTTTGCGAGTAAGCTTAGCGAACTTTCGGTTACAAATTTCTTATACGCCTTCTCGTCGTAGCAGCTCGGGCGATTTAGAAGGATTTTAATGCCCTCGGCCATCTCCACTAGCGTCTTTGCGCGCTGTTTGTACTGCTGCGCGATGAGATGTTTTTTCGCGTGCGAACGGATATCGACGCCGAATTCCACAAGCTGCGCGGCAAGCTCGTCGTCGTCAGAGTTTTTAATATAATGCGCGTTTAGCCACTCAAGCTTGGTTTGATTGAAGGTGCTGGCACTCTTGCTGATATGGTTAGGATCGAAATATCGCTTCATCTCCTCCATGCTAAAAATTTCATCATCCCCGTGGCTCCAGCCCAGGCGCGCTAAGAAATTTAGCAGAGCCTGCGGCAGATAGCCCATGCGCTTATACTCCATCACGTCGGTAGCGCCGTGGCGCTTACTTAGCTTGCTGCCGTCGGCGCCGTTGATCATCGCGACATGATAAAATTTCGGGATTTTAAAGCCTAGCGCGTTATACAGCACGATCTGCTTCGGGGTGTTGCTTAGATGATCGTCGCCGCGGATCACGTCCGTGACGCCCATCAGTGCGTCGTCGATCACGACCGTAAAGTTATACGTAGGCGTGCCGTCGGAGCGCGCGATGATGAAATCGTCCAAAATATCGGCGGCATTAAATTTTATCTCGCCCTTGATGCCGTCGTTAAATTCTATCATGCCGCTAAGCGGGGCTTTTATACGCACTACAGGCTCGATCCCAGCAGGCGGCGTGCCGGTAAAGTCGCGATAGCGGTTATCGTAGCGCGGGCGCTCTTTGCGAGCTTCCTGCTGCGCTCGCAGCTCGTCAAGCTCGTCCTTGCTCATATAGCACTTGTACGCCTTACCCTCATCTAGCAGCTTTTGGACATATTGTTTGTAAAGATCGAAGCGCGAGCTTTGATACACGATCTGCCCGTCATAGTCCAGATCGCACCACTTAAAGGCCTCCTCGATCGCCTTAGCAGCCTCCTGCGAATTGCGCTTCAAATCAGTGTCCTCGATACGCAGCAGGAATTTGCCCCCGTTTGCTCTAGCGTAAAGATAACTAAAAAGCGCCGTTCTAAGTCCGCCGATATGTAAATATCCCGTAGGACTCGGCGCAAAACGAGTTACTATCATAAAATTCCTTTGCAAAAATTACCATTTAATGTTATAATCGCGATCTTGTAATTATAAAGCAAAAAGACTAAATAAAGGTTAAAAATGATAAAGAAACTGCTTTTTTCCGCAATGATATGTGCCGTTTGTGCAAATGCCGAAGTAGTAAACGGCGTCATCGCCGTGGTAGATAATGAGCCCATCACCGGCTACGAACTAGCCAAAGTTCAAAAACTAACGGGCGCTTCGCCGCAAGCTGCGATGGAAATTTTAATCGGGCAAAAGCTGCAACAATCCGAGATTAAACGCCGCGGCATCGCGGTAAATGACGCGGAGATCGACGCGAGACTCAAAGCGATCGCCGATCAAAATAAGCTTAGCTTAGACCAACTCAAAACCGCCGTGCAAAAGCAAGGCATGAACTACGATGACTTTAAAGCAAATATCCGCCGCACACTGCTTGAAGAAAAGCTCTATGGCTCGATATTCGCAGACGTACAGCACCGCACGACCCCCGAAAATGTTAAAAAATTTTACAGCCAAAATAGTTCATTATTTACAACCTTCGATAGCATCACGCTCACCCGCTACATCGCAAAATCGCAAGCTCCGCTCGATAAGATCCGCACAAATCCAAAGCTCCGTCCGAGCGACGTGTATGTGATGAAGGGAACCCTCAAGGCCAATCAAATGGATGAGGGGCTCAAATACATCGTCACGAATGTCGAGCAGGGCAAATTTTCGCCGATCATCCCTACGCGCAACGGCTACGAGATGTTTTACGTAAACGACAAAAAGGGACTTCGCACGCTTGATTTTGACAGTGTGCAAGACAAGGCGATCGAGGGCTACGTAACTTCCGAGCGCAAAAAAGCTGTCGCCGAGTTTAACGACAGACTCCGCTCAAACGCTAATATCCGCATTATCGAGCGTCCGCAGGCAAAATCGCAAGGCGCAAAAACCGCCCCAAAAGTTAAAGTGCAAAAAAGGCAGTAAATTTTAAAATCTGCCGCCATACATTAAATTTTATAGAATTTAACACCGATAACGCGAGGGCAAGCGCGCAGCTTGTCCGCTCGCGCATAAAATTTTTGATAAAATTTAAAGGCTTTGCGCTGATAACGATCAAAAATTTTACCGAACTTAAAAGTGATCATCTACGCGAAATTCGAACCCCGTGCGGCTCAAATTTAGCTGGTGCGCCGCGACGGCGACGAGCAAATTTCGATTTTGATTTACGACTACGACGGAGGGTTAAAGTCGAATTTAGCTCTGTCCGATGAGCTTAGAAACTCGGGTGTGGATGGACGAGCTGCCCGAAATAGGCGACACGGCGGTAGGTCTCGGCGCAGGACAAGACGGCAACAGATCGTTTTTGCTGCGTGCGGATGATTAATCAAAGGAAACATTAAGCAAAAAAGATCAATTTATATCAAGGAGCAATAAAAATGGAGCTAGTGTATCTTTGGATAGAGAAGCATAAAAATATTGAAAAGCAAGGCTTCAACTTAGGTTCGAAATTTAAATGCAAATATGATTACGAGAAGAATGAACTAACTATAGACGAAAATCCAAACTATATCGATATTTTCCCCCGATAATATAAAAGTAAATGCTCTAATAGGATCTAATGGAAGCGGCAAAAGCAGTATAGTAGAATTTATTTTATTATCTATGCTCGCATACAAAGGAGGCTCTGGAACAGAAATCCCTTCGAGTGGATGGCTGTTAATATATGATAAGAAGAAGGAAAAATTTTTTATATACCTTAGCGATGATGTGAATCCGAGATTGGAAAAGCCTAAAATTAATCCAAATTATAGCAAAAATTACTCTGAGGATTTAGGAAAAGAAAAATTTTTCAATATTCTTTATAATCCATCAATAGAGATGCCCAGTACTTTTATAACAAGATACAAGGACCTTGCCTATTTGCTATATAGCGATGATCAAAAACCGACAGATATTGCAAATGCATTTCTATTCCCCGATAAGACAAATGGCATATTAGATATAAGACAAGCTTATAATAAATATTTGCTCAATATGTTTAAAATAAAAAATAATAAAGAAATTGGCATAAAAAAAGTATTAAATGGTATATTTAAAGATAAAAAGAACCTTGAATTTATACCTCATAATATAAAAATATCCTTAAACCAGAGCGTATTGGAAAGTAGAATTTCAAATGCAACAGTTCGTAATATAGTACTTCAATTAAAGTTATCTTTATCTATAGAATCGCTAAAAAAATACTTATTTGCATTTATTATATCTATGAATAACCAAGATAACGAATCTGATAAAATAAAAACTTACTTTTTTAAAAACGAAGGATCAGATTTAGAATTAGAGTTACAAGAACTATACCACAAGCCTAGGGTTTTAAATAAAGACAAAAATAAATTTGAAGGATTTGTTCGAGAGCTATTATCTAGTAGTTGGATAGAAGAACATTTGCAGAATAAGAAGAATCTAACCTCATTATTTAGAGAAAATTCAAATGCTCTACATAAAGATGTATACGAGCTAGCTAAATTAATCGATGCTATGGAAAAATACCGCAAACTAGATTTGATGAAATTTAAATCCGGAAGCGATGATGAATTAAATGATATCTTATCTAGCCTACCTTCATTCATCGATTTAGATGTCATAGATGAAACAGGAAGACACTTTTCGGATTTCAGCTTTGGAGAAAAAACTATATTAAGCCTTATTTATTCATTGATTTTTTATATAGATTTTTATCATAAAG
>NZ_CALBWL010000017.1 GCF_937973075.1 uncultured Campylobacter sp.
TTTATCATCCAGTGGCTTTAAATTTGCTGCCGGCGTGAGCGGCCGCGGGCTAAATTTAAAGGAAAAAACCTGCTCGAATCTCACCGCTTCTAACACTTCCATCGTCTCGGCAAAATCCTCCTCGCTCTCGCTCGGATAGCCCACGATGATGTCGGTGCTGATCGCCACGCCCGGGCAGCTTTGGCGCAGCTTAAGCGCACGGTCTAGATACCACTGCTTGGTATATCCGCGCTTCATATCGCGCAAAACCTTGCTAGAGCCGCTTTGCAGCGGCATGTGCATCGATTTGCAAATTTTAGGATTATTACAAAAAACGTCCAAAAATTTATCGTCCATATGCAGCGGATGCGGGCTGGTAAAGCGGATGCGCTCGATGCCCTCTATCTCGCTAAGCCGCACGAGCAGGTCGCTGAAGTCGATTTTTTCGTGCGCGTTAGAAAAGCGCTTGCCGTAGTTATTGACGTTTTGGCCGAGCAAAAATATCTCTTTGGCACCGCGAGCTGCGGATCTTTCGGCTTCGCGCAAGATGATTTGAGCGGGGATCGAAATTTCATCGCCTCTAGTCTGCGGCACGATGCAGTAGGAGCACTTTTTGTCGCAGCCAATCATTATGTTTATGAAGGATTTATATGGCGAGCTCGCAAAATCTCCGAAGGCAAACTCGCTCTCGTCGTAGTTTATGTCAGTGCTAATAAATTTAGGCGTACGTACGGCTTGCGAAATTTTAGATATGTTTCTGGCACCGAGTACGAAATCTACAAATGGCGCGCGCTTAAAAATCTCTCCGCCCAGATGACTTGCGGTGCAGCCGCAAACGCCGATTTTGGAGCCCTTTTTTCTAGCTTTATCGAATGCTCCGATCTCGCTGAAGAGCTTATGCACGGGCTTTTCGCGCACGGAGCATGTGTTTATTAAGATCAGATCCGCAATATTTACGTCGTCGGTAATCTCGTAATCTTGCTCTTTTAGCTGCGCAATAATATGCTCGCTATCGCGCACGTTCATCGCGCAACCTAGGGTCTGGATGAAGAGGAGTTTACTCAAAGGATATGCACCTCGTACATATACTCGTTTTCGTTTAGCCCGTATCGCACTATGCGCTGATACACACTAAAACCCTTAGTATCGAAAAAATCCACCAAAGCGGCTAAATCTTTTTGAGAATTTTCTCTATCCAGATAAAATATTTTTTGTCCGCTCTTTTCTACTTGGGCTTGCAAATCCTCGATCTTAACGCTTTTTGGCTTAGAAGCAAGCTCCGTTCTGGCAAGTTTTAGCTGCATGATCTATCCTTTCATTTATCTTTTTAAACCCGCGAGTTTAGCGAAATTTAGATAATAATTCGTTTAAATAAAAATAAAGTCAAAATTCCATATAATACTGCACTTCAAAATTTAAAATCCAAATTTAGTAGCACAAAATCAAATCTTAAGGAAAATTTATGGAAAAAATCACCGATATCATCGAGTCGATTGCAAATGAAAAGGGGCTTGAGCCCGCAGATGTCAAAGAGCGCGTCAAAACGGCGTTCATCCAGACCGCAAAAAGACTTTTCGGCGAGGAGTATCTCTACGACAGCGAAGTCGATCCGCAGACCAAGCGCGTCAAGCTTTACCAAAAAGTCCACGTCGTAGCAGACGATGATGAGCGACTCGGCGATCACAACTTCATCGCGCTTAGCGAGGCCAAAAAAATAGGCGAAAACGCAGAGATCGGTGATGAGCTAAGCTACGAAATAAATATCGAAAACCTCGGCCGCACGGCTTCCGGCGTGCTGGCTAGAGAGCTAAATTTCCACATCCAAAGGCTGCTTGAAGAGAAAATTTTTGAAAACTATAAAAGCAAGGTAGGCACCCTCACCCACGGCACGGTCACCAAGATCGATCACGACGGCACGACCTACGTAGAGATCGAGGATACGAAGGCTTTCATGCCGCAAAAAAACCGCATCAAGGGTGAAAATTTCAAAGTGGGCGACGTGCTGCAAGCCGTCATCAAAAACGTAGCCATCGACAAATCTCACGGTATCAGGCTGGAGCTTTCACGCACCAGTCCGAAATTCCTAGAAGCCCTACTCGCCGCCGAAGTCCCAGAGATCAAAGACGGCAGCGTCATCATCCAAGCCTGCGCTAGGATTCCGGGTAGGCGCGCTAAGATCGCGCTTAGCGCCGTCTTGCCAAACGTCGATCCGGTAGGCGCTACCGTCGGCAAAGGAGGCGCTCGCATCGACGCGGTGAGTAGATTTTTAAGCAAAAATTTGCAAGACGGAAGCGGCGGAGAGAGTATCGACGCGTTTGAATACTCCGCAAGCCCCGAAATTTTGATCACTCGCGCGATGGCGCCCGCGATCGTAAACTCGGTCAAAATAACGCAGGACGGCAAGGCGATCGTCTACGTAAACCCCGATCAAAAAAGCAAAGCGATCGGCAAAAACGGTCTAAATATCCGCCTCGCCTCGATGCTGTGCGGCTGCGAGATCGAGCTTATCGAAACCGGCTCGGCGAGTGAGAAAAAGGTATCCAAGGAAGAAGGTCTTAAAAATCTCGAAGCGCTTTTCGGCGAGCTGTAGAGGCGAAGCGTACTTGGCTTTTTAAAATTTTGTAAGTTACGCGCTCTATAAAATTCCACGCCAACCAAATTTTGCAAATTTAGTAATTAGTGGAATTTTGTAATTTAGTACTCCACGAAATTCTATATTACATAGAATTTTACGCCGTTTCGGAATTTTAAAATTTAGCGTCAAAACAAATTTTGACCAAAATTTTACGGCGCAGAATTCTAAGATCAAATTTTATTCATGCGCGGATTTGAATTGATGCGATATTTAAATTTACACAGCGCACAAAATTTTGATCCAGACCGGGTTACGCCTACCGCTCATATAAAATTTCGACGCCGCCGTAGTGCCAAAATGCCTTCGGCGCGAGGTATTCACCACCTAGGACGGCCAAGCTTAGCTTAAAATACTGCGGCGAGAATTCCGTGATTTTTGAAATTTCCTGCTCAAGCAGCGTCGTACAGTAGAGGTTCGTTTCGCCGCGAGGTCTTAGCGTAAAACCCTCGCCGACGCGCTTAAGTAAAGAGGCGGCTAGGCGCGCCTTTTGCTCCTTGTTTAAAAATTTCATCCGCACCGCGCCGAAGTCTCGTGCATGCGCCAAAAACTCCCGCATCGAAACAGCCGCGACGCCGTCTCGCTCGCCCTCGTCCGTTACGGCGTGCACCACCAAAAGCGGGCGCTCGCGCACGATCATGCCTACGTGCGAGTATTTAAAATTCGTTGCGGTTGCGATTATGCGGCTGTCGGTGACGTCGCCCATGCGAAAGACGAGATCGCCCGTGCGTAGATTTGATAAAATTTCATCCGGCACCCACAGCGGCTCTTTGGCGACAGGCGCGCGCGTGAGCGTCCAAAGCTCGCCGAGCCCGCCTAGAGCGAAGATCAGACAAACTAGAAGCTTTTTGGCTAAAGCGCAACCTTCCATTTGCCGTCTTTTTTGACGAGTTTAACGCTCTCGGTGCGCTTTGTGCCGTTTTTAAAAGACACGACGACTTTCACGAGCGCCGATTTCTCGTCGCTATTTTGCAGCTCGCCCGAGACGCCTTTTAGCCCGTCGCGCTTAGAGGCCTCCTCCTTGCCGGCACCTGCCATCTGCATCAATTTGCCGTTTATCATCTGCATAGAGCCGTCGTCCGATCTGTCCTTATCGGGTATGTCTATAGTATCCACCAAAGTCTTAGAATCGCCCTCATATAGGGCTCTGATGAAGTCCTCGGCTACGCCTTTCGGGTCGCTGCCGCAGCCCGCTAAAACGAATATCGCAATGAGCGCGAGTAGAAATTTTTTCATAAGCTCTCCTCGTAGAAATTTTGAAATTTTATATACGAGCGGTGAATATTTTTTAAAATTTAACCTTTCTGCTCGGATGGAATTTATATCGCGTTTAGATTTGCGAAGGCGTATTTGGTCGTGCTTTTGCTGAATTAAAATAGAATTTTGCATTCGAAGGAAAGCTCGTCTTGCCTTGGTAAAATTTTATCTTGCCAAAGCGAAATTTTATGGCAGTTTCTGCGAACCGTGTCTTGCGACACACCACTCAAACGGCGCCCAAACTCATTCGGTAGCGCGCAAGGCGAGCTTTGCTTGTCGGAACTAAAATTTAACTGTATTTTGCGACTAAAATTTTAAAATTTCAATGCCGCCTTCGTAGGATTGCTCGCTTGCGATTTTGTTTTTTGGCACTGTGCGCGAAATTATAAGAAAATTTTATCCGAATAGAGCTATAATCTAGTAATTTTTCTAAAGGAAGATCATGGAAACTTGGGCGGTTTGGGCACTTGCATCAGCGCTCTTTGCGGCACTGACTGCGATATTTGCAAAAATTGGGCTTGAAGGGATCAACTCCCACTTCGCAACTTTTATCCGCACGATCATCATCGCCTTTTGCCTCGCCGTGTTCCTAAGCTACGCTAAAGCCTGGCAACCGTTATCTAGTCTGAGCTCTCGCAACTGGGTGTTTTTGATACTAAGCGGGCTGGCGTCGGGCGCATCGTGGCTAGCGTATTTCAAAGCCCTGCAAATCGGCAAAGCCTATCAAGTAGCACCGATCGATAAGATAAGTGTAGTACTCGTTGTAATCATAGCTGTGATCTTTTTAGGCGAGCGCCCGAGCCTTCGCGAATGGCTTGCGCTAGCACTCATCGGCGCAGGCGTGATAATACTGGCGTTTAAATAACAAAATTTTTATTTGTAATATTTTTTGGTTTATGCAACAAGGCAAAACCAAAAAATAAAATTTAATTCCAGATTTATTTTTTAATGGTTGCTTAATTATAAAAGCATTAAAATTATAAAAATTTGTTTTAAAAAGGAGTATCTTTGAGCAATTTTAGCGATTTCTTTAATAGCGAATTTAAAGAACTTGAGCAAAGCTTTCGGATTACCGATATAGACGATATCTTAAATGATGAAATGTATCTGATAGCCGGAGATTTCTACGGTATTCAAAAATTTATTTTTGAAAATATCAATACTAAAAATGCGGCTAAAATTCTGCGCGCCAAATCCACTTACGTTCAGCTCTTCACCAAAGCAATCGCTAAATTTATATGCTTTAAATTGAAAATAAGCGAAAGTAAGATTCTAAGCATAAGCGCGGGAAAATTTGAAATTCTAATACCGAAGCAAAATTTCACCCAAGATACATTTAACGACATCAAACACAACGTAGATAAATTTTTTATCGATAAATTTAGCGCTATTGCAGGTATGAGTTTAGTGGCGCTTGATTGTAAAAAAAGCGATTTTAGTGATAAGGATAGTTACAGGGCGTTTAGAGAGCGAGTAAGCGATGCTTTCGAGCTAGAAAAACTTAATAAATTCGATCTTTTAAATCAAAGCGCAATCGTACTAAATTATGCCGATATAATAGCAATAGAAAGCGGCTTTGAGAGGCTTGGGGCCAAGCTTGCAGATACAAAAACTTCAAAAATTTCTCTCGACGAGCTAGGAATCGATTTAGAAGGCTTTAATTGCGAGCTAGAACTAGATGAGCGTATGAAATCTTATGTATTTAAAAAAGATGGGCAAACGGCAAGCTTTAACGAACTGGCGCAACTTGCATGCAATAAAATGCACGAGGATGGGCCTTTGGGATTAAAAGCTATAGCGGTGCTGAAAGCCGATGTCGATGGAATGGGAGATTTCATCAAAAATAGTAATGTTACTAATAGTTTTGATAGCTTTGATATGTTTTCAAAGGGGCTTGATAGCTTTTTTAGCATTCACATTCCGCGCTTAATAAAACAAAATTTTCCACATACATATATAGTATTTTCAGGCGGAGATGATTTACTATTGGTGGGAGCTTGGGATACGGTGCTAGATATTGCTAGATTTATAGATGATGAATTTAAGAAATTTATTAGCGACAAAACACTTAGCCTAAGTATGGGGATTTGTATTGCAAAACCTTCCGCGCCTATTAAATACCTAGCCGAACTGAGCGAAAACCAACTTGAGCTTGCCAAGGAATTTAAAGATGAAAAAGGGATAAAAAAGGACGCTATTACTCTATTTGGACAAACGGCTAGATGGAGCGAGTATAAAACGATGTATGCGCTCATAACAAATACGCTTGAAAGCATAGAGGAGCTAAATACAGCATTTTTATATCATCTGCTAGAGCTTTGCGATATGGCAAAAAGCGCTAAAGCTAATGACGCAAGATCCAATATCTGGGCTTCGAAGCTGAATTATTTAATAGTAAGAAATTTATCCAAAGACTCGCAATGGCTAATACAAAAGCTGCAAAATGTACTAGAAAAAAGTCCCGAACAGGTAAAAATGGCACTATGTGAATTCATTTATAAAAGGAGAGCAAGATGAACTACGCCCATAACGGTCAACAACGCAAAAGCTACGACGATTCCAAAGCTGATAAGTCTGGAATTTTATACGAAAAGATCACGCTAGATTATATCAAAGACGGCGAACTTTTTAATGAAACCGCGAAGAAAACGGCGAATAGTATTAGAACTAGTCAATCGCAAATCAGAAGATTTTACGGCTACGTGCTGGATTTATGCGAAAAAGCAAAAACTAAAAATTCCGCCGAAATTTTGCCATTTGTGAAGATGCTAAATTCCAAAGTAGCCTATGCTTCAAGCAGAAAGAATGTAAGTAAAAACTTTGTAGAATTTATAAAAGACTGTGTTTCGCAGGTAGATAGCGTAGAAAAGCTCGAGGTGTTTAAACTGTTTTTTGAAGCAGTTTTAGGATTTAGTAAAAAATAAGGAAAAAAGATGAAAATTTACTCTTTAAAAGGCGATATTAGGCTTTTAAGTGGGCTTCACATAGGCGGTGGCGATGACGTTATGAAAATCGGCGGCATAGATAATCAAATTATAAAAGATGCCAATTCCGGCAGACCCTATATACCAGCTAGCTCACTCAAAGGTAAAATTAGAAGCCTGCTCGAATGGGACTTGGGGTTGGTAGGACTAGATCAAGATAAAAAAGGTGCGCCATTTTCTTATAAAAATATAGAAAGAGCCAAAGATAGAAAATCCGCAGAAATTCTATTAAAGTTATTTGGGGACAGCGATGTCAAAGAAAATAAATTTGGCATCACTAGAATTAGTTTTAGCGACTGCCGAATAAGCCCCGAGAGTGAAGATAAAATTTTAAGCGAAGCAAAATATGAAAACATAATCGACCGACAAAAAGGTACCGCCGAACATCCGCGTCAAAGCGAGCGAGTACCTGAAGGAATTAAATTTTGCTACGATTTTAAAATCAAAGTATTAGAAGGCGATGATATCGATGATTTTAAAAAGCTTATCAAGCGCGGTTTAAATTTATTGGAAAATGATTATTTGGGTGGTAGCGGTTCTCGCGGATACGGAAGAGTGGAATTTAGCAACAAAGACGAATGGGTCGAAAAATGAAGCTCCTTAAAACCACGATTACGCCCACGTCGTCTTTTGCAACCTCGCTAAAAGGCGATACCTTATGGGGGCAAATTTGTTGGGCAATAAGATATAGATACGGCGAAGCAAGATTGGAAAGCCTTCTTGAAAATTATGATAAAGAGCCGTTTTTGATCGCTTCCGATGGATTTTTATCGGGTTTTTTGCCAAAGCCTTGCTTGCCGCTTAGCGTTTTTGGAAAAAATATCGATAAGAAAGCTATAAGAAAAAAGATTTGGCTCAAAGCGGACGATTTTGCCGAAGGCAAATTTCAAAACGCCCTAGCAGACGATGAAATAGAGTCAAAAATCAAACAAAACGCCACAATAAAGAATTCTATTAACTACGCTACTTTTACTACCGATGCCGATGAATTCGCTCCGTTTGCACTAATCGAGACTGCATTGCCGCCACTTGATATATATTTTTTAATCGATGAAAATGCTTTTAGCCAAGAGGAATTAAAAGCCGTCATGCATGATATAGGAGAATGCGGCTACGGAAAAAAGGCAAGTATTGGCAAAGGGCGATTTAAGATCGATAAATTTGAAAATTTAAATACGCCTGCAAGTAAAATCTTTATGGTGCTCAGCCCTTTTGTTTTACAAGGATCCGATTTGGCTATCAAGAAGTGCTTTTACGAGCCATTTACTAGGTTCGGAAAGCATGGTGGAGATCTGGCTTCATCGTCAGATGTGACTAAAAAACCCGTATTAATGGCACAAACATCAGCCCTAATAGCGCTAGAAGATGAAAGCAATATACAATTTATCGGTAAAAGCATTCGCGGTGTTTCAACCCACAAAAAAAGCGTGCAACAAGGATACGCTATTTTAATACCTACGAAATGGAGCGGAAATGAGCTTTGTAAAACACTATAAATTAAAAATCAAAATTCTAAGCCCCGTGCATATTGGAAGCGGCGAGATTTATGAACCGACCGGATATGTAATAGAAAAAATTCTACAACCTAGCGGAAAAGAGATAGATGCACTTTATGAATTTGACACAATGGCTCTATATGAAATTCTATCCGAAACGGATAAGGAAAAATTCCGTGATCTAGTGGAAGCGTCCGATGAAAATGGGCTTATTAAAATGCAAAATTTTATATTCGCGCATAAAAAACAAGGAAGACAAGTAGCCTATAAAATCGTAAAAGTAAGCCCGAATGCCGCGCAAGAATATTACGATAAAATTGGCAAGGTAGTTCAAAAAGAAAGTGGCAAAAATAACGTAATAAATCAACTTGAAATTTATAAATGCGTATCGAATAAAAATCAAAAAAGGGATTCGGCGATCCTAACCGGCAGTAGTTTAAAAGGAGCGATTTCTACAGCATACCAAGAGCTATTAGTAAAAAAAGGAGTAAAGTACCATGATGTGCGCGATCTTTTACTAAGTCCGAGCGACGGAAATCCATTTAAAAATCTACTCATTAGCGATAGCGGTGGTTTGGCAAGTAAAATTTATTCCACCGCAAACGTCAAACGAGAGCTTAAAAATGATGATATAAAATACAATGATTCGCTAAGTACCCGCTTAGAAGCTATAGTCTCAAACGTGACATGCGAAATTCCTTTAAGCATTAAGCAAAATTCCACGGAAGAACCCCTAGATATTAATCGCCTAATCAAAGCTTGCAACGATCACTATGAGCCGATATTTCGCTCTTTATTTAATGACGACGGAGTGCTCGAATGCTTGAGTGAAAAATTTTATAAAAGCTACAAGGATTTTGGTAGAAGCAATTTGGCGCCAAATCAATTCTTACTTCGCGTTGGCAGACATAGCGGCGCACGCGCCGTAACGATAGAGGGCGAAAGAGAAATTAGCATAAAGCAAGGCGTCGGTAAAAATCCTATCATAAAAGAAGCCGAAACTACGACATGGCTTGCAAAGGTTAAAGACCAAATAGAAGCAGGGTGCGTGCCGTTTGGCTGGCTGCTATGTGAGGTAAATGAGATAAAGAGCTAATCTTTTTTTCTCCCCCATAGCCGAACGCTCATCTTTAGTGTAATCCCTCCAAAGCTCAATTTTACCATTAGGCTTTTCTACTATGCGCACGCCACCTTTATTGTAAGCCTGATCCATAGACTTTGCAATCTGCGGGTTTTTAGATAGAAACTTATCCATCGCCTCCCTATCTTTGAACTCTTTAAACGCAAAGCCTCTGCTGTGAATTTCATCTACCTTTTTACCGCTTGAAAACACCGAGTTGATGCGATCTTTTAGATGCTTCTCATAGGAGCGAGCAAGATATTGCCCCGCTAGCGCGTCTCTGCTAGCCTTATCTAAAACGCCTAGATCCACTAGTTTAGCACTCATATCGTCAATCTGACGTCTTAGTGCGTCTGCTAGTGGCTTTAGCTCAGGTTTAATGGCATTTCCTTCGCCCACCATATATTCATGCATAGCTACGCGGTCTGCGTCGTCTAAGCCGCTAAGCGCGGATTGTAGATTTTCCATTTTAGCGCTATATGCGCTTTTGGCGCTGAATAGCTCGTCGTTTCGCAAAAGATAATCCGCGCCTTTGGTTTCGCTTAATGTGCGCCTTGCAAAGCGAGCTGCATTAATAGCGCCATTTTTTAAATTCTGCGCTAAGCTTTGAGAGCCGGATAAAATTTCATAAGCGATATTTTTAAACTCTTTATTGATATGCTCGCTTGCCATTTGCCTTGCGTAGCTTAGCCCTATATCCTTGCCGCTTAAATCCTTTAGCTCTGAAGCGGAGTTTGCTCCTACGGCTTTAAGATAGGAGCGCATATTGCTTAAGATGCTAGGCTTATCTTTTGCCGCAGCTTCTATATCCTGCGCTATCTCGCCTACCTTAGCGCCTCCTTTTAGCTTTGAAACTATAGAGGGTGCATTTACTAACCCAAGCCCGCCCAACGCTCCGATAAAAGCGCCTCTTGCTCTATTTTTATCATCTAGCGCTGCACCTGTGGCTGTTCCGGCTCCAGCGCTTGCGATATTAGCAGGGATTGCGCTAGAGCTAAAACCTTTAATCATATTCTCGCCGTTTTGTGGTATAATATCTGTAGCGGTGTCTAGCCCTTGATTTCTCATCGCTTGTGGGGTGCCCAGGCTAGAGAGTGTGTCCCCACCCCTAATCGCTTCATCCGCTTCGCGAAGTGCGGGAGTTTTAAACTCCATAGGTTTTTTAAGATTTCTATCAGAGTAAAAGGTTATAATATCATCATTGCTGTAAAGGCTGCTATTTGGGTTTAATCCCTTTTTGGCGGCTTCATCGCTTCCATTTAAGGTTGAGGTAATAGTCTGGGTTGTCGGACTTCCTTTTTTGGGAGCGATGACGGCTCTAAACCTCACTCCGTCTTTATCCTGCCATTCGTATATTTTTAACCCATTTTGATCGATAAAAGGCTCTTTGTATTTATCTAAATACTTACGCATATTCTCGCCCATATTTAAAAGCTCGCTTTGACTAACATAGCCCTCGGCATTTTTGTCTTTTAAATGCCTTATTCGTATATGGTCGGCACCTTTATTTTTATCCCCTTTAGCATATCTTAACGCATCCTCTACGCTATTTAAATCTTGTTTTATAGGCGTTGCTGCTTTGCTATTATAAGTAACGTTGTAGATGCCGCGTTTCTCTTTTTGTATGGCTTTAGGATTAGTAATTGCTAAGATCTGATCCAAATACGCGTTATTATTAGCGGGATTTGTAACTCTTAAAATCTCATCTAAAAACGGATTAGGTGCTTGTGCTGCTGCGGCCTCTGCCTTATCCGCTCCTTTTGCTGCTTCGCTCATCTTTTTTGGAGCAATCCCGGCTGCTTCCTCAAGCTCTGAGCGAATGGCCTTTATCACGTTTTCGTCAAGTCCGAAAAGATTAGGATTATTTAAATTCCCTCTGCGACAGAGTTTTGTGGTATAATAGCGTTATCGGTCGGCGAAAAATGCTCCTTGCCGGTATTCATTTGCGCCCCGAGCACTTGTTGCTTATGTTGAGAGTTGGACGCCTCAGCCGCCGCCGCTTCAAAATTTTGTGGTATAATAGTTTTATCAGTGACCGACCCCGCATTATCTGCCGTAGCCATTGTCCGAGAAGTATCGGAGTATCGGTTGAGGCGCGCCGATTGGTCGCTGCTTAATAGAGGGCTTAATAATTCGCCATCCGCCCGCGTTTGCGGAGCGGTCGTCCCAGCGGGCGTCGGGACTCCCTCTTTTAGATTTTGGTAGTCCAAGCCTTGCGCTGCTTTTTGCGTTTGTTCGCTTGCTTTGCCTAGCACTCCTTTAGCTAAAATAGGAGCGCGGCTAAGTCCGCCTAAAATAGCATTCGCCCCACCCCAGATAGTGCTTTCAAGCCCCGCTTGCTTTAGATCGGGCTTTTCTTGCCCGTAAGCTCTAGCCCCTCCGGTAAAGCCTCCCATTATCGCGCCGTTTGCTGCAGATCCTGCGGCGTTGCCGATGCGAGTAGCTACCTTTTCGCTAGCGCCTAATGCTTTTGCTAAGCGGGCGGCCTTTGCGCTATGGCCTAGCATCGCAGGAGCTAGTGCAGTAGCATCTGCTATCTCTCCTGCTGCTTGCCAACCTTTCATATCGTTATCGCCGAAGTTTTCAATTTTATTTATCGCCGAGCTTGCTAAATTTGAGTTCTCGCGAAAGAAATCCCTAGCCCTGTCCGCTCCGTAAAAATCTGCGGTATCTGCTAAAACGTTGTTAATGCCTCTAGCTAGCTTTTGATTGGCTGCAGCTTGACCCGTTACGAAGTTTTTTAATCCTCGCCCTATTATGCGGGTAGTGCCTGCGCCTCCCGTTTGTCCTACTGCTTCCGCACTTTGAGAGAAGGTTTGCCCCAGATCGTCTGCGGTATCTTTTAAGCTCTTGCCTGCATTATCAAAGCCCAAAGCGTCCGCCCCTGCGCCTAATGCACGAAGTCCTAGCTCGCCAGCCATACAATTCAAAATTCCTGCGGCTTAAGATTAGACACAATAATTCCAACTCCCATGGAATTCCATTTTAAATTTAATAACGCCGCGTTCTTGTGCTATGTTATAATTTGGTAGCACCTCCAGTCTAACGCAGTAGAGTATTTTTTATAAGCGAGGTGATAACGAAAGCTATAGATAGGTGTTAAGCGCTACAAATCGGCAAAGCCTATCAGGCAATGCCAATTTATAAGCTGAGTGTATGACACCTTTCGATATCGAAAGCTTACCTGAAATTTTATCATAATGTGCTGCAGACACTATTTTGTGAAATATGCTACCGCTATCTTCAATAATCTAATTCTGTATAAGCCATAAATTTTGCAAATAGCTTACGATAATCGACATAGACATGATACCACTGGCTCTTAAGCAAAATTTTATTGATAAATTTTCAATAAATAGTCCTTTAGTAGGATTAAAATCAGGTGCAAAATAAGATTAGCTATATATCTAATGATGATACTGGCGTAAAATTTAAACTTATCTCTTTTTGTTGCTGGAGCTTGAAAGCCCGTAGGTGTGATTGCCATAACGTTCTCCTTTTGAAAGTTAAGGCAATTTTCGCGCAAGTGCGGGTGCGTAATCTACCCATAAAACGCACTCTTTGGTATTTTTAGATTAAATTTGAAGGATTTTAATAGGTTTTGAGGATTTCGTGCGGCTAGAAAGCGGGGCTATCCCCCCCCGCTCGCCTTAGCTTTTTCATTTTATCGCTTATATCTACATATAGCTTGGCTCTTTCGTTTTTCTTTAGCCCCGTGGAATATTGAATTTGATCCATCAGGCGTTTTAGCCCGCTCCAATCGTCTTTAACTTTAGAAATTTCTCTTTGCCACTCGCCGATTGAAGTATTTTTGAGATTTTGTGGTATAATAGAACTATCGAGCGACGGGACCCGCTGCGCGTCGGGCTTATAACCCGAAAATGCAAGTCGTTCGCCGTTTTCGGCGTCTGCCGTCGCTTTGAATAACGAGCTTTCTTTAATATCCCCCTTAACCTTATACATTGTTTTAAAAGCAAGCCTATTGTTTTTGGTTTGTGCTTCCTCTACGACTACATAATACCCATCTTTTTGTTTCCCGCTTATGAGGGTTTTTAGTCCTTGCTTTGTTTGAGATAAAATCTGTTTGTCGGGGTTTTCGACATAATCTATGTAGCTTGCTATATCGTCGCGCGTTATCGCTATTTGCCCGCGCTTTGCTTCCGCCGCTTCGTTGCCGTGATTTTTTAAGGTATGCGTAATTTCATCGGCATAAATTGTCCGCTTTGTTTCGTTTGGATACTTGAAGCCTAAGTTTTTTGCTAAATCAGGGTCCACATTATCTACAGCTACAACTTTTTTATTCTCTTGAGCGTATTGAATTATATCCGCATTTAAATTTTTACGCCCTATGATTTTCGTATCACGATCGCTTTGAGGGCTAGCGTCTATGATAGCTTTCGTATCAATGTTTTGTTTTATACGCTCTTTTGCCCGTTCCACCAAATTTACCTTCTCTTGCGTGGTTAAATTTGGATCCATCAGCGCCTTTTTTAATTCCTCGGGGCTAAATTCAGCCCTCACGGCGTCATCCTCTTGGGTTTTTAAAATTTGCCTAGGCTCAAGATAAACTTAAGCGGATTCTCTCTTATCATCTTTAATAAAATATGAT
>NZ_CALBWL010000018.1 GCF_937973075.1 uncultured Campylobacter sp.
TCCTCTAGCTAATTCATCTAAAAATTCCCATACCCCTTCAAAATAGACATCATAGTCTCTGATATTTGATTCGATCTTTAAGCTCATGCTAAAAATCCTCCGTCTATTACTATCACTTGTCCGCTTATATAGGAGTTTTCCTTGCCGATCAAGAATGCTACCAGTTTTGCTATCTCGGAGGTCTGCGCAAATCTACCGAGCGGAATTTCTTGTTTGATTTTGACTTGTTCGGCAAGTGGAACATTTTGCCTCGTTAGATCCGTATCGACATACCCCGGGGCTACGGAATTTACTAAGATATTAAATTCTCCAAGTTCTCTAGCAAGCGCTTTCGTAATTCCATTTATACCGAATTTGGTGATTGAATAAAGAGTCCTGCAGGCCTTTGATCTCACCCCCCAAATGGAGCTGATATTTACGATCTTTCCGCCTTCATTGCGCCTCATAGACACAGAGGCAAATTTTGCCAACGATATAACAGACCTTAAGTTAACGTTTATCATATCATCAAATTTTTCATCGTCAATCTCATCTAAAGATGCCAGTATATTTATCCCTGCACAATTAACCAAACCGTATATGTCTAAATCGGAATTTTTAGCTATATAACGTGCTACGCTATTTTTATCATTTAAATTTAGTTCCTTTGAGCTTGGGGTTATACAATTAAATCCAACGCTAGTTAATTCGTCGGCTATAGCCTTGCCAATCCCTCTACTAGCGCCCGTTATTAAAATATTTTGTTTTTCCAAAATTATTCCTCCACCGGCCTTACTATCATATTTTTATAAAATTCCTCACGCGGCAAAAAAGGAAACATATCTTCAAGCGGCTTTGAGATCATTTTGCCATCAGGCTTTATCTCAGATGATAATTTTGGCTCCATTTTTTCAGTAGGCGAGAGCATTATTTCGCAAACTACCGCACCGGGTTTGGATAGAATTTTCTCCAACTCCCCTTTTAAATTTAGCTGATTTTCTATTCTACAAGCTTCAAAACCATATGCCTGTGCTAGATTAACGGTATCCGGAAAACTTACGCCGCTATCTTTATCCGAGCCTACCTTGTGCCCTTTGAAAAAGTTATTTTGAGTATTTCTGATAGAAATATAGCCCGCATTATTCAGCACAAAAATTTTGATTGGAAGCCTATGATGAATTATTGTCTGAAACTCTTGAATATTCATCTGTAAGCTGCCCTCTCCGGTGACGCATATAGTATTACCCTTGCCGTTTGCAAAACACGCACCGATTGCCGCAGGCAGATCGTATCCCATAGAAGCACAACCCGAATTTACTACCACCTTTTGATTCTCATATAAGCGCAAGCTCTGATAAGATGAAACACATGCCGTACCGTTACCGAATACATAAACTAAATCTCGTTTATGATTAGATAGTACATCGAAGAAATTATATGAATCAACCCACTCTTTTGCATTTTGTCTAAAAGGCTCAATCGTAGGATAATTTTTTCTGTAATTTTTGCAAATTTCAAGCCAAGATTCAAAATCCGGTTTGTTTTTCAGTGCAGATCGTAAATCCGATACAAAGGCCTTCGCATCGGATTTAATCTTAATATCTGCGGCAATAGTTTTTTTGTTTAGTTCGTTTTGATCGATATCGACCAAAATTTTTTTTGCTTCTCTGCCGAAGAATTCCCAGTTATAGCTAACTGCACGGATATTTAATCTAGCGCCTACGGCGATGATGAGATCGGAATTTTGCACGACAAAATTTGCCGCTCTATTGCCGATAGTGCCATATCTACCAAAAAATAGATCATGGTCATTTCTAACGATATCGTATCTAGCGAAAGTACCGATAACGGGAACTTTTAAAATTTCGATTAGTTTTAGAAATTCTTCGTTAGCACCGGCAAGTGTTACGCCGTTACCTACAATGATAACGGGGCGTTTAGCAGCTTTTAACGCATCTAAAACCTGCGGGATTTTTGTGTCAAACTTCGGCGCTTCGGGGATTTCAAATTCTATCAGATCTGCTTCGTCCACCATCGCGCCTTGTATGTCTAGCGGCACATCCAGCCATACGGGTCCGGGTCTGCCGTGCTTAGCCTCATAAATAGCTTTTTGCAGATGAAATTTTATGCTATTTTTATCCGTTATCATTACGGCGTATTTTGTGATAGGTCTTACAATATCAATGATATTAACCTCTTGATCGCCGAGCTGACGTAAATTTAACTCGGGTTGCGAAGCAATGGTCGTCTGAAATTTCACTTGCCCCGATATGATCATCGTAGGGATCGAATCCACCCAGGCACCGTAAACGCCGGTAATCGCATTCGTTCCGCCGGGGCCTGTGGTAACATACGCGATACCAATCTTATTTGAGACGCGCGCATATCCCTCTGCGGCTATCGCGCAAGCCTGTTCGTGATGGTTACAGACATACTCTAAATTTTCATTTTTGCCAAGCGAATCTATCAGGTGCATATTGCCGCCGCCTGAGACCATAAATACGGTCTTTGCAGTATCTTCGTGTTCGGCTATAAATTTTGCTATAAAATCGCTAACTTTTATCATCGCATCATCTCTTTTACGTAGTCGTTTAAATTTTGTTCGGTATCGATCGCGCCGTTTTCGTAGAAATTTTTATACCATTTTACAGTTTTTTCAAATGCCGTTTCGCTATCCCAAACGGACTTCCAGCCAAGCAGCACATGTGCCTTAGAGCAATCAAGCTTCAATAAATTTGCCTCATGCGGCTGGTCCGTGTCGGAGCCGATTTTAAATTCTATCTTATCCCAATATCGCTTGGCGCTCTTTAGTACATCAAGCACCCTAATCGCGCCATCATCGCTAGGACCGAAATTCCACGCGCTGCCGAATTCCTTTCGCCCTTCAAGCAACTTTTGCCCCACGAGCAAATATCCGCCAAGCGGCTCGAGCACGTGCTGCCAAGGGCGTGTCGCATGCGGATTGCGGATCGTTACCGGCTCATTTTTAGCTGCCGCGCGCATCACATCGCAAATCAATCTGTCTTGCGCCCAGTCTCCGCCGCCTATGACATTACCTGCGCGACACGTAGCAAGCAGCGTTTGATGCTTTGTGCCGTAATCTTTTTCATTAAAAAAGGAGTTTCGATATGAACTAGCCAGAAGATCCGCGCAGCCTTTCGACGAGCTATATGGATCATATCCGCCCATAGGATCGCTCTCGCGATATCCCCAAACCCATTCTTTATTTTCGTAAGCCTTGTCGCTGGTGATATTTACGATCGCGCAAACGCCTGCCTTTCTGCAGGCTTCAAAGACTTTTAATGTG
>NZ_CALBWL010000019.1 GCF_937973075.1 uncultured Campylobacter sp.
GTGCGGTCAGGCGCCGCTGCCGAAGGAGATTTTTGAGCTGCTGCTTTACGGCTTCATCCGCCGCAGCCCCGCTCGCCTTGTAAAATCGCTTACGAATGAAATTTACGTTCCCGCCGATGCGGACTACGTGATCGAGGGCTTTGTTGATCCCGCAGTAAGCGAGCCGGAGGGGCCTTTCGGCGATCACACCGGATATTATACGCCGGTAGAGCCATTCCCGGTAATGATGGAGGTTAGCGCGATCACGCACAAGCGCGCGCCCGTATTTCACGCCACCGTCGTCGGCAAGCCGCCGCTTGAGGATAAATTTATGGGATACGCGACCGAGCGGATCTTCTTGCCGCTGTTTCGCACGAGCGCGCCCGATCTGATTGATTATAAAATGCCCGAAAACGGCGTATTTCACAACTTGATTTTGGCTAAGATCGCCGTGCGCTACCCCGCTGCTGCCAAACAGATCATGCACGCGTTTTGGGGCGTAGGGCAGATGAGCTTCGTCAAGCACGCCGTTTTCGTACCGCAGGACGCGCCGAGCTTAGATGAGTACGAGGGGCTTACGAAGTACGTCCTAAACCGCCTGGGTGCGTGCAGTCTCGTTTTTAGCGAGGGTGTGTGCGACCAGCTTGATCACGCAAGCCCGAACTCCTGCTTCGGCGGTAAGCTCGGCATCGATGCGACGGTCGATTTAAGCTCGCAGGCGCCGCAAATTTTAAGCGACGAGGAGCTGCTAGCTAAATTTCAAAGCGAGGAGCCTGCTATTTTGGCGCTTAAGCAACACTTTTGCGATACGAAAAACCCGCTCGTGCTGATAAACATAGACAAAAAAGAGCTCGTAGAGCGGAGCTGGCGGCGGATTTTGAAATTTAGCGAACATTTTAAAATTTTGATTTTTACCGATGCGGGGAATGACGCGAGCAACCTCTATATGAGCGTTTGGCGCGTCGTAAATAGCATCGATGCGCTGCGCGACGTGTTTGTGGCACAGAATGATCGCATCTGTATCGACGCTACGAGCAAGCATGAGTGGGAGGGCTATACGCGCCGGTGGCCGCAGGAGACGCTATGCAGCCGCGAAGTCGTGTCAAGCCTCATAGAGCGCGGCATCGTGCAGGACGAACCCGAGCTATTTAAGAAATTTGAAATTTTTTGAGGGCGCGGGGTGAAACTTGGCGCGGATTTGAAATTTTAAAATTTTAGCTTTGGTTTTACGGGCTGCGCGTTAAATTTAGACGAAATTCTATTTAAATTTACGACCTTAAGGCGGAAAAATTTCATAAAATTTACCGCTTCGCGAGGGCTAAAATTTTAAGGCGTAAAATTTGCTGCAGCGAAATTTTAAAATTTCAAATTTTTTTGAAAAGGTGCAAAAGCTCGATATAGCGCAAGCAAGCACAAAATGAAAGGACATAAATGATAGAGTGGATACAAAATTTTTTTAGCGGAGCAATACCGAAGCTGCTGCTAAACGCGACGCTGGAGACGCTGTATATGACCTTCGTAAGTACGGCTTTGGCGTTTATTTTAGGGCTCGTGCTTGCGATCGTGCTTATCCTTACGCGTCGCGGCGGGCTTTGCGAAAACCGCATCGTTTACGCCGTGTTGGACGTCGCGATAAATACGCTGCGAAGCTTTCCGTTTATAATTTTGCTGATCGTGCTCTTTCCGCTTACAAAGCTTCTTGTGGGCGCGAGCATCGGC
The DNA here is from genome assembly GCF_937973075.1 of uncultured Campylobacter sp. Lineage (GTDB taxonomy): Bacteria > Campylobacterota > Campylobacteria > Campylobacterales > Campylobacteraceae > Campylobacter_B. The sequence continues at coordinate 1,699 of NZ_CALBWL010000019.1, forward strand.
ACCACCGCGGCGATCGTGCCGCTTACTATCGGCTCGGCCCCCTTTATCGCTCGCCTCATCGAAAGCGCTCTGCTGGAGGTCGATAGCGGCGTAATCGAGGCGGCGAAGAGCTTCGGCGCGAGCAAGACGCAGATCATCTTTCGCGTAATGTTTGTCGAGGCGCTGCCTAGTATCATCGGCGCGATTACACTCACGCTTATCGTCATCATCGGATTTACGGCGATGGCGGGCACGGTCGGCGGCGGCGGGCTCGGCGACGTGGCGATCCGCTACGGCTTTCAGCGTTTCCGCCCCGACATAATGGCATACACCGTCGTGATCCTGATCGTGCTTGTGCAGATCATACAAAGCATCGGAAATTTACTTTATAAAATTACGAAAAAGTAAGGGTTTAGACAAGGTCTCTTGCTATCGCGAAAAGTAAATGTACGAGCGATGACGCATACCGCAAGCGGTATTTGACTGCGCCTAAGCTTTGTCTTTTTGCACTCGTATCCGGCTATTCGTACTCTTGCTTGCACTCAAATTCTACGCTTAGCTTCGGGCATTCATTCTCCGTGTTCGTAGCGGCAGACTAAAAATTTTGATTTATGAGCGGACTTTCTAAAATTTAGCTTCGATCGTTCAGTGAAAATTTAAAGAATTTCAAGCAGATAAAATACGCAGAGGTGGGCTTACCTTAGCACTTCTCGCCGGGTAGTTTGAAATTTTAGGCGGGTTTGGGCGTGGCGCATAAATTTGCGCTAAAATTTAACGAAAAATCGGTGCGATCTGTCCGCTAAATTTTAGAAAGGATAGTTATGATTTTAGCTTCAAACTACGATGAGATCGACTTTGACGCGCTTTATAAGGCGCAAAAGGCGAGAAGCTCATTCGGCAAAAAACTGGCCGAGCATTGGGACAAAAAGGCGCCGAGCTTTAACGAGGGCGTGATGAAAAGCGTCTACGCGGAAGAATTTATAGATAAGGTCGATTTTACAGGCATTTCTACGCTGCTTGATTTTGCGTGCGGAGCGGGCGCGCTAAGCGTGCTGGCAGCAGAAAAGGTGGATCAAATTTACAGCTACGACTTTTCGCGCAAAATGTTGGAATTCGCCCGCGAGAATGCTTAAATTTACGGCGCAAAAAACGCTAAATTCGCGCAAAAAGCCTTTGAGGACGACTGGTCGGACGTGCCTGCTTGCGATCTCGTTTTTGCTTCACGCTGCCTCGAGGTGGACGATCTAAAAACCGCGCTTAATAAGCTTCTTTCAAAGACCAAAAAATCGCTTTACATCACGTTTAAGGTGGGCGGCAGCTTCGTGGACGGGGATATTTTGGACGCGATAGGGCGCGACGTGCAAAAGAGGCCCGACTTCGTCTATCTTTTAAACATCTTGTTTCAAACGGGCTATTTGCCAAGCCTCAGCTATATCAAAGCCCCGTGCCACGGCGGTGCGGCGAAAAGTGTGGAGGAGTTTGTGCAAAAGACGCGCTGGATGCTAGGCGGTGAGCTAGGCGAAGCGGAGGAGGCGCGACTAGCGGAGTATTTTAACAGCGGCAAATACGAGCCAAAGCGGGATTTTATGCACTGGGCATTCGTGCGGGTGGACGTTTAGCGCAACGCTCCGCTCTCACAATGCTGGAATTACATATTCGAGCCGGCTTATCATCTTGAAAATAACCAACCGTATCTGCTCTGGCGATCGCTCGTGGTATATAGAAGACAAGTTACGTATAATATTAAATTTATCGCGTAAAAATATGAGTTAAATTTTTGTAGCTTATCGCATAAAATAAAAATTGAAAATTTTTATACGCTGCGCTTTGAAATTTTAAAGCACAAATCGAATTAAGGGCTGCGGTCTTAGAATTTTATTCTCTTCTAAATTTAAAAAGGGGCGAGAAATCTCCCGCCCCTGAAATTTTAAGTATAGGATTTGATTTATAGATGTGTGAGTTAGAGCTTACGCATCTCTTAAAATTTAAAACATCACCTCAAACCCTGCATTGATAGCACCGCCTCTTGTCTTGCCTATATAGCCCTTGCCTCCTAGGCTAAGGATAAGGTTTTTGCTATCGTATTTATAGCCTGCTTCAAATACTCCGGTAGAGCCTTTTAGGCTAGGCTTAGGAGCGTCAAGTCCCATAGTAGATGCTTTGGCATCTCCCTTAAAC
>NZ_CALBWL010000020.1 GCF_937973075.1 uncultured Campylobacter sp.
TCCGCCAAAAGCTCGGCACAAGACGGGGTCTTACCGCGGTGTGCGCAGGGCTCGAGCGTGACGTAGGCGCAAGCGCCGCGCAAAAGCCCGCCGTGGCGGTTTAAGATAAAATCATAGGTGAAGCTCGGCTGCAAAAGCGCGCTTTTTAGGGCTTCTAGGTTTTGAAATTTAACGCCGAATTTGCGGGCGTATTCGCAAGCGAAATCCCGCGCGAAATTTGCGTCCAGATCGCACAGCGCGGCGAAAACGGCGTTTGCCTCGGCGTGCAAAAAGCCCGCCTTTTTGTGTGCGCCTATGCCAAGAACCCTGCCGCCCCTATCCAGAAGCACGCAGCCCACGGCGGGGTTGGGTAGCGTCAAGGCCTGATAGCGCCACGCCGCACGCAGCGCCAAATCCATGTAAAATTCGTCGTTCATACAAAATCCAAAATTTAAATTGTCCCGCTCTGCCGCGATCGCTTAGCCAATTTTGCGGATAATCGGCAACCTCGTCTGCTCGCAACAGATTGCGCCTCGGACGCAACCCACTTACCCGCCTACGCTCGCCCGCGTCGTACCGGTTCGCCGACTCACGTTCCAAATACGTTTGCCGCTACAAGCCTCGCTTTAAGCGCCAAATTTACCAGAGTACAAGCCGCGCGCCGTATGTGTAGAAGCAAGATTCCGCGCGGGAACAAAACTGCGAAATCTTACCACAGGTTTTAGAATTTTATCCTAAATCGTAAATTTTGCGGCGTCCTTTTCGCGCGCCAAGAATTTTCGCCCATCGCGCAAATGAGCGTATCGATAGCGCGCAAACGCTGATTTTGCGAAGTAAAATTCTAATGAAGCGCTGGGGCAAAACCGCAATCGGGCGCGAATATGAAATTTCAAAAGGCGCGGCTTGATTTCAGCTCAAATTCAGGGGGGGGGATAGAATTACAAGAATTTTCTTCAAAGGATCAAAATGTCTGAACAACCGACCGTTCAACCCCAATCAAACGTGCTTGGGATACTCTCCATAGTCTTCGCGATTTTAGGGATCTTTTTCCTAGGGATCGTTTTCGTTCCGCTTGCGTTTTTGTGCGCGATCGCCGCGACCTATCAAGCCGTCAAAAAGCAAGCCTCGCTCGTAATAGCGATATTAGCGTGGATCCTTACGATCGTGGGGCTCATGACCTCGTCCGTGCTGTTAGCCACAATCGGCATCTCCGCTTCGTAGCCGCAAACATTCGCGCCGCTTACTCGGCGATTGAAATTCCACTGGACGAACATTAAAATTCGCCGGCGGCTAAACGAACTCTCGCCGGACGGCGTGCAAACCTCCGCCCGTAGAGTTTTAAAGCGTAAATTTATGGGCGGAATTTCCCGCTTTGCTATGGATTTTGCCTTGCGAGTTTTGCGTGCCGTCTATGTCTCGCGACACGGAATTTCTCGCACCGCTTTGCGTAAAATTTTGCGGCGCGCCTTACTCGATTTGATTTTCGCGTTCTCGCCGAAATTTTATCGCCAAAGCAAAACCGCCGAAATTTTATAAAAAGCTTTATCGATGAAATTTGCGATTAAGCCGCACTTGCAAATAGCCGTAGTGCGATCGCGATACGGACGCCGCAAAGCTCGCAGGCGCAATATTCTTGTGCGGACGGTAAAATCTAAATTTATGGCAAATCGTAAAATTTAAAATTCTTTTGCGGCAAAAGGCGTGGAATTTTACCGCGCCGAAAAAGCGGCTAAATTTTAAAATTTAGCCGCTTTTTGATGCGACGTAAAATTCTAAAGCAACGCACAAGCGTCACGCAAAACTTATCTTTTAGTGGCGCAGCGTGAAATTTTAAAGCGCCGCTCGGTGGCGTGAAATTTATTTCTTGTCGGTGCAATCTGAAATTTCAAAACAAACAAGCGGCACCGGAATTTTAAAATTTTGCGCCGAGCGCCGCGAGAGATCAGGAGCGACCGACAGCGGCAAATTTTTAAAAAATCCAAAATTTAACATGCTCGCGTGCCCATGCGACACAACAAGGCGGCGCTGCGGGCACGTCCGCGCGAGAGGCTCATATTTATCGAAATTTTCGCTCTGCCCGCAGCACGCGCGCTCGTATCACATGCCGATAATCGCGGGCGCAAGCTCCGCTGAAAGCTTGGCGAAACAGCGTTTCGCCGCGGTGCGCATGCGAACAATTGCAACGCAGAAATTTTCGTGCGATACGATCAAGCTCAACGCGAAAGGTTCGCGCGCGGTATGTGTTTTTGAAAGCCACACCGAATATCGCGCGCCAAATTAAAAAGCGAGGCAAGATGCCGCAAGCCGTGCATCGCTCGCGATAGACACAATACTTAAAAGCGCGCAAAAAGCAAGGCAAATCCAAATTAGCCTCGCCGCTTTAGCTTAAAATTTAAGTCTACGCTTCTCAAACACCACACCCCAAAGCCGCGTGCGCAGAGCTTTAAAAACCGCGCCGCTACCACTGCACGTAGGTTCGCGCCTTTTTGATCTCGTCAAGTCGCACGCTTACCTCGCCGCCGTCCGTGCGCAGTCTAAGCACGCCGCCTTCGCAGCCAAGCACCTCGCCGCTTAGCTTCTGCCCGTCCGTGCAGCTTAGGCGCACCAGCTCGCCCACGGAGTTTGCGAAATGCTGCGGCTTGCTTAGCTTGCGCTCAAGCCCGGGCGAGCCGACCTCTAGCGTCCATTCGCCCTCAAGCGGCGGCTCCACGTCGAAAATCGGCGAAAGCAGCCGCGATAGCCGCTCGCAGTCGTCCAGGCCCACGCCGCCCGCTTTCGTGATGCTGATGCGATAGATCGTTCTACCGTTTTCGCTCACCGTCTCCACGTCGTAAAGCTGCACGCCGCACTCGCGCGCTAAAGCCTCTAAATCAACCATTTTTGCGTAGCTCCTCCTCTATTTTGTCGAAAAGATCGTCCATTTTGTTTTGATACTCCAAGCGGTCGTCAAATTTGAAGTGAAACGCGGGGCAGCGGTACCAGCCCTCCGCCTCGGCGCAGAAGTTTTGCAAATATCTCGCCACGCGGCCGAGCTTTTCGAGCACGAATTCCTGCTCGCGCTCGTCGAAGGCGTTTTTATCCAGATACACAAACGCGTCGTAACGCCCGCGCTTGCACTCCACGTCGGTGACGCACAGCCCGCGCAAAAGCTCGTCCTCAAGGCTCGCGAGCGCTTCGGGGATGAGCTGCTTTAGCACGCTTTGCGTGCGAAGTCTTCTGAGTTCGGTCGGATTCATCTTTACCTCGCTATCTTAAATCGCCGCAGATTGCGCGGCGATGGAATTTTATTTTACGTCTTGCGATGACGGAATTTTATTGCTTTGTCGTAGCGGAGCGTCCGTCCTGCGGCGACGCGATCTGTTTAAATTTGACGCGGCTTGCGATGCACCGGAGCATCCGTTTAAATTCTAAGCGTTTGCTGCGCACAGGTATTGCGGACAGCGACTGCGCCTTTTAAAATTTCGCTCTTAAATTTTAAAAAACGAGTTCGGCTTTGAAATTTTGCTCTTAAATTCAGCCTGGTGCTCCGCACTTAAATTTTAAACGCAGATCGCACGAGAATTTTGCGGCTCGCGTATGGAAGCTCATCGCATAGCCGCACCGCTACCGCAAAAATATTTCCGCGCCAAGACGCAGTGCCATTCTGCGCCGTACTCTGCTCGCCACGGCGCTATATTGCTGCCGCACTGCCATTTTGGCGACGCAATAATACAGCGCGCGGCGGCACCCTCTTTGCGCTATGCTCGCTTACTGCGTCGCTTTTACGATACCCACGCTGCCGTCTTTTGGCAGCGCTGCAATGGCACCGCACGCTGTTGCAGCATCATTTTTAAAAGCACTGCCCACCGCGTCGCCGTTTTGTCACACACTGCGTCGCTTTAGAATTTATCTTAAATTTTAAAAACGCTTCGATGCCGCGCGCAATCTAAATTTTGCCACTTTAAAATTTCAACTTTGCGATTAAATTTAAAATTTAAATCGCGCAGAAACCGACAAAATTTAAAGTTTTGCTCGCGCGCTCCGCCGCTAAATTTAAAAGACGAAATTTCACGCTCAAATTCTACGAGCATAAAATTTCAAAGTGCGATCGGAGCTTAAAATTTAACCGCAAGCTGTGCAAACGAAGCAAATGCCCACGCGGATTTCGCGAGCGCTAGTCGATCGTAGCCTGCTCCTCTTTTTGCTTGTAGCTTTCGATAAAATCGCCCACGCGCATATCGTCGTAGCCCTCGATGCCTACGCCGCACTCGAAGCCTTTGGCGACTTCCTTGGCGTCGTCTTTGAAGCGCTTGAGCGAGCTGACGTTGCCCTCGAAAACGATGACGCCCTCTCTGATGACGCGGATCTTTGCGCCGCGAGCTATGAGCCCGTCGGTAACCATACAGCCCGCGATCTGCCCGATCTTAGGCACGTTGATGACCTGGCGGATCTCGGCTTGGCCCAAGGCCTCCTCGCTGATGATCGGGCTCATAAGACCGCCCAAAAGCGCCTTGATATCGTCAATGAGATTGTAGATGACGTTGTAGGTCTTAATCTGCGCGCCGCGCTCCTTGGCAAGCTCTTTGATCTCGCCCGTAGGACGGACGTTGAAGCCCAAGATCACGCAGTTCTCGCTGGCGCTTGCTAAGGCGATGTCATTTTGCGTGATACCGCCGATGCCGCTGTGGATGATGTCGACCTTGACCTCGTCGTTGCGGAGCTTCTCAAGGCTTGCTTTGATAGCTTCCAGCGAGCCCGCGACATCGGCCTTGACAATCACAGGAAGGCTCTTTAGCGAGCCTTCGGCGATCTTGGCGCTTAGCTCATCGATGGTGACCTTGGTCGATTTGCTAAGCTCCTTTTGGCGCTGATGCTCGTAAATTTTGCTCGCGTACTCGCGCGCTTCCTTATCGCTTGAAACGCCGATCAGCGTCTCGCCCGCGCCCGGAACCTCGCTAAGGCCTATGATGACGCCGCATTCGCCCGGTAAAATTTGCTTTAGCGCCCTGCCCTTATCGTCGCTAAGAGCGCGCACCTTGCCGTATGCGATACCCGCTACGACGGTATCTCCGACGTGCAGGGTGCCGTTTTGCACGATGACGGTGGCAACTGCGCCGCGACCTTTTTGCAGGGAGCTTTCGATGATGGTTGCCTTAGCCTGCTTGCTAGGATCGGCTTTAAGTTCCAAAAGATCAGCCTGCAAAAGTACGATCTCTAATAAATTTTCAATTCCCTCGCCCGTTTTTGCGGAGATCGGCACGAACTCGTAGCTGCCGCCCCACTCGGTAGGCATGATGTCAAGCTCTGCAAGCCCGGTTTTTACGAGATCGGGATTGGCATTAGGCTTGTCCATCTTATTTATCGCGATGATGATCGGCACGTTTGCCGCCTTGGCGTGCGCTATGGCCTCCTTAGTCTGAGGCTTGACGCCGTCGTCTGCGGCCACTACGATGATTACGATATCGGTAACCTCGGCTCCACGCGCGCGCATCGAAGTAAAGGCCTCGTGACCCGGAGTGTCTATAAAGGTAATCTTTCTGCCGTTTTTCTCGACCATATACGCGCCTACGTGCTGCGTGATGCCGCCCGCTTCGCCGCTTGCTACGCGAGAGTTTCGGATGTAATCAAGCAGGCTCGTTTTGCCGTGATCGACGTGTCCCATAATGGTGATGACGGGCGCTCTAGCGATTAAATTTTCTTCGCCTTCGCTGTCCTCGTAAGCCTTGATGTAATCAAACTCCTGCGCCTCATCGATGATATTTACTTCGATACCGAATTCGCTTGCTAAAATTTCTATCGCATCCTCGTCCAAAAAGTCGTTTTTCGTCGTCATCACCCCAAGCGCAAATAACTTGCCGATGATCTCGCTAGGCTGCTTTTTGATCTTATCGGCGAACTCATAGACGCGGATCTCTTTTGGGATATTTACAGAGCTTACGATTTCGCTACCCTGCTCGCGAGGAGCTTTTTTATGCTTTTTGCGACCGCCGCGACTTATACCGCCTTCACTGCTAAAAATTTGATTCTGCGAGGCGCGATAAATATTGGGTTGGTTTTTACTTTTGGTGCGGTTTTCGGTCTGAATTGGTTTGACGGTGAAATCGGGCATTACCACGACATCCTCGTCCTCAATGACGATATCCGCCATCTCGTGATCAGGAATGATGTCGATTTTAAGGGCATCCTCTTTTTTAGCGGCGGGAGCTTTTTTCTTTTCGATCTTTTTCTTTTTCAAATTTAGTTCAGCGTTTGAAAAGATCGCCTCTAGGCTCGCACTTATCTTTTCGCGCCTAGGCTCGGTCCTATCTTGTGCCGCCGGAGCTTGAACTTCCTTTTTCTTTTTTACGATGACTAGGCCACGGCGCTTTTGCAAGCTCTCGCTAGCGATACTATCGCCGCTGTTTATCTGCACCGAAGCGGGCTTTGAGGCGGCGTTTTGCTTCTCCTCTTTCTCCTGCGGGGCGGAGGAAATTTCTTCTTTTTGATTTTGAGATTTTTCGGTTTTTGCCTCGGGCTCTTGCGTACGCGTTTTTTCGTCGCTAGGCTCTTTGGCACTCTGCGCAGACTCTTTGGATTCGGAAGCTTTTAAGCTTTCCGCCTTTTTAGGGCTCTCTTTTTTAGCGATTTTTTTAGTTTCGCTCTGTTTTTTAGCGGGCTTATTCTCGTCTTCTTGCGCTTTTTCGGAGCCTTTTTTCGCAGGCTTTGACTTTTTCCCCGGCAAAATTCCCGTCTGAATATAATCGTAAATAGCGGCAGCTTCCTCTTCGCTTACTTTATTCGACGCGGTTTTTACCTTTTTAAAGCCCATCTCCTGCGCTTTTTCGATTATCTCTTTGCTTGCGTATCCAAGCTCGTCCGCGATATCTTTAATCAGAACACCCATTTAAAACCCTCTCCTTGATATGTCCCAAATCTGCGCTAGACGCAAATTTAGATAGATATTTTGAAATTTTCTCTTTTTGATTTATGCAACCGTCGCAAATATAAAATTGTCTGTTTGAGCTTATATTTTTAAAATTTTGCAAAAAGGCGTGGAGTTCGCGCTTGGCGAAGCGCCCCCTGCAAATAACGCACATCCTAATCGGTTCGCTCATGCGATTATATCTTTATTTTTCTTAGTCAATATTAAAGCCGCCGTTGTCGATCTCTAAAATTTCGACGCGGAAGTTTTTAAAATTTTCGCTAAGGCAGGCTTTAAGCTTTGCGGCGTCGGCTCTGTAGGCTAAATTTAAAAAGCTTGAGCCGCTTCCCGAGAGCGAGCTCATAAGCGCGCCGTTATCATAGGCGATCTCGCGCACCCCAAAAAGCTGCGGAAGCACGCCCATGCGCATCTGCTCGTGCATCTTGTCGATACAGGCGTGGCGTAAGCTGTCGTAATCGCGCCGCATAAAGCAAGCGGTCAGAAACGCCGCGTGCGAGAGGTTGCTAACGCAATCTTTGATCGAAAAGCTCTTAGGCAGCTTGCCGCGCGATTCGTTCGTAGGCATCGGCGTATCGGGGATAACGACGACCGCTTGCAGATCTTGCGAAATTTCGCATTTTTGCGTGCGAACCGTCTTGCCGTCCACGACGCTGCTAACAAAGCCGCCGAGCGTCGCGGGTGCGATATTATCTGGATGGTTTTCGTATTCCAGCGCCGTGTTTAAAATTTTAGCGCGATCGATTTCAAAACCGCAAATTTTATAAGCGCTTGCGATGGCGCCTACGATCACGGCCGAGCTACTGCCCAGCCCGCGCGAAAACGGGATGTTGTTGTGAAAAGCAAATTTAAAATTTATCTCTTGCCCGCCGCCTAGTTTTCTGTAAATTTCATTGAAAATGTTCAAAAAAGCGTTGCCCTTCTTAAGCCACGCTCTGTCGCTACCCTCGCCGCTAAGCGATACGCAAAAAAACTTCTGCTCGGTAATCTCTACTTCGTTAAATAGCCCTAGGCTAAGGCCGAGCGCGTCGAAACCGGGACCTAAATTTGCGCTCGTCGCAGGAATTCTTATAATCAAGCTCTCTCCTAAACCGCTTCTATGATGTAATTTGGAAGTATATCATCGTTTTTATTTAAAACCGATAAATCCTGCGGCAAAGATAGCGCGGCGGGAGCGCATTTTTTCATCCTCACTTCGCCGCACTCATAAACGTAGCTGAAATTTTTATTCGCTCTGATCGGTCCGAAGCCGCTTAGCTCAAAGCCGCTGATCGCGTATAACGGCACACCAAGAGCGATGCTAAGCGTGCGCAATATCACGTAGCTTACCTTCATACCCATGAAGCTGCCTGGAGTATTTGCATAGATGAGCTCTTTGATCTTATAAGTTTTTAGAATTTCGCTAAATTTGCAGATCAGGAAGTTATCGGCTTTTTCGCCTTCGGCGCTTGCAAATTCCGCTATCTTAGCGCCGCTTTCATACACGCCAAGCAAGCATGGAGCGCTAAGAGCAGCGATTAGAATTTCAACCTCTTTGATTTTGCAGCCTTAAGCAAAGACTTTTTGATATTCGCGCACAACCTCGGCGGTAAGATCTACTAGCTCGAAATTTTTAGCGTCAGCCAAAACCGCCAAAGTGAGCTTATGATTTAGATCGTGGCTTCCCGCAAACGCTGTATAATCGCCCAAAATCGGGGCGCCCACGAGTGCAAGATCACCGATCGCGTCTAAAATTTTATGGCGAACGAACTCGTTTTCAAAGCGCAAGCCCTCCGGGTTTAAAATTTTATTCTCATCTATTACGACGGCGTTTTCCAAACTGCCACCTAGAGCTAGTCCCATGGAGCGTAGCGCTTGCACATCTTTTAAAAATCCAAACGTGCGCGCCCGCGAAATTTCTTTAAGATAGGCTTTTTTGCTAAATTCAAAAACATGGTGCTGAGTGCCGATGAGCGGATGACTAAATTTAATCGTATAATCAAATTTCGGACTCTTGCTAGGGCTCAGCCGCACGAGTTTATCGCCCTCTCTAATCTCCACAGCTCGCTTGATGATGAGAGCTTTTTTATTCGCGTCGAGCTCTCTTACTCCTGCTTCGTCCAAAAGCATACAAAAGCTCGCCGAACTTCCGTCCATCACGGGAATTTCATTAGCATCGACGATGATACGGATATTATCGATACCATAGGCATTAATGGCGCTCATTAGATGCTCTATTGTTGATATATAGCCTTTCTCGCTTCCTACGACGGTTGCCATTTGCGTATTTATGACGTTTTTCGGCTCGGCTTTAAAACTAACGCCAAGATCACTTCTATAAAATACGATTCCGCTACCGGCTTCAAGCGGCTCCAAAGTAAGCCTTATCGGCTCGCCTTTGTGAAGCCCGATACCCACCGTATGGACTTTCTTAGCTATCGTTGTCTGTCTCATTTCTATCCTCGTTTTCATTAACCCGTGCATTATAGCGAAAATTTTAAAATTTACTTACCTTTTTCTATTACTTTTTTGGACGATTCTAAGACATCGGTAATGTTATCTTTCATCCACTTAGGATCCATCCACTCCTCAGGTCTTACATCCACGCCCTGAACTACGATACCAAAATGCAGATGATCTCCGAAAGCAAAGCCGCTTGAGCCCGTCTGTGCTAGAATGTCGCCCGGCTTTACATCGCTGCCCACACTTAACTGCGTTGCCGAGCAGTGTCCGTATATGCCGTATAATCCAAAGCCGTAGTAAATTCCTAAATTTAATCCGAAAATTCCATTTTCCTGCGCAAAAACTACCTTGCCGTAGTTGCTCTCTTTGATATCGGCGTTTGCGACGCTTGCTAGATCGAGCCCCATATGCCATGACTCGCTTACTTGTTCATCGTTCATAAAAAATATCCTATGATCAGCAAAGCTTGCTACCGCTGCGCCTTTAGCAAGCGGATAAAAAGGCTTTAGCTCAAATCCATTTATTTTATCCTCATGCACCGCGCTAGTAGCGGCGTGCAGGTCATCTCCGTTTTTCTTACGCAAAGTTTCATTTACGAATTTAAATTTTTCCAAATCGCTCATCGAGTTAAAATTCTGCGCGTATTGGCTAGCTAGATCACTTACTTTGCCGTTAATAAAACCCGGATTTAGCTTGATAGTAGAGACTTTATATTTTTTGTCCTGATAAAAATATTTGATCTGCGAAATGCTTTCGTTGCCTGCACGATCAGTGGCGACCGCTTCTGCGCGAAATTCCTCTAAATTTGCAGGCCACGCTACGAGAGACGCGTAATAGCCCTCTTTTACAAAAGGAATCGCTTTAAAAATTTTGCCATAGTTAGTTTTAACATAGACTTCGTTTAGGCGCTCGTCTTTAGCCGAAAATACAACCACGGCGCTACCGCCTTTGGTAATTTTATAGGATTGATTGATGATATTTATGACGGGCTTTTTGTCGTCTATTATTATATTTGCCGTTTTTACGCTCTTATTTCCTTGCGCAAAATTCCACGAGCTAATGTCGTTTGCAAAAACCTCAAGCTTGTAGTTTTTATCTTTATTAAGCATCAAATTTTTAGGAAATTGCACGGCAAGCTCTAGCGTAGTTTGCGGAACATTCAGCTCCTCATTTAGTAGCGGTATCGTGCTGGCTCCGTCGTTTAAATTAACGCGAACGAGCTTAATGCCGGTATCGTCTGAAATTTTAATCTTCAAGGGCGAGGTTAAATTCCAATAAATTTCATTTTCCAGCGCAATTTGCGGAGGATTTTTTTCAAATTTCGGCGAGGTAAAAATTCTAAAAATTCCATAAACCAAAGCGCATATTATAATAAGAAATATTAAAATTTTAAGCTTCGTTCCATTGCCATTTCTACGCATAAAAGAGCCTTTGATATGATTTTAGAGCGCGATTTTACAAGCTTAACTTAAATTATCGGTAAAGCGAGGCAAAATTTAACGCAAATGTTTAGCAATTTACGAGGCAAATTTCAGATTTTAAATTCTAGCGATTTTAGAATCTCAAAATTTATGAGCTTTAAAATTCAGTGGCGCGCTAAATCCTATGCAGTGAAATTCCGCGCGCAACAAAGCGGCGTTTAATCGTTTATATCGTGATCTTTAAAATTTCAATATTAGAATTTCTTTAAATTATGCTAATGGCTTGTATTGATTTTTTAGAACTCTTAACCTAAAATTTTGCTAGACGAATGAAAATTTAAACTATTTTGATAAATAAAATTCTAAAAAATTCAAAGCAAGCTATGCGTTTAAATTTCATCCTAAGCCGAGCAGAATCCCAATTAAAATTTAGCTCAAACCGCCTACAATAATTCGGCTACAAATTAGCGCGACACAAAAAGCTAAAATCGTGAGCATTATTAAATTTAAGGCGTGCGGTAGAAAATTCTACGCACGCCACAGCGTTCGCAAGTCGTCGCGTTTAATTAAATCTAGCGCCGATGCTAAATTCGAAGCTATTTGTGTCGTCGTGCGGTTTTTTATTAAGCGGCTTGACGAAGTATAGCTGCAAAGGCCCCATCGGCGTCATCCACTCGATACCGGCACCCGTGCTGTAGCGCTCCTCCTCGTTCCAGTCATGATCGCCGATCATTCCGTAATCAAAAAACGTTACAAAGCGCATTTTAAGCCTATCAACTACCGGAAAGCTTAGCTCAAAAGAGTTATTGAAGCTCTGCATACCGCCCGTTTCGATATAGCGGCAATTATTTGCATTTAAGCAGATCTCTTTTTTCGGGATACTGCGACCTTCGTAGCCTCTAATGCTTTTCATTCCGCCTAGGAATAGCTTTTCGTTGATCGGGATCTTTTTATTGCCTTCCCACATATAGCCCGTTGCAGCTTTGTATCTAAAGATAATGTCGTGATCGATATAATCTCGCAAGCCAAAGTAGTAGTTAAACGATCCTCGTGCCTTGGTGTAGTCCATATCGCCGCCAAGACCTGCGTACTCTAAACTGGCACTTGCGATCATACCGCTTCTTGGCAAGTAATAATCATCGGTGCTGTTGTATGTGATAGACGGGATAATCGAGCTTTTTAAATTCTTGCCATCTAGATAGCCCGCTTTGGCGTAATATTCGTTTAAGCCCTTGATCTCGCTTTTTTCTAGATAATATGTAAGGCTTACATCGGTATTGCGCCCAATCTTGCGACCGCCCGTGATTGAAAATCCGTAAGATTTCTCATCGTAGTCGTCCCAGTCGTAATCGTTGGCAAAGATTGATCCGCCCAAGCTATACTCAGAATCAAACACTCTAGGATTGGTTAAGCTCAAGCGTCCGCTTAACTGATCGTCGCTCTTTTCAACCGAGAACGCGCCGTGAAGACCGGTGCCAAATACATTGCGATCGCTGATACCGCCGCTAAGTAAAATTCCATCCTCGCTGCCATATCCGATACCACCGGTGATAGAGCCTGTAGGGGCTTCTTTGACTGCGACTTCAAGATCGATCTGATCGTTAGAAACGCGGTTTTCTTTAATCTCCACCTCATCGAAATACCCCGTGCGTTTTAAAGAATTTAGCGAATCATTGTAGTCGGTTTTGCTATATAAATTTCCCTCGGTCAGATACATCTCGCGGCGGATGACCTTATCCTCGGTCTTATCGTTACCCGAGATCGTTACGTTTCTAATATAGACTTTATCCTCCGGGATGACTTGATACGTGATAGCGACTGTGCGAGCTTCTTTGTCCTGCTTAGTCTTAGGCACGATGCGCACATAGGCGTATCCCTGATCCGCGACTAAAGTCTCTAGTGTATTCATATCGCGGCGCAAACGCTCGGAATTCATTGTATCGCCCTTTTGAAGCTTAAAATCGTCCAAAACTTTTTCTTTATCAAGCTTGATTATATCTGCAGGATACTCGATATCTACGGAGCTTACGGTGTATTGCTCGCCCTCACTGATGTAGTAGGTAAGATCGGCAGTGTAATTATCCATATCAGCATTAAGTAGTGGCGCCGAAACCTGCGCGTCTAAGTAGCCTTTTTTATAATATTCTTCTTGAATTCTATTTGCGTCGTTAGGAAGCTCGGCGGTTTTTACCTTGCCGTCGTTAAAGCCCCACATCCAGCCCAGCGTCTCGCGTTCTTTATTGGCGACGGATGGCTCTATATCGCCATAATCAAGCTTGTCCGCACCTACTAAATTTACCTTATCGATGATGATATTTTCGCCGCGATTTACCTCGATCGTTAGCAAGATGACCGATTTATCGTCGTTTATCGGCTTTGGATAAAATTCCACCACGGTGTCAAAAAAGCCCTTGACTTCGTAGTATTGCTTGATGCGGGTCTCCGCTTTTTTAGCAGCCACCTCATCGTAAACCTGACCCGGACGCAAGCCGATGAGCTCATTTATCTTATCGCGGTCGTTGGTAACTACGTTTTTGATCTCGACCTTAGCGATAGTCGGCTTTTCGGTTACATTGATAGTGACCGCGCCGCCTTGTTCACTGATATAAACATCGCTGAAATAGCCCTGCTCAAATAGCTTTGAGATCGCAGCATTGGTGTTTTCGCCGTTAAGCTCATCGCCTACTTTAAGACCCGAAATTTGCTGTGCGACCTGTGGAGAAAGATGTCTAAGACCTTCAAATTTAATGGATTTGATCTGTGCGGCGCACGCCACGGAAATCCCGCCTACTAAGAGTAAAAAAACGCTTTTTTTCATAAAATTTTACCTAAAAACGAAAATAATTTGCGTATAATACCACATTAAAATTAAAACTTGCATATATCAAAAAGGAATTTTATGAAGATAGGAATTATCGGTCTGGGTCTCATCGGCGGCTCGCTGGGGCTATGTCTAAAAAGCACCAAAATAATTAGCGCCGTCTATGGCTGCGACATCAGCCGCGAAAATGAAAAAGAAGCTCTGCGACTCGGGCTCGTGCATGAAATTTTAAGCCTAGAGCAGATGAAGCAAAGCTGCGACGCGATCTTTCTCGCAATCCCCGTGGAGGCAATTATTGAGACGTTGCAAAAACTAAGCGACTGCAGAAGCGAGACGACGATCATTGATCTGGGAAGCACGAAATTTAAAATTTTGCAAAACTGCCCGCCGCAGATCAGACGAAATTTCATTGCGGCTCACCCAATGGCTGGTACCGAAAACTCCGGTCCGCAAGCGGCGTTTAAAGAGCTTTTAAACGGTGCAGTAGTTGTTATCTGCGACGATCACGGCGCGGATGAAGTGCATATCAAACGAGCGGTCGAAATTTTTTCGTTCGCGGGGATGAAGATCGTATTTATGGATGCAAAAAGCCACGATCACCACGTGGCGCTCATCTCGCACCTGCCGCATGCGATCAGCTACTCGCTCGTAAATAGCGTGCTAAAAGAGGAAAATCGCCGCAATATTATAAATTTAGCCGGCGGTAGCTTTTCGGGCATGAGCCGTATCGCCAAGAGCTCGCCGCAGATGTGGGTCGATATTTTCAAGCAAAACCGCACAAACCTGCTAGGCGCGATCGATGCTTTTAAAAACGAGTTGGATCTTTGCGTGCAGATGATTCGTGACGAGCGCTGGGATGAGCTTGAGGCGTGGATGTATGAAGCGCGCAAACTAAGGGATATTATTTAAAATTTCAGCGCGGCTAGACTGCGCGACGGGAGCCGCAAGAGTACGCCTTTAAATTCTAAAATTTCGCTTTCAAATAGCCTGCGTAAATTTAAATTTTAATACGTGTGAGCCTGGATACGAACTCAAAAATCTATGCATTCTTGCGTGAAAATTTTCTTTGAGGGAAACTCCAACGCGCAAAGCCTCGCCTTCTCGCCCCAGTGCTTTTTATAAACACAGCCCAGATCGATATTTGCGCTAAATTCCGTAATGACGGGCTTTTTTACCGGCGTGTGCCCATAGACGTTAAAAATTCCGTCGTTCGCGCTATCGTCGCCACGCCCGCTTAGCACGTGAGCTGCGAAGCTTTTCGCGCGCTCGATATCGTGTCTGAGCCGCCACATACGTCCTACCGCGGAGTGCGATACGACGAGCGTGTGACCGCTTTCATCGCACAAATCATACTCCAGGTAAATCGGCAGCCGCGAGACAAACCGCAGATGCTCCTTGCATTGCTTCACGCCTCCGTGACGATAATACGACGCTAGCGTCGCCTCACCGCCGTTATTAAATAGCCAGCTTTCATCCAAGCTAAAAAATGCGTAAGGGTCGTTTGAACTCGTAAATTTGCCCGTCTTTGCACACCTCAGAGCGGTTTTTGCGTTGCCCACAAAGCGCTTTTCGTGATTGCCCATCACCGCGTCATATCCGCGAGCGCGCACAAATTCAATCACATCCGCGCTCGCAGGACCTCGGTCGATCAGATCACCCACGAAGCAAATTTTACTATCAAATTTACGCGGAAGCTGCTCTATCAAAGCTAAAAGCGACTTGTAGCAGCCATGCACGTCGCCTATGATGTAGATATTTTCCATAATTTTTCCTTAAATTTTAACGCCATCGCCTTTTAACGCGAGGGCTATGATATAAGCGGTAGATAAAAGCTCTGCGCGAAATTTTAAAATTTCGCGCGCTAGGACTTGGACGGATAAATCTGCTTTAGGACCTCGGCTACGACGATCATAAAAAGAACGATAAATATTAATGCGCTAAGCAATGAGGAATAAAACGTGGCAAGATGCAAATCTGAAACAATCAGCGCCACAATCATCATCCCTAAAAATGGCGATAGTATCCAAACCGCTGCTGTAGGCAAAAATAAATTTACGAAAAAATCCGTGAGCTTACCAAAATCCTTTAGCTTTGCGGCAAGCACCGCACAAACTCCGCAGAAAAATATCCACAAAAATAGGAAATATACGCACTTCTGCTGTAGCCATTCTAAGGGATCGTCAAACCGGACGCTAGATGTGTCAAAAATCTGCCCTATAAAAAAACCCATTAAACTTGAAATGCACATCAAGCAAAAACTCATCGAAAATGCACAGGCTATAATTTTTAAAATAATCATCAGAGTTCCTAAAATTCTAAATTTAGCTAAAAAATTCCTCGATCAGCCGCGCCATCTCGCTCTCGGCGGCGACGTGGTTGATCTGCTCGCGAAAGCTTGCAGCATTTTCGCGCCCCTTAGAGTATTCGTGCAGATGCTTGCGAAATATCGCTACGCCGCGCACGCCGTAATGGCTTAGCATTTGGGAGAAATGATAAAGCACGACCTCTTTTTTTAGCGCGTCGCTTGCCTGCTCGCCCGTTTTGATCTCGCGAAAGATCCACGGCCTGCCGATTACCGCGCGACCGATCATCAGCGCATCCGCGCCGCTAAGATCTCGCACCGCTAGCGCATTGGCGGAGTTTATGTCGCCGTTTGCGATCACGGGGATTTGCAGCGCGCGTTTAGCTCTTGCAATCGCGCCGTAATCCACCGCCGCGCTGTATCCGCCCGCTCTGGTGCGGCCGTGAATCGCGATAAAATCGGCTCCTGCGCTTTGTACGGCGCGCGCGATATTTTCGATATCCACGGCGCCGAAGCCCAGCCGCACCTTCGCGCTCGTAAATTTTTTGTTCGAATACTTTTTGATAGTCTCAACCAGGCGCGATAGACGAGGTAGATCAAGCAGCAGCGCCGAGCCGGCACCCTGCTTTACGACTTTGGGGACGGGGCAGCCGCAATTTAGATCGATGCCGTCGATGCCGTCAAATTTATTGATGAGCAAAACCGCCTTTTTGATAATTTCCGCATCGCTGCCTGCGATCTGCACGAAAAATGGGGTTTCGGCGGCGTTTTTTTCGAGCATCTTTAGCGTCTTTTCGCCCTCGAAAACAAGGGCGTTTGCGCTTATCATCTCGCTTACGGTCGCGTCGCAGCCGAATTTTTTCACTACGCCCCGCAGCGGCGGATCCGAAAAGCCCGCCAAAGGCGCCAAAAATAGAGGGTTCCTTTTAAAAAAATCTTCCGTCATTTTAAATTTCTCATTTTGATTTCGTCTGGATTTAAACCTTTAAATTTAACGCCGCAACGCTTGCAGCAGGTTTTGCCACGAGCTTTAAATTTTAAATTTCATGGGCTACGTATTCGCATTTAGGCGCGAATTTTATTTTTAAGCCCAGCTAATTTGCATGGTGGCAAAACGACAGCAAGAATGATCGCCACCAATTTTATTTGCGCGGCGAGCCCAGCAAGCAGCTTGCAAAACGCCGCGCGGATTTTAAAATTTCAGCACTTTATTCGGCTAGCAAGTCTTGCGCTTTACGTTTAAATTTTAAATTTCATCGCGTAAATGCAAAATCCGTTTACGCGCACACTACGCAAACAAATCTTTTAAATTTTACCGCTTGCGCGCATTGATCTTTCGATAAATTTTAAAATTTCAAATTTGCGCGAGTTAAAATTTTATCTGCACTTTAAATTTTATCGCGCAGGCTGTGTTTGATAGCCGCAAAGAGCGTAAAAGCAGCCTCTCTTACCCGCATAAAACTAACTCGTAAAATTACCGAGCTAAAATAACAGCGACGCAGGAACGTTTTTGCCGTTGTCACGCAAAAATAGCAGAATTTTAAACTTCTCAAACTCGTCGCCGTCGGCAAGGCTTAGCTGCTCTCTAAACTCGTCGATCATGCCAAGCTCATATAGAGCGTACAGATATGCCTCGGTCGCTTCTTGATTCTCGTTTTTGAGCCGCTCGAAAAAGGCTTTGTATTGCTCTGGAGCGAGATGATTTTTTAGCTTTCTGGCAAAGCCGATAAAATCCTGCTCGTTAAATTTTTCATTATTTACGAGATCGAAAAGCTCCTCGCTACTGATCTCAAAGCTCGCGTCATTCACCGCGCGATCCACTAAAATATTTACCTCGGCTATATCTTGAGGAATTTTATAGGCTTTGATCTTATCGTAGCTTCCTTTGGCAAGCGCTACGGCATAGGCTTTTTTAGTGATATTTTCGCTATAAACGCCTTTAGTTTTTAAAATTTCATACGCATACGCAGGCTCGGCGTCGAGGCGATTGAGCTCGTTTTGCAAAAATAGTCCGTTATCTTTAGGAAGTTTATATTTTCGCAGATCCGCCACTTCGCCGTTTTTAACCTTCTCGATAACGCCTATGACCTCTTTTAGATCCTCATTTTTGACATCTATGCCGGTGCTATCGTACCACGGAGATAAAATTTTAGTAAGCTCGCTTGGGTCTTTAAAATACTCGGTTTTAAAGTCTTTATTAGTATCAAGACCCAGCAAAACCTCTTTACTCATCGCATCGTATGCGCTTAGATCCTTTGCGATCGCCCTTTTTGTGCGGTAAAACGCGAAGCTATGAAAAACGATATGAAAAATCGCTAAAATCATATATAAAATTAACGGCAGTACGATCCACACTGCAACAGGAAGCGTAAGCGTAAAACCGAAAAGCTCCAGCGTATAGCTACTGCTTTGCTGCGTAAAGACCAAAATCGCGACGATTGCGATATAGACGATCGAATATAAAAAGAATTGCTTGGTTTTCATAGCTAACTCCTATTTTGCTTTTCCGCCTGTTCCTTACATGAAATGCACAATCTCGCCTCCGGATTTACCTTAAGACGCTCTAAGCTTATCTGCTCACCGCAGCTTTCGCAAAGCCCATAAGTGCCGTTTTCGATGCGTTTAAGCGCGCTTTCGATCTCTAAAAACGCCTTTTGTTGATTAACATTTAGCGAGTATTCGATGCTTAAATCCGTATTCATGCTCGCTACGTCAAAATCATCCGCAGCTTTATTTTCGCGCAATTCCGAAATTTCATTAACCGAGCTATTAATATTGGCGATGAGTTGCTCCTTTTTTTCTTCTAAAATTTTCTTGTAAAATTTCAACTCGTTTTTCTTCATTACTTCCCTTTATTTGTGATATGGATGGTTTGCGTTAATGCACAGAGCGCGAAAAATTTGCTCAAAAAGCAAAAGTTTAGCGATTTTGTGCGCTAACGTAAGCCTGCTAAGACTGATTATTTTATCGGCTTTTGCCTTAAAATTTTCACTAAGCCCATAAGCGCCGCCGATGAAAAACGACACGGCGCTTTTATCCTTTAGCATACTCGCAAATTCCATGCTATCTAGCTCCTGTCCGCGCTCATCCAAAGCTACAACGTATCCGCTAAGGCGCGGCAGATAAGCTTCATCATACGCCTTAAGCGCTAGCTCAGCAGATGTGCTTTGTGCGCGAGCGATATTAGCGTTAAAAAATATATCATCTCGCACCGCCGCAAATTTAGCCGCCATTTTTTTATAGGCGCTTATCTCGCTAGCAAACTCGTCCGCGCCCTTTTGGATGGAATTTACCGTTATTTGCACTACTCTTCGCTTCCCTCTTCGTGTAGCGATTTGTCGCTCATGTCGTCAATCTGCACGGCGTTTTTGCTCAGCACGTTGATTATATCGCTTAGATACTGCCTCATCTCGGCTCTAGGCACGATCGCATCAATTAATCCATGCTCGAGCAGAAATTCCGATCTTTGAAAGCCCTCCGGCAGATCCGCGCCTATGGTTTGCTTGATAACGCGCTGCCCGGCAAAGCCGATAAGAGCGCCGGGCTCTGCAATGATGATATCTCCAAGCCACGCAAAGGACGCGCTCACGCCGCCCATCGTAGGATCAGTAAGAACGGAGATGAAAGGAATTTTATGCTCGGATAAAATTTTAAGCGCGGCGGAGGTTTTGCTCATTTGCATCAGCGAAAAGGTGCTTTCTTGCATCCTTGCGCCACCGCTTGCGCTTACGATGATTAGCGGCTCGTTTTTATCGAGACTGCGCTTTACGGCACGCACGATCTTTTCGCCCTCTACAGAGCCCAGGCTTCCGCCCATGAAGTTAAAATCAAACACCACGAGCTGAATTTTTTGGCGACTTATCGCACCCTCGCCCGCGATCACCGCGCTAAACCTACCTGTTTTTTCCTTGCTCTCGGAAATGCGCTTTTTGTAGGATTTTTTATCTACGAATTTTAGAGGATCGACGGGTTGTAAATTTTGATCGTACTCCACAAAAGAGCCTTCATCGCAGATCAGATCGATGCGAGCCTGCGCGTCAAAACGAAGGTGATAGTTACACTTGGGGCAAACGCTATGATTTTGCTCGACCTCTTTGCTATACATCAGTGCGCCACATCCCGGGCACTTGATCCAATGCGTAGGAGCTTCGCTCGGCGCAGGTTGCGTCCTGCGTATTTTTGAAAATAGATCTCCAAAATTCATATGATTTCCTTTAAATTCTATGAAATGAAACTTCTGATTATAACCTAAAATTCTTTATTTAAATTTATATGTGAATTTCGCTAAAATAGGAAAATGCAAGGATTTATATTAAAAACGACCAAAGTTAGGGATGAGGACTGCATCGTAGATGTGCTAAGCGAAAGCGCGCTCGTGCGTGCATACCGCTTTTACGGCGCGCGCCATTCAAACATCATCCAGGGCTATAAAATCGACTTCGAGCTCTCGCAAAATCAAAACTTCCTGCCGCGCCTTAGCGGCGTGATGCATCTGGGATACGCGTGGCTCGGAAACCGCGAGAAGCTGCTATTTTGGCAGCAATTTATGCGGCTTTTACACGCGCATCTAAAAGATGCCGAACATCTGGATAAATTTTATTACGAACTGCTAAACCACGCTGCTATGCGCTTCGGTAAACAAAATCCGCGTCGCATAATCGTAGAAAGCTACGCTGAAATTTTAAAATTTGAGGGGCGGTTGCACGACGAGCCGTATTGTTTTTTATGCGACGAAGAAATTTCGGAAAATATCGCGCTATGCCGCGGCTTTTTACCTGCGCACGAGCATTGTGCACAAAGAGCGGGCTTTGCGCAGGATGAAATTTTAGAATTTTTACGAAGCAAAAAGACACTAAATTTAAACGATGAAACAGTAGGATATCTTTACGACATTGTAGCAGAGGGATTTTAATCTCAAAAAAAAGCAAACTAGTACGAAATTTTAAAATACATAATCTAATCAAATTTTAAAATTTAAATTTTCTAAATTCTATCTTTTCGTTGAAGATCGACATCGTGCGCTGAAGATTGCTTATGTCTTTTTGCATCATCTGCATGAAATAATCTCTCAGCTGCAGATACTCGTCCTCAGTCGCCATCAAAATATTTAGTATCTCGACCTCGGCGTTTTCCTTATAAAGCACGAGCTGATCGTGAAGACCGAAAAAGCCGAGACTGCCGTTGCGTAGGTGCATAAGAGGCTTTGCTCCGAAAATCCCCGACGCGGCTAAAACAAAAAGACACAATATATTAGTTACATTTTCGCTGATTGTCGTATCGTATGCGTTGGCGGCAAAAATTAATAAAATCCAAAGAAGTAGCGCTATTTTTATAAACCAATTTATCCTTTGCCGCATACTGCGTCTGCAATCAAGGCTAATTATCATCGCGCCTATGCTATTTAATTCAAAAATTTTATGGATTTTGTTTTTATAATAATACAGAATTTTATCGTTTTTAAACTCAAAATACATACCGTCTTTATCCCTAATTACGGTCAATAATGAAATCAATATAAGCGGGAGCATACGAAAGGTCTTAGAACTAACAGGATTTACTATGGTAGCAAAAGTCAAAAATATAATAAAACCTATCAGTAGCGCCGGAAATTGATAAATCATAAATTCGTAATAAGTATGATCTTTTATGATTATCGGATCTTTATCATAATCCCTCGCTTTAGAATTCTGCGGTAAGGCGCCGCTATCATCCGAGATAGAATTTTGCGGCTCTGCGCTGTTTTCACAGACAGAATTCTGATCTGCTTCGGTTTCTAAATTTAAAGCGCCAGGAGCGAAATTCGGGGTTTCAAAAT
>NZ_CALBWL010000021.1 GCF_937973075.1 uncultured Campylobacter sp.
ACCGAAATTTCAAAACCGCTGCGCGCTAGCGTGACGAACTGGGGCATAGCGCACATCATCTCGATCAGCGGCTTTCATCTGGGCATTATCTTTAGCACAGTCTTTCTGCTTGCAATGCCGATCTACCGCTATTTTCAAGATCGATACTTTCCGTACCGCAGCGCGAGGCGCGATCTTAGCGTCTTTGTGATCGTGCTGATGAGCGGATATCTCTTCGTGCTCGATTTTACGCCGAGCTTTCTGCGCTCGCTTGCGATGTGCTGCGTGGGGTTTTACCTCGCGATGCGAAATTTCTACGTGCTTAAATTTACGAACCTCTTCCTAACGATCGCGCTTCTGCTTGCGTTTTTCCCGCATTTAGCCTTTTCGATCGGATTTTATTTCTCCTGCCTGGGCGTGCTGTATATTTTCCTCTACCTACACCACTTCGCGCCTAAATTTAAGCTCTGGCAGAACGTCATACTTTTTAACCTCTACGTTTGGCTCAGCATGAACGTAGCGGTCTATTATTTCTTCCCGACCGCTTCGCTGCAGCAGCTTAGCGTCATGCCGCTAGGATACGTGTTCGTGATCTTTTATCCGCTAAGCATATTTTTGCATCTATTCGGGCTCGGCGGCGCGCTCGATACGCCGCTGCTTGCGTTTTTAAACTTTGCTCTGCCGAGCTTTCAGGCGCAAATTCCGCCGCTTCTTTTCACGCTCGCAAACATCTGCGCGCTTGCTGCGATAAAGCTTCGCTATGCAGCACTTGGTTGCGCGATAATCGGAATTTCGCCGATATTTTTTATAACGTAGCGCGCGAAAATTCCAATGGGAATTTTATCCGTTGGAATTTTATGCTAAAATCGCGCTTCAAATCTCACAAAGGATCAAAATGTTTATTGCAAACCTCACTTACGTTAAAGAAATTAGCGAAATCGATCGCTTCATCAACGAGCACAACGCGTTTTTAGACCGATTTTATGCGGCGGATAAATTTATCTGCTCGGGGCGCAAAGTCCCTCGCACCGGCGGCATCATCTTAATCAACGCCAAAGACCGCGCGGAGCTTGATGAGATCATCGCGCAAGATCCGTTCTTTCAAAACAGCGTCGCAAAATACGAGATCATAGAATTTGCGCCGACGAAATTTGCGCCCGAGTTTTGGAGGCTTTTCGGCGAATAAAAGACGCGGGTTAAATTTTAAAATTTACGCGCTCAAACACGCCTCTGAAATTTAGCCTTTTTGCGTGCGAGATGAAATTTTGACCCGAATTAAAAGCCGAAACGCGGCGGCAAATTTAGATAAGCTTAAAAACCGAAATTATGCAAAAACGGCTAAATTTAAAGGAGATCGGGTGCTGATAAAACTGCGGCTCGCAACGCCGCAAGATGCGGATGCGCTGCTTGAAATTTACGCGCCTTACGTAAAGCAAACGGCGATCAGCTTTGAATACGACGTACCCAGCGCCACGGAATTTGCGGGGCGAATCGAGCAGACGCTGCAAAGATACCCCTATCTGCTTGCCTACGTAAGCGATGAGGCAGCATGCGCGGACGACGAACGGAATGAAAATTTTAAAATTTCCGCAAGCGCGGCAGGCGCAGAGAGTGAAATTTCGCCCGTAGACGAAGCGCGAGATCGCACAAACGCCGCGGCGAAGCAAAATGGCGCAAATTTAATCGTCGCGGTAAAACAAAGCCACGTAAATTTAAAACACGGGCAAATCCTCGGCTACGCCTACGCTTCGGTTTTCAAAGAGCGGGCGGCATACGATTGGTCGGCGGAAAGCTCGGTCTATGTGTCGCGAAACGCGCATGCTCTGGGCATCGGCAGGCTGCTCTACGAGGCGCTACAGCGCGCGCTTAGGGCTCAAAACATCGTAGATATGAACGCGTGCATCGCTTGCGGGAATGACGAATATCTAAACGACGCTAGCGTGCGATTTCACGAGCGCATGGGCTTTCGCTTCGTCGGCAGATTCGAGCGCTGCGCCTATAAATTCGGCCGCTGGTACGATATGGCGTGGATGCAAAAGCCCATCGGCGAGCATCTGCAAAACCAGCCTGCGATGAAGCCTTTCGCGCGCTTTAGAGATGAAATTTGCGCGAGCGCGGGCATTGAAATTTAATTTAAAGGAAAAACTTTGACGCACTTTATCATAGACGACGAAAATATCGACGTCGATAATATATTCGACGTCGTAAATCTCAAAGAGGGCGATGAGCTAAATATCGTCTCCAACACCGCCAAAAAGATCGGCGCCTTGACCCTTGCGCGCCTATCCAAGATGGGCGTTAGCATAGGCGAGGTCTTTACGATCGGCAAGCAAAGAAAAGATTTCGCCGATAAGATCATCGTATTTCTGATGGGCAAGCTCTGCGGGCAGGAGGGCAAGATCGGCATCGTCAGCAACGATAAATTTTACGACGACGTGATAGAATTTTTTAATAATCTAAACTACCGCAAAAATCCGAAATTTGAAAAGATCAGTCTAGCCTCGCATGCCGCAGGAGCGGGCGCAAAGCAAGGCAAAACAAGCGGTGCGGCGGAGAAAAAAGCCCAAAAAGCGGAGCCGAAAGCTACAAAGCAGGAGCCAAAGGCCCAAAAGCAAGGGACAAAAGCATCGAAACAGGAGCCCAAAATCGCGAAACAGGAGCCGAAGGCCGCACAACAGGAACAAAAGGCTACAAATTCTAAAATCGCCAAAGCAGACATTGCCGCGGCGGAGGCGCTGATCCCGCAGTGCGTGAGCCTACAAGCCCTCTATGCCGCATGCGTCGCAAAGCTCGGCAGAGCCAAGGGCTGCGAGGCCTACCGCGAGATCAAAGACGGCGCGCGGACGCGATACGCGAGCATCGCCTACGATAGCGACCTAAAAGACGGCGCCGTAAGGCGAAACGCGATCAAGCTCTACCGCGAAAGCGGCGGCGATATGGCGGAATTCCACAACAAGCTAACGAGCGAATACAAACACGCAGGTCCTGAAATTTATAAGGAATTTAAAGAAAAACTCGTCGGTAAGATGGTCTAGGCGACTCGGGCGCAAGGATTTAAGGCGCAGCGGTAGTATGCGTCGCGACGTAGCGATTAACGCAGCCTGACGGCGTTAAATGCGTCGTTGCGGCGTGCGATATGATGCAGCGCAACTAAGCGCAACCAGAAATAAAACTATTCGCTTACGCGGAGTCGGTTTTATTTTCGCTGTATATAACCAAGCAGAGCCCAGGCGCTTAGATATAGCAGCAGATTAAAGATATATAGGATAAATTTCATTCTGCTAAGTCTAATCCGGGTCTAATCATAGTTAAAGCTATATGGTTTGTAGCCGAAAATATGCAATGTCTTTAAAGCTAGCCCTCTGACCTCTATCCAGGATGGATTGTGATGGACTAGGTATTCGTAACCGTCTGCCTCTAATAAGCTGCGGTCATTAAAATTTTTATCTATAAGTTCCACAAGTACTCTTAGTGCATCCCTTTCGTATGGCAGGAAACAAAATTTAAATTGCTCCAATAAAGCGTTTTTGCATTCGGTATATAAAAATTCTACCATTTCCGATGGGCTTTCGTAATATTCAACTGCAGGATGCACTAAATGATCAACTTGATATTCCAAAGAAGCCATACGACATAGATTAACCATAAGCCCGCTTTTCCTAAATATCTCTTTTCCGTTAATTTGCATTTGAGTTTCCTTTTATTCTATATGGTTTCTCGGACTTAATCATAGTCGAAGTCGTCCAAATCGTATCCGAAAATATGTAAAGTTTTTAAAGCTAATTCTCTGACCTCTATCCAAGATTTATTGTGATATACCAAATACTCACCTATGCCTTCTAGCAAGCTTTAATCTTTAAAGTATCTATCTATGAGCTCCAAAAGTTCTCTTAGTGCATCTCTCTCGTATGGCAGGAAGCAAAATTTAAACCGCTCCAATAAAGCATTTTTGCATTCGGTATATAAAATATCTGCCATTTCAGATGGGCTTTCATATTCGTAGATTGTGGGATGAACGATATATTTGTCCTGATATTCAAAAGAGGCCATGCGACATAAATTATACATAAGACCGCCTTTCTCGAATATCTCTTTTCCGTTAATTTGCATTTGGGTTTCCTTTTATTGGGATGTGGGTTTCGTTGGTTTTGGATTTTAAATCCCCACACTCATAAAAATCGTCAAGAGTGAAACCAAGTATATTCAGTAGTTTTAATGACTTCCCCATTATCTTTTTCCAAATTTCAGGCGCATTATCATATATCTCATCGTAGTTATATTTGCTATAAAAATAATCGATCATCTCTTTATACTCTGCTATGGCTTTTAGTTCTGTTTCTGTAAATAGAAATTTGTATTCCGGTCTCTGGGCCATCTCTAGAGGATTATATACATATTCGACTAATTCGCCCGATGTTGCATATTCATCGATAGCGGAATTATCTATATATCTAATCTGATGTTTTCTCGATGCAAGACAATATAAAGGCTCGACAATAAAAGCCTTTTGTGCATTATTTTTTCTGCATTTGGGTTTCCTTTTATCGAGATATAGTTTTCGACCTCAATCAGGGTCGTAGTCAAAGTCATCAAGCTCGTATCCAAAAATATGGATTGTTTTTAGAGCTAGTTCTCTAACCTCTATCCAGGATTTATTATGATAGACTAGATATTCGCCTATGCCTTCCAGCAAGCTGTCGTCTTTAAGATATTTATCCATAAGCTCCATAAGTTCTCTTAGCGCATCCCTCTCGTACGACAGGAAGCAAAATTCAAATTCCTCTTTCAAAGCCTGCTCACAAGAAAAATATAGCATATCTACCATTTCTCCAGGTGATAAATAGCATTTCAATGTTGGGTGTGCAATATTTTTCTCTTGCAATTCAAAAGAAGCCATTAGACATAGCCTAAATAAAAGCGTACCTTTATTAAATATCTTTTTTCCGTCAATTTGCATTTGGGTTTCCTTTTATTGGGATGTGAGTTTGCGCGCATTATATCGTAATATATTTTTAAAATTCTCGCAAAAATTATCATTTTATAAAACTACTATTTTAAAAGCGTAATTTGTTTTAAAGCCTTTTTCGCGCATCCCCTTAGATCCTCTTCACTTAATGAATCGCCTACCGTATCATCACCCCTCAACTCTTCGTCTGGTTCGAATTCATCGATGTCCGTAAGAAGTCTATTAAGCGGCTCATAATATTCATCGGGGAAATTTTTATCATTCATAAATTTATCCCAATATATCTTTTCGAATTCAAATACGTCGATTCTGTTTTGCAAAAAATCCTCTATTATTTTTATATATTCCTCTATCACAATGAGCTCCTTTTGGGTGTATTTTAATCACCCGCCGCTTTAATGCTTAGAATCGACCATAAATTACTACCTATATTCACGCCTTCGCATAAATTTTTTATAATTGTTAAGTCGTTAGAAGAAATTTTTATATCATATTCATACATTTGAACTAAAAAATCTTCCAGCGCTATACCATATTCTCCAGCCTTAACTAACTCTTCCAAATAAATTACAAAGTCGCACCGACCGACTCCCGCAAATTCATCTTCGTAATTACTGAATAAATTTAAAAATATCAGATCGTTATATCTCATTCGCTTCTTTTCTCGAATTTATTTCTCATCGCCGTCTATTTTGAAAATCTAAATTTAATACTACAAATTTTATACGGCTAGAATAAAATGGCTTAAAAATGCTTATTCTCCTAAATTTCATGTCCCGTACCACTTTGTTACACTTCCATCTTTGTCGATACCAACCTCTATGCGTTCGTACTTATTGTAAAGGCTCGGAATTAAAATTTCATCATAATATTTTTTGCCGCACTCCGTGATAAACATATACATATTATGATGGCACCACCGATTCGGCTCCTCCCAAAAGGCGCCGTCTGCGTGAGTATAATTTTTCGGGGGTTCGCATGAGCGAGCTATAAATTTATCTAAGTTATAAAAGAAATTTTCTCTTAAAATTTTCCATTCTTCAAATTTTTTCATATTTGAATTTATATTAGTGCTAGTTTTATATTTTATGTCGGTATCTATGAAATTATTTAGATAAAACTGCCCAAATAGCATTATTAAAATATCTCTTAGATCCTCATCGCATAAACTAAAATTATGAATTAATGTGCTAGCGATAGAGTCGGTCTCATAGACTTCGGTGCTTTTCATTAGGCTAAACGCCTCAAGCTCATAAAAATCCAGCGGTCTTTTCCCGCTTACAGCTTGAAAATCTTTAAAAATCTTAAACCTAAAATCTTCCGCTTTACTAAAGAAATAGACGCACGGGCTTAAATTTAGATCAAGCGCTTTTACTCTCATTTTATACCGTCCAAACTATTGTTTTCATATTTTAGCCCTGTTTTGCATAATAAGCTCTTCCTTGCTGCGTTTCGGTCACACAAAAGTATTTGCTATTTACGCCGACCGGCTCATAATTTTTATCATCTCTTAAAATATTTAAAATTTCAGATTTATCACATATCTCTTTCATTTCTGTATCATAACCCCAGTTTGAACTAAATAATCTTATATAACCTTGCTCGTATAAAAACAATAAAATTTCTTTCACCACTTTAAGCGAATTGGCAACGTTAATAGAATTTAATTCCCAAACGATCTCCCATAAAGAGATATAATCGCCATCTTCGACTATTCCCGATAAAATAGTTAAAATCGTCTTTTTATTCATTTAAAATCGCATTTCCTTTTAATGGAATTTTAACTACCGCACCGTCTTTGCTATTTTTAGCACAAGACTCCAGCGTACAATTTTCATAGAAAAATTTGATTTTATAAAAATTTTCATCTCCCGATGCAACCGCCAATAATAAGCTTTTTATACGGCGAAATCTATCGCAAATATTTGGCTTTATATCTTCTTGATATTCATACGTTTTAAAATATTCGCTTTTTGCGTCTATATCTACGTCGCGCCAACTTCCGTTTAGAAATATATCATTAGAGATAGAAATAATGCCTTGCATTATTTCTGGGTCCAACTCTTTGTTTTTATAATGCTGCAAAATCTTTTTTAAATCGGCTTCTAATTTCCAATATTCATCATCGGACCATAAATTATAATCCAAAATCATACCTATGAACGAATTTGCATCATATCTATCATCAAATGCGGTATTTCGATAAAAATTTACAAGATTCATTGCATTAATCCTTTGGAGCATACCAAAAACCGCTATTGCTAAATTCTTCTTTGAATACGATGCTGTTGCACAGAACCTTTAATCTTTCAAATCTATCATATATGCTAGGCACTACGCCGTCGCTGTTTTTCGCACACAATATATTGCTTACATAAATTTCCGATTTGTCCTCCACGCCGATAACATCATTAAATATCGCTAGTATTGCGATGAAAATTTCTCTTGGAAGCGTTTTGTTATGATAAAAGTTCAAAATCTGCATTAAAGTTTTATCCAACTCCCAATAGTCGCAATCCGACCAAGTTTTTTGATAGATAAATTTTCCGACAAACGAATTGATGCTGAATTTGTCAGAATTCGTTGAATTTTGGTATAAAAGCTCTAAGTCCATCAATCACCTATCCTTTTTTTCATTCTTTATTAAACATTTAGCCATCTTTATGACAAATTTATATTTATAAAAATTGATTATTTTCTGCTTGGCAACTCTTTAGATAAAATTTCTGAATCAGGATACAATTTTTTTAAAAATTCTATCTCTTCTTGATCTAGCTCATTTAAAACCTCTTCTGTTGGTCTTTCGCTTAAAATTTTTCCATAAACCAAACTCAATCGCTTATATGCGCGCGGGTTACCGTTCTTTTCAAATTGCCTTATTATAGCAATTCTGCACTCTTTTGTTATTTCAGAATTGCCCATAAAAAGATCTTTTATATCGCAAGAGGCGCTTTGCTCTTTATATAGATAAAATATCCACGCAAATAATATTATAACGGCGGCAATAAAGTAAATTTTATTTTTCATGAAATCTCTTATTCTTATTATATCCTTACTTATTTTTGGCTTCTAGATATAAACGATCAATCATAGAATTTGCGATTTAATTAGTAATATAAAGTAGTGTCCTGCGTTGAATTTATACAACCCCCGGAATTCCCCCGAACACTCGATTACAGAATATCCATATATAGTCTTTTAAAAAACTATATAAAATCGCCTCTTAAGGAAGCTTTAAATAATAAGCAAAAATGAGTTAAGAAGTTTCAAACCTCAAGAAATTTAGCTTAAGCCTTGTAGCAGCTCAAGGTTTAAAATCTTAAGGAGGTTGATTAATACATTTTCACTAAATGCCTTAAGCGCCTATCTGTAAGATGTTTGTTCTTTGAGGCAAAGAACAAATAAAAATAGATAAAAGCTTAAAGCCTTCTTCGTCCTTATGAACAAGGGGATTATATTAGAAAGATCTTAAAAGCTTCTTAGCTCAAATTTATTAATCTCTTCTTTTGCTTTCATTTGCAGATAAAAAGTCAAAGGCTTAGAGGCTTCTTTAAAAGTATAAAGGAAGCCATGCTATTTTCTTATATAGTATTAAGATAGCCAAAGGCTTTTAAAATATGGGAGAGCGATTAAAAAATGAGGGGTAGCCACCCTCAATACTTCAATCTTTCTTCTATACCTAAATAGATTGAATACCTTTTCGATACTCAAGCATTCTATTAGAGTAAAGCCCAAAATATCAAAAGCAAGGCTACACATAAAAAATATCCTTAAAATGGATAGGCTAAGAGGTTGCTCTATCTATGATAAAAGAGCTACTTTGGTAAATAATATCCCCACAAGCGATAAAAATATATTAAGATCAATACTATTTATAATATAGTACTAGACAAAAAATACTCCTGAAAGAAATAAAAGTTTATCCTATCCACTTAGATAGAAAATTCTATCTATACAATAATATCCCTACAAGGAATAATCGCAACGGCGGTAGCAGACGAGCAAACGCTCCGCTAGC
>NZ_CALBWL010000022.1 GCF_937973075.1 uncultured Campylobacter sp.
CCTAAGTCTAAAATTTCATCGATTAACTACGCTAATAATAGAAACCTATCCTACTATATGAGTAAAAGCTTAGCTACTATAGGAAAAGGAGAGCTTATAGTAGGAGATAAAGATATAAGCTCTTTACAGGAAAAACCGCCAAAAGATCATAGATAAAAGAGCCCGAAATATTTCTCTCGGGCCTACGCCCTCTCCGCCAAACATTTCGCTCTCTGCAGGGTATTCTTTCCCCTTAGAGCTAAGCTTGCTGATATCAAAGGCTAGATAAAGGCCGTTGTTTTTAAAATACTTATATTCCAAGGCATCTCTTATATAAAAGCTGCTATATCCAAGCAGGTTCATCTACCCGTCAAATCCTCTAATTTAGATTATTATGAAGAGTAAAAATAGCATTGCGACATATTGCATAAAAAACTCGGGCTGGTAAATCGGCAATGATAAACGTCATAAAATAAACAAGAGAGGTTTAAAAGATCTGCTTACTTTTTGTAATTTTATACAGTGTATTACAATTGTACTGATGCTATAAATTTGACAATAGGTTATCAAATATGATAATATTGCAACTATGAAAAACGAATCATGGAAAATTACATTTTATGACAAAAGTGTCGAAGATGAGACATTGGCTTTACCGGGTACAATGCTGGCTAATTTGCTTAGGGTACTTGAGATGGCAAGAGAGATTGGGCCAAATTTAGGTAGACCGCACAGTGCCCCTCTTGGGAACGGGCTGTTTGAGTTTAGAGCAAAAGGCAAGGAGGGTATCGCAAGAAGCGTATTTGTTAACGTAATAAATAAAGAGATAGTTATTTTGCATACCGTGATTAAAAAATCAGACGCTATCCCCAAAAAAGATATGAAGATTATTATGCAAAGAGCAAAGGAGATAAAATGAGACCGACTTTCGAAGATTTTAAAGAAAAAGCGCTAAAAAAGAGTGAAGTTAAAAAAGAATACGATAGACTTGAAGTTGAATTCGAGCTAAAACTAAAACTGATAAAGATTAGAAAAGCCGCAAATTTGACCCAAGAGGAGATGGCTAGTAGAATGAATACTAGTAAAAGCAACATCTCAAGATTAGAGAGCCTAAACTCTAAAATTTCACCAACAATCTCTACTTTAAATGCCTATGCAAATGCTGCAGGATATAGGCTTGATGTAAATTTTGTTCGCTAGGGAAAGCTGCCATGAAAATATTAACATTAGACGGTGGTGGAGTTAGGGGTTTTCTAACGGCTTGCATATTAGAAAATATAGAAAAAATTTTAAATACCAAAGATGAATCAAAAAAATCACTGGGTGAATACTTTGACTTAATTGCCGGAACGTCAACCGGTGCAATAATTGCTGGCTTATTGGCAATAGGTAAAAGAGCAGACGACATAAAAGCTTTATACCAAAAGGATATTCCTGAAATTTTTTCAAAAAAAACAAAAAGATTTTTCTTCACACCTGGAACTAAATATAAAAAAGATATCCTTAAGCAAAAAGCCAAGGAATACTTCGGTGAACTTACATTTGAAGATGTAAAAACGCATTTACTTGTAACTGCTGTAGATATTGTAAGAATGGAACCGAGACTATATAAATCAAAATATAATGATTCAAATATTTCTAGATCAGACGAGAAGCTATATAGTGCGATTTTGACTTCAGTCTCTGCTCCAACCTATTTTGAGGTAGAGATGGATTTAAAGCACTCTACAAATTTAATAGATGGTGGCATAGTTGCCAATAATCCATCCTTGATAGCACTCTCTGATGCGCTTTCGTTTTGTGATAATGATATAGGTACTAGCGGAATAACATTGCTTTCGGTAGGAACCGGTAAGTTTTCAATGCTTCCATATAACCCTAATAGTTTAAAAAATACTATAATAAAATGGCTATTGCCAAATGCTCCACTGGTAGAAATTTTACTCAATACTCAATCTGAGTTAGCAGAATTTCAAACCAAAACTTTTATGAAACAGCTAGGTTATGAAAACGGTTATAAAAGGATTAATCCTCAACTAAAAATGAAGATGGGGTTGGATGACGCTAAAGATATAAATAACTTATTAAATTTTTCTAGTTTAGATGGTAGTGATACTAATTGGATAATTAAAAAATTATTGTAAAAGGATGTAAAATGGTCGATTGCAACAGCGAGTTAAATAAATTCTACAACGAAAAAGTAAGACTTGGTAACTTGTGGAATACTCTTGGAAAGTATAGAGATATAAATTTAGATAGGCTAAAGAATGGTTTGCGGAACAATAATAGTCCTGCTTATAACGATACGATAAGTCAGGGGTCGTATTCCATGAGGACAATAGTTCAACATGTTAATAATGATTACGACATAGATGTAGGCGTTGTCTTTGATAACTCAAAAATAGGAAATATGACTTCGAAAGATATCAAAGATATGGTTTATAGGGCGATACAAGATGATAGATTTCAAAAAGCACCAGAGGTACTAAAAAATTGTGTTCGTGTGTATTATAGCGAAGGACATCATGTTGATATGGCTATATATAGAAAAAAGGATGATAAGCAAGAATTGGCAAGTTCTGATTGGGAGGAATCGAACCCAAAAGAGATTGTTGAGTGGTTTGATAATGCCGTCATAAACAAAAGCCCAGATGATAGTAACGGAAGACAACTTAGAAGAATAGTTAGGTTTTTAAAATTTTGGTCTATTAGTAGGAAAACCTGGGATATGCCTAGCGGATTAATTCTGACAATATTGGCAGTAGAATGTTATGCGCCTATAAAAGCTCGTGACGATCAAGCATTTTATGATACTCTTAAAAAAATAAAAAATAGACTGCAATATAATAAATCTATTTTAAATCCTTTAAATTCAAAAGAAATAGTAAATAGCGATAAGCATAAAAGAAGAGTAGAAAATTTATACAATGAGTTGCAAGCTTTGTTTGATGAGTATTTATCAGAATTGGAATTAACAAAGGACAAAAAGAAGGTATTGATGATATGGGGAAAATTTTTTAATAGTGATTTTTTTGATGAATATATTAAGAATTTATCTTGCTCGGCAATTATATCAACTCCAAATAAGCCATGGCTAATATAGTTTTACAATCTTGTAGCCTAGAAAAAGAAATAGTACTTTGTGATGCCGAAAAAGAATGGTTGTGTAAAAATTATCCTGATCTTAAAATTTTAAAAGATAGAATAGCTGGTAAAATTTGTTTTTATAGATCATATAACGGTATAAAAATAGTTGACGATTTTTCTATTGTTATTTTTTTAAAAACACACATTCCATCGATAATTCCAAAAGTGATTAATTTAGATGATAAGATAAAAAATATTGCTAAAGCTATAAATAAAAATACGGATGAACTTCATATGAATAGTGACGGTTCATTTTGTTTAACGGTATATCCGAAAGAAAAATCGTTTTTTGCAAATGGTATTTTTAATATACAAGATTTTTTTATAAATTTATTGGAACCATATTTGTATTGGGTTAGTTTCTATAATAAATACGGCAGGGCACCTTGGGGAGAGTATTCCCATGGTGTGCTTGGATTATTGGAATTTATAGCTGAGGAAAATTTAAACTTTAGGAGCATGTACAAAATAATAAAATATAATGGAGAAATTAATTTTAGAGATATTGTTGGTATATGTAGACAGAGTAGTTGCTTGTGCTGCAAGAATAAATTTAAAAAAAGCAAAATAAGGAAGTGTCACTATCAAGCATGGTGTGGTATTAAAAAGGTAAAACAAGCTTTATTCAATGAGTTTAGACAACTACTTAACTACGGCCATCATAACTATTGATAATTTTAATTTTTTATAATAACACATAAAAGACATGCAACTAAAAAATAATTTTTAGCTCAACGAAACTTAAGCGGACTCTCTCTTGTATCTTTACTGTTATCTAAATTCGCATTCTTTTGGGTGTAGTAAAAAATTGTCTTTCTTTATCACTTTAAATTTAGATAATTTGTGCTTAGCATAACCCCAGAAATTCTCAATGCCATTTATATGGTTTTTTATCATTAGCAAATTCATTCTTTGAGTGTTTTGCTCTGTAATGTGCTTTAGTTCCATGATCCACTAAACCGCCACAAGCTTTCCGGCAATCAGAATAAATCACGCCCCCATCAAAGTCACTATATACGATAATATCGGTATTGGTTCGCTAGCCATAGCAGTTTTGACTATCTGAGTATAAATTCTGCTGTCTCTTTTAAACATACTGTCTGTTTATAGCTATAAGCAAAGCGAAGTAGAAATAACGGGATTTCGTTTGCTATGTATCTACCTCTTTTGCTCCTTACCCGTTTAGATCGAAAATAGCTTTCGTTTTATTTCGAAGCGAAGCTTCTAGGCGAGATTGTCAGCTGGGAACTTTATCGCTTTAGTTAATTTTATATCTTTGATGCTTCTATATTCTCTGCAAAATACTTCAGAATTTCTCTAAATTTTTTCTAGAATTCGGAAACGGGCTATATATTTGTTTTTCATTGCGCTCGCCGTAACCTAATGGTCCTTTGCTTGGGATTAAGCTAAAGAGAGCCAAAATAAAAGTATGAAAAACATACAAATTGATAAGCAGAAGAAGGCGTAATGCAATAGCAAATAGGCAAGCAAACAGAATAAATTTCTTAAAGAGGTCGTTTCATTTGCCGTTCCATGCGTTTCATTTTACGCCATGAAGCGTGCTGTACATAAGCTATAAATACCGATAGAATGGGGCTATCCGTCAAGAGGCGATAGGCTCTTGACGGATATTTATAGTGTGTCTTTCCGTCGCATTTCACTTTATTGCACCTATTTGAGACATTTTAACACGTTATAGGAGTTCTCTTTTGAGGGCGGTATTTTTTGTATATTACAGCTACACGTAAATTTGAAAATATACCCGCGTATTTTTTAATCATCATAACTATAAAAGCTATAAGCTTAAAAGATATTGTTTCTTTGTGATTGCAATGCTCTATGACTTCTTTTAAATATTATGAGATGTTTTAATACTATGATGTGCTTTAATACTATATGACATGAAGCGTTTTATATTCTTGTCCTTGTCCTCGAAAAGCTTCCTCTGCTTTTTGGAGTAGGCTTTAAATTTGGGTATAACTTTTTAATGTGCAAAATTTCTATGCTTGCATATTAATCTTAATAAATTTGCTTTAAATTCCCGTATGACTTTTAAGAGATTCACTATTGGGTAATGTTTAATCGTTTAGGACTAGTTTGTATATTTGAGTATTGCCGTCGTTAAAGCATCGTCACCGTTTATTAGAATTTATAGCACTTTATAATGTTTTTAATCTTAGTCTGGTTTAAAGTACTTTGATATTTAGTCCGGCGTCTTTTAATCTCAGTCTGGTTCTTGGTTATAGCTACTTAGATATGTATAATGCAGCAACTGCCGGCGGTAGTATATTGTGCCTATATCGTCTATCGTCATTGGGGTATTGCACCGATATTTGTAATACGATGATTTTTACGTATATCTCAGTTATTTTATACGGGCTGCATAGGATTTGACTATATACTTCTTACTTAAATTTATGTCGCTTTGTTTAAATTCTGCTTGATATTCATAGGCTCTTTGCCGTGTATGTTTAACCCCGGCTTTTAGTTTCTTATAATTGTCGAATACTTCCCGCCTATATTTGGGCATTGAGTGTTTAACTCAACGCTTTATCCACTTTGAGTAGCAGACATCTCGTGCTTCTTTATATTCTTACTATGCTTTATTCGCTTGGTTTGCTTATTCTTTTAATGTTTTTACTGCCCTCCGATATATTTACGATCAAGCGGATCGTGCGGACATTCTCTGTTTCTTTATTACGCTCGATTTATTTGCTATTATGCCTTACTATTACAGATTTACTTGCCTTTATTAATACTTTTATCATCATTGATCTTTATTAATGCTTTAGGTGCTTGATGTATTGAGTTGCTACCTCAAATGCTACAGCTGCTTCAAATGCCATACTTTAAGCTTTACTTTGAAATAACATTTAAGTGCTTTAACACCTTAACACCTTGATGCTTTAATGCTTTAATCGCTGCAACTATTAAGCCTTGATGCTTGCTTTTAGTGTTATAGTGCATAAAGCTTTTAGAATGTCTACTTTATCCTTTTATTCACTATTTGGTCTTTTCATCGCTCTTTTATATTCCTATATTATTTGTTTTCTCCATAATCTGATGGATGGCTGCTTTGACGTTTGTTGGTATGTGAATAAACACTTTAGCGTTCTTTATTATTCTAGCTACTCTTGCCGCGCTAGATTTGCCCCCCCCTTTTTTATTTCACTACTTTTTATCTATTTGCTTAAATTTTGAATCATACCCTCTGTATTTTAGAAATTTTGGCAATGTGTAGGAAATTGCATCGCTTGCCCATGCTTTTAAAGAATTTTAAAAGACTATCGAACCAAACCTATTCTATCAAGTTTTCCTACCCATTATAATTTAAAGAAGCTTAAAGGCTTTTAGGCACTTTTTAGCTAAGAAGGAAAGCTCAAAAATAGTATCAATAAATTTCGACTAAGTAGTTTTTAAGATCTTTCTAATATAATCTCCGACGCATAAGGACAAAAATAGTGTCTTAAGCTTTATCTATTGTATTCTTTATACCAATAAGAATATGTTT
Source organism: uncultured Campylobacter sp. (assembly GCF_937973075.1). Lineage (GTDB taxonomy): Bacteria > Campylobacterota > Campylobacteria > Campylobacterales > Campylobacteraceae > Campylobacter_B. The sequence goes on from NZ_CALBWL010000022.1 coordinate 6,638, forward strand.
TATGGATAAGCGTTTAAAGCACTAAGTAAAAATTGTGTTTAATTAGCCTCCTTAAGGGTTTAAGTCTTGAGCTGTTATAAAGCTTAAGCTAAATTTCTTAAGGTCTATAGGTTTTAACCCATTTTTGCTTATTATTTAAAGTCTCCTTAAGAGATAGCAAATTTCGTTATATAGTCTTTAACGACTATAGAGCGATATTCTGTAATCACGTATTATGGGGCGTTTTTAAAAGTTGCATAGATACTACACGGGACACCACTTTTTATCGCTCAAATAGATCAAAATTTTATCCGTTAATTCCCAAAATTTTAAAATAGCTGCAGCTTTTGTGAGATAGGCATTTTAAAATTTTAAAATGCGTCGGCGCGAAAGCGAGAGCAAAAATTTATCTGTCTTGTAAAAATTTTCGTCGCAGTATTCGAGCAGAAGTGGAAAGCGGCAGTAAATTTTATCGGGTAGCGCCTTTTTTGTGTGCTTAAGCAATACGATTTGCGCTAATAATTTTCCCCAGATACTACATCATCTTAATCGCGTGCATTAAACTATCACCATTTTTGCGTAGTCTTATTTTACGCAAGTATGCGATTAAATTTCAAAATTTCAAATTTTGCACTGCAAACTCCTAGCTATTGCCGCGCAATTGTATTGTTATGTATATGTATTTTAAATCGTGGCAAAATTTAACTCAGGGCGATTCTAATATCTTGGTCGAAGCGCCCATATTAAATTTAAAATTTATCTCTAAAGCATGCGCCCCGTCTTAAGGATTCGATAACCATCAACTTGCCCCTTCGCGCGCCAAAACGACCTTGAAAGTTTTTAAAATAATGACGATGTCGTTCCAGATCGACCAGTTTTTCATATACCACGCATCCATGCCCGCCCTGGTCGCAAAATCCACGTCGCTGCGCCCGCTCACCTGCCAAAGCCCAGTAATACCAGGCTTGACGGATAAGATAAGAGATGCGTATTCGCCCATATCCTTACGCTCGTATTGTGCGCATGGGCGAGGACCAACGATGCTCATTTCGCCCTTTAGGACGTTGATCAGCTGCGGAAGCTCATCTAGCGAACTTTTTCGCAAAAAATCGCCCAGCTTCGTGATACGTGGATCATGCTCATATTTGTGATATTTTTCAAAATACTCCACCTCTTGCGGATTTTGCTTTAGATACTGAGCTAAAATTTCATCGCCGTTTTCTTTCATCGAGCGAAATTTCAGGCATCCAAACGGCTTGCCGCCAAACCCCATCCTTTGATGCGAAAAAAATATGCGCCCCGTGGGCTCTTTTAGCTTCATCATCAGCGCGATTACGCTAAAAATCGGCACCAGCAAGGGAAGCGCTAAGAAAATTAGCGCCAAATCAAGTCCGCGTTTAAGAGCTAAATTTAAAGGGCCTTTCAGAGAATTTCGTATCGCAAAGAGGCTGGTACGCGAGGTAAAAACGCTGTAAATATCTGCCTGCGTAAAGTCGTATGAGCGCAGCACGGGGGTGAATAAAATTTCTTTGTTCTTTCTGATATTATGCTCGATAAGCTCGTTCAAGGCTTTCGCCCCAAGCCTGCTTCCGCCGATAAACAACACGTCGTAATCGCTGCCAAGAGCTCTAACATATCCTAAATACGCGCTTTCTAAGACGGCGCTCTCAAACTCCTCGCCCTCGCCTAAAATTTTCGCCCTCTTCTGCCATAGGCCAAATTTAAAAAGCTCCCTTTTCGTTATGAGCTTAAAAATCGGCAAAACCACCGCCATAAAGGCAAAGCTCAGAATAAAGCTGGCGCGCGAAAATTCGTAATTGACTTTGATTAAAGCAAGTAGCGCTAGGCTTAGCAAAAGCCCAAAAAAGCAGCTTCTCACTAAAATTCTACTCTCGTGCCAAAAATCATATCGCCTCGAATAGATCCCCTGATAAAAAAATAGAAATATCATTATGACGTAGGACGGCGCGAAGCCCTGATACCTGCCAATGTCCAGTAGCACGCTATCGCCGTAGAGCAAATTTTTAAGCACCACGGCAAGTCCGAAGCAAAGCCAGATGCCGAAAATATCGACCGCCAAGATTATCAAAACGCAGAGTTGCTTTTTCATCCTAACTCCTATTAAAATCATCTTGCAGGCGCACGATATCGTCCTCGCCGGTGTAGCTGCCCACTTGAGCTTCGATTAGTACAACGGGGATTTTACCCTCGTTTGCGAGACGATGGACCTCGCCCATCCTAATAAACGTAGATTCATTCTCGCGTAGCAAGAAATTTCGCTCGCCCACAGTCACGGACGCAGTGCCACTAACGACGATCCAGTGCTCGTTGCGATGGTAGTGTTTCTGCAGCGATAGCCGCTTGCCGGGCTTAACGACGATACGCTTGATCTTGTAGCCGCGCTCATCTTCGAGCACCGTGTAGCTGCCCCACGGGCGATGCGTCGTTACGTGCACGCGCGCTAGATCGCTATCCTTTAGCCGCTCCACCACCTGCTTTACCTTTTGGGTAGAGCCTTTTCTGCATACGAGCAGGGCGTCTTTGGTATCGACGATAGCGAGATCCTCGACGTCTATGGCGGCTATCATGCGGCCCGAGCCGATGATGAGATTGTTTTTAGAATTTAGAGCGATATTTTGCTCGCTAGCGGTGTTGCCGTTCGCATCTTTGGACAGCTCGGCGTCTAAGCTATCAAAGCTTCCCAGATCGCTCCAGCCTATGTCTGCGGGCACGACCTTAGCAAGGCTCGTGCGCTCCATAACTGCATAATCGATGCTATCTGCGGGGATCTCTTGCATATCGCCTAGTTTAATTCTAATCGGATTTTCCGCGTTAGAATTTTCGTGCGCGCGAACGCAGGCTTCGTAAATTTCAGGACTTTGCGCTTTTAGTTCGCCTAAAAATACGCCCGCTTTAAACATAAACATGCCGCTGTTCCAGTAAAAATTCTCCGCCGCTATGTAGCTTTGCGCCGCCGCAAGCTCGGGCTTTTCGTGAAATTTTAACACGTCCTCGCCGTTTGCTTCGATATAGCCGTAGCCCGTATTTGCATCCGCAGGCTTGATACCAAACGTCACCAAAAACCCCTGCTTCGCAAGCTCGTGCGCGCGCAAGACGCTATTTTTATACGCCGCCTCATCTCTAATTAGATGATCGCTCGGCGTTACAAAAACAATCTCCTCGGCCTTTAAGCTCAAACACGCAAGCGCGATCGCAGGAGCCGTGTTTCTACCGACGGGCTCGAGAAGAAATTTTACGCCGCGCGCACCCAAAGCCTCAAGCTGATCGAGCGCCAAAAAATACTGCTGCTCGTTCGAGACGACGAGCGTGCGCTCGCATAGCGGGGAGTTTCGCTCATAGCTCATCATAAAAAGCGAGCGATCGCTGAAGAGGCGCACGAACTGCTTCGGCATAAGCGTGCGGCTGATCGGCCACAGCCTCGTGCCGCTGCCGCCGCTTAGGATTATATTAGTCATTTAGGCCGTCCTTAAATTCCTCATATTTTTTCTCGACGTAGCTTTTAATCTCGGCTTCAAAGCGCGCGCGCGAAAATTTTAAAGAATTTTCTCTGATTTTTACAGGCTCAAATTTATCATAATTTTGCTCAAATTTAGCTACGGCGGCGAGCAGCTCCTTTGCGTTTTGCTCCATAAAATACAGCCCGCTCTCGCCATCAAGCACCGTCTCGCGAGCACCGCCGCGCCCGAAGCAGATCACCGGCGTGCCGCATGCCTGCGCCTCTACAGGCGTGATGCCGAAGTCCTCTTCGGCGGCAAAAACAAACGCCTTAGCCCGACCCATAAGATCCGCCATCGTTTCATCGTCTGCAAAGCCCAAAAGCTCGACATTTTTGCCCGCTTTTGATTTTATTTTGGCCATATCGGGTCCGTCGCCGATAACGAGCAGCTTTTTATCCGTCTGTGAAAATGCCTCTACGATGAGATCGATCTTTTTGTACGGCACCATGCGTGAGGCGGTAAGGTAAAACTCCTCTTTGGCTTCGCGCAGCGTAAATTTATCCACGTCCACGGGCGGATAGATGACGTCGCTGGGCTTGCCGTATATTTTTTTGATACGGCGCGCGATGTAGCGGCTATTTGCAACGTAGTGATCCACGCGGTTTGCGGTGCTCGCGTCCCAAAGCCTAATTTTATGCAAAAAATACTTCGCCAACATGCCCTTTAAACCGCGATCTAGCCCGCTTTCGCGCAAGTACTGATGATACAGGTCCCACGCGTAGCGGATCGGCGTGTGCACATAAGAGATGTGAAGTTGATTTGAGTGCGTCAGCACCCCCTTTGCGACGGCATGCGAGCTGGATAGCACGACGTCATAGCCGCTTAGATCAAACTGCTCGATTGCAAGCGGAAATAGCAGCAGGTAGTTGCGGTATTTGTCCTTTGCAAAAGGAAGTTTTTGGATAAAACTCGTGCGGACATGCTTGCCTTTTAAAATTTTATCTCGGTCGGCACCCTTTAAAAAGTCAATGAGGCCGTAAATTTCAAAATCATTCCAGATATTGGTAAAACTCTCGACGCATTTCTCCGCGCCCGCATAGGTGCTAAACCAGTCGTGAATAAGGGCTTTTTTCATTGCAAATTCTCCATTATTTCGATAATCTGCTTAGCCGAGCGCTCCCAGCTAAATCTTTTTACATTTTCAAAACCTTTAGCACGAAGCTCGTTTTGTAAATTTTCATTATTTAAAATTAATTCTATCTTTGTTTCCATATCATAGATATTCATTGGATCAAAATACAAAGCCCCATTGCCACAAATCTCCGGCAAACTAGTAACATTCGAACATAGTACAGGGCAACCGCACGCCTGTGCCTCAATCGGCGGAATTCCAAAACTTTCATATAGTGATGGAAAAACAAATGCAATTGCATTTTGATAATAAGCTATCAGAGTATCTAAATCGTTAATTTGTCCAATAAATTTTACATATTCATAGTTTGTTATGTAATTTGAATAAAATATTTTTGGATTATAACTACCGACTATATATAATGAGATCTTTATATTCCTCTTATTTATATTATTTACGACTTCAATCAAATTTGTTATATTTTTACTTTTTGAAATCGAGCCAACATATAAAATATATTTTTTGATATTATTGCCATTAAATATATTATTATTTATAGTTTTATCTTTATTGGACACAATATAACTATTATATACAACATCTATGTTGTGATATAAATTATGTATATTCTTATAGTACGATAATATTTCATGTTTCGTATAGTTACTTACTGTAAAAATAAATTTACTATTTTTTATTATCAACGGAATTAAAATTTTATATATATTATGGAATAAAAAAGAAGTCCATTCTTTATTTAAAAAAGATAAACTGTGTATTACCGTAATTTTATTCCTATAAAATACTGGTGCCATATTGGCCAAATTTAACAACAATGGATTTTGTCTCTTAATTAAAAATCTCGGTAATTCTAATTGCTCCCATAAATATCCTTTAAAATTCCCAACACAAATTGCATCTAACTCTTTTGCCGTATTTACGTGAACTATATTTTTGGGAGCAATGAATTGAACATTATCTTTCAATATTCTTTTAAGCCACAATGAAATTTCAATTGCGAATCTTTGAACTCCAGTGATATTTTGGGTTAAAAACCTAGCATTGACAAACAGCATATCTTATACCTATAATATAATATTTAATCCACATATATACCGATTCCCTTCAAAAAAAATTTTAAGATACAGAACCAAGAAAGTTTCTGCAAATCATATTCTTTACCATGGCTATATTTTATTGCATTGCAGAACTCGTCTTTTGTATTAACCAAATAAATTATATCACTCATATCTTTAATCTGCTCCCACTCCACGCTAACAACCTTTAATCCGCAAGCTAGATACTCATACATTTTTAAAGGATTTATACTATTTACTAAATCAGGATAATCCTTAACATTAAAAGGAATTATACCCACCTGCGAATTATATAAAAACGCGGGGATTTTAGCGTATGGTATAGAGCCCAAAATATGGATGTTTTTTAGCTTTTTAAGTAAAGATAGATCTTTTTGCTCCGGACCTATTATAATAAAACTATAATTTGGCAAATTTTTAGCACAGTAATACACTAAATCCACATCAAACCAATCATGTATTGCGCCTACGTAAATTACCCTAGGCTCAGGAATATCTTCAAGCTCCTGCGGTAAAGCCCTATCTGCTGCTTTAAAAAAATCGAGATCGATACCGTTTGGCAAATAATACATTTTTGATTTGTCTTTTATTTCGGCGTATTTATCTTTTAAATTTTTAGCCGTATATATCACGGTATCCACGCTATTTGCGATCTTTATCTCGGCGTCAAACTGCGCATCCGAAACCGCACCGAAGCCTTTTGCGTAGTCAGCTATCCTTAAAATCGATTTTTTATACGTTATGGTATCCAGCAAAAAGCCAAACAGCGGGCTATCAAACCACAATATATCAACCTTGCCAAAACCCCGCTCCTTTATAAAATTTAGCAAACTCGGGCATGTAAAATTTTGCCAATTATTTAAAACGAAATTCGACGATAGAAATGGCTTGTTTTGAGGAGTAAAAAGGGAGCGCGGAACATAATAAAAAATGCTCCCCGCACTTTCGCCGCCTTTTTTATAAATTCTTTCCCGCTCTTTTAGCTCGTTGCTATTTGCAAAAATTTTATGTATAGGCGAGATAGGATTTGAGATAAAAAGTACCTCATACCCTAGCTTTTCAAACGCCCTGGCATAGTGATGGCTGCCGACTTGAAACGGCGAAGTATAGTAATTCGCAACAGCCATTAAAACTTTTTTAGACATTTTTCATCAACTTCCCATATCCATTCGAATATAACTCAAATTTACTATAATAAAATTCCCTATTTGCCATATCGATAATCTCCAATTTGTCCTCTTTTATCTCAAATTTTCTAATAATTTTTACGCCTTTGTATTCTACGGCGAGGCTTATAAAATTTTCTCCAAACTCCGCCACTTCACATCTGCATTCCGCAAACATTCCAAATAATCCTATCGCTCCCTCGCCCCAACTATTTTGTTCCAAATCGCCTATAATCGGCACATTGTGCGCTCTGACGCTTCTAAATTCATTTCTCCTGCTATGGATCGGAGTATAAAGATAGGTGCCGGGATCTCTTGCTATATCCAGCCCGTCTATCCACAGCTCGTAGCCCAGCTTATCATTGTGCGTGTGTCCGCCGTGACCCCTTTGCCCAAGCGGCACAGCGCAGATAGCGAGGTAAAATTTATCTGATTTGAAAATAAAAATTCCGCTGTCTGGATAAAATATATTTTTGATCTCTTGCGAACTCGTAATTTTAAATTCCATGCTTTTTTGGTGCGGCAATTCACCGAATTTCACGCCCGAGGCGCTCGGACTTTTATATGTTTTATCGCTTGCTTGCAGCGTGCGCCCTGCGAGCGAGCGGATAAAACTCCTCTCAAAGCAGATATTGTTTTTAAATATCTCATCGTCAAAAATTCCGCCCATGCAGCTAATTAGCGTGGAGTGGTTTAAGATATTTTCATCCCAAAACGCCTCGTCGCCGTCCGCAAAGCCGCTTAAATTTAGATATTTTCGCGCGGCTTGTTCGCTACTCAAGAACTCACCGTTTGGGCTAAATTTAAAAAACCTGCCGCTGTCGTTATCGCCGAATTGCGGCACTTCGCCGTTTGGCTTTGTAATGTCCGCGGTAAATCTACCGATTTTATACAGCCTGTCCACGAACCACTGCGGCAGCGCTATTTGTCCGTTTATAATTTTAAATTCCTGCTCGTCCGGCGGCAATAGTTTCGGCTTTTTGCGCCAAAGCTTTGCATCATAATTTTTTAGCGATGAAATTTTTTCACTTTTTAGACCCAGTATCAGAGCCGTGGCATACGCCATTAGCTCGCCGCTTAAGCGGTGGTAGCTCGTAGAACTCTCGAAATTGCCGCCGTCTTCGTAAAATTCCTTTTTCATTTCACAGGTTATCTCTTGCACGGCAAACGCCAGCCACGCGTCCGTCTCGCCGCCGCCGTCCAAATACGCGCAAGCTTGCAGCAGACCCGCGATGTCGCTTAGATAGTGATTTGACGTAAGGTGCGGCGAATATTCCAGATTATTTACGATATGAAGCGCATGCTCGTAGACGCTATTTGAAAAGGTCTGCTTGAAATTTTGATCTAAAATTCCGCCCTCATCCATCTGGCAAAACATATCGTAAGCCGCCAGCATATTAGCGACCCTGATGCCCACGTCCATCGTACAGGTCCAATTTACGCCCATTCTAGGCGGATTGTTGCGGATAAAATCTAAAATTTGGTTTTTAAATTCTTTTAAATTTTGCTCTTTCAGACTCGGATCCGCCATCGCAAAAATAGCAAGCTGCGGCATGTGCTGAAGCCTCGCAAGCTCCCACGGCACCTTTATATCGCTGCCGGGCTTATGGGCTATGCGCTGATCTTTGTACCATTTTTTCTCGCTCCACCGAAAGCCGCTTTTAAAATCTTTTTGCCAATCGATCGGCTCGTAGCCTTCGGGCGCATTCGCGGGCATCGCGACATTCATATCGTACTTGTAGCCCTCAAGCCCGAGCGCCGCGCTATCATAGCTATTTTTTACCCACCAGCTACCGAGCAGATCAAATTTATGCTCGATGTACATTTTGGATAGATATCTTACAACATCCGAATCGATATTTGACAGGTCGAGTTCTTTTGTGCTTATATAGCTAGTTTTGATGATCGGAATGTTAGAATTTATGTGAGTATTTTTATTCATAAAATCAATACGGCGATTAATAAAGTTATTTAATAAAACGGTTATTTTATTAAATAACTTTATTAAAACTATGCGAAACGGAGTAGAGTGAAGACGCTTTAAATAATATAACATTATGCTTCCCCTATGTGCGGACAACTTTTATATTCTTTAATTGCCCTGATAGCCAACCAGCTATAAAAAATCAGAGTTAATAGAAATAGTAAAACCTCCGATAGCATGTCAAATATTTTAAAAATATAGATTATGCTAGGAAAGAATAAAAATAACAAATAATAAAAATACCCTAAAAATAATTTTGGATATATTTTTTTGGAAACTACCATATAAACAACAAATCTAAAAAATGAAATAACCGCTATACAATATATAAAGAAGTAAAAATCAAAATAATATGCACAAAACAAAAGAGAAGATACGCTTAGCGCTCCTACAAATATCTCCAAATAAGAAAAATAATGACTTTTCCCAGAAATCTGGATATTTAATTCAAGAATTCTCGAAATCAATGTGCAATATCCGCTGAATAAAAATATGAATAGGAAGTGCTGATACTCTATATATTTCTCTCCCGCAAATATATATACGACATAATATGAGCCCAAAATAAAAATGCACATCATAAATCCATATCCGTTAAAAATTATATTAAGCATCATCTTATAGATTCCGATAAAATTCTTTTCCTTATAAAATTTAAGGACTCTCTGAGAAAAAACTATATAAAGCGGATCGAACATAATATAAATAGTTGATGCTATTTTTTGGTAAACCGAAAAAATTCCATTAAATTCTCTATTTAAAAAAACTTTATCAATGATAAATTGCGGGCTTAATGATGATAGATATGACCCGACAATACCGGGCGCAATTTTTATGGAAAATAAAAAGGAATTCCTTGTAATATGATAATTTACGCCAAATAGCCAACCTTTAATAAAAAAGCTAAAATAACTAACCAGGGAGACAACTGTACTAGAAAACAACATAGCATGTATTATATTGATCGCACTACCCTCCATATCGTAACTTTTTATAATAAAATAAAATATAATTGTTAAGAGTATCTTACTGATTATAATTACTCCATATTGCATATCCTTTTCTTCCAACCTTTTTTGATACTGTATAAGATATATCAGGCTATCAGAAAATGACAAAATAGACAAAGCAATAAAAATTTTCCAACTCAATAAATTAAAATAATTTATAATACACAATAACAATATACCCATAATCACATGAGAAAGAAATGTAACATTAACGATGCCGCAAAATAATTTATATCTGGATTCTTCTGTAGAATATTCGTAGTAATATCTTGCGTATCCGGATTTAAATTCTAGCGATAGTATAAAAGATAAAAATACATATATAGTCATGTACAGTCCATATGCACCCATATCATTCATGCTTAAAGTGTGAGCAATATATGAAAAAAATAGTACAGATAAAATTTTTTCTATCATCAAAAAAATAGTATATAAAGATATCGTCTTAAGAAACTTTTTAAGCATTCTCTACTTTCTTAAAAACATAGAAATACCCCAAGGAATTATTTTTATATTTGTTTCTAAATACCTTTAATCTACCTATTAAATCTAAAAGTCTAAAAATTACGTTTATCGGTAAGTAAAATATAGGACCCAAAAAGGGTTCTATCCTGAGACTACTTAGTGTATTTCGTATAATTGATATAAAACAAAAGCCTACGTTTGCAAAGTCTCCTCCATACGTATCATATCTTATAAGTTCTAAATTCACTTCTTTTGCTAGCTTAATCATGGCATTTGGAGCAAATCTAAAAAAATCAAGGGGGGGATTATGTATGCTTGCATTTTGCGCTTCAAGAGCAAAATAATACCCACCATCTTTAAGCACTCTTGAAATTTCATAAAAAGTCTTCTTAATATAAAAAGAATCATCTAAAACAAAAACTGTCATAATTGCATCAAAATTATCATTCTCGCAAGGGATATTTTCAGAGCTACCTATTATATCTGGATTTGCATATTCGCATTCACACACATCAAGACCTACGTAATCAGATTTTTTTAGTAATTTCTTATATGGTTTTTTTCCGCAACCTATATCTAAAATTTTATACTTAGAATCAAAAAAAGAATCTATTGTCGCTATATATTTTATAACGTCTTTTAACAAGAATCTATATCCGGTAATCAAAGAAAAATATCTGTCAAAATACATCTTTATGTCCCCTATATGTTCCTTCGACCAAATCATTAAAAAGCCATCTATTGTTTTTCATAAAGCCTTCGTAAATTTCTTTAGTCTGTATATTTTGTAAATATTTATGATCCGAGATAAATGTTAGAAACATTTTCCAGTCACCTTTATATTTTATTTCGAACGCTCCATCGCCCACATCTAAAATATAGGTATTATTATAGCTCTCGTAATAATTAGCACATTCACTAAAAGTAGCATACCAAACATCTTTGTTTCTTAGATATCCGAAAATAAAATCTAAAGAATTTATGTCGTTGTAAATATTTGGCATCTGTATCTTACCATCAAATCTCGTTCTAAAAAAATGCTCCGCTATACTTACAGCCTGACCGCTCTTAATCATATGCTCTAGTCTATATAAATTTAAAAAATATTTTGCTGCGCTTTTTACTGGGTTTTTACTATGATTAAACATATCTCCCGACAAATTTGACGGCATCTCTATTATATTATGACCATTGTACTTCAGGTTGATATTATTTATAAACGGCTTATAGTCAAAAGACCACCATTTAAATCCGCACTCGCACAATCCATCTATCAAATCATCTTTAAATTTATAACCAGGGCTTCTTCCGCCATACACCTCATACCCAAATCTATCTTTAAATTTAGCCGAATCGCTTTTTATGATGTCAAAATACTCTTCTTTGCTATATTGATCAAACTCATAACACCAAGTACTCGGGTCTAGCGTAGAATTTATTAGTCCATGATTGTGTCCGTGATAAGCTATTTCATAGCCGCAATCTAATATAAAATTTAAAAAATTTTCGAATTCGGCCCTTTCAAAAATATCGTTGATTATAGATTTATCTTTATCCCAGTAAACCCCTTTGCCAAAAGGCAAAAAAAATGTGATTTTTATTTCGGGATATTTTTGAAGTAGGTTTTTATTAAGGTAGCTAAAAATAGATCCGTCGTTTGTTGTGCCATAGCCCGCATCGAAAAATGGGAAAATTTTTTGATGCTCTTTTTTAAAATATCCGTCGCACAAATCATCTATTCCCAATAAAATCGGCGATAAGCAATCGTCTTTCCATTTAGCTTTTTTAAGCATCCGTACCCTTTGTTTTTTGATAATATAAATACATATGGTCAAATATAGGTATTTGATTTATTGGGGTATAAAAATCAATAAAATTCATAAATTTACCAAATACCTTTGAGGCGATAGGCATCTTTTTAAATGGATTAAACATACCGCCTGAAGTGTATTTTGTTTTTCGCAACACAAATCCTTTCTCGGATATAAATTTATCTAAGAATACCTTGGAATAAAAATTTAAATGCTCCGGCTGGCTAAACATATGCCATCTGAAATTTATTTTATATAGCAATTGAGCCTTAAAACTATGCAGATAAGGAATCATAATCACTAAAACTCCATTTTCTTCTACTAGCTGCGTTAATCTATCTAGTATAGGCACAGGATCCTTTAAATGCTCCAAAATGGCGTAGCAAGTCACTGCGTCAAATTTTTTATCTTTAAAGTCTATATTTTCGATAAATTCCTCGTAAATATTTAGTCCTCGTTTTATTGCTACTTCGGCGCTTGATTTTGATAGTTCGATACCGTATTTCTCTATGCCCGCATCAAAGTGCATCAAAAAATCTCCCGTTCTGCAACCAAGATCCAGTACACTATTTATACTCGGTTGTATAGAATGTATAACCCTTTTTTCATTATCCCAGTATCTATCTTTTTTAAAAGTTACATCATACGAGCTTATGTTTTTATCGCCTAGACTATCATATAACAGCCTAAGATCATAATCATGCTCGTTTATATCAAAAAAATAGCACTTGCAACTATCGCAAAAATACAACGTATAGTCTAAACTATTGTATATACTTCGCATTTTTTTTAGCGGGGTTACATCGTTTGCTTTACAAAATTTACATTGCATCCAAAACCCCTTTTGTTTTATCATATAAATCATCTAAATTTCTATTCTTAAACAAAATCGTTCCTATCGGTCTGTCGCACACATCGCTTGCTATCGCAGGGCATTTAAAGTATAAAGCCTCTCGAATACTAAGGGCGTCGCCATCGGTATTCGTAGGTCTTATCATTAGACTAGCTTTTTTAAATATAGGCCAAAGCTCTTTTTGCCCAGTCAGAAAATAAAAATTTTCCTCTAAATTTAACTCTTTTATACGCAGATGCATTTTATCTATATACTCCGTATTAACCTTTTCATTTGCTAGCGCAAAAATAAACCCTAAATTTGGATAGACGTTTTTTAGCTTATCCGTAAGTTCTATGCATATATCAAGTCCGTATAAGTCGGTATTTTTATAAAAAGATATTTGAAATGCATTTGCCGTTATTATCTGTGTCTTGCTTTTTATAAAATCGTAAAAAGCGCCGGGGTAGGTAGCTAAAATTTTATCTTCCTCCTCTAACGGCGGCGGCAAAAAAGCATGCTCGATTATGATACTTTTTGGAATACGTAAATTCCTACTTTTGCAATCGTCCAAAATGTGTTTATTAACCACTACCAAAACATCTATGTAATGAAAAAAAACCCTATAAATCAACGCCTTAAATTTAGAGCTCTCCTCAAACAGCCTTGGATTATGGCTAGTGGCAATTAAATCAAAATTTTTAAAAAGTCTAGCAATCATAAGCATAAAAGCTATCGTTATGCTAAACGAGTGGATATTTATAGCTCGAAATTTTGTCCTACACAATACTGCAAACAAATCGATATATTTTTTAAAACTATTCTTGGATACATCAAATACTTGCGAATTATCTAGCGATTTACTAAGTCTATAAATATAAACCGACACTCCGCCAAGAGGAGGCGGATACGGTCCGATTATTAAAATTTTATCATATTTTTTAAGCCTATCTTGCACTAACGAACTCATATCAAAAACGAAATCTCCGTCGTCTGCACCATATCCCAAAGCTCTATCGGCCAGCCTTTTTTGCTTCCTTTTAGAGCCTCAAATAGCGCCTCAAGCTCTTCTGGCTGCCCCTTTTGGCTCACATTTGTTGAAATTTCTTTCAGCCCCACTCCATATCCTTTTAAGCTTTTGTAATCGTCCAAAACGATGCTCTTGCCGTCGAAGTGGATCTCCATAAATTCCTTGCTTAGCTCCTTGCTGCCGTTTGCAAAATACTCGATATTTGCCACCGAGCCGTCTTTGTATTTTAAGACGATGGATTTGTTATCCTCGGCGCTATATTTTTCATTACTCGGCGTGATCGCCTGCGAAAATACGCTCTGTATCTCGCTGCCCGTTAGCGCCGTCATTAGATCTATTATGTGGCACGCTTCGCCCACCATTCTGCCGCCGTTTTCATGCACCCAGTGATCCATCGGTATGTAGCCCGCGTTCATTCTATATCTAATTATCATCGGATTTATTCTAGCGCTCGTGTGCTTTTTTATCTCCTCTGCATAAGCGCTAAATCGCCTGTTAAATCCCACGAATAAAAGGGGCTTGTCGCCTCCCCCTTCGTAAAATTTCTTTATCTTTTCAAGCTCGTCTTTATTCGTCGCAAGCGGCTTTTCTACAAATACGTTTTTACCCGCTTCAAGCGCCTTTAAAGTAAGCTCCGCATGGCTATCGTGCCTTGTGGAGATGATCACCAGATCGATGTTTTTATCGTTTAAAACATCGTCTAAATTTGAAGTAGCGTAGTTCGCTCCGTATTGCTGTGCCACCGCCTTTGCCTTATGTCCGCTTCGGTTCATTATCGCGTAAATTTTATACTTATCCGTAAGCTTTGAGATATTAGGCAGGTGCATTCCGGTAGCAAATCCGCCGACGCCGATGAACGCGACGTTTATCACATCTCTGTTTACTGGCGCGGAGCTTATAATGATTTTTTTATCATGATTTAGATAGCTATCAAGCTCGGTTAAATTTGCCTCGCCGTAGTCGAGCAAAACCATAAGCGGCTTATTCTGCGAAGTCTGCAGCGACTCAAATGCCTCCGTTACCTGCTCGATAGGATATTTCGCGTCTATGAGCTTATCCAGCTTGATCAAATTTTCATTTACCAGCCTTAGATACTCGCTCATATTTCGATTTTCAGTCCATCTTACGTAGCTAAACGGATAATCAAGCCCTCCTTCTTCGTAGCTCTTATCGTAGCGACCGGGGCCATAGGATGTGGAGATGAGAAAATCAAGCTCCTTTTTATACATATCCTCTCTATTGATCTGCATGCCGGCAACGCCCACGAGCACCACTCTGCCCTTTTTCTTGCACATCTGAAAGCTTTGCGACAGCGGCTCGCTACTGCTCGTAGCGGCGGTAAATAGCACTCCATCGGCGCCGTACCCACCGCTCCAAGACGCAACTACGTCTAACAAATCGTCTCTTGACGGGTTTATGACGAGCTCTGCGCCGTATTCCTTTGCTATCTGCAAGCGCCTATCGTCAAAATCGCTGACAGCAACCCTCACTCCTGAAATTTTAAGCATCTGCACCGCAAGAAGCCCTAATATCCCCGCACCGACCACTACGCAGGTCTCGCCCAGCCTTAGATCGATCCGCCTAACGCCCTGCATCGCTATGCCGCCCAGCGTCACGGTGCAAGCTCGCTCAAAGTCCATATCCTGCGGCATTTTCATAACTAAATTTTTAGGTACGTCTACGTATTCTGCGTGGTTTGCAAGTCCTGCACCGGCTGCGGCGACGCGCTCACCGATTTCAAAATTTGAAACGCCCTCTCCGACCGCTATGACGACGCCGCTAAGCGAATAGCCGGTCGGGCTTCCGCTATCAAGCTTGCCCTTTACCTTCGCATAGGCGTTTGCGATGCCGTCTGATTTTATCATACTGATGACTTTTTTTACGTTTTCAGGCTGTTCTAAGGCTCGCTTTATCAGACTCTTTCCGCTATTTGATACGCCGCTTATCTCGGTGCCCGCCGATATGCAGCTATTTACTACTTTTATAAGAACACATCCCTTTGAAACGCTTGGGGCAGGGATCTGCTCCGCTAAAACTTTACCTTTTTTAACTATTGCTTGTATCATTTTACAACCTTTATTTGTTTTAATTTCAATGCCGGCTTTTCTATAAAATTCCAAGAAACGCAAGCGATCGTGAGCGTCGCTGCTACCACTATGAGATATAGCCATAAAGAGCCGCCAAAGCCCAGACTAATTAGAATTTGAACTATCAGCATATGATAGAGATATGTACTATAAGAGAGATCGGTGCTTCTAGCTATCTTTAAATTTGTGTAGGAAAAAGCCATACTAAAGATCACTAGCGCCAAAAGGAAAATTTGAAATACAGTAGAAATTTCCAAGCCTCTCTTATAATCTCCAAGCCCGCTTCCAAACTCTATAGCCGCAAAACAAAATATCAAATAGAGCGCAATATAATATAAGCCGTAGCCTACGAGATATTTTTTTATCTCCAGCCAATAAAGCCTCATGACCATGCCGATGATAAATACCCACAAAAACGGCAAGCATATAAGCTCAAGAAGCTTATTTAAATTTGAAGCGGAGTAAAAATTTTCATCGGCGATTGCGGGAATTATCATTGATGTAAAAAATAGGAAAACTAGTAATAAATTTCTTATGATCACTTTCCTAATACACAAAATAAATGGAAGGACGATATAAAACGATAGTTCGACGCTAAGCGTCCATAAAACGCCGCTCGGGTAAGAGCTAAAAAAGCCGTTATAATTATATAAAGCATCGTTTTTTATACCGATTATAAAGCCCGCTATGCCTGAAGCGGCGGTAATGACATACAGCACGAAGTATTCTACGTATTTTAATACCGAGATATCATTAAAATTTTTGCCCACGTACATAGCTAGCTCAAGTACTAAAATATTGACAAATAGAGCCGGATATATCCTAAGCGCTCTTTTTATAAAATACTCTTTTAAATTCCCGCTGTTTAAATAACTATCGGTAATTAAAAATCCCGAAACCAGAAAAAATAATGGGACGCCGGGAAATAGCCTAAGAAACTTATCCACGTGCCCCCCCCATAAAAGCGGTATTTTTAACCATCCTGTCGAGTGCATATATACCACTTGTAAAGCAAAAAGTAATCTAAAAAAATTCAGATGGTTATCTCTATCTATTACTTTTTGAAAACTCATTTACAAATTCCGCAAAAATCCAAAACTTCTTTTTCTATTTTTAGCCCTTTAAATTCCTTATGTCCGACCAAGAATACGATAATGTCTGAAATTTCGATAGCCTTTTTATAATCCGCTATCTCAAAATCTTTGTGAGCCTTGATGTTGGGCTCTACGGCGATCACATCGACGCCGTCTGCGATCAAGCATTTGGTTATATTTAGCGCAGGCGACTCCCGCAAATCGTCGATGTCCGGCTTAAAAGCAAGCCCCATGCACGCGACTTTGGGCTTTTTGCCGTTTCGCAGCTCAAATTTCAAAGCGGCGTTTTTGATCTTTTCTATGCTCCACTCGGCTTTGTGGTTATTGACCTCTCTTGCGGATTTGATCAGCCTCGCTTCGTAGCCGCCCGCATGCACTATAAACCACGGATCGACCGCTATGCAGTGCCCGCCTACGCCGCAGCCCGGGCTTAAAATATTAACTCGCGGATGACGGTTTGCTAGCGAGATGAGCTCCCAGACGTTAATGCCGAATTTATCGCACAAAATGCTAAGTTCGTTTGCGAAGGCTATGTTTACGTCGCGAAAAGAATTTTCGGTGAGCTTCGCCATTTCGGCGGTTCTTGCGTCCGTTTTTAAAATTTCGCCTTTAACGAACGTCTTATAAAATTCCGCCGTTTTCTCGGCAGACTCCCTGCTTAGACCGCCCACGATCCTATCGTTTTGCGTAAGCTCTTTTAAAATTTTACCGGGCAAAACCCTCTCCGGGCAGTGAGCGATGTAAATTTTAGAGATATCGACGCCGCTATCTTTTAAAATTTGACCTACCTTCTCCGTCGTGCCAACCGGCGAAGTGGATTCTAAGATCACGATATTCCCCTCTTTGATATAGGGCGCCACCGCCCTGCTCGCACTTATGACGTAATCGATATTTGGCACGTATCCGTCACGAAACGGCGTAGGAACGGCTATGATAAAAACGTCTGCGAAATCTGGCTTAACGTCTGCTTTTAAATTTCCGCTTTCTATGGATTTTTTTACAAGCTCGCCGAGCCCTTGCTCTACGATATGAATTTTGCCCTGATTGATCGTATCTACGACGTTTTGGAGCAGATCGACCCCATGGACATGGTAGCCGCTGCTAGCCAAAAGCGCCGCCGTCGGCAGGCCGATGTATCCAAGACCTACTATACAAATTTTTTTCACAATGTTTCCTCCAAAAAATCGAGTATCCTTTCGCACGCTTTTCCGTCGCCGTAAGGACTGATGCTTTGGCTCATTTTATCATATTCGTCTTTTGAATTTAATAATTTTTGCGCTTCTTTTACGATATTTTCTCGCTTTGTTCCGACCAGCCTCACGCATCCCGCCTCTATCCCCTCGGGGCGCTCGGTTCTGTTTCTAGTTACCAAAACGGGCTTGCAAAGGCTCGGCGCCTCCTCCTGGATGCCGCCGCTATCGGTGATGATCATATACGCTTTACTCATCAGATACACGAACGCGTCGTATTCCAGCGGATCCATCAAGAAAATATTCGGTAGGCCCGATAAAATTTCTTTCACCGGCTTTTGGACGTTCGGATTGAGGTGTACGGGATAGACTATGTCCACGTCGGCATTATTAGCGGCTATTTCGCGCAGAGCCTCGCATATGCTCACGAAGCCTTCGCCGAAATTTTCCCGTCTATGGCCAGTTACGAGAATAAATTTTCTCTCGCCAAGATGAAATTTAAAATTTATGGAAGATAAAATTTTATCTCGCAATGCCGCATCGCACTCTATCTTATCGATAGTCCAAAAAAGCGCGTCTATTACGGTATTGCCGCTAACTACTATGTTTTCTGCGCTCTTGCCCTCTTTTAGTAGATTATCTTTTGCGCCCGCGGTCGGCGCGAAGTGATACTTGGCTATCAGACCGGTGATCTGCCTATTTATCTCCTCTGGGAAGGGCGAATAGATATCGTGCGTCCTAAGGCCCGCTTCGACGTGCGCCACATCGATCTTTTGATAAAAGGCGGCTAGCGATACCACGCTTGTCGTAGTCGTATCGCCGTGGACAAATACGACGTCCGGCCTATAGCGCTCGAATATCCCGCGCATGCCGAGCAGCACCCCCGATGTCACATCGTACAGATCCTGAGCCTGCTTCATTAAATTTAGATCGAAATCAGGCTTTATCTCAAAAAATTCAAGCACCTGATCAAGCATCTGTCTGTGCTGGGCCGTGACGCAAACCTTTACCTCAAATTCCGAGTGCTTTTGAAATTCCTTTATCAACAGAGCCATCTTAATGGCCTCTGGGCGCGTTCCAAATACTATTAAAATTTTTCTTTTCGTCATAAACTCCCCTAAATATTAGTTTTTGCCCAAAGTCTATATAGTAATATTAAAATTATTCTTTTTTCCTTTTATACACATCTATTAGTTTACCGTGCTCTACCAGCTCATATTTATCGCGAACATCATCAAAAAGATTTAGTAATATTTTTAATTGTATAATCCGCCGCATAACATCGTTTGGTAGCCATTGATTATTATAAACATCGAAAAAACGTCTCTCTTTTAGCTCTTTATAATATACATTAAAAATGTCAGTATCAACATATAAGATATCGGCTTTGGAATTTATGAGATCTAAAACTTCATTGTATTCATCATCAGTTATTATAAAGGATTTTAGTTCAAAATACTTTAACCCACTATATTTTTTACTAAAGAATTGTAACATATTGTCATATTTGGATATCATATATAACTCATTTGAATTTTTAGAGTACTTATTTATAAGTCTTAAAGCATCGTCAAAGCGCTCAAATGAATAGGTAGTAATAATACCACCTGCTCTTTCATGATCCCATTTATAATTTCTGTGTGTAGCAAAAGTATTTTCATATAGTGCCATTTGGGATATATATTCATAGCAGTATTTGGCATAAGCAAATATAAGTATAGCCGCTATTATGATATATAAAATATTTCTAATTCTTTTAACTATGAAATGAAACAATATCAGCATGGGTAGTGCAATAATAGCAAAATTTATATTATCAAAATTTCCCTTCCATACAAAAAGAACACATAAAAATTCAGTATAGAAAAGTAAAAATATATAACTTAAAAGATAATTCGATCTTTTTAGCTCCACATAAAACCATATAAGCCCGAGCCAAAGCAGAGATATAGCAAATAATAATAGCATGTAAATTGACATACTGATAGGGAGAGAATAAAAGCCATCTAAAAAGTATTTCGTAGATGGATTATCCATGAGTGGATATTTTATACAAGCAATTATGCTAAATAATATAAAAATTATAAAGATCCAAAGTTCTTTTAGATCAACCCTTCTGCGCTCGATAAATTCTAATACATATTTTATTATAAAAGTACCAACTATAGATAAAAATAGGAATAGTCCAAAATCCTTTACTAAAAGTATAGATAAAATCCCCAATGTAAAAACTATAGCTATGTAACACGTTCTTGATTCTTTAAATTTCATAGACCAAAAAAGCATTAATGCTATTAAAAGATCAAAGAAATGCCTAATATAGACATGTGTTGGAGCAAAATGATAAGAATGAAACCCTATGCTAAAAAAATATATGCTAAAGAGAATTGTAAAAATAAATCTAATAAAATAATTTTTAGTAAATAAAATTATAAATGCTATAGAAATAATATAATATGTTAAATTAATTATATTCTTTGCCTTGTCAAAATTCTCTACGTTTATACCTCCCAAGCTCTGCATAATAAATTTTACCGTGTAAGCACTCAAAAATCCATACTGAGAAAAAATCTCAGATTTATTTCGGCCCAGGTCCAGCTCATTTACGGCATTCAACATAAAGGGGGCTTCATGCCAAAAATAACGATTTATAAGTTGTGTCTGCTGTTCATAAAGATTATCTGCGATAAAATTAACTTTTTCCTGCAGTTTGTCCAGAGAGTCTGCCCAAAATAAAGGATACGCATCCCAAGCATCTATATCTTGACCTTTAATTAAAGTATCAAACATAGTCATATTCATGTCTTTATTATATAAAGTAGAAAATTGCAAATTATGAGCATCGCCATGAATTACACTATATTTACAACCGCTAGATATAGATTTACATTTTGAAACTATATCGTTATAAGAATTGTATTTATACATAGATGATTTTAGGGGCTCAAAGATTAAATTCTGCTTTATATATTCGCTATTTTTAACAAATTTATTACCTATTAGTGTTTCTTCGTCTATATTTTTAAATTCATTAATTAATTTAAAATCTGTAAAAATTCCATATGCAAAAAATATAGCTTGTGCTACAACTAATAATACAATAAATGAATTGATTAAATATTTTATAACATTATTCATCACTTCCTCCAGATTTATATCTTATGAACCAAAGCAGAATAGTAAATACTATCGATGTAATAAATATATAAAATATATAAAAAAATAAAACATTATTACTTTTTGCTAAAAACGATAAACCATAGTCATTATAAGCATACTTGTGGCTACTAAATTTCTCTGCCGGAAAGAGAAATAAATAAATTATAACATTTATTAAAATATAATAGACGAATATCTTTATT
>NZ_CALBWL010000023.1 GCF_937973075.1 uncultured Campylobacter sp.
CATATATATCTTTGTAAAAAATTTTAAGATGGGAATTTAAAAATTCCAGCAGTTCAGCATCGGCGTCTTTTTCGATCTGAAGCCGCACGAAAGCCCCTTTGCGGCGCAGCTTAAGCCCCGCTTCTAAGATCATCATAAAATCATCGGCTTCCTCCTCCTCGATCACGATGTCGGCGTTTCGCGTGACGCGGAAAGCTGCGGAGCTGATGAGCTTGTAGCCCGGGAAAATCTCCTCCGCGTGGCGCTTTACGATAGTGCCGATCGGCACGTAGGTGTTTTGCGCCACCTGCACGAAGCGCGGAATCACGCGCGGAATTCTAATCATCCCAAAATGCACCGACTCGGGCGCGCCCTCATCGCAGAGCTTGACCGCAAGGGAGAAGCTGAGATTATTTAAATGCGGGAATGGATGGGTCGCATCGACTGCGATCGGGACGATGACGGGCATTATCTGCGAGAAGAAAAACTCGTCCGCTGCGGGCTTTAGCTCGGGCTGCAGCTCGTCGTAGCTTTTGATAAAAAGCCCGTTTTTGCAAAGCTCCTTTTGTATGCCGAAATACTGCTGCTCAAGCTCGGTTTGTTCGTTTCTTAGATAGGAGCGGATCGCGCGTAGCTGCTCAAGAGGCGTCATCTCGTCATCTCCGCTGGTTATAACGCCGGCGGTAAAAAGCTGCTTCAAGCCCGCCACGCGGATCATATAAAATTCGTCTAAATTCGTGCTGTAAATCGCTAGAAATTTTAATTTTTCAATTAGCGGGATATCCTTTTTACATTGTTCCAGCACGCGGGTATTGAAGCGCAGCCAGCTTAGCTCGCGGTTTATAAAATTATTTTGTGTTTGCATAAAAAACTCCTTTTTGAATATTAATTCTAAGATTATAGCCCAATTAAGATTAAATTTTAAAGCCCAAATTTTAAGAGCTTGCAAGAGGGGCAATTTAGTATTTAAAATTCTGCCCTAATTCCCTATTTTTCCTAAATCCTTGCACATTTGCGCATTGCCGTCTTTGCAGCCCAGCTGCAAATACCGCCTTAAATATAAAATTTGCTCTTCCTCCTTCTCACTCATATCAAGCACCCATTTGCACGCTTGTTTTATTGCGAGTTAGACATAGCGCTTTCATTTCAGACGCTCTAAACGATATAAATTTAAATCAGAAAACAACGTAAATTTTATCTCTTTGCTAACGGCTACGCTTTGATTACGCTCTACCGCAGCTTGCGTTATTAAAGGAGCCAAAATTACGGGATAGAATTCTTTAATTATTACTCTTTGCCACTCTTTGGATTTGCCATCTTTTACTCCTTAATTGAATTTGCGTTGTATTTATCAGTTATTTCTTTAAATGCTTCTAGCGCACACTTTACGGGATCGTGTTCCTCCTCATCTCGTAAGCAGTTTTCTAAAGCTACCTTTAACGCGCAAGATCTTAGTTTAAATAGTTTTTTCTGATCGGTAAATTTTTCACAAGCCGTAGTGTAATTTATAACAGCCTTTTCAATGTTGCCTCTTAAACCTATGTCTTGTGTTCCAAGAGCAAAACAAGACTCCGCGATACCCGCCTTGCAAGATTTTTCATAAGGAGTGATAGAAGCTTCACGCATACCAAGCTTAGGACCTAATATATAACCAAGATCCGAGCATCCGATCATATCTCCGCTATCACATTTTTTAGATAAAATTTCTATTAGTTTAGTACACGAGCTATATTTGCCGTTTCCTTTATCGCATTCGTTATAAAGATTCTCCTCTTCAGCCGTAGGCTTATCCGCTATTGCGATAGAAGCTAAAAATATCATGGAACAAAATGCAAAATTAATTTTCCCCATATAATTTCCTTTCGACACCTTCAAAAATAATTTTACCTTTTTTTATAGGGTTACACTCTTTATCTTTTAGGCAGGCTTTTAGTTCCTCGATATTTTTGCAAACTATATCTCTATCTTTAAGATCGCTATTACAAACTTTTTCAAGACTTTTAATTGCTGCTTGCATATTACCGTTTACATATATATCTAGCGTACCCAATATAAAACAGTGATATGTACTATTAGCATCACACAGCTTAATCAGATATTTCGTAGCTTCCTCTATTCGGCGTAATGATCGTAAAAGATCACTCTGTATAGCACATGAGCGCATATCACCGCCATCGCACTCTTTAGATAAAATTTCAACGAGTTTATTGCACGAACTATATTTTCCGTCACCGTAATCGCAGGATTTCAAAAGCGCTCTTTGCTCTTCGCTCCTCAAATCTTCTAACTTTATTAAACCTGTTAAAGACGATTGTGCCGCAGCAGGGATCGATACAAATGCCATTATAAATGCAAGTAGCCAAATTTTAAGATAGAATTTTTTCATTAGCACTCTTTGCCCTTCTTTGGATTTGCCATCTTTTACTCCTTAATTAAAAATTTTAATTTTGCATTATATTTTTTTAGCCGTGTAGTAAATACTTTCTATCGCTTTTAATGGATTACATTCACTATTGCTTAAACACTCTTTTAATTTATCTTCGGCCATGCAAGATACTTGTAGAAGTTTTTCATCTTCAATGCCAAGCTCGCAAGCTTTTGAAAAACTAGCATGCGCTCTATTTATATTATCTGTGCGCCCAAGCTCATCAGATCCTAATTTAAAGCAATAAAACGCTAAATCCGCATCGCAAGCTTTCTCTAATGGTGCGATAGACTCTTCGGTCTTGCCTATCTCATATAGCACATATCCGAGCTCTCCGCATTTTTCGGCATTGCCGCCATCACAATGCTTTGATAATATATCCGTTAGCTTCGTGCAGGCACTATATTTCCCATCACCCTTATTGCAAAGCGAATATAAATTTGCTAAATCCTTTTCTTTAAAACCAAAACCCGCATACGCACACGAGAATGCCAACATCGCTATCAATACCAAACTTTTCATATCATTGCTCCACGATCCAGTTTAGAAGCTCTTTGCCTCTTTTTATCGGATTACATTCCGTATCTTTTAAGCAAATTTCAAGCTCGCTTTTAAATTTACAATATTCCTCACTGCCGTCGATTTTGGCATCGCAAATTTTATCCAAGCTTCTTATCGCTCTATCGATATTTCCCGTAGCTACTATATCTGTCGTCATTAACGAAACGCAAGACAACATCAAATTTGCATCGCAAGCCTTGTTTAAAGGCGCGATAGCGTCCCTATATCGTCCGAATGCCGATAAAACTCTCCCGCAATCTCGCAGCTCCTAAAATCTTCATTATCGCATCTTTTGGTTAAAATTTCAGCCAGTTTCATACACGCGCTGTATTTCCCATCGCCGTCATCGCAAGAGATCGCTAAATCTTTTTCCTCTTGCGTTTTGAAGTCATCTAAACTTACCTTTGCCGCAGCGGGAATTGCCGCGAATACCGCTATAAACGCAAATAACGAAATTTTAAGATAGAATTTTTTCATTATCGCTCCTTGTTTTAAGCGGCGATTATATTTAAAAATTTTTAGCTGGCTCTTAAATTTAAGGAGCGCGGCGGCACGATAAGTGCGCCGTAATCCCACCCGCCGCCTGTGCGCATGGATGAAATTTTAAAATTTCGCCGCCCGCTACGCACGAAAACTCCATAATCCGCCGTAAAATTTCGCTCGCAACGGGTCTAAGTTACGCGGGCATAATCCGTCGCCCTACTTCCCGTCTAAATTTAAAATTTCACTCGAAATTTCATCTATCGTCGCGTTGAAATCCTGCGCCAGCGCGCGCTTTAGCTCCTCTTTCGCCGCCATCATATCGCGCACGATCGCAGCTTCAAACTCCTCTCGGTTCAGCGCCTCGTCGCCCTTAGCAAACGCAAAATCCAGCCCAAACCACGTAGCCACGGCAAACGCAGGCACGCACACCACCGCGCCCGGGCCGCACACGAGCCCCGCACTACCGCTAGTCGCGCTGGCGCCCACCTTAGTAAGGGTCTTCGCGCCCGTCTTGGCCGCAGTTTTAGCAAGGCTCTTGCTTATCAGCTTTGCACCCAGCACGCCGCCCAGCACCCCTAGCCCCGTCCCGCTCGCGCGATACGCCTTGCTTTTTAGGCTGAAGCTCTGCGTGACGTTGAGATCGATTTTCGCGCCGTATTTTTTGAGCGTAAAATTTAGCGAGCTCTCATAATTTTTGACGTTTGCCGCAGCGATTTTAGCGATATTCTCGCCGAAATCCTTCGGAAAGCTTTCGCTTACGAAGAGCGCAAATTTCTCATTCAGATACGCCCCCGCATCATCGTCCCACACGCCGTGCCACAGCACCAGATAATCGCTCAGAAACGAGTAATTGAAATCCGCCATTTTCTGCGCACTAAGCCTCGCGCCCTCGTCGTAAACGGCGTCGATGTAGCTATTCAGCGCGGATGCGGCGTTTGCTTCTGCGGCGAAGCGCGTGGCGTTTAGCTCGCCTCTTAGCGCATCCGCCTCGCGAGCGCTTAAGATCAGCCGCTCGCCGCTTTGCAGCACGATCTGCACGCTCGTCTCGACCGCGCTTTTAGGATGCACGCTCTCCGAGCCGCCGCCTGCCGTGCGCGTCTGCGCGGCGCAGATCAAACACAGCGTGACGTAGGCAAGCGCGAAGATCGTGCCGCTAAAGTGCCCTATTTTGGGCGCAGCCCGCGGCATAAAAAGCACGAAGGCGCAAAGATGCAAGATCGCGCAGTAAAAGAGGAAATCTCCCGCGCAGATCAGAAACAAAAGAGCGATTTTTAGCGCGCTAGGGCTCTGCGACAGCGCCAGCTCGAACAGCGCGTTTTTGTAAAATTTCAAAGCGTAAATTTCATTTAGCAGAGCGGATTTGAAGTGTACTTGCGGCGCGGTAGATTTTAAAATTTCAAAAATTTCAGCTACCGATGCGGGGCTGGTCGCGGATTTTTCAGCAGGACTGTCGGCAGCCATACTCGGTGCGGCGGGATTTTGGGTTAAATTTTGCGCTGCGGCGGGGCTAGTCGTAAAATTTTTAGCGTTGATTTGCGGTGCGGCAGCGGTATTTGCCTTTGAATTTTCAGCCGAGGCGTACACCGCCCTGACGGAGCCCGCTTTAAAATTTGCGGTCGAAGCAGTAGGTTTTTTGGCGGCGTTCGGCACGTACTTGACGGTATTATCCGTCTCGGAATTTCCGACAACTATGGCGGCGTTGTTCACAGCGAAATTTTTAGCGGATTTAGAGGTATTATCTGCTGCTAAATTTCCGACGGGTGCGGAAGCGTTATTCCTCACGAAGTCTTCGGCGGATGAAGCGGTGCGGGCAAGCGGAGTAAAATTTATCGCAGAATTTAAAGAGTGCGCGGCGGCATACGCTGCGTCCGCGAGCCGCAAATAGGCCAAATTTATGGCGAAATTTACCGCTACGGCGAGCATTGCAAGCAGCAAAATACTAAGTTTGAGCGATAAAATTCTAGGATTTTTAATCTCTTTTAGGCTGAGCTTAAGTACCGCCAAACGCATCAGAGCAAGCCCCGCTGGCAGCGCCGCTAGCGTCACGAAAAGCGCCGCACCGCGCAGATCGGCTAGACCTAGCGCCAAAGTAGCGCTTAAAAGGATCGCGCCCGCGAAGGCTAAAACTCCGCTTATCAGCCTGCCTCTAAAAATTTTAATCAAAGTCCCGCCGCTGCGAAATAGCGCCGCATTGGCGCGCTGCCTCGCCTCGTAAAAAAAGCTAAATAGCACCCGAAATAGCGCGTAAGCCCAAAACGCCGCCAACGCGCAAAAGCTCGCGTCGTCCAAATCCTGCGCGTAAAGCGCGAAGCAAAAAACGCTAACGATCAGCGCTAGCCTAAGCGCTATTTCACAGATCCAGCGGCGCGTCGTCGTCATCGAGCCTGTTTGCCTCATTGATCTTTGGAATGCCCATCTCTTCGATATTTAGAGGCGGTGCGGGTTTAAATTTCGCCTCATCCTCTTGCGGCTCAAAAGGAGGCTCATCATCTCTTTCAAAATACGTAGCATCCTCTCGCTGCGCACTCTCCGCTCCTCGCGACGCGCCCGCTACCTTCTCTGCGCCTTGCCGCGCGTCTTTTGCGCCCCGCGATGTGTCTTTTACGCCTTGCAGAGTGTCCGCTAAATTTTTATGCACGCCCTCTGTTTCGGGCGAGACGCCGCCAGCTCTTGCATCATCTAAATTTTGCCCCTGAAATTCTTGCTTTTGCGGTGCGTCCTGTGCCGCGCGACGCACCTCTGCCAAGTCCTGTTCTGCGCTAAGCTTAGACTCGCCGTCTATCTCCTCGCCGTCCTGCTCACCGCTTTGACCGAAGCTAGGCATCTCATCAAAATCGATATTTACTCTGGAATTTCGGGCGCTAGCGAAGCTTGTGTTTAAGCTTACGCCGCTATTTTGAGCTTCATTAAAATTCTGCGTTAAATTTTGCTGTAAATTCTGCACTGCACCCTGCTGTGTCGTATCAAGGCGCGGCGTAGCAGGCTCCTCAAAGCCCTGATCTTGTAGCTGCGAGACGTAGTCGAGATTGTCATTTTCGTTAAAGATCGCGCTCTCGCTGGGTTCGCCGCCGAAGCTCGTATCGACGAAGCGGGTAAATCTACCCTGAAAACCCACCTCGATCGTCCTGCCCGCCTCGCCCGAGCGGTTTTTGCCGACGATGATTTCGGCTTTTTCCTGATAGTCGTTGCGCCTAAATACGGGCTCGCCCGCGTCCTTGCCCTCGGCCTCCAGCCGCGAAATGCGCTCGCGCTCCATCTGCTCTTTATAAACCTCGTCGCGATAGACGAAAAGTATGATGTCTGCGTCCTGCTCGATCGCGCCGCTTTCGCGCAGATCGCTTAGCATCGGGCGTTTGTTCGAGCGCGCCTCAAGCGAGCGGTTTAGCTGCGACAGCGCGATTATCGGGATATTTAGCTCGCGCGCTAAGAGCTTAAGCCCGCGTGAAATTTCGGCGATTTGCAGGTGGCGCTCGGAGTAGTTGCTCGTGCTCGTCATAAGTCCGATGTAATCGATCACGCAAAGCTCTATGTTAGCGTCCGCGGATTTGAGCTTGCGCAGCTGGGTGCGGACTTGATGGATGTTCACGTAGCCGCTGTCATAGACGAAAAGCGGCATATTCAGCACCGCATCGCAAGCGTCGTTGAAGCGCGTCCAATCGTCGTCGCTGAGCTTAGCGCTCATTATGTCGCTTAGCGGGATCGAGCTAAGCGCGCTTAGTATGCGATACATCAGCTGCACGGAGGGCATCTCGAGCGAGAAAAATACGACGCCTTTGCCGCTTTGCAGCGTTTTCATCATCAAATTTAACGCAAAGGCGGTTTTGCCCATGCCGGGGCGGGCGGCGATAATGATGAGCTCACCCGGTTTCAACCCCTTCGTACAGTCGTTTAGGAAGCGAAAGCCCGTATCTAGCCCCACGAGCTCCGAGCCTGCGAGCGCCTTTTGGCGTTTCAGCTCCTCTACCACGTCAGCGATGATCTCGTGTGATTTTTTGATGCCGCCGTGGCGCTCCTCGTCTATGAGCTCGTAAATTTTGGAGCTGATTTTATCGGCAGTGTCCTTGCTGCGCACGGCTTCGTTTACCATCGAAGGGATCTCGTGCGCGACCTTGATTAGCGAGCGCTTGATCGATTTTTCGCGCAGTTCGAGCGCGTATTTTGGGGCATCGACTACGCCGCTGGTGGCTACGACCTCGGTAAATGCGCCATCGTCGTAGCGTTCGGCTAGCCATTTTTTAACGAAGCTCGGCGCGATAGGCTCGTTGTGCGAGGAGCACTTGACGATCGCCTCGTAGATGTCGGCGTGCGGCTTGTAGAAAAAATCGCCGACCGAGATTATCTCGCTCAGCTCGCCGTATGCGTCCTCGTTTTGCAAAAGCGAGCTTAAAATCGCGCGCTCCATATCCAGATCGTATAAATTTGCAGGCACATTCTGCTTCGTTGCCATCGCTTCCCCTCGTTTCGCATTTAAATTCTATAAAATTTCAGGCTCGCCTCCGCAAATCTCTGCGGCGCGATAATTTTAAATTTTATAGAATTAAAATATCGCCTACCAGCAAAATTCTATCGGACAAAATTTTATAATTTGGGCCGCTTTAAATTTTGCTATCTAAAATTTCATCCTCGGAATTTTCGCCTTTAAAATTCCGTCAATTTTAAATTTCGCCCTTTGAAATTTTGACTCTTAAAATTTCGCTCGCCTTAAATTTAGGTGCAGGATGAAATCTAGCCGTATGAAATTTCGCGGCGTATCGGAAGCTCATTCGTCAAGATTCCGCTTTGCGGCACGGAATTCTACCGAGGCAAATCTGCGAGTAAAATTGGCGAGCGCATAGAGCCTGCGCCTAAATTTCATAGACAGCATAAATTCTACCGCTTAAAATTTCGCGCGGCAAATTCTACTCTATAAAATTTCGCTCCAAATCGCGAGTTTGAAATTTTAAAATGAAATTCCAAGACGAAATTCCAAAGCTACAATTTTAAACTCAAAAATTTCACACGAAATTTCAGCGCTAAAATTCCAAACCGAAATTATAAGCCGCACTCTCAAAGGCTCAAATTTAAAAACGCCGCCTTAAGGATGAAATTTTAAAATTTCACGCCAAAACGCGCTGTACCGATGAGCTGAGCAAACCGCGATGAGCCCGAGAGCACCTTAAAACGCCGAGCAAACTACAACTAGCCCGAGCGCGCCGAAATACCAAACCGCGAAACCGAGCCACCCAAGCCACGAATCATAGCGACATTTAAGCCGATAGGCGCCGCAGCCCTCACGCGCCTTCGCGAGCCCGCACCTCGTCCTCGACCTCTTGCAAAAACCGCTCCACGAGCTTGCTCTCCTCGAGTTTGGCGACCACTTCGCCGTGGCGCATCACGATGCCGCGCCCGTTGCCGAACGCGATAGCCACGTCCGCGCCCTTCGCCTCGCCGATCGCATTTACGACGCAGCCCATGACGCTGATATTTAGCGGCGTTTTGATATGCGCGGTTTTTTCTTCGACGATTTTGATCGCGCTTAGCAGATCGCTTTGCAAACGCCCGCAGGTAGGGCACGAGATGATATTAACGCCGCTTTTCTGCACGCCCGCGTCCTGTAGGATCGCGCGCGCGACGCGGATCTCCTCCTCGAGCTCGCCCGTGATGCTCACGCGCATCGTATCGCCGATCCCCTCCATCAGAAGCGCACCCAGCGCGATCGCGCTTTTGATGCTCGCGTGAAATTTCGTCCCCGCCTCGGTCACGCCCAGATGAAAAGGATACTCGCATAGCGGGCGCAGCGCGCGATACGCAGCCACCGTACTAGGCGCGTCCGAAGTCTTAAGCGAGATCGCGATATCGCTAAAGTCCTCGTCCTGCAGCAGCGCGGCGTTATACAGCGCGCTTTGCACCATCGCCTCCACGCTGCGGCCGTATTTTTGCTCAAACTGCTCCTCGAGTGAGCCCAAATTTACGCCGATGCGGATGGGCAAGCTGCGAGCTTTGCACGCGCGCACGACCTCTTTGATGCGATCCTTGCCGCCGATATTGCCCGGATTGATGCGGATAGCATCGACAAACTCCGCAACCTGCAGCGCTAAGCGAAAATTAAAATGGATATCCGCTACGATGGGAAGCGGCGAGCTTTTTTTGATACGTGCGAGCGCGTCCGCGTCCTGCTTATCAAGCACGGCGCAGCGCACGATGTCGCAGCCAGCGAAATACAGGCGGTTTATCTGCTCTAGCGTGCCCTCCACGTCCTTCGTTTTAGAAAAGCTCATCGACTGCACGGAGATGGGCGCGCCGCCGCCGATTTTGACGGAGCCGACGGAGATTTGGCGGGTCGGATAGCGATTTTTCAAATTTAAGCCTTTAGAATTTTTTGCGCTATTTTATTCAAAATGGGGTTAAAATTTAATAATTCGCGCTCGCCAACTGCCGCTAGAATTTTGCCTACAGAATTTCACCCGCCAAATTTTGCTCTCTAGCTTACAAAAAATCTGATTTCGCCGCGAAATTTGAGCAAATAGAGTTCTATAAAATTCCGCCATCTAATAAAATTCTAAAAATTCCGCTAGCAAGCGAAACTCTACAAAATTTGATGGCAAGCGAAATTTAATAAACCGCGCAGCCAAGCAAAATTCTGCAAATTTAGCAGGCGGGCGAAATCCTGCGACGTAAAATTACGAAATTAAGCTCTTGAAATTTCGACGAAATTTTATCCGCAGTATCGTCGCAGTGCCCGTTCGCGCAAAACTAGTGCAGTCTGGTTTATCCTAGCAGCGCGACATGCAGCCGTAAAATTTCAAAGCCCGTAGATGAAATATGAAAATTTTATTTTTAATTGCAGCAGTAGGGCATTGTTTCGCGCGGCTGCAAAGCTGAAAAAACGTCAGCCGTTCGTATTTTTGCAATGCAAGCGCCGTTCTTACAGAGGCAGCGAAATTAAACTGCCTACGCATATAAATTGCGCCGGCGCGCCGCCTAGGCTAGCGCACCAGCTCCATATTCACCTTGACCCTGCTCATCTTGTCCTGCAGCATATCCATCACCGACTCATTGCGCGACGAAGCGTCATCCATCGGGGCTTCGTGCTGCTGCCACTTGCTTTTCGGCGCGGCAGGGCCCCACTGCGACGAAAATATTAGCCCGCGCTTTTTCTCGGTCTCAGGCGCAGGCTCGTACGGCTGTGGAGCGGGCTTCGCCCAACGCTCATCATAACGCATCGCAGCACCTTGTCCTAGCGCATTACCCCGCTTTGGCGACGACATCTTACCAAGCGCGCTACCGCCAGAGCGCCCTATCGCACGGCTAGAGCGAGCAGATGTGGGAAGATAAGGCGCGCGGGCATTTTGACGAGCCGTATATTTCGTGGCGCTCGAATGAGATGCAGCTGTATGCCCCATAGCGCCAGAACGAGTTGCACTATAGCCGTAGCGAGCTCGCGGCTGTGCAATTCGAGCCGTCGTTAATTTGCGAGTTCGTGCGTCTACGGTTTTGCCGGTCTGATCATCCGCGCCTCCGTGAGTTTGCGCGCTTACGCTTCTCCGCATATCTGCGCCTCTGTAAGTTTGCTCCGTATCGCGGGCGTTTGGCACCTCATCCTCATAAATACGAGTCTTTGGCAAACGCATCAGCGTAGCGACTAGGCTCTTGCTAGCTTCATTCTGACTGCTTGATTGATTAGCCGGGCGCCTAGGTGCTTTATTTCTCACAGGATGCGATGCGGAATTTTGCCCGGGATTTTCAGTGAAATTTTTCGCATTTTTTCGCATGGAATTTTTAGCGGAATTCCTAGATGCACGCGTATTTTTTGTGAGCTTGGAATTTGAAAGGCTTTTAGCATTTGTAGGTTTTTTAGCAAGCGGCTCGGCAGGAGATTTTGCCGAGGTATTTTTACTCGGATGATCTTTAGCTCGCAGATTTTGAGATGAAATTTTAGATTTGTGGCTTTGCTGCGCGGCAAAAGCGCTAGAAAAACTCGCCAAAATGAACGCAATTAAAAAAATACGAGCTAAATTTTTCATCGTTTTCCTTTCAATGGATTTTAGGCGAAATTTAGCAAAGCTTAGATTAAGCCGCGTTAAATTTAATGAGTGAGGCTATGAAATTTCGGCTCTAATTCCAAGCCATATCGCCAAATAAAAACCTGGATAAAGGCTAAGCTTTAAAAATTCCGCAGCTAGAATTCTGTTTGGCAATAGAATTTTATCACACTAAAAATATGACGTCACGAAAAAATTTTATCTTGTAAGTGTTTAAGAAGGAGAGCTAAAAAATTTTAAAGTTTTAGAATTCTGCGCTTAAATTTTGAGTGGCAAGTCAGAATTTAAGGAAAAAAGCAAGCTCAAATAAAGTTTTTAAATTTAAAGGATAATGCGGCAAAACTGTAAATTTGCGGTGAGATACAAAATTTATCAGATCATGCGGTGACTAAAAATTACACCGCTTAATCGTTAAATTAATAATAAATCACCGCGCTTTAGACATATCCAAAACGCGGCACATATCATTATGGCGGCGTATGGCAAAAATATCGCCGCGCATAAAGCATTTCGCGGCGCTGTAAAATCTCACAGCGCCACAGCAAGGCGTATAGGAGCGCCGAATGACGCTCCTATGAGGGCTACATCATTCCGCCCATGCCACCCATTCCGCCCATATCAGGCATTGGAGGCATTGCAGGTTTCTCCTCTTTGATCTCGCTTACGGTCGCTTCGGTCGTTAGAAGCAAGCTTGCGACAGAGACCGCGTTTTGAAGCGCAATACGCTCGACCTTGACCGGATCGATGATACCTGCCTCAAACATATTGACGTACTCGCCGTTTGCGGCGTTGAAGCCGAATTTTTTGTCTGAGCCTTGCTCAACCTTATTAGCTACGACACCCGCGTCAAATCCCGCATTCTCTGCGATCTGGCGAAGCGGAGCGAAAAGCGCGCGCTTAACGATGTCTGCGCCGATAAGCTCGTCGCCGCTTAGAGCTAGCTTTACGCTAAGTCCCGCTCTGATTAGCGCAGCGCCGCCGCCGATTACGATACCCTCGTCTACGGCTGCTTTAGTTGCGTTTAAAGCGTCGTCCACGCGGTCTTTTTTCTCTTTCATCTCGGTTTCGGTCGCAGCGCCCACCTTGATAACCGCAACGCCGCCGCTAAGCTTAGCCATGCGCTCTTGAAGCTTCTCTTTGTCGTAATCGCTCGTAGTCTCAGCGATTTGAGCTTTGATCTGCAAAACGCGCGCGTCGATATCTTTTTTCTTGCCCGCGCCGCCTACGATAGTGGTGTTATCTTTGTCGATCACGATGCGCTCGGCTTGTCCAAGATCAGCCATAGAAGCACTTTCTAGCGTTCTGCCAAGCTCCTCGCTGATGACGGTACCGCCTGTTAAAATCGCAATATCTTCAAGCATCGCCTTTCTGCGATCGCCAAATCCAGGGGCTTTGACCGCGGAGATGTTTAGCACGCCGCGAAGTTTATTTACGACCAAAGTCGCAAGCGCCTCGCCCTCGATATCCTCGGCGATGATTAGAAGCGGTTTGCCGCTTTTTTGAACCTGCTCCAAAACTGGTAATAGGTCTTTTAAATTTGTAATTTTTTTGTCAAATAGAAGCACTAGCGGCGAGCTTAGCTCGACTAGCATTTTCTCGGCATTTGTAATGAAATATGGGCTTAGATAGCCGCGGTCAAACTGCATTCCCTCGACTACGTTTAACTCATCGTTGATCGATTTTGCCTCTTCGACGGTTATAACGCCGTCCTTGCCTACTCTTTCCATAGCGTCTGCGATCAGATCGCCCACCGCGCTGTCGTTATTGGCAGAGATCGTAGCAACCTGAGCGATCTCTTTTTTGCCACTTACTTTTTTAGAGGATTTTTTTAGCTCCTCGATAACCGCAGCGCTAAATTTATCCATACCGCGTTTAACCTCGATAGGATTTGCGCCCGCAGTTACGTTGCGTAGACCTTCTTTAAAGATCGCGTGAGCTAGCACGGTTGCTGTAGTAGTGCCGTCGCCTGCTTGATCGTTGGTTTTGCTCGCTACTTCGCGCACCAAAGAAGCGCCCATATTCTCTAGCGTATCTTTTAGCTCAATCTCTTTAGCGACGGTTACGCCGTCTTTTGTGATCGCAGGAGCGCCGAAGCTCTTTTGGATTAAGACATTGCGACCACGAGGTCCCATCGTAACTTTTACAGCGTCGTTTAGCTTTCTCACGCCCGCGTATAGTCTGTTTCTTGCGTCGTCTGAAAAAATAATCTCTTTTGCCATTTTCAATCCTTTTTATTTAATTATGCCTAAAACATCTTCTAAATTTAAGATAAGGTATTTCTTATCGTCTAAGCTAATCTCGCTGCCTGCGTATTTTGCAAACGCTACGGTATCGCCATTTTTGACGCCCTCGCATTCGCTGCCGACGGCTACGATTTTGCCGGTCGAAGGCTTCTCTTTTGAAGCATTGTCGGGGATGATGATGCCCGAAGCGGTCTTTTTTGTTTCCTCCTCGCGCTCTATTAGAACGCGCTTGCCAAGTGGTTGAAATTTCATTTCAGTCCTTTCTTTGATTTGTGATTTTCTAAAATTGGCACTCAATGTGTTTGAGTGCTAAGATTATATGCAAAATTTAAAATCTTGTCAATAGTTTATGAAAAATTTTTATAAAACTTTAGTGATTTTAACTCAAGTATTGAGATTTCAAACTTTAGTCTGTATGCTCGTATACGTGATAGGTAGTGGATTTTAACTCAAGTATTGAGATTTCAAACGTTAAATTTTAAGGGCTATAATACCCTCAAATTTTAAATTTTAAGGGGACGAAATGAAAATTTTCGGCATAATCTCAGGAATTTTAATCCTGCTTATCGTAGGCGCGGGCTGCCTATTTTTCAGCGATTTTGGCAACAATCTCACCAAGCCTTACATAGAAAATTTGATCAAAGAAAAAAGCGGACTTGACGTGAAGCTCGATAAATTCGATCTAAATTTCGGCGATTTGGACATCAGCGCCAACGTAAATGATGCTGCGAGCGTAAACGTAAAGGGCAAATACTCGCTTTTTGCGCGCTCTTTCGATCTTAGCTACGACGCAAACGCGCACGATCTAGCCAAGCTCGGCATCAAAACGAGCGAAGGGCTAAGCCTTAAGGGGCAAATTTTGGGCGATCTTGACAAATTCGGCATCAACGGCAGCGGGCGGATTTTTGATAGCAACGTAAAATTTTTAGCAAATTTAAAAGATCTCAAGCCGCTTGATCTGCAAATCGACGCTAAAGCTCTAAACGTCGAAAAAGCCCTTGCCGTGGCTTCGCTACCGATCTACGCCAAAGGAAATATCGACGTGCTCTCAGACATCAAGGCTAGCAGCGGCGGCGCAGAGGGCAACGCAAGCATCAAGAGTTCAAATTTGATCCTAAACGAATCTGCGTTTAAAGATATGAATATCTCCATCCCAAAGGGCGTGCAGATCACGCTAAACTCGGACATTACGGCGCAAAATGACGTCCTGCGAGCAGCAAGCAAGATTGATTCGACGCTAGGCAAGATCAGCGCCGAAAAGTCGGAATTTGATCTAAAAAATAAAACTTTAAACTCAGATTTTAATCTGAATTTGCCCGATCTAGCGAAGCTCGAAAGCCTGCTCGGGCGTAAAATTTCTGGCGACGTTAAAGCAAACGGAAATTTAAAGACCGATTTTTCTACGCTTGAGCTTTCAAACTCGCAAATTTCAGCATTTAAAGACGCGCTTAAAGCGGATGCGGGAGCCAAATTTGACCTGAAAAACAAAAACGGCGAACTGTCCGCAAAGCTAAACGCAAACGATCTAGCCGCGCTGCAAAACGTCCTGGGAGTGAAGCTGCAAGGCAAAGCAAACGGCGAGCTTAGCGCGGCTTTAGCGCAAAATGAGCTTAAAAATCTAAACTTAAATCTAAACGCGATGGGCGGTAACCTGAATGCGAGCGGAAATTTAAGCGATCTAAAGCTTAAGGCGAGCAATCTAAATCTGGCCGTGCTTTCGGCTCTGTTTTACGGCAGCGCGATCGGAGAGGGCACGATAAACGGCGATGCGAAGTTAAGCTTAAAAGACGGTATCAACGGTACGGCGCAAATTTCGCTCGCTAACGGCGTGATTTTTAAGAAATTTTTAGACGGCGCGACGGGCAAGAACTTCCCAAGTGATCTGAAAGCGGACGCGCAGGCGCAGACAAATATCAAAAACTCCGTCGCGACCTTTAGCGTAAGTGCGAACTCCGATCTGGCGCAGCTTCAGAGCCTAAACGGCACCTACGAGCTCAAAAATAAAGCGCTTAAGGCAAACTACGCGCTGCTGATCCCGAGCCTGCAGCGACTAGAGTTTTTTCTAAATCGCAGACTAAACGGCAAGATCGCAGCTACCGGCGAGCTTTCTCACGACGGAAAGAGCCTGTTTGCGACCATAAATTCCAAGGTCGCGGGCGGCGAGCTGAACGGACAGATCGCGGGCGATGAGGCGAACTTTAAAATCCAAAATTTCATCGTCAAAGAGCTTACGACGCTTCTAAATATCGATCACGTCTACGACGGCACGGGCAACGCAAATCTTACTTATAACACGAGCTCGCACGGCGGAAAATTCGACGCGATCATCAACAACGGACGCCTTCCTAGCGGCGGATTGATCGATAAAATCGGTAAAATTTTAGGTCGCGATCTAGGCGGCGAGGTCTATAACGACGCCAAAGTAAACGGCACGATCAAGCAAAATTTGATAAATTTCAATGCCGATATGAGCGCGCAAAAAAGCAAGCTAAACGTCACCGGCGGCACGCTGGATAGCAAAACGGGCGCGATTTCGGTACCGATTAAGGCAAATATCGAAAAGACCGATCTTGAAATAAACATCACCGGCACGATCAAAAATCCAAAATACGACGTGCGATCGGACTACCTCAAGGGCAAGCTCGACAAGCAGATCGGCAAGGGTATCGACAAGCTTTTCGGCGTCAAAAAGGACGATAACAGCAGCAAAAATGACGCAAAAAAGGAAAAATCTGACGCGATTAAAGGGCTGATAAATGGGCTATTTTAGCCCATTTGCTCCCATTTGGCGCTTAAAATTTATGGATACTGCTAAACGAGCGCGAAATTTAAAATTTTAAAATTTTGAAATCTCGAGCAGTTTAAATTCTAAAATTTAGCGCTAGCCGGCGCAGACAAAGCCGCAAAATTTCAAAACTCGGCGCACGCTATTTATCAAAATTTTAAATCTCGTTTCGGTATATTTTTGATGACGATTTAAATTTATCGCCGTAAGCTTATCCTACTCGCCGCCGCTACCCGCAATGAAATGCACGCCGCAACCTAGCGTCTTTTAAAGTATTTCGTATCGATATTGCGCGCCGTGTTTTCAGGCTATCCGATGCTAATTAAAATTTCGCGGCGCAACGTTTATTGCAGGCGCCATGCTTGATAAAATTTACCCGCCATAATCGCAAGAAAGATAAGCGTCAAAGCTCCAAATACCGTAGCCGTAAATTTATCATCCGTCGTAGCGTATTTGTCATATCTGAATTTCATCAGATACTCGCGCTGCGGCGGATCGACGCTTGCATTATAATCCAAAAATAAAACCTGATACGCCGTGCCGCGATCTTGAAACGGAAACGGACGGCTTTGATACCAAGCCTTAACTCGCTTGCCTTCCAGCCATTCGTATGCGATTAGCGAAATAGAAGGCTTGATATTTACGCCTTGCCACTCGTCCGCTCCTGAGCGCTTAAAATTAGCTTCCGTAATTGCCGCATTGAGCAAAATTTTATTTTTATAAAAGTAGGTTAAGTTATCCGTATCGCCATTTAAAAAGACTTTGATAAATTTGCGCTCGTCCGTAAAAATCTGCATATATTCGCGCCCATCATCGCTTCCGACATCCATGATTATTCCATTTGCGATTTTCAGATCATCTAAGCTTTTCGGATTCAAGCTAAAAAGAAATCCGTACCACATCGCCGCCAAATAAAATGCGATCATAAATAGATCGAACTTACGATCTAAGTTATGCCAAATTTCGCCGAGCTTCATCGATCATTACATTGTAAGTTTCGCTGCAAGATACGCAATTTCACAGCTTTTATTATCGCGGGCTATATTCCTGCATCATTACCACGGGCAGAAACAGTACCGTTCCCACAATTATTATCGGTATAGCTACGATGGTGCTTATCGTATACAATAGGGCGTTGCCCTCGCAGCGTTCAGGCCTAACCTCGATGTTTGCCGGGATCGGAGAGCGCAGCCTATCGCTTGGCTTCATTATTTCGCTAAGATTTTTGATCTGCACTACTCGCGCATCAAAGTTAAAAATAACTTCTATCTCGCCTTTTTTCTCATCGATTTCGATGCGGTTCGCTAGAGCCTTGATTTTGGCGACATCTGCACCGGCTGCAGAATTCAAAAATGCGCTGAAGCTACCGCGCACCTCGCCGTTTTTAGCATCGGTTACTTCGATCTGTACAAACTCGCGCTTAAGCCCCTTGGCGTATCCGCCGTCGTAAAATTCAGAAATTCTCTTAAGCGACGAGCCGTCCGTCAGCACATAGCTGAGTTTCTCACCTACGATGTATTCCTTGCCATCGTTTATGAAAAATGCCGTGATCTTTTCGGGCGTTTCGTTCGCCCCAGGCACTACGTTTTGTTTGCACTGGCATCCCACAAGCAGGACAGCTAGTAAAACCGCGATAAATTTTTTCATGATGATCCTTTAAAATTTTAAATTAGCGTATGAATTCCGCAGCCAAAGCTTTATCTCAAAAAATTTCAGCGGCGAAATTTTACGTCGATACAATTTAGCCGTAGCCGGACTTAAATTTAACTCCAAACGAAGGCTACTTCAGTGCCGCTTTGACTGCATCGCTCAGCCGTTTGCCGTCCACTCTTGAGCCGAGCGCTTCCTTGGCGGCTTTCATCACGCGCCCCATATCCTTTGCGCCGCTCGCACCGAGCTTGGCGATTAGCGAGCTAACCGCAGCGGCAAGCTCGGCATCGCTTAGCTGCGCGGGCAGATAAGACGCGATGATCTCGATCTCGCCCTGCTCTTTTTGCACCAGATCGTCGCGACCGCCCGCGCGGTACTGCTGCACGGAGTCGTTTCGGCGCTTGATCTCGCTTTGAAGTATGCTAAAGACGCGCTCGTCGCTAAGGCTGATGCGCTCGTCCACCTCGACCTGCTTAAGCGTGGCGTTAAGCATCCTCAGGCTGTCTCTGCGGAAGTGATCGCCGCTTTTCATCGCCGTTTTAATGTCTTCTAAAATTTGCTCTCGCACACCCATTTTTCGCTCCTTTAGATTGAAATTTCGGCGGTAATTGTAGCAAATTTAAAATTTGGCTCGGGTAAATTTAAGAGGATTAAATTTTAAAATTTTAAAGATTTAGCGCAATTTGCGGCTAAGCTTAAGACTCGCGCGGATATCGTCCGCGAAAATAAGCTCACGCACAAAAGGCTCGCGCAAAGCCGAGTAAAATTTAAAAAGCCTCGTAAGAACATAAAATTCCTGCGAGGCAAAGCGAGTAATTAAAGCCCGCGAAAGCTCTATTTAGCGCGTGAGAATATCATTCGCACGATTTGAAGCAAGAAGCACACGCTTCCTACCAAAAAGATCGTATCGCCGATGATACGCGCCCAGCGGAGCCCGTAGAGGCTGTCTTTCTGCAAAAATTCCGCGCTTCTTGCATACCACATACCCACGTCGATCGCCGCAAACGCCTGCAAAATTCCAACCGGAAGAAGCGAGATTAGTACCATCAGAAGCAGACCCGCATTTAGCGCCCAAAAGCCGATCTTCATCAGCGTATCGTCGAAGCTTTTGTCTTTGTAAATATAAAGCGCCACGAGCCACACGAAGCCAAGAGCCAAAAAGCCGTATACGCCAAATAGCGCCGTATGTGCGTGCACTGCGGTGGTGTTTAAGCCCTGAATATAAAATAGCGCAAGCGGCGGGTTGATCAAAAAGCCGAAAACGCCCGCGCCCAGCATATTCCAAAACGCTACGGCGATGAAGCAGTAAAGCGGCCAT
Source organism: uncultured Campylobacter sp. (assembly GCF_937973075.1). GTDB lineage: Bacteria > Campylobacterota > Campylobacteria > Campylobacterales > Campylobacteraceae > Campylobacter_B. The sequence goes on from NZ_CALBWL010000023.1 coordinate 19,466, forward strand.
TTTAGGCGCTTAGCCCAATCCTGCGCGAATTGAAGCTTGTAGTAGTGAAACGCCTCCGAACCCAAAAGCACCAAAGGCACGACTTCAAGCGCCGAAAAGCTTGCACCCACAGCCATTATCGGCGTAGTGGTGCCCGCAAAATAGAGGTGGTGGAAGGTGCCCGGAATTCCGCCGATTAGGAAAATCGATGCGCTAGCAATCGAGGTGTAGGTGGCAAATTTCTTGCTTACTAAACCTAAGGACGCGAACACGAACGCCAAAGACGCCGTCGCGAAAACCTCAAAAAATCCCTCGACCCAAAGGTGCACGACCCACCAGCGCCAGTACTCCATCACAGGGATCGGCGAGCGCTGTCCGTAAAATAGTCCTGCGCCGTAAAAAAGCCCCACGGCGATGACCGAAGCGGTAAAGATCGCTAATAAATTCTTATCGCCCTCGGCTCTAAAGCCTGCGATAAAGCCGCGAAGCACGAGTACCATCCAGATCACAAGGCCCACGAACAGTATCAGCTGCCAAATTCTACCGAGGTCTAAATACTCGTATCCTTGATGTCCGATCCAGAAGCTGCTGCTTGGATCCATCTTGCCTGCAATCGCCATGTATTCGCCCGCGAAGCTGCCGACGACCAAGAAAAGAAGCGCATAGAAAAGCACGTCCACGCCGAGCTTTTGAAATTTAGGATCCTTGCCGCCGTTGATGATCGGCGCTAGAAACAATCCCGCCGCCAAAAAGCCAGTAGCGATCCAGAAAATGGATGCCTGCACATGCCAGGTGCGCGCTAGCGAGTAAGGGATATATTGCGAAATATCAAGCCCGAAAAAGGACTGACCCTCGATCGTGTAGTGCGCAACAAAGCCGCCGATGAAGGCCTGAAATGCAAACAGCGCAACCGCTACGAAAAGATATTTGCCAAGCGCCTTTTGCGACGGCGTAAGCGCCAAAGCGGCGATAGGATCGGCGCTAAGCTTCGCAGGAGCCTCGAAATCTTCGTCCTTTTTGCCATAGAAATTTCCAAACCACACCAGAAGACCGATGCCGGTAAGCAAAATAACGAGGCTTGCAATCGTCCAAACAACGTTTTCCGTGGTAGGGACATTGTCTATTAGCGGCTCGTGCGGCCAGTTATTGGTATAGGTCGCCTCTCCGCCCGGACGATCCGTAGAAACCGCCCACGCAGTCCAAAAGATGAAATCCACGAGCTCGGCGCGGTGTTGCTCGTTTGCGAGCGTGTTTTCCTTCATCGCGTAATCCTCGCGAAGCTTCTTAAAGCGCGGATCGTTTCCGAAAACGCCCATGTACTCGTCTTTTACGACCGCCATAGCCTTTAAGCGATCATCGCTTAGCTTAACGGTGCCGTCTTTTACGGTATTGGTGCGGTACTCGGCCTTGGTAAGCGCCTTGATCTGCGCCTTTTGCTCGTCGCTCAAAGCGTCAAATTTCACGCCGAAGCGCTCCTGCGACTTGATATCCATAAACGCAACCAGCTCCTTATGTAGCCAATCCGCGCTCCAATCAGGCGCTTGATACGCTCCGTGACCCCATATCGAGCCTACCTGCATACCACCGATGCTCTGCCAGGCCTCCTGTCCGCGGTAAATGCGCTCGGTACCGATCAACTCGTTGCCGCTAGCATCGGTAAATTTTACCACCGGCGGAGACTGCCTATATACCTCGCCGCCGTAAAAACCCAAGAAACTAAAGCCCACGATGAGTACCGCTACAAGCGCCATCCAGAGCTTTTTAAATTCTGCCATTTTCACTCCTTTAACTGAAATTAGGAGAGAATTCTACCCATTTAAATTTCTATAAGCATTGAGGCTCGTCAATAAAAAGATAAATTTTATCTGCTTAAGCTGGAATTTATTAAAGTATACTTGGAAGGAGTACGAAACGATTGAGAAAATATACGCATAAAATGGTGTAAAGATACGGTAATTAAATAGCGCCGAATTAGTTGTTTTAAATTTAAATAATCAAGCAGCATGGCGGCATGATGCACGCGCAACTTAGAGGCAAAAAAGATAGATATGCAAACAATCAAATTAGGCGAGGAATTTTCCTCGCCTAATTTTACTTAATTACTCCAGCCGCTTGCGTAAATCTGTGCGATCTGCTCATTGGAGCGGAATTTATCCTCACCGAAATTTACAAATCCTTTATCGCTCGCATAAGAATTTAGATCCTCGATGATCTTTGAAATTTTATCACTAGTGATGTAATCTCCATCGCCAAGCTCTATTCTCTCTACCGCAGATTTAGAGCTGAACTGGTTTTCTATGGTTAGGCTTTTGCCTGCGTAACGCAATACTAAATCCTTGCCGAAAACCCCGTTTCTGCTAAATGAAATTTCATCCTTGCGAGCGCCTTGTAGTTTTAGTACATCTCTGCCGCCGTCTTTTAAGCTTAAATACTCTTTATCTCTAATCACGACGCCGTCTAAACTCGCAGATACGATGTATGTATCATCGCCGTCCGAACCGATAAGCGTAGCGCGATTTGCAGTGGCTATCAGCGTATCGTTTCCCTTTTCGCCGTTTGCGATATCGCCTTCCGCCGCAAAGATCACATCGTCACCCTTGCCTGCATTGATATGGTTAAATTTACCGAGGCTAATAATGGTATCGTTTTGCTTCGAGCCGTTCAGGATGTTTTTATCACCGGATGAGACGATGGTACCTGCCGTTTTCAGAGTAGCCGTCTTTTTGAACTGATACCATTTCTTGCTTGGAAGCGCCAGGTTGGAATTTGAGATATTTATCTCGGTGCCGCCGTCAAGAAGAATTTTGCTAAGTTTCATATCTTTTGAGATGAAATAATCCTTAAGCGTCGTATTTGATCTGCCGCCATTAATGATCAGATCATTACCCGATCTTGCAAATTTAAGATCCGCCGCCCTGCTTGTAGTCAAATTTAGCGTATCACTTGCCTTACCGTCGATTACTATATTTTCGCTTCCGTCATTTATATAGCCGAGGTTTTTAAATTTAAGCGTTTTGGTAACCGAGATACCACCATCGCTAACTTCGATTTTAAATTCCTCTTCGCCTGCGGATTTTGAATTATAAAGATAACTTCCGTCGGAATTTAGCTTTAAATTTTTACTGCCGCTAATAAGCTTAAATCGAAGCACATCGCCGTCTACGTCGCTAGCTGCTATCTTACCCGCGTAGCTGAAAGTATTTTTAAGAGTGACGGTTTCATTAGGATCTTCTACGATCGGCGCATCATTTACCGGATTGATTTTTAGAGCAATCTCCTTTTCGCAGCTTAGTCCAAATTCGTTCGTAACTCTGATTTTAAGATTTTGCTCGCCGTTAAAATTTAGCGCAGGTTTTACGTGTAGCATTCCATTATCGTCCAGCTCGGTGCTCAAATTCTCATTTGTAGTTAAAATTTCAAATTTTAACGCGCCGCCTATTTTATTTTCCACTTCAAGCGCCCCAGTCAGACTCGTATCCTCATCGAAGACAAATTTTTCGCTTTTTATGTCGGGAGTTGAAACTTTTACGTTAAATTTAATCTCGCTTTCATCAAAGCTACCCCGACCGTCGCTCACTCTAATTTTGACGCTATCCTCGCCGATAAATTTATCGTTCGGGATGTATTCGTAGCTTCCGTATTCATTTATGCGGAATTTGCCATTTTCTGCGTCTTTTAAAATTTCATAGCTAAGCTTATCGCCGTCAGGATCAATTGCTTCTAAAGCGGATACAAACTGTCTTACATCGTTTAACTCGGCATTTACGAGCTTATCTTTGAATTTTACAGGATTATTTTGCGGAAGCTCCGCTTCAGATATCTCTTTAATAAACTCATCAAAACCATAAACCTTACCGTCAAAATAAAATTTTTCTATCTTGCCTTCGGTGTAACCTTTTTTTATAGTTATACCGCCTATAATTTCGGTTTTATTATATGGATTGTAGACCGAAATTTTCATATCGTCGCCCTCGCGCCTAAACTTTAGATCCTCAGGGCTTAAAAAGGCAAATCTTAACGCATCCGCTCCGCCGTCATCGTAGATGATGTCCTCACCATCGCCTAAATAGTATTCGTAGATATTCCTATCCTTCGATCCGATTAGCAGATCGTTACCGGCTCCGCCGTTAAGAATGTCTATACCGCTGCCGCTCATTAAGATGTCATTTCCTGCGCCACCGTAAATCTCGTCGTTAAAATCCGAACCCACTACGAGGTCGTTGCCCTCTTTTGACGAGATGATAACGCCCGAACGCTCTTTGCTATAATCAAAGGTCTCGCTAGTTTTATCGCCAAATACATGCTTGCCGATAACGCCCGTGATCTCGTTTCCTGAAAGACTAAATTTTATACCGGTTTTAGCCAGAAGTGACGAAATTTTATCATTGCTTAAATAACTCTTATTGAGCTTAAAAAGCGCGTAATTATAGTCTCTTTTTAACACCGATGCTAGCAGATTGATCGACAGAGCCGTTTCACTTGCATTCGCTTCACCGCTAATTATGCGAGCTAACTTTAAATTTAGAGCGTTAAACATAAGTGCGCAGCTTTTCGCATCCTCGCCAAAAAGTTTATTTGCTAAAATTTTACTGATAGAATCAAATTTTATATTCTCGTATTCTTTAAGCACCGCAGTAATTATATACGGATTCGCCCTTTGTTCTGCGCTAAGCCTTGCGCCGCGGAAAGCCTCCACAACGGAGATTTTCTTTTCGGTTTCGTCGTCTAGATCGCTAAGGGCGATGCTTTGCTTTTTGCTCGTCTCAAACCACACATCGCGTACTATGCCGCTGCTGCCGTCGCTTCTTCTAAATTCCCCGCTTGCGGTTATTTTATTGCCGTTTTCGCTTTGGGTATCCTCTGTAGTTTTTAAAGATATAGATGAAATTCCGAGCTCTTTTAGGCTTTTTACTTCGTCTTTTCCGCATTTGCCGTCGCCATTGTCTTGCCAAAGAAGTAGCTCACCGAATCTCTCGTCTCTTTCGTCGATCACGCCGTTATTATCGCTATCGAAATCCTTTAGAGCCTGCACGCCGTCCTTTGCATAGGTGCCATTTTTAAGCTTGGAATTTGATCCGAAAAGCTCGAAAGAATTATTGATAATCCCGTCTTTATTGATATCTACGGCTAAAATTCCATCGCCTTTTTCTATCCATGCGGTTTTATTTCTTCTGCCGTCATTTATATAATCAAAATATGCCTGCGAATTATCTAGCGGCGTAGATGTGATACCGTTGCCGTTAAGATCGAGCACGACTGGAGGCAGCGATAAATCCTGCGAGCCGAAATTATCGTTTAAAGCCCATTTGTCTAAAATTTTATCCATATCCGAGCTTAGCTCATCAAACGCTTTATCTACCGCACCCGCTCTGTACTCTTGCACGCTTTGTTTCAAACCATCATCGCCCGCCATAGCGTCGTTTAGCGATCTGACTTTACCGCTTCCCGCGAGGCTTGAAAGATCTCCCCCTTGCTCTGCGTCTTTTCTTTCGTAGATCGTATCCAAAGTATCCGATTTAAACCATCTGTTTTCAAAGCTAAGCTCCCCGTCGTTGGCGCCTATTTTAGCTCCTCCGGAGCCTGTATAGCCGCTACGTATATCTATACGCTCGATGCCTGCATTAGATAGTGACTTTATGCCATTTTTAGGGGTTGGGTTAGGAACGACCGGGCCGGAGTGATCTTCGTTGCCATGATCCGGTAAAATTTCGTCTTCTCCTATTTGTCTGAAGTATAGTCTTTTAAATCCCTTTGTCACTCCATCTTGAGAAAAGGTGGCGTCGCCAATGACAAGATTATCGTTTTCTTGCCTTCTATTCTCTCTAGTGTCGCCTGCATATATACTATCTATACCTAGTTCTTTTAGCGTTTTTATCTCGCTCCTTTGACTTATTCCGTCGCCGTTATCCTGCCAAACTAGAATTTCATTAAATTTATCGTCCTTTTCATCCAAAATTCCGTTATTATCACTATCGAATTTCTTTAACACCGCAAGACCTCTATTTATATAATCATTATTTCCCCATCCTTCAAATTTTTCGCCTATTAGTTCAGTGGTAGGATCAATGTATCCATCTCTATTTAGATCCATAGCAAGTAGCCCGTCACCTCGCTCTATCCAACCGCTCCTTTTAATCTCGCCATTTATATTAAATTTAGGCGAGGAATCGTCGCTTGGCGAAATAGAAGTGATACCATTATTATTTAGATCAAGCACAAAGGCATTTAAGGAGTTATGAATTACCTTATTTTCTTGGGCGCGATTATATATTTCTTTGTCATCCCAATCGGTACCATCTTGGAATATAAGTTGTAATCTTGAACCTCCCTTGATATATATCTTATCACTTAGCTCATCAAAACTCTTACCTTCCTCTTTTAGCGCTATCTCATACGATATCCAATCAAATAAATCATGATTCTTTCTAATAATAATGTCATCAGTAGTAATGCCTTCTTTAAATTCTATATTTGTATAAGCATAACCACGCCAAGATCTCCATACCTTATGACCGATTATGATATCTTTTCCATCCCCTCTACCAAATTTGAAGACATTAAAGCTACTACTTCTAGAGTCACTTTTAAAATAATCGTCTCCCTTGCCTGCGTCTATAATATTATATCCGCTACCTACTGATATCATATCATCTCCATCTCCGGCACCAATTTCATAATCGCCGTCTCCACAAACTATAATATCATTACCATCTCCGGCGTTAATTTTGCGACTATCGTCTCCACAAACTATAAGATCACTTTTATCGGTACCGTTATATAAAAAATCGAGATTTAATCTATTGCCGTCAGATAAAACAATATTTTCTACAATACCCGTAGTTTGAGCTGGCTCAGAAATAGCTCGCTTACGTCTAGAATTGGTACCCGCGGATAGATAAGCCGCATTATTAGCGATATTATTGTTTTCGGAAGCAATTGCCTCTGATGTCGCTACCGGTGCATCGCCAGCAACGGCATAATCGACTCCAAAGTTTATAGTAATTACGTCCGTTATTTTACTTAAATCCTCATCCTTGGTAGCGATACCGTTTTTGACGTAAATTTTAATAGATTCATTCGTCTTTTCGATGATTAAATTCTCTCTACTGATTCCCTCGCCAAATTTTAAGGTATCTATGCCATTCCAATCATATATGTTGACCTTACCGCTTCCTCTTTCATAGGTATAAAGAGTGTTGCCTAGGGTATCGTATTCACTCTCTTTTAGATTCACCTCGCTCGAATATCTTATTCCATTCAAATCCCAAGGCGCAGCATCGGAAACCAAATTAATCGACCTAGGATCGCTATATTCGGGCTTTTGCTTATCTAAATTTAGCTCTTTCACATCCTTATAAAAGATAACCTCTTTTACTCTTTTTAACCCCTGGTCTGTTTGCAGAGTAAGGTCTTTTGTTTTATCTCCCAAGAATGCTCTTGCCCTGTCGTCTCCATAGATGTATAAATTTATAGAGTTATCGTCATTATTTTTAATGTAGATGTAATCATAAATTTTGTCGCTTTTATCGATCTTCATATCGTGATTTCTATCATATCCGCTAAGAAGAGTATCCAAATAATTTAGAGATATCGATTTGATCGGGGAGTTGGCGTCGTTTATAGAGATCAGTTCGCCCTCATCCGTTTTGGCATTGCGATTTTTATCTATCCAGATACTTAGGCTGGAGTTATCCTTGCTATCTATAACTCCATCTTTATTTGTGTCAAAATCTCTAAGCAGAGATAAAGTATCCAAGGTGGTTTCGCCCTTGGAGTTTAAATATCTGTTGCCTATGATCTCACTGCCATTATCAACTATGCCGTTACGGTTTGTATCATTTACCAGCACCCCCTCGTCTTGCCCGAACCAATCAAGCATCCTCTCTTTAAATCCGTCGGAATTCATATCGAAATAGAGTTTATTGCCGGATTTATCAGTATCGGTAGTACCCGATAAATTTAACGCAGCTCCGCTCTGCTTGGAATTTGCATTATTCGCATTTGAAGCAAAGCCCGCCTTATCTTTATTACCGGAGCCAGGATTCTGCTCGGAGCGGTTAGGTACACACATACCGTCGGAGCAAGAGTCTGAATTGTCGTTTTCGTTCGCGGCTTGGGAATTTAATGGGTTAGAATTTGCGGGAGCGGTATTATTTACCGCCTGCGGTATCTTTGCTGTCAGCATAGAGTTAAGCTCGGGCTCGTCAGGGCATTCTACGTAAGGAATATCCGGAGTTGGTTTCTTAGAAGAAATCGAGATACTAGGAGTTGATCCTATGCCCCAAGACGCAGAGCCACCAGCTCCTCCGCCACTTCCGCCTGCTCCTGCACCTACACCGTATGAGGTAGAACTAGGCAAATTAAAGCTTAAATCAAAATTCTTGTGGGTCGGTTGAGGACATCTATCTTCTGGGAAGTCGATCAAAGTGGCATATGCCATATGTATATCATTTATACCTATAGCACTTGCCAATTCGGTATCAATAGGATCTACATAAAGCCCAAATACCTCTTTGCCCTCATAAATTCCATCCCTTACTACTTTAACCTTATAATCATATGAGGTTTGCCCCGCTTTTATAGTTATTTCGTCTTTGCTTTTAGCTTCATAATCACTTGGAGATTTCGCCGTATCGTCTATCGTAGTTACTTTTAGTTTTAAATCCTGACTTAAAGGCTTGCTTAGAGTTATTTTAAATACTGCATATTCATCTACTTGATCGTATACGATAGGGTTGGAGATGGAGAGAGTCGTTTTATCGGAGTATTTTTCTATTCTATTCGTATCGTCTAAATCAAAAAACCATTCACCTATAATATTTAAAGCAATAAAGTCATCAAAAGTTATAGAATCGTATGATATTCCATATCCTGCTTCTCTCGCATCTCTATATCCATCAGAGATAAATTTTTGATCCTTCTGGTCGTCAAGATAACCATAATTTCCCGTCTCTCTACCTATTCGCATACCTTCGTTCAAAAAATATTGAAATAGGGCTGCGCTAAATTTCTTTGGATTATTTTTCTTAATTTCTTTTGCGGCCTCATAATATTTTTTATATTTATCCTTATCACTCTCTCCGCCATCCGCAGGCATATCATTAGACATATCGTCAAAATAGCTTTTACCCTTCTTCAGGGCCTGTTCCATAATTTTTACGACTTGTTGCGCACCTGCAGCAGCCTTTGCAAAATTTTCATCTATTCCCATAGCTTGCGCTACAACTCCATAATTATAATTCCCAAAATTTTCGTATTTGCTCGACCTTCCCTCTGCTTTAGATGTCGTATCTCTTAGTTTGTAATCCATAGGCCCGCCAGATTTTACTAACTCATAAAAGGTTGTGGCACTCACATGCTTTTCTGGAAAAATGTTATGCGAAAATTTTTTCTGTGCAACTAATATTGACCTTATGGATGATACAAAAATTGCATTATTTTCTACACTAACATTTTCTGGAACTTCACCCTTAAAATTAAAATTCATTTCTTATCTCCTTGTAATAAAAGATTTTCAAATACGAATTTAATTGCCGAATATAATACGATATCTAGCATTAAGCAAAGAATATCCGCAGTCCCGTCTTGACCAAGATTAAAGCCGTCAATCAACTTAATATAAAATAGGCGCGCAACGATATAATCTATAAAAGGAAATGCTAGAAACAAAATAGATATCTTTCTTTTACTGATAAGAGAAAATATCATATAGACAGCGACGCAAAGGGTAAGAAATGTAGTAGTCATAAAAGTATATACTAAATCTCCTCCTCCTGCAGTTTTATATATTATATTCCAAATAGAAGCAGCTATACCAGACACACATTTAGAATAAAACAGACAAAATAAAACAAAGATAAGTACAAATAGGGCGCGAATTAAAAAGAGCGGAATCGGCTTATTTATAAATGCGCCACCGGAGTGAAAAATATCGGTAATCTTATCAGATTCATATTCCCATTTTTTCGCTGTCGTCATAATTAATTCCTTTTAACTTAAAAATCTCTATTATTCTTTTAGCTTCGTCGTTTTGCATATTGCCTTGAATAAATACCCAAAAAATTCTACTTCTCTCTACTAGATAAATTTCATTACCCAGCCATTCGGGATTTTTTCCAATCGTCTTTGCAAATTTTATTCTAAATATTACTATCCCTCAGCTTAAACTCATATATAAATCTTAAATTAAATAGCTTTAAAATTAATGCTAAAAATTTCAGAGCAAATTTCATCAACGCTATTAGCATTTATTATCTTTTAAAACGTCGATCCGTCGCTACTACTTTCGCGAGGTTTAGGAAGTGGCGAAATTTTAGTATAATACTCCTCCTTGCCGTTGTATTGGCGGCTAAAAACGCCGTCCGGGACGGTGAAGTTGCGCTTGGTTTGCGGATATTCTTTTAAATAGGCATCTAAAAATTTTGCAAACACCGGTGCTGCAGTGCGACCGCCGCCCTCGACCTTTCGCATAGGTTTATAATCGTCGTTGCCGTACCAGATGATGATCTGCAAATCGGGCGTAAAGCCGCAAAACCACGCATCTATGCTATCATTTGAGGTGCCTGTTTTACCCGCTATGTCGATGCCTTGCACGCGCGCGCGAGTACCGGTGCCGCGCTGCACGATATTTTTTAATAGCGTAGTCATCAGATACGCCTGTTCAGGGCGCAGCACGCGGCGGCGCTCAGGCTCGATAAAGCGAGTTTTGCCGTCCTTATCGGTAATCGAAACGATAAATTTTGATTTTGCAGTAATCCCAAGCCCCGGGAACATCGAATACATCGTGGAGTATTCAAGCGGCGAAATTCCGTAGCTGCCGATAGCCACTGACAGGGCTGGTGGAACGTTTTTAAAGCCGAACTCGCCAAGCTTTTTTACCGCGCGATCGACGCCGATAGATTGCATCAGATTGATCGAGGCAAGGTTGCGCGAGCGAGTTAAAGCTTCTTTGATCGTGATGTAGCCGCTGTAAGTCTTGTCGTAATTTTTCGGCTTCCACGTTTTATCGCTGCCATCGTCGAATTCTCTAGCTATATCGGGTACTTCGGTCATCGTCGAGTAGCCCATATCAAGGGCGATTTGATAGACGAAAGGCTTGAAGCTGGAGCCGGTTTGGCGCTGGGATTGGCTGGCACGATTGAAATTTGATTTCGCGTAATCCACGCCGCCTACTAAGGCTAAAATTTCGCCGTTTTGCGGATGCGTGACAACCATAGCACCGTTTACGTTGCTTGCATTGGCGTCTTTGTTGCGCTTTAAAATTTCATTGTAGCCGAAAACTAATGCCTCTTGCGCCATCGCCTGCGCCTTTAGATCAAGGCTCGTATCTATGCGGTATCCGCCCGTGCGGACGTCCGGTAGAATTTTTTCGGCTTCTTTTATAATCTCATCTACGGCATACGGCGCTACGTTTTGCGTGAGCGTTTCGTTGTAGATCGTAGGCTGTTCGTTCATCGCAAGCTCATATTCGGTCTTATTTATCCAGCCGAGCTCATGCATCCTATAAATCACGTTGTTGGCGCGCGAAAGCGACAAATCCAGGTGCTTAGTAGGATCAAAGCTGCTAGGAGCTTTCGGTAAGCCCACTAAAATCGCGATCTCTTTAAGGCTTAAATCTTGCAAATCCTTTTTAAAATATCCTAAAGCCGCCGTGCGGATGCCGTAATATCCGTGTCCGAAATACACTTCGTTGAAGTAACGCTCTAGAATTTGTTCCTTGCTTAGAGCGTTTTCTATCTTAAGCGATAGGATCGCTTCTTTAATCTTGCGATCAAGCTTCTTTTCGCTCGAAAGAACTAAATTTCGCGTGATCTGCTGCGTAATCGTGGAAGCCCCTTCGACAAATTTCATCGCTTTGACATCCTTAATAATCGCCCTAAAAATCGCCTCGACATTCACACCGCCGTGTTCGAAAAACGCCGTATCCTCGATAGCTACGAGCGCCTCGATCACGCGGCCCGGGATCTCGTCAAATTTTACGTAAATTCTATTTTGTTCATTAAAAACGTTGGCTATCAAATTGCCGTTGCGGTCATAAATTTTAGTCGTAAGCTCGGGATGATAATCGATGATCGAGTCCGATTCCAAGCGGATTTGCGAGTAAAAATACAAAAAAATTCCGCCTGCAGCAAACGCGCAAACCGTAATAAAACTAAATAAAACTCTTACCATACAAACCTCTTTAAAATTTCCAGATCAAGCCCCATCGCCGTGAATTTTGACCCACGCGAGCTTTTGATATATTTTTCGTTAAAGCCTTCGATACTCATCGCACCCGCCTTGCCACGCCAATCGCCGCTAGCGATATAACCTTTTAAATCCGCTTCATTAAATTCCGCAAATTCAAAGCTTGCGACGCTAAGCGCCGAAAGCTCTAGCGCCTTACTGCAAAAAATCATCGCAGTATAAACGGCGCAGCTAGCACCGCTTTGAGCTCGCAGCATCCTTAACGCGTCCGCTTCATCACGTGCCTTGCCTAAAATTTTACCGCCGGTAAGTACGGAGCTATCGGCAAACAGCACTCTATCATAATTTTTATAAATTTTAAAAAACTGCGTTTTTTTGGCTACGGCAACGCGGTAAGCATAGGTGCGTGCATCGTCCTTCCTAATGCCGCTTTCGTCGAAATTAAAAGGAATTTGCGTAAATTCTACGCCGTTATCCTTTAGAATTTGCGCTCTAGTAGGCGAGCTGGAAGCTAAATAAATCATCAAAACTCGCCCACCGTCACGCCTAGATAAACGCAAATCAGCGTAACTACGATATTTAGCGGGATGAAATATTTAACAACGATGATTAAATGCTCATTCGCCTCAAGCTCATCGCCCGCATCCAAAGCTCGCTTCAAAGATAAAATTTTATAATGCATGTAGATAAAATTTAGTAGTATAAAGCCGGCGCCAGCCCACAGCGTGGCAATCGCACCTTTTACCATAGGATCTGAAAATTTAAAACTTCCGCCGTCCGCAAGAAAAAATCCACTTACGCAAACGATCACCAAAAATAGCGCAAAGAACTGCTCATAGCGTTTCATATATCGCAAAATTTCTGTAAATTTTACATCTTTCGCATCCGCTTGGCTTTTACTGCTTAAATTCATAAAAATTCGCGCGATCAAAAATACGCAGATCTGCGCGCAGATCAAAAAAATCACGCTTAAAATGTGAATCAACGGCAAAATTTGCGAGGCTTTGATGAAGCCGGTATCGATTTCGTTCAAATTTTACCTTTTGCGTAAGAGATCGCCTCTTTGATCGCTTCTTCGATTTTTAGCACGTCCCTGCCGCCTGCGGTCGCAAAATCATCGCGTCCGCCGCCGCCGCCGCCTAAAATTTGCGCCGCGAGCTTAACCCATTCGCCCGCTTTAATAGGCGCGTTTTTAACGCCTGCCGCGATTGAAATTTTGCCGTCTGAGCCCACTTGCATCAGCATTATCGCCGCCTTTTCGTGGCTATTTTTAAACTCATCTATCATAGTTTTTATATCACCGCTTTCGACCGAGACTACGCAAAGTTTGGTATCACCGACATTTAAAAAAGCCAGTGCATGGGAACTGCTTGCATGCTTGATCTGATCTTTTAGCGATCTGATCTCATCTTTTAATTTCTCAATCGCGCGGAGAGGCTCAATCCCTTTTAGCTCTGCAGAAATTTCAGCAAGCTTAGCGCGATTTTGAAGCGCCAAATTTAAAGCGGCGCGCGAACAAACCGCCTCGATACGCCTAACACCCGCACTTACGCCGCTTTCTTTGACTATAAAAAACGGTCCTATCTCGCTTAAATTACGCACGTGAATTCCGCCGCAAAGCTCCTTACTAATCTCTCCGAAGCTCACGACGCGCACTTTTGAGCCGTATTTTTCGCCAAAAAGCGCAATCGCGCCGCTGTTTTTAGCGTCATCTATATCCATAATCTCAGTTTTTGCCGCACAGCCCTTGCAAACGGCATTATTTACAAATTCCTCGATTTTAGCTAGCTCCTCGTCGCTAAGTGCCTTAGGATGCGAGAAGTCAAATCTTAAGCGGTCTGCTTCGACTAAGCTTCCTGCTTGAGCTATATGAGCCCCTAGCACCGCACGAAGCGCCGCGTGTAAAAGGTGCGTCGCGCTGTGATGACGTGCAATCTGCTCACGCTCCTCAGAAACCTTGAGCCCGACGATATCGCCAATTTTCAGGTTACGATTAAGGCGCAAGTGGGATAAATTTAGCCCATAAAATTTCTGTGTATCAAACACATCGGCTATGGACTCCACTTCGCCGCTATCGCCCGTCTGACCGCCGCTTTGTGCATAAAACGGAGTGACATCAAACATCGCCCAGCCGATATCGCCGGCTTTTAGCTCATCCACTTCCGCAAAATCCTCGTTAAGTAGCGCTAAAACCTTGCTCGTGCGACTAAGCTCTTCGTAACCGCTAAATTTATTCTCGCCGAATTTCTCTAACAGCGCCTTGAAATCGCCACGGACGTTTTTATCGCCACTGCCCTTCCATGCGGCTTTAGCTATCTGCCTTTGCTCGCTCATAAGCGCGTCAAATTTAGCCTCATCCACGCGCAAATTTTTCTCGCGCAGCATATCGGCGGTCAGATCGAGCGGAAAGCCGTAGGTATCATATAACTTAAACGCGACCTCGCCGCTAAAAATTTCTTTAGTGCGCGCAAGCTCCTCGTTAAAAAGCTCGATGCCATTTGCCAAAGTGGCGAAAAACCGCTCCTCTTCGAGCTTGATCTGCTCCTTTACGGCTTGCTTTTTTTCGTTCAGATAGGCGTAGTGCCCGCCCATCAGCTCGCATACTTTATCCACAAGGCGATACATAAATGGCTCTTTGATGCCGAGCAAATAGCCATGGCGAACGGCACGGCGCAGAATTCTACGCAAAACATATCCCCTGCCCTCGCGGTTAAAATTTGTTCCCTGTGCTAGCAAAAACGTAACCGAACGGATATGATCGGCGATGACGCGATAGCTTGCGCCGCCTTCATAAACGTAAGGCTTGCCGCAAAGCTTTGCAACCTCGTCGATTAGCGGCATAAAAAGCGAGCTGTCGTAGTTGCTAAATTTGCCCTCTTTAATCGCTGTGACGCGCTCAAGCCCCATGCCAGTGTCGATGCTAGGCTTTGGAAGCGGGCTAAGTTTGCCGTCTTTGCTGCGCTCGTACTGCATGAAAACTAAATTCCAAATCTCCAAAAAGCGGTCGCCGTCGCCGCCCATATAATCCTCGGGCGAGTGAAAATGCTCCTCACCCTGATCGTAAAAAATTTCGCTGCACGGTCCGCACGGTCCGGTATCGCCCATCGCCCAAAAGTTATCGTGATCGCCGAAGCGGTAGATGCGCTCCTGCGCTATGTGGCGTGCCCAGAACTCGTAAGCTTCGTCGTCCTTTTCATGCACGGTGACATAGAGTTTGTCTTTTGGAAGCTTTAAAATTTCAGTGATAAACTCCCACGCATAGGCGATCGCCTGCTCTTTGAAATACTCGCCGAAGCTAAAATTTCCAAGCATCTCAAAAAACGTATGATGGCGCGCGGTGTAGCCGACGTTGTCTAGGTCGTTGTGTTTGCCGCCGGCGCGGATGCAGGTCTGACAGCTCGTGCGGATAGGCGGCGTCGGACGCGGAACGGCTCCTGTAAATATGCTTTTAAACGGCACCATGCCCGCGTTGGTAAAAAGCAAGCTATCATCATCCGGCACCAACGGCGCACTAGGGATGATCTGATGCCCCTTGCTTGCAAAGAAATTTAAATATTCGCTTCTAATATCCATGATTTGTCCTGATTTCAAGTTAAATTTTAAAGGCGCATTTTAGCTAAATTAGATTTTAAAAATTATAAATTTTAACCATTCTTAGTTATAATGGCGCGAAAGATTAAATTTAGGGCATGGCGATGAAAAAAAAGATAGCGATCATAGGCATGGGCGAGCTTGGTCAAAAGCACTTCAGCGAGCTAAGAAGGAGCGATTATTTCGAGCTTGTAGCGCTTTATCATAAGGGCAGCAGTGAAAATTTCGGCCCGCGCTATCCGATCTTTGATAATCTAACCGATCTTTTTAACGTCGCTAAGCCCGACGCCGTAGTCATCACAGCTCCCCCGCCATCGCATAAAGAGCTGATTTTAAAATGCCTGCCGTTTACTAAAAATATCTTTGTAGAATCTCCGCTCGCACAAAGCCTAGCCGAAGCTAGAGAGATAAACTACGCAGTCACTACTAACGGCACGCGCCTAGCCGTAGGCTACTCCGACCGCTACAATCCTGTCATCGTATCCTTGCTACGCGAGCTAGCCAAGGGGGATAAAATTTTTTCGATGAGCTTCGTAAGCGGTTTTGCAAACGATGATAGAGCAGATATCGTCGCCAATGCCCTTTTTAGAGATATCGATCTTGTGCGGCTGCTTTCTCACAGCGAGATCGCCTGCATAGAACTTAGCAAA
The DNA here is from genome assembly GCF_937973075.1 of uncultured Campylobacter sp. Lineage (GTDB taxonomy): Bacteria > Campylobacterota > Campylobacteria > Campylobacterales > Campylobacteraceae > Campylobacter_B. Next base: position 35,872 of record NZ_CALBWL010000023.1, read on the forward strand.
AATATCTCTAAAGAGCGCACTCTAGCCGCATGCGCTACGCTTCACACAAAAAGCGGCTGCTATTGCACGCTAATGCAGTCCAATCTCTATCCGATCAGACGCCACGGTATCGAGATTTGCACCGACAGCGGCGTGTATTTCGGCGATCTAATCTCAATAACTCTTTTTAAAATTACGCCTGACGGGCGCGTGAATCTGCGCGTCGATCGCGATGACTTTTCGCTGCGCCGCGAACACGAAGCGTTTTGCGCGATGTGTGACAGCAGTACTAATGCAGGTCTTGCAAGCGTAGAGGATGCGATAAAAATACGAGAAATCATCTCATGAAAAAAGCCCTAATTTTACTCAACATGGGCGGTCCTAACAATCTGAGCGAGGTTGAAATTTTTTTAAAAAATATGTTTAACGACCCCTTTATTTTGAGCATTAAAAGTGGTTTTTGGCGCAGCGTTTTAGCCGCAATCATTGTAAAAAGTAGAGCGGCGGCGGCGCGTAGCAACTACGAAAAACTGGGCGGGCGCTCGCCAATATGCTCCATTACCGCCGCTCTTTGCGAGCGGGTAAATGAACTAGCGCGAGCCGAATTAAGCGCGCGGTTAAAATTTGAAGGTGCGGCGAGTGTAAGCGCTGCAAATGAACCGCCGCAAGACATTTCATTGCAGAGCAAGCCGTCGCAAGACGTCCCGACGCACGGCGAGCTGCTACAAAATGAGGCGTCGCAGGATGAAAAACCGATAGACGAGCTAATTTGCAATTATGCGATGAATTACACGCCGCCATTTGCGGAGGATGTGTTTAAAAAATATGCGGATTTTGACGAGATAATTTTGATGCCTTTGTATCCGCACTTCTCAAAAACTACGGTGCAATCGAGCCTGTGCTCTGCCGAAGCGGCGCTTAAACAGCTCGGTATAAAAAATTATAAAACCATTGACATCTTCTACGACAACGCCGCTTACAACGAAATTTTATTAAATTTAATCGCGGGGCGCGTCGCAAATTTAAGCGCGGATGAAATTTCTCAAATTTCGCTCATATTTTCTGCACATTCGCTGCCGGTAAAAATGATCACCGCGGGCGATCCCTACGAGGCGCAGGTAAAGGCGCACGTGGAAATTTTAAAAGATCTATTGGCTGCGCGCGGGATTAAATTTAAAGAGATTATCTTGGGGTATCAATCGCGCCTTGGCCCCGTGAAGTGGCTAGAGCCCAACGTAGCGGACGTTTTGCGGGATCTGCAGAGCAAAAAAGCGCTCATATTTCCGATCGCGTTTTGCGTGGATAATTCCGAAACCGATTTTGAGCTGGATATTTTTTATCGAGCCAGGGCGCGCGAGCTAGGTTATGAATACTACGAAGTGTGCAAATGCCCAAACTCCGGCGAGGATTTTGCAAAATTTATACTCGCGCAAGCGCTGTAAATTTAGAGATTAAATTTAATCTTTTAGTTTGGATTTTTTATATTCTATATGAAGCTTGAAAGTAAATATAAAAGCTATTAGAACTAAAATTATACCAGCTATAACGCTAGTTTTTCTTCCTTTGTAGAGATAGCTCATGTTTGTCGTATCTTTAAATAAAACCAAACCATCATCGCAGCGGCTCAGCTTATTCAATACAAAATCAGACATATTTATGATTATACATCGATTAAATACATATTCTTTAAAAAATATATCACAAATATATGTTCCTTCTGAAATTTTTACATCTACAAAGCGTCTAGTGATGATTTTATTATTATTTTGGATTGACACTACACAATTGGCTTTCGTACGATAATGTCCTTTGTGCCTTTTAAGTTCTTTTATAGTACCGGAAAATACGAATGGATCTCTTATGCTTTGAGTACTTGGTACGATAGAGTAGGAGTACAAGAGAAGTATCGGTGCGATAAATGAAACGCAAACAACGATTAGCGTTATAAAAGTGTGTTTCCGATCGAAGCCGAATTTAATCAAATCATACCAATAATCTACGTAGTAAAGCGGGTTTTTCATTGTATTCCTTTAGTAGCTTTTGGCAAATCAGAATATTCTTGTAGCGATTTAAAACCACCTGTAATAAGTACACCTTTTATCAACACTTCCTCTACTCATATATATCTCCTTTATTAAAATTAAGGCATTGGAATTTTGAGCGTCAGAATTTTCCTGCAAGCCTCGCTCTAAATTTTGACGCCGCCCATCTAAAAGTCTCTTTAACTTTTCAAGCCTTGCCTCGTTCATCCTTATCCCCGCTAAGCTACTGATTTAGAAGTCTAAATTTAAACCCCAAGCTAAATTTCAGAGCTTTCCTTGCGCGCCTTTATAGACGTTTTTTACGTCATAAACCAGCGAACCTGCGTAATCAAGCTCGAAAAATTGCTTATGCGCCACGGCGATTACTACGCAGTCGAATTCGCGCAAATCGGGCTTTTGCAGCAGGTCGATGTCGTAGTACCTCTTAGCATCGGCGGCGCTCGCCCAAGGATCATAGACGCTTACTTCGCAGCCGAAATTTTTAAGCTCGCTTATCATATCCACGACGCGCGTATTGCGGGTGTCGGGGCAGTTTTCTTTAAACGTCAGCCCCAAGATCAAGACCTTCGCGCCCTTTACCTTTTCGTCGTATTTTATCATCATCTTGACGACCTCCGTAGCGACGTAGCTTCCCATATTATCGTTAATGCGGCGGCTTGAGAGGATGATTTCGGGGTGATAGCCCACCTCGGTCGCCTTCTGCGCCAGATAATACGGATCGATGCCGATGCAGTGTCCGCCCACGAGGCCCGGACGGAAGCTTAAGAAATTCCACTTCGTAGCCGCCGCGTCGATGACGTCGTTGGTGTTGATACCGAGCTTGCCGAACAGGATCGCAAGCTCGTTGATAAAGCCGATATTGATATCGCGCTGGGTGTTTTCGATCACCTTCGCGGCCTCTGCGACTTTGATGCTGCTGGCGCGAAAGGTGCCATTTTGCAGGATGCTAAGATAGACGCTATCTACGACGTCCAAAGCCTCCGCAGTGCTTGCCGAGACGATCTTTTTGATCTTAGTGACGGTGTGAATTTTATCGCCGGGATTGATCCGCTCGGGCGAATATCCGCAGAAAAAATCGCGGTTAAATTTAAGCCCGCTTGCGCGCTCTAAAACCGGCACGCAGTCCTCCTCCGTAGCGCCCGGATAGACGGTGCTTTCATACACGACGATGTCGCCCTTTTTAAGCACGGCTCCGACGCTTTCGCTGGCCTTGATTAGCGGCGTGAGATCGGGACGATTTAGCCTATCTACGGGCGTCGGTACGCACACGATGTAAAAATTGCTCTGCCTCATATCATCTAGATTTGCGCTAAATTTAAGCCCGTTTTGAATCGCCGCAGCAAGCTCCTCGTCGCTAAGCTCCAGCGTGCGATCGTGCCCGCCGCGCAGCTCGTCTATGCGGTCCTGAGCTACGTCAAAGCCCACCACTTCGTGCTTTGCCGCAAACGCCGCCGCCAAAGGAAGCCCAACGTAGCCAAGCCCGATTATCGCTATTTTCATTTTTCCCTCATTCGCTTTCATATTTTCCTCTTTTCTTTGCGTTAAATTTCATCGTTAAACCTTGCCGTTAAACTCGTTAAATTTCGCAGCTGCACGGGCATACGACGCGAATTTAATAGCGCTGCGTCTTTAAATTTAAGCAGCTAAGCTCGCTCGCCGTTTTACTTGCGCTACTTGCGCGGCAAATTTAAAATTTTGCCTTGACGCGGAATTTTACGCCACGTAGAATTCCGCATCACGATAAAATTCCATCGCCGTGCCGTTAAAATTTGCGCCGCGAAATTCTATGCCGCCAAAATTCCGCGCCGTAAAATTTAAACGCCGATAAATTCAAAAAAGCCGCGCCGAATTTCGCGAATTTTCGTCGCCGCAAGCCGCAAAATTTTAAAAAACCTCGCGAAATTTAGCAAATTTAATCTTTAATTTCAACTGCCTCATCCTTGATTTCGACCTTTTGCGTAGCGTTTGCGTCAGCTGCGGGCTTTAGATAGCCCTCCTCTATCAAAATTCCTACCGCTCGCTTAAAGATCGGCAGCGCATTTTGAGCGGCGTAGTAGCTGCCTCTTTTAGGCTCGCGCACCAAAACGCCGATCGTGTAGCTGGTGTCCGCGTCGTTGGCAAAGCCGAAAAACGAGCTATTATAGGCGCTCGAATAGCCGCCTCCCTTGGCGATACGCGCAGTGCCCGTCTTGCCGCCGATTTGCAGCCCCGCTACCCGCCCCTTGCGCCCAGTGCCGCTCTCAACCGTTTTGATTAAAATTCCTTTAATCACGTCGGCGGTAGGTTTAGAGATTACCTGGCGGGTTTCGCTTTCGTTGACGATGTAAGTTTTGCCGTTATTTTCTAGATTTTCGACTAGACGCGGGCTAATCATGACGCCGCCGTTGTTAAAGACGGTGTAGGCATTAAGCATCTGAAGGAAGGTCATCTGCGCGCCGTAGCCGTAGCTGATAGTGGCTTTGTAAATTTTATTATTCAGGCTTTTGATGCTTGGGATATTTCCACTTTGCTCATACGGCAGATCGATACCCGTTTTTTGCGACATACCAAAGTTCATCAGCCCGTCATAAATAGCCTGCCCCTCCAGCCGCTCTGAAATTTTAATCATTCCGATATTTGAGCTGTGGATGATGATCTCCTCGCCGCTCATCTGCTTAGCCGGGTGCGTGTCGCGGATCGTGCGAGTACCAAGCTTATAGCTGCCGTTATAGGTATTGATGATCTCGCCCGGTTTGACAGCTTTGGCGTCATAGGCGATTGCGAAAATTATCGGCTTCATAATCGAGCCCACTTCGTATGCGTATTCGCTCGCGGTAAAATTTAAATTCTTAAGATCGTTTTTTGTGATGTTTGAGGGATCATAGCGGGCATTGGTCGCGAGGGATAAAATTTTGCCCGTTTTGGAGTTCATAATGCCCACTACGATTTCGCGCGCGTCGTAATTATCAGCGCCTTCATCGCTTAGGTGCTCTATCTTTCTTTGCAGCGTTAGCGGCACGCTTAGACGGACGTTATAGCCGTCGATCCTACCCGTTTTTTTGCTGCTGCGCTCTAGAATGATGTTGCCGCCGATATCGCGCGGGCCCACGATAAACTCATCTCTAACCGGCGCTAGATAATACTCGTAGTACTTCTCGATCCCTTTGATGCCGCTAACCTTGGTGATACCATCAACCTCTTTTTTATTGATATAGCCGATTAACGGAGTGAGCGAATCGCCGACATTGTAACTGCGCTTTTCGCCGCTTTCGCTCACGCTCATGCGGATAGGCGGATTTAGCCTGCCGTTTGAGCCTATGAAACTAACAAAGACCTTTTTTAAATTTAGCTTATATGCAAGCTCTTTTAGATGCACGGCGGTTTTGGCGTCGATCTTATACGACAGCACGGTCGTGCCGCCAGAGCCCTCGATCGCGCTTTTGACGCGCTTTTCACTATCGCCCGTGTAGATGCAGTATAGACGCACGAAAAGATCAAGCTTGTTTTTATCGATGCTGCGCGCATCGACGCTAACTTTGTAGAGTTTGACAGAATTTGCCGCGACGTAGTTATCTTTTGCGATTATCGCGCCGCGGATCGCGCTGTTGGTTTCATTGACATCCAGGCGCGGTAACTTGCGCTCGGTGCTGCCCCAAAAATATAAAATCGCCAAAAATACGAAAAGCGCCGCTGGCACGAATATAAACATCACAATAATCATACCGACTGAGGAGCTTTTATCTCTTTGCCACATCTTATTTCTTTAAAATTCTAAATTCCGCGCGTTTTCGTGCTACCGCATCTCAAGCTTTGGCTCAATGCTGCGCTCCGCGCGGAACTTTAAGATCCGCAAAGCGCCCAAAACCGCTATCTTGCACACTAAGCTCAGCAAACAGAGCGAGGAATTCCGCTCGCGGCATCTCTTTAGCACCCATAAATTTCAGATGCTCGTTCATAATCTGGCAGTCGATTAGAAAGCCGAAATTTGCAAGCACCTCACAAAGCCTAATCAGCGCGACTTTCGAAGCGTTGCTCTTTAGGCTTAGCATACTCTCGCCGCAAAACACACGCCCAAAAATTAGCCCGTATAGCCCGCCCACAAGCTCGCCATCCTCGTACACCTCGACGCTGTGAGCGTAGCCGTCTGCTGCCAAACGTGAGTAAGCCTGCACGATCTGCTCGCTGATCCACGTGCCGTCGCTCTCTTTTTTGCGCACGTCTTTGCAGCGCTCGATGAAGCCCTTAAAATTTGCGTCAAATTTCACTTCATATCGCTTAAGATAGGGCTTGATAGACTTTTGCACACGCACTTCGCGTGGATCAAGTACTGCGCGCGGATCGGGCGACCACCATAAAATCGGCTCATCCTCGTTAAACCACGGAAATATCCCTGCGCTATAAGCGCTAAGCAAGCAGTCCTCGCTCAGATCGCCGCCACTTGCAAGCGGCGCAAAATCGGGTGCATCCATAGGATCTGGAAAATCGTAAAACCGAGCCATTATTTAACGACACTGCTTTGAGCTAGTGCTGGTTGCTTTTTTTCTATCTGTGGCAAAGGCGTAGAAGTAAAGCTAAAGCTTAGCTCGCCATCTTTTACGCTCACGCTAACTAAGCCGCCCTCTTGTAGCGCGCCAAAAAGCAGCTCACCGCTTATGTGATCGCTGATCTGCGAGCTGATCTCGCGCTTTAAATTTCGCGCGCCAAACTCGTCCGAATAGCCGCGCGAGATAATCAAATCTTTTGCTTCCTTGTTTAGGCTAATTTTTACGTTTTTTAGCTGCGACTCTAGCTCGCCGATAGTCTTATCCACGATCTTTTCTAAAATTTCGCCGCTTAAGCGGTTAAAATTTATGATTTTATCGATACGATTGCGAAATTCCGGCGCAAAGAAGCTTCTTATGGCGCTATCTACTTTATAGCTCTCGTCCTTCGTAAATCCAACCTGCGGCGCCTCTTTCGTGCCTAAATTCGACGTCATTATTATGATCGTATTTTTAAAATCGGTCGTAACGCCGTTATTATCGGTAAGGCTTGCGTTATCGAAAATTCCTAAAAAAATATTCGTCATGCTAGGATGAGCTTTTTCTACCTCATCAAATAAAATGACGCTGTAGGGGTGCTTTTTGATGTTATTCGTTAAAATTCCACCGTTTTCAAAGCCCACGTATCCGGGAGGCGCGCCGATGAGCCTTGAGACGCTGTGAGCTTCCATATACTCGCTCATATCATAGCGCTCAAAATGCACTCCAAGCTGCGCGGCTAAGACCTTAGCTAGCTCACTTTTGCCCACGCCGCTACTACCTGCGAACAAAAATACGCCGATTGGGGAGCTTGCGCCTCCAAGCCCGGCGTAAGAGCGCAAAAGTGCCTTGCAAAGGCTGCTAACCGCCTCGTCTTGACCGAAAATTTCACGCTTGATATTAGCTTCCAGATTTTTTAGTACTTGTTTATTATCGACGCTACTGCTTAAATTTGCGATATTCGCGCTAATCGAAAGCGTATTTACCAAATCGTCCTTGCTGATTTCAAGCGGAGCTTCGTACGGTTTAAACGCAAAGCTCGCGCCCACCTCGTCGATGAGATCAATGGCGCTGTCGGGAAGGAATTTATCGCTTTGATATTTTTTAGCAAGCGTTACGCTATCACGCAAAATTTCGTCGCTAAATTTTACGCCGTGAAATTCCTCATATTTTTTGGCTACGCCTTTTAAAATTTCGACGCTATCGTCAATGCTAGGCTCGCTTACATCGATCTTACAAAACCTGCGGCTAAGCGCTTTATCCTGCGAAAACGAGCGGTATTCGCCGTATGTAGTAGCGCCGATGACCGATAGCTCGCCGCTTGCAAGCGAAGGCTTTAGGATGTTTGACATATCAAGTTCGTTGCGATTGCCCGTGCCTGCACCAACGATCGTGTGAATTTCATCGATAAATAAAATCGCGTTTTGATTAGCGCTAAACTCGTCTATGAGATCCTTTAGCCTCTCTTCAAACTCCCCGCGCAGCGTAGTGCCTGCGATTAGCGCGCCAGCATCGAGGGCGTAAATCACCTTATTTTTTAGCTTTTCTGGCACTTCGCCGCGGACGATTTTTAGCGCGATACCCTCGATGATCGCGGTTTTACCAACTCCCGCTTCGCCCACTAAAATCGGATTGTTTTTCTTGCGGCGACAGAGGGTTTGCAGCGTCTTTTCGATCTCTTTTTCGCGCCCGATGAGTGGATCGATCTTACCCTCAAGCGCGATTTTATTGAGGTTTGCCGTATAAAGCGAGCTAGGCGAGTCCTTTTTAATATCGCGCTCATTTATGGCGTCCTTTTCGCCCTCAAACGCAGGCTCAAATTCCGTATTCTGCCACTGTCTGCGGCTTTCGTCGTAATTCATCGCATGCGTGATATCGTCGATATCGTATGAGTTTAGCTTAATCGCTGCGGCTTCGTCGCGAGAAACGACCTCATCACGGTGATCGAAAGCGGATTTGTACTTTCTCACGATGAGCTCAAAAATCGCGGCATTGATACCGTAGTGATTTAAAATTTTAGTGCAGTCGTTTTCCTTATCATTTAAAATTTTAAGCATAAAATCGAGCTCGTTTTTAGGCTCTTTAGCGTTATTTAATTCGGTATAGAACTGCTTAAATTCTATCGTCTGCACCGGATCCTTACCGCTTGATTTAGGCATCATATCCAAAAGCCCGCCCAGATTATCCAAGATATTTAGGTAGTTAATATCCGGAATTTCTTTGGCGATGAGCCCATGGAAGGGCTTATTGTATTTAAAAATCGCATAAACTACGTGCGAAGTAGTGATGTATTCGTCCTCGCCGTCGTTTGCGACGCTGATTGCTTGTTCAAAATGTTTGTTTAAAAAAAATCCTATCATTGCTTTCCTTTAAATTTAATCCTCTTCGATCTCACATCTAAGAGGGAATCCTGCGGCCTTTGCCGCTTGTAAAACCGCTTGTTGCTTGCACTCGGCTATCTCTTTAGGATACGCGCCGCAAACCGCGCGACCCTGCTTGTGCACTTTCATCATTAAATCTACGGCATCGTTAAAGTTTTTGGCGAAAATCTCCATCAAAATATAAACCACGAAATCCATCGTCGTCACGTCGTCGTTTAGTAAAATCACCTTATACGGGCGAGGCACGAAAGATTTTGTTTTGGCGCGAGTGTGAATCTGCACGCCGGTTTTAGTTGCCATTTTTTATCCTGGCGATATCGCTTTTTATCACATCAGTATCGACCATGCCTAAGTAATACGGCTTGCCCCGCTCATCGCCCTCGTTAATGTCGGTAAGCCTTTGATATTTTCCGTCTTTAAGTACTACCTTAAAAGGGATCGAAAGCGCGTGGCGATAACCGATGTCGCTTAAAATTTGACCCACTATGCGCTCGTTCTGTTTTGAATTGGAGATGAAATAATATGCGTTAAATTTTTTCGTAAAATTTTCGATCACTTGCGCATCGGTAATGTCCTCGAAATAAATCAAGCCGACCATCAGAAAATCCGCTGAATTTTTTAGCTGAAAGTCCATCAGATGCGGCGCTTCGATGCGGCACGGCTGGCAATACGTACCGAAAATATCAAACATTAAAATTTTATTGCTGTCCGCGAGCTTAAAGCCCTTTTCTGTGCGCTCGATCGTTACCTCGCCGCCTACGACGCTTTTAAGCGTAAATCGTTCGCCCGTTTTAAACGGCATAAAAGCTACCTCCTCGCCGCTCTCGCCGCCGATACGCTCGCCATTTTTATCTTGAGCGGAATTTTTTGCCATCTGATTCTCGCTCGCGGCAGGATTCTCGCCCGCAGAGCCCGTCTTTTTCTGCGAATCATCTCCGCAGCCACTTAAGACAAAAATCGCCAAACATAATAGTAAAAATTTCTTCATTCAATTTCCTTCGGGTTTAAATTTAAGCCCGCATTTTAACCAAAGTTTTGTGAATTTAAAATGAATGCTTGTCGTATCGCTTCATCGCACTTTGCGCTTCGCGATCGGCTTCCTTACGCTTTAGCGATTCACGCTTATCGTGCAAATTTTTGCCACTAGCCAAAGCGATGCGCGCCTTTACGCGGTTTTTATCATTGAGATACAGCGACAAAACCACGATGGTAAGGCCCTCTTTGCTAACCGCGCCAAGCAGCTTGTCGATCTGCTTTCTGTGCATCAAAAGCTTTCGCACTGCCCCTTCGTCTGGACGAAAATGGGCGTTGGTGCTTTCAAGATAGCTGATATGCGCATTTAGCAAAAACAGCTCGCCGCGGATCACGCGACAAAAGCTATCTTTGAGATTGCCCCTGCCCGCGCGCAGAGCTTTGACCTCGCTACCCTTTAGCACGATGCCCGCTTCAAAGCTTTCAAGTATCGTAAAATCGTGAAATGCCTTGCGATTTTTACTCAGTTCTTTCATCTTTTTCCTTCTAAATTTAGCCCTAAGCTTAGCCCGTTTTTGCTTAAATTTAAAAGCGGGCGAGCGAAATTTTAAATTTTATATTTCAATTTAGCTTTTAAATTTTAACCGCGCGCCTTGGAATTCTTATTTTAAGAAAAACACGCTGCTGCCGCTGCCGCTTAGAAACATATCGCGATACTTGCTCATCTGCGGATATAGCTTTATGCACGGCGCGAAAAGATCATTTAACACAAAGCCGTCGTATCGCGCTAGCAGCTGTTCGCTGCTTAAACTCAACATCTCTTGCGCCTGCGCGACGTTTATATTTTGCATAAAGCTTGCGCGAAACTCATTATAAACCGCGCCGGTGGAGCAAAAGATCGCGGGCGTTAAAATTTCGATCGCGGGCAGGCGGTCCTCGAAAGGCTCGATGATCTCGCCGATACCGCGCACGTTTGCGGCCTCAAGCCCGCTAACAAAAAACGCGACGTCCGCGCCGATACTTTGCGCGATTTTAGTAAGCCGCTCGCGCGGAATTTTTAAGCTTAATTCCTCGTTCGCAAGCCACAAAAAGGCCGCCGCATCGCTACTGCCGCCCCCAAGACCGGCACCGATCGGAATATGTTTTTTAAGCACGATCTTATGCGAGCTGAAAAATTCCGCAAGCTCGCGCGCAAAGCCCGCCTGCTCAAGCGCCGCCTTGGCCTTTAAAATTATGTTATCCGCGATCTGCGCGGTGTCGCATTCAAGCGCAAAGCCGCTCGCTCGCTCAAAGCTTATCTCATCAAATAGCTCCCTGCGCAGCACGAAGCGCGAGGCGATCTCGTGGTAGCCGCCGCGCATGCCGACGACTTTTAAAAAAACATTGATCTTTGCATAAGCTTTCAAAATTTTACTCCTTCTGCGCTTTGGCGCACTTGCGTTAAATTTAACCCGCAGCAAGCTCATCTAGTGCGATTAAAATTTCAAATCCGCGCGCGAATTAAATTTCAGCCCGCGGCAAGCCCAGTGCAATCAAAATTCAAAACCGCGTTCCGTGAAGTGCGCGCCGCGGAATTTAACCCGCGATCGCGGCGCCCGATACGTAAATTTTATAAAGCGCGAAATTTTAATCCGCAACGTACGCGGCCAAATTTCAGCCCGCGGCGCAAATCTATCTCATAGATTAAAATTCCAAGCCGACAAAATTCTAGCCGCGCTGTGCTAAATCGCAAATTTAGCTTGGCGGTATGCCGCCCGCTGCAAAATCAAACCCGTCGGCGCAGACTACGCATTACCGCGAGCTAAAATTTCATTCGGCAGAGGCCGCTTGCTGCGCCGCAATAAGCCCCGACCTGCGCGCTTTGTAAATCGCGAAATTTTAATCTCGCGGCGCGTTGTAATCGCGCACCGAAAAGCAAATCGAAACGCCGCTCCGCCGGATCCGCCACGTTTAAATTTAGCCCCGCGGATTTATGCCTTTCGCGAGAGCGTCGCCTGCCTAGCCGCACGTTTAAATTTACGCCGCCTGAGGCAGATTTTGCGATCCGTGCGCAACAAAAAAGCGTGACGCTCGCTACTCCGCACGATAAAATTTAACCGCACATAGCAGCGCGCTATGCGGTTAAATTTAAACGCTTAAGCCAAGCGCTGTGCAAATATGAGCCGCACCGCAAACACATGACGCAAGCTGCACGACCGATCTTGCGGCTTAAAACCCACCGCCTGCGATCGGAACGTCGTTCCAAAGATAGCGCACCTCGCCCGAGCTTATCTCGATGATCGAGTAAAAATCGCCGCAGATAAGCAGATAGCGCCCGTCTGCGCGGCTCGCCAGATCCTTTGCGGCAAGCTTTTTGCCCAAGATCACGTCGCGCGCGTCGCCGTCGTAAAAGTTTGGCGCAAGGTCCAAAAACTCGAGCGGATTTAGTGCTGTCTCATCCGCAAAGCGCGGATCTTGCAGGTCAAAAACTCCCTCACTCTCCCGCCTAAGCGCGCTTAGCGTGCCCGTGGCGCCTAGCTTTTCTGCTAAAATTTGCGCAAAAGAGCGCACGTAGCCGCCTTCGCTGAGTGCGACGCGAAAGCTCACGAAGGGGTGAGCGTAGTTTAAAATTTCGGCATCAAAAACCCGCATCGAACTCTCTTTCAAGCTCACCTCTTCGCCCGCGCGAGCGAGCTTGTATGCGCGCACGCCGTTAATTTTCTTGGCGCTGAAAGCGGGCGGGATAAATTTTATCTCGCCGCGCATTTGCGCCATCGCGGCGTCTAAAACCTCTCGCGAAAGTGGCGGGATTTGTTCCACGCGCTCCATGTTTTCATTATCGCCGCTTGGGCTTTGCGCGCCCAGCCACAGCGTCGCGACGTAGATTTTTGGCTCCTTTTTTAAAAACCTAAAAAAGCGCGCGTATTGCCCGAATGCCACGATCAGCGCACCGCTCGCGAAAGGATCGAGCGTGCCGCTAAAGCCAGCCTTTTTCACGCCGTATTTGCGCTTAAGAGCGCTTAAAAATTTATTGCTGCCGATGCCCGCGGGCTTGTCCGTCAAAAACAATCTATTCATAAGAGCCGATCTTTTCTACGAAATTTGACATTATCACGCGCGAAATTCCGCCGAAATTTATCGTGAGTCGGTCGCCGTTTACCGCCGTAATCTGTCCGATGCCAAAGAGTTTATGTTTGATCAGCTCGCCCTTGCTAAAGCCGCTACTTTGCTCGCGCGGCGGCTCTTTAGCCACCAAACCCGCCTCGGCTATAAACCTGCTAGCATCGAGCCTCTCGCGCTTGCCGCGATAAAAACGGCTAGCGGCAAAGCTAAGCGTAAGCGTGCGCTTGGCACGCGTAATCGCTACGTATGCGAGCCTACGCTCCTCCTCGATGTCGCTACTGTCGCCCAAAAGCGGGAAAAACCCCTCCTCCAGCCCGATTACGAAAAGATGCTCGAACTCAAGCCCCTTGCTTGCGTGCACGCTCATTATATTTATCGCATCGCCCATGATGGCGTCCTGATCGCTAAGAAGGCTTAGTTCGTTTAAAAATTCCGCCAGATCAAAATCGGGCTTATTGCTCGCCTCATCCTTCAGCATAGCCAAAAACTCGTCGATGTTCGCTACCCGATCGGCGCCGTCCGGAAGCGAGGCGTAGTAAGCCTTTAGCCCGAAAGCGGGCTCTAGAGCGTCTATTTTTTTGATAGTATCGGCTAGCGCGGAGATAGAAGCGATACCGCTTTTAAGCTCGGCTAGAGCCTGCGCCGCCTTGGCGCTAAGCCCCGCGTCAGGCTCGCTAAAAGCGTCAAATAGACTGATAAGTCGCAGGCGCGAAAGCTCCTCGAGCTTTGCTAGCGAGACCTTGCCGATACCGCGCTTGGGCACGTTTATGATCCGCCTCATCGAAAAGTCGTCGTGCTCGTCGTTTACTAAGCGCAGATAGGCGATCGTATCCTTGATCTCGGCGCGCTCGTAAAATTTCACGCCGCCTACCATTTTATACGGGATTTTGGCGCGATTCAGCCCCTCTTCCAGCGCGCGCGAAAGAGCGTTTACGCGGTAAAGCACGGCGATTTGAGAGGGCGCTACGCCGCTTGAAAGCAGCTTTTTGATAGCTTCTGCGATCTTTGCCGCTTCGATACTCTCCTCGTCTGAACGCAAAATTTCGATCTTTTCGCCCCCGCCGTTCATGCTAGTAAGACTCTTGCCGAGACGGTTTTTGTTATGCGAGATGAGCTCGTTGGCGGCATTTAAAATTTCATCCGTGGAGCGGTAGTTCTGCTCGAGTTTGATAAATTTTACGTTTGAGAACTGATCTTTAAAATTTAAGATATTTTCTATCCGTGCGCCGCGCCAGCCGTAGATACTCTGATCGTCATCGCCCACCACCGCGAGGTTTTCGTGCGCGGCACAAAGCTTTTGCAGCAGTTTGAATTGAATGTCGTTGGTGTCCTGATACTCATCCACCGTGATATAGGCGTAACGGCGCGAAATTTCATCGCATAGCCGCTCATTCGCGCTTAAAATTTTATACGGCAATATCAGCAGATCATCGAAATCCACAAGATTATTTGCCGCCAAATACGCCTCGTAGCGTTTATATGCATCAGCGCAATGCGCGTAAAATCCGCTATACATCCTGCTTAGCTCATCCTCCTCGCCCTTTAGAAGCTCGTCGATATCTTTGGGGCCGATTAGGGAATTTTTGTAGGTTGAAATTTTAGCCGCCAATAGCGACGTGGGCAAATTTATCTCAAAGCCCTTGATGATCTTTTTCTTATCGTCGGTATCGATTACTTGGAAGTTTGCGCTACGCCCAAGCTCGCTAATATGAAATTTCAAAAACAAAAGCCCAAATTTATGAAAGGTGCACAGAAGCGGCACGCTGCTTAAATTTAGCCCGCTTATCAGATTAAGCGCTCGCGAGCGCATCTCGGCGGCGGCTTTATTCGTAAACGTAAGCGTGAGAGTATTCTCCGCAGGCACGCCGTTTGATAGCAGATAGGCAAGTCGCGCGGTGATCGTTTTGGTTTTGCCACTACCAGCACCCGCTAAGATTAGCATCGCTCCGTCCACATGGCTCGCAGCCTCGCGCTGAGCGGGATTAAGACCCTCTAAAATATCGCTCATTTTGAGAAAATTTTACGCGATTTTTCGCGCTTAAGCCACTCGGACTCGGGACGAGAAAAATTTACCGCGATAGGCTTGCCGTCCACGACGATCTGTAAGACCGCGTAAAACGGCACGCTAAGCGTGCTTGCAAAATCCTGCGGCCCAAATCCCGCCTCGAAAACCAGCTCATCCTTGCTAAGGTGCGCGCTAGAAAGCGTGTATTCCTCCAGCTGCAAAAAGATCGCGGGCATTTTGAAGCTTTTTAAAATTTCCTCCGGCAGCGGCGGGTCAAATTTTATCTGATCCGTCCTCACAACGATGCCAAATCCGCATCCAAGAGCCAAAACGTAATCCAAAACCGCGCCTATATTTGCGCTGCTCGCAGCGATAAATTTATCGTCTTTTAAAATTTTATCTATCATCCTAACCCCTTACAAACTCATCTACAAGCGCCGCGACCTGCTCTATGCCGATGCGCCAAAATTCGCTTTTATTGATGTCAAAGCCGAATTTCGCCACCAGCTTTTGCGGCGCGTCGCTGCCGCCCGAGCTTAAAAACTCGGTGTAAATTTGAACGAAATTTTCGAGCCTGCCGCTCTTATACAGCCCGTAAAGCGCGAGCACCAAAAGCTGCGCATAGGCGTAGGAGTAGCAGTAAAACGGCGTGTGAACGAAGTGTGGGATGTAGCTCCACCAGCTTTTGTAATGATCCTGCAAGATTAGCTCGCCGGCAAACATCTTGCGCGACTCCTCCATCCAAAGCTCACCCACCTGCTCAACGCTTAGCTCATCCGCACTCGCATGCACGCGCCGCTCAAAGGTCGTAAATCCGATCTGGCGGTAAAGCGTAGCGAAGATATCCTCGATCTTTGCCGCAAGCATCGCTCTTAGCGCAGTCTTATCGCTTGCGGTCTGCGAGAGCGTATCCGTATCGCGCGCTGCAAGCTCGCACGAACCCGCAAAGTCTTGCGAGGCGGCATGTTTTACGGCGCGCTCGTTTGGAATTTTACCGCCCTGAGCCTCTTGCGGAGCGTCGCGCTTTAAATTTTGCGAGCCGTCCGAGGCGGCGGCATTTTTTAAATTCGACAAGCCGTTTAAATTTGAAAAATTTTCGCGCATATAATCAAACACCAGCATCTCGCAGAAAACCGACGCAGTCTCCGCCGTCGTTAGCGGCGTGAAGGAGTTAAAATAGCCCACGCCGTAGCTTAGATACTGATGTATCGCGTGTCCCAGCTCGTGCGCGAGGGTAAATACGTCGCGGCGCTTGCGGGTAAAATTTAAAAGCACGAAAGGGTGAGTATCGCGCGAGCCCGAATGCGAAAATGCACCGCTTTGCTTATTTTGCGCGGGCATCGCGTCAATCCAGTTTCGCTCAAATGCGATCAGCGCAATCTGCTTAAATTTCGGGCTAAATTTTTCAAATGCTGCTAGCACGATCTGCTTAGCCTGCTCGAAGCTAAACTCGCTTTCATCGCCCTCAAGCGGCGCGTATCTGTCGTAATCATACAGCGCGTCGTAGCCTAAAATTTCGCGCTTTTTGGCGTAAAATTTGCCGACTAGATCGAAGCTTCGCTCCGTCTCTGCGATCAGTGCATCGACGCTTGCGATGTTTATCTGATTTTCCTCGTGCATCACCGCCTCGGCTTTATCGTAGCCGCGCAGCTCGCAGCGAATTTTGAGATCGGTTTTGATCATATTGTAGATATAACCAAGCAGGTGAGAGTTCTGCTCTAGCACCGCGCTTAGCGAAGCTGCGGCGTCCTTTCGCACCTCGCGATCGGAGCTATGAAGCAGGCTTAAAATTTCCTCCTCGCCAAGCTTTTGCCCGCGAAAATCAAAGCTCATCCGTGCCATACTTTCGTCAAAAAGTCGCGAAAACGCTTCGCCGCTTACGGGCGAAGTTTTTAAAAGCACACTTTCTTGCGGCAAGCTTAGCTGGTGGGCCTTGCGCTGCTTAAGTAGGCTCAAATAATATCTGAATCTCCCGCCCCCTGCGATAAACTCGTCCTGTTTTGCGGCGTCAAGCTCGTTAAACTCGAGCTCGAAAAAGAGCAGGCTCTGCGAAATGTCGTTGCAAGCCTGCTCCGTCTTGGCCTGCTGCGCCCCAAGGCTCGTATCTCGCGCAAATCTAAGATGCGCAAAGCTCATTATCTTGCCGATCTGCTCGCTGATGCTCTCATAAAGCTCAAGCGCGCCCAAAAATTTCTCCGCGCTAAGGGCTTGCAGCTTATCTTTAAATTTAAGCTCAAAATCCATAGCCTGCGCGGAGGCACTATCTATCGCGGCGCTAAATTCCGCCTCGTTTGCAAACAGCTCGCCTAAATTCCAATTCATCGTTTTCCTTTTAAAATTTTTGGATAATTTTATCAAAAAAGAATAAGTAAAATTTTAAAAACCGCAAATCCGCCGCACGGACGGAATTTGCGGTAAATTTTAAGGTGAGTTATTTTTGCATACTTTGCGACGCGATCGCCGTAAAAATCACGTCCGTGGAGCTATTGATCGCGGTTTCTACCGAATCTTGGATCACACCGATGATGAAGCCGATCGCGACCACCTGCATTGCGATGTCGTTTGAGATATTAAAGAGCGAACACGCAAGCGGTATCAGCATCAATGAGCCGCCGGGTACGCCGCTAGCGCCACACGCACCGACCGCCGAGACCACGCAAAGCAGTAGCGCCGTCCAAAAATCGGGACGCACGCCAAGCGTATGAGCCGCAGCAAGCGCTAAAATCGCGATTACCACCGCAGCGCCCGCCATATTTATCGTAGCTCCCAAAGGGATCGAGATTGAGCTTAGCTCATCGCTGATGCCGAGCTTTTTGCATAAATTTAAATTTACGGGGATATTCGCCGCCGAGCTGCGGGTGAAAAACGCCGTGAGGCCGCTTTCGCGCAGGCAGGTAAATACGAGAGGATACGGATTTTTCTTAATCACCGCAAAGACGATGAGCGGATTTACCACGAGGGCTACGAACGCCATCGCACCTACTAGCACGACTACTATTCGCACGTATCCAAGCAGCGCATCGACACCGGTTTGATACACGGTAGAAGCTACTAGACCGAAAATTCCAAACGGCGCGAGTTGGATTACGAACTGCACGATTTTGGTTACCGCTTCGCTCAGATCGGTAAAAATTTTCTTTGTTTCGTTGGTACAAAATTTAAGCGCGATGCCAAGACCTATCGCCCATGTTAAAATTCCTACGTAGTTTCCGTGCGCGATAGCGTTTAGCGGATTATCTACGACCTTAAAAAGCAGATCTTTTAGCACGATCCAAACGCTCGCAGGGACCGCATTTTCTGCCGCACCGACATTACTTAGAGCAAGATCCGTCGGGAATAAAAAGCTAGCTGCTACCCCCACGCACGAGGCTAAAAAGGTGCCTACGATATATAGGACGACTACGCGTTTTAAGCCGCTTGCGCTGCCGTATTGTTTATTTACGATCGAACTTAAAATCAAGATAAAAACTAAAATCGGAGCTACCGCTTTAAGGGCACCTACGAATAAATTTCCTAAAATTTCCGCAAAAGCTACTACGTTTATTAAAAACGAAGTGTGCTCTGCCGCAATATCGCCTGCCGTCGAACGCGCAGCAAAGCCCAAAATAGCGCCTATTATCAAACCCGTAACTATGCGCAGAACTAGATTTTTATCTTTGTAGCTGGCTACTAATTTTTGAATCGAACTCATTTTTTACCTTTCAATCAAAACGTCGTTTGAAATATATCGAAATTTTATTTAAGCACATTTAAATTTGGGCGAAATTTCGTAATTTTTAGTTAATCTTAAAACCTCGTTAGATAAAATGCCCCGAAATTTTAATCAGGAGCGGATATGTATCTTTTCACAAGCGAAGTAGTAAGCCCAGGACATCCCGATAAATGCGCCGATATCATCGCAGACAGCATCGTGGATGAAATTTTAAAGCAAGATCCCAACGGACGCGTCGCGGCGGAGGTTTTCATCGCGGGAAAACACGTAGTAATCGGCGGCGAAGTAAATGCCAAGATCGATTTTACTCACGACGATTACCGCCACATCGTAAAGGGCGCGCTTAGCGAGATCGGCTACAACGACAACCCCTACTTTACGCGCGCACAGTGCCTGCATCCGCAGGATCTGCAAGTAGACGTATTTTTAAACCAGCAAAGCCCCGACATCAACCAAGGCGTCGATCAAGAGGGCGGCGAGATCGGAGCGGGGGATCAGGGCATAATGTTCGGCTTCGCAAGCTGCGAGACGAAAAATTTTATGCCGGCGGCGATCACCTACGCGAGGCTTCTTTGCGATCACGTTTATGCCTACGCAAAGTCCCACCCTAACGAGCTTGGCGTCGATATTAAGACGCAAGTTAGCGTCGATTACGGCACGAAGAGCAATTTTGAGGAGTGCAAGCCGCAAAGCATCCATACGATCGTGGTTTCCGCGCCATGCGTCGAGAGCATGAGTATCGAGCGCGTCCGAGATCTGATCGGAAATTTAATCGATTCGGCGGGGCTTCCGAAGGAGCTTTACGACAAAAGCAAAACGATCATCTACATCAATCCTACCGGCCGCTACGTAAATCATAGCTCGCTTCACGACAGCGGCCTAACGGGGCGCAAGCTAATCGTAGATAGTTTCGGCGGCTACAGCCCTATAGGTGGCGGCGCTCAAAGCAGCAAAGACTACACCAAGGTCGATCGCAGCGGGCTTTACGCGGCGCGTTACATCGCCAAAAACATCGTCGCGGCGGGGCTTGCAAAAAAATGCATCGTCCAGCTCAGCTACGCAATCGGCGTCGCAAAGCCCGTCAGCGTCAGCGTCGATTGCATGGGGACGAATTTAGGCGCGGCGAGCGACGATGAGTTGTCCGCTTTCGTGCTTGAAAAATTCCCGCTCACTCCGCGCTGGATCATCGATAAATTCGGTCTTGATCGCCCCGGCAAAGA
Organism: uncultured Campylobacter sp.; assembly: GCF_937973075.1. Lineage (GTDB taxonomy): Bacteria > Campylobacterota > Campylobacteria > Campylobacterales > Campylobacteraceae > Campylobacter_B. The sequence goes on from NZ_CALBWL010000023.1 coordinate 55,784, forward strand.
AAGCTTTCTCTACGCCGACGTCGCCGCACGCGGACAGGTCGGAAACGACGAATATCCGTGGGAGCAGCTTGATAGCGTGGAGCTTTTTAAGGCTTTGAAATAAAATTTTACGCTTTGCAGTAGTGCCTTTTTAGCTTACGACATTCGCTAGGCTTGCAGCAGCGAGCCTAGCTCAATATTCTACGCGGCTTTGCATGCCGTGTAGTTTTATCGCATCCCAAAAAAATAGCGTTGCGGCAAAATTCTGTATCAAAATTCTAAGCCGTGAAATTTAAGAGTTTTTGCAGGTAGAATTGAATTTTAAAATTTTAAGCCCAGCTCGCGCAAAATTTTAAAATTTACGCGGTGAAATTCCAAGGCTGAGCCCGTCTAGTTTAGTGATAAATTCTAACTAGAGCAGGCTTTAAAAAAATTTTCACGCAAGCTTTTAAATTTACAATCGCTTAAAATGAAATTTGACCTATAAAATTTTTTCTAACGCGCTTTTTACTTAATCTCCGAAGGAAAAAATTTTAAATTCTCCTTACTTATGATATTTAAGCGTGTAAATTTTAAAATTTTGCATTTTATTTGAAGTTTGCCACTTTTATTTAGCAAGAAAACCCGAAGCAAATTTCATTTAAAAGCGGCATTTGCAAGATAAAAGCGCTGAAATTTTAAAATATGGAATTTATGAACTCTACTAATTTAAAATCTCAGATTGGCATGCTTCGTCAAAGCTCCTCCGCTAACTACGCGAAATGAAAAAGCAAGATTAAATTCTCTCTCGCTCAATGTCACTCGCAAGCAAGCACGGCGGAATATCAAGCCTAAATAACGCAAAAGATAAAAGAATAAAGCAAAAAAGAGGAGGCTTGGAGCTTGATAAAATTCTAGCCTTGTGTGGCGGCGACCGAGTGGCTTTCAAACTAGGCTTTAAACGCAGTGATGCAAATTGCACGCCTTAACTTAAATGCTAAAGCAGCGATAAAATTTTATCGCTGCTTTCATAAATTAAAATTTTAAAGATACTGCCAAACTACGCAGCTGCAATAAATAAATCGCCTGCATTTTAATCACCCGCATCTCGCCTAAATTGCCGATCAAATTTAAGCCGCATACACCTTTATCTGGCGCTTAGTTTAGCCGCGCGGCATAAAAACGCAGCTAAAAAATGAAGCACTATTTCGTCTGATTATCCTCGTTTTTTGGTGCGGCAATGCTTGCATTTATCTCGCTGGCTGCGCTATTTACAGGCTCAGGAACAGAGATTTTTTTCACCGAAGCGGTGAAATTCTGCTCGGCTTCAACGTCGCCCGTTTTTTCGATATATGTAAAATCGCCCATCTTCGTCCATGTTCTAGCTTTAGCTAAAAACGCCTTTTGGCTCTCCCAAATCTCTTTGAAATCGGGATTTTTCTCGCTTTCTTCGGCTAAAATTTCATCCGTCGCCTTGCGAAGCGCACGCATAATTTCAGGCGAAAAAGAGCGAATCTGAACGTTCGGATATTTCTTTTTGATCTCGTCCCAAATTATTACGTTTTTATAAAACGTCTCGTTTTCTGCGTATTCGCGCGCCTTTGCGATAGAGGCTTCCAGGATATTTTGCAAATCCTTAGGAAGCTTCTGCCAAGTTTGTAGATTTATCACTATCTGCTGCTCGCTAGCGGGTTCTTGCCATCCCGTATAATAGTAATTTGCGACCTTGTGAAAGCCTAGAGGTATATCAAAGCTAGGACTTGCCCACTCGACCGCATCGATAGTACCCATCTCTAGCGCCATATATAGCTCACCTACCGGTATCGTAGCGACTGCGACGCCAAGGCGGCTCATAACCTCCCCGCCAAAGCTTGGAATTCTAAATTTAAGCCCTTTTAAATCGTCTAGCGTATTAATCTCTTTTTTAAACCAACCACCCATCTGCATACCGCTATTTAGGATATTAAAGACCTTTAGATTGCTTTTAGCATAGAATTTATCGGCTAGCTCCTTGCCTCCGCCGAAGTAATACCAAGCGTGCTGTTCGTCTTTCGTCATACCAAAAGGCACCGTCGTAAACAGCATATTTGCGCTATTTTTACCTTTATAATAGTAGCTCGCAGTATAGCCTAAATCGTATTGTCCGTTTTTGACCATATCATAGATTGCAAAAGGCGCTTTATGCTTGCTAGGCGCGTCGATGCTGATTTTCAGCCTGCCATCAGACATACTATCTGCAAGATCTGCCATACGCTTGGCGACATCGCCTACGATAGGCATACTAAGCTCGTAAGTCTGAGCTAGCTTAAGGCGATAAACTTTCTTATCCGCGCCCCACAGCGACGTGGCTATAATCAAACTTAATCCGACAAGAATCGATTTTTTCATATACTACTCCCAAAATGAAATGGTGCGAATTTTATATAAAATCATCTAAATTCACGCTTTTATAACTAGCTTTTAAGCGAAATTTTCGCACAATTGCAGCCAAATTCGATAAGGAAAGGGCATGCAAGAAAAACATTACGAAGTAATCATCATAGGCGGCGGTATCACGGGCAGCGCGCTAGCGTACGTGCTGGCAGAATTTAGCGGGATCAAAAATATCGCTCTACTTGAAAAATACGAAGGGCTTGCGACGCTAAATTCTAAAGCCAGTGCAAACTCTCAGACGATTCATTGCGGCGACATCGAGACCAACTACGACCTGCAAAAAGCGACCGAAGTCAAGCGCAAGGCGGATATGATTGTGAAGTATTGCCAAAAGCACGAATATGGGAATAAATTTTTATTTCAGGGGCAGAAAATGGCTCTTGGCGTGGGCGAAAGCGAGATAGAGCTAATTAAAGACCGATTTGAGAAATTTAAAGAGCTTTATCCGTATCTGCAGCTTTTTGACAAGGAAGAGCTCAAAAAAATCGAGCCCAAGCTAGTTTTTGACGGGCGCGGCGAGGAGCGAGCGGAGGATATCGTAGCAATGGGCGTGCAATCGGGAGTTTACACGACGATCGATTACGGCGCGATGGCGAATTCTTTTGTGCAAAACGCTAAAAACGTAGAGGGTAAAACCTGCGATCTGTACCTAAACACCGAAGTGCAAAACATCACTAAAGTAGGCGATAAGTTCTATATCCGCACAGCAAACAGACTCTCGCTAAGCGCCGATTTCGTAGTCGTAGATGCGGGCGCTCACTCGCTGTGGCTGGCGCACAAAATGGGGCTTGGGCAGGATCTTAGCACGATTTGCATCGCGGGCAGCTTCTATCTAACCAAGCAAAAGCTTCTAAACGGCAAGGTTTACATGGTGCAAAACCCAAAGCTTCCATTTGCCGCGCTTCACGGCGACCCCGATCTTTTGGCGGACGGCTGCACGAGATTTGGTCCTACCGCACTTACGCTACCGAAGCTCGAGCGCTACAAGGGCTGTCGTTCGGTGCCGGAATTTTTTCAATCATTAAATTTTGACATGGACGTAGCCAAGGTCATTTGGCAAAATTTTGGCGATAGCGAGGTAAGGGACTTCTTAATCCGCAATATAGGCTTTGAGATACCGATTTTAGGCAAAAAGCTTTTCGTCAAAAATGCGCGCAAGATCATACCTAGCATCCGCGAGGAGGATATTTACTATGCCAAGGGCTTTGGCGGCGTGCGTCCGCAAGTAATCTCACACTCGCAAAAAAAGCTGCTTTTAGGCGAAGCTAGAATAGGCGAAAATCCGGGGATTATCTTTAATATGACCCCAAGCCCCGGCGCTACGAGCTGCCTAGGCAACGCACTTCGCGACGCAAAAAGTGCTTGCGAATATTTAGGAGTGAGCTTTGATGATGCAAAATTTGACGCGGAAATGATGCAATAAAGAGGAATTTTTAAATTTTGCTCGGGCAAGAATTTTGAAATTTTACTTCGACGAGGATTTTAAAATTTTTCTCGCGCTTCACGTATATAGAGGATTTTAGAAATTTCATTCAAACACGAATTTTTAGAATTTAATCTGCACCGCAAGCTATGAAATTTTAAAATTTCGCCGTGAAGCCGTGAAGTAGAATTTTAAAATTCCTTCGTCTAACGAATTTTAAAATTTAGAAATTTCAAAATTTTGCGCAAAATTTCGCCTAATGCGGCGATAAATTTTAAATTTAAAGGAGAAAAGATGCTTAAAAAAACCAAAATTTTAGCGACCATCGGACCTGCCAGCGACAGCGAAGAGATGATGAGCGCGATGGTAAAGGCGGGCTGCAACGCCTTTAGGATGAACTTCAGCCACGGCACGCACGAGTATCACGAGGCAAATTTAAACAAAATCCGCGCCGTAGAAAAGAGCCTGGGCGTGCGCGTAGGCGTATTTCAGGACATCAGCGGCCCAAAGATCCGCGTCGGCAAACTCGAGGAAAATTTTAAACTAAAAACGGGCGATAAAATCACCTTCCTTCCTCGCGAAATAATAGGCAAAAAGACCGCGGAAGGCGAATACGAGCTATGCATCAACCACCCAGAAATTTTGCCGCTGATGAAGACGGGCGAGTTTATCTACCTCTACGACGGCTCGATCCGCGCCAAGGTAGTCGCGGTAAGCGAGCAAGGCGTGCAAGCGGTGCTCGAAAACGACGGCTTTTTAAGCTCGAATAAAGGGGTGAACTTCCCAAATACCCGCCTAAATATCGACGTCATCACGCAAAAAGATCTGGAAGATCTGCGCTGGGGCGCGGCGCACGGCGTAAATTTCGTAGGCATCTCCTTCGTGCAGTCGCAAAACGACATCCTGCGCGTGCGCGAAATTTTAAACTCGCTGGGCTCAAAAGCTAAAATTTACGCCAAGATCGAGAAATTCGACGCGGTCGAAAATATAGAGCAGATCATCGAGGCAAGCGACGGTATAATGGTCGCGCGCGGAGATCTTGGCATCGAGATGCCGTTTTATGAGATCCCGCGTATCCAAAAGCGCATCATAGCGTTAGCCAACGCCCGCTCAAAGCCCGTCATCACCGCCACGCAGATGATGCTTAGCATGACCGAGCACGAGCGCGCCACCAGAGCCGAGATCAGCGACGTCGCAAACGCCGTACTCGACGGCACCGACGCCGTGATGCTAAGCGAGGAAAGCGCCATCGGCAAAAACCCCGCAGCCGTGGTCGCCGCGATGAGCGAGACGATCCGCGAGACCGAAAAGATCTATCCTTACGATAAATTTAACGATTACGATTTCTACGACGAAACCGATATGATCACTTCAAGCACCGCAGCGCTTGCCGCAAGACTGGGCGCGGGCGTGATACTTTCGATCACGGGCTCGGGGCGCTCGGCGATCAAACTCGCACGCAACCGCGCTAAAATCGACATCATCGCAATCGCGCACGACGAGCAGACCGCGCATGCGCTAAGTCTCGTGTGGGGCGTAAATCCAGCGATGGTTAAGGAAAAAACGAGCATCAACTCGCTGCTCGCACGTATCATAAACGAGGCTCTGCAACGCGGGCTCATCGAAGAAGGCGGCACCTACGTGATGACGGCGGGCTTTCAAAGCGGACATCCCGGCAGCACCGACTACATCCGCATCATCAAAAAAGATCAGATCGATTTCTACCGCGACGCGGCGAAAACGGGTCTTCAGGATAAAATTTAATGCGCAGCCAAAGGTCATAAAGTCAGAGGCTGCAGCTAAATTTAATTTCGCTACGAGATTATGAGCAGCAACATCGCGTTTATGTCGTGATAGAATTTGCTAAATTTAATTCCATTGCGAGATGACGGTGCAGGATTTAGCCGCTAAAACTTTGGTGGCGCTTCGGTGGCTTTATTTCGCGCAGATCAAGGACGAGCGCGCGAGCACTTATGCCTTTGATTTCATGGCTCACCGCGGACTGATAGATTTTTTTATGCGATACCGCACGGCGCGCCACGACCAGTTTATAGCCGCATTCAGCGATAAATGACTAGCATACGATGCTTAAAAGGGCGAAATTTTAAATTTTAGTAAGTGCTTCGAGCGATTTCATACAATCTAAATTATGAGCTAAATTTTATGATTAGCGGCGTTAAATTTAGCCGCGTAAAGCATCGCGCTAAAGCCTGATCAAAAGAAAATAGAGCCGCCGCAAAAATTAAAATTTCGCAAAAATATATTCATTAAAAATCAAGCTCTGCTCTTAAATTTCAAGATATAATTACGAGGGAAATTTATAAAAATTTAGCCAAAGGAGAGACCATGAAAAAATTTCGCTCACTGCTGCTCTGTGCGGCGGCGGCTGCGACTTTAAGCGCCCAGGGCGAGGACAAGGTAGAAAAAATCACTTCGATCGACATCTATATTTCGCCGTTTTATTCGGCTAAGGAGGGCAAGCCCGAATACGTGCACGTTTACGAGCCGATCGACAATCTGTTGATGAAAAATGACGTGGCGAGCCTAAAAAAGGCGATCAAAATCATCAAAGACGCCCCGGATATGGTCGCTCCGACTACGCTGATGACGATCGCTGCACGCGCTTATGATTTGGGGCTTAAGGACGACGCGGTGTTTTGGTTCTACGCGGGCAAAAATCGATTCCTAACCTTCGCTCGCGTCATCGACATCAAGGACGAGATGTTTCGTGAGACCGAGTCCGCGAACGCGGCATTTTTGCAGCTAGTCGGCAACGTGGTAAATCCATACGCATTCTGCGATCTCGCTAAACAGCGCAATGCGGCGGCACGCGCCAGGGACTGGGTCAAAGCACACCCGTATAAAGCGATATTTGATGAGAAATTTCCATCGCACTTCGCAGATCGCGCCGCCGCGCTCAAGGCAGCTGAGGACAAAATGGACGCCGCGCTACTTAGGCAGGACGAGTTTTTCGCAGACCCCACTAAAAAGGCCGACTTCCTAGTCAAGCGCAAAGCAAATAACGCAGATGAGCGCTTCTGCGATTAGTATCGCTAATCAGCGGCACTCTTTAAAAACCGGCATTATTTAAAATTTTGAGTTGCCAAAAATTTAGTATTGCATTTTTATCTCCTCAAACAGATCTGCGCGTGAATTTAAAATTTTATGACGTAGAATTTTATCGCTAATGGCACGCAATGAAGCTTTGATATAAATCAGCTTTAGATCTGTTTAAAATTTAGCAGAAGCTCGCACGCAATTCTATTTCGTATAAATTCTATCGACAACTAACACAAAATCAAATCTAAATATTGCTAAAATTCCAGCCGTTTGGCGACGTAAAATTCCACCGCTACCGCCTAAAAATCGAAGTTTTTTAAATTTAGCCGCGCGGCGAAATTTTATCCGTTTTTATATACGAACATTATATAATTATCAAAATTTTTTCCAAGGAGAGAGGATGAAAAAGCTCGCTACGATACTTGCGCTGCTCTGTGCGGCGGCGTTTGCCAAGGAGTATGAGTATATGGTGCAAAGCATGAGCTACAGCTCACTCGGGGAGCGCAAGGAGAGCACGCATCTAAGCTACGATGCGGCGGCGCGCAAGCTAGAGCAGGTAAGAGATACGAACTCCTCGGACGGCCTAGGCTCTAGCTACAAAGAGATCAGCTACTTTGACGAAAAGGGGGATATGGTTAAATTTGAAGTATTTAACCTCGATCTTAAAAGCGGTAAGTGGAAAAAAATAGAAGACTACACGGAAAGCGTCAAAGACGGCGTCACGACGCGCGAGAGCAATTCGATAGCGGATGACGGTACGCGCAATGCGAGCAAAACCGTCTCCAGCTACGACGGTAACACAACCGAAGATGTGCGATATAAGTTTGTAAAGGGCAAATGGCAGAAAGATAGCATGAATAGATCCGTAAAAAACGCGTGGGATAAGGAGGAGCTTACGATAAGCTTCAAATGGGACGGCAAGAGCTGGCAGCCCAAAGATAAGACCGAAATTTTCTACGACAGCCTAGGAGAGATGAGCGGATACGTGAGCTACGAGTTTGTAAACGGCGCGTGGCAAAACAGCGAGCGAGAGATGCTTAACGGCGATCGAAACGGCAGCTACGAGCAGCTCCGCAGCACCTTTAAGGGCGGCGCATGGCAAAACGCGACGATGAGTAAGCACGAGCTTGATGCCGCGAAGGGCGAGGGGATCGTTACGAGCTTCATCTGGAACGACGAGAAGGGCGCGTGGGATAATATGAGCAAACAGACCATTATCAAGAAGGGGGCAGATCTTAATATGACCTCTTATCTGTGGGACGAGCGGCTTAAAGATTGGGTCAAAAGCTACTCAAACGGCGAAATTTACGATAAATCGGGCGAGCGACTGCTCGAGCAAAGCTACGAATCAAATTCCAGCAGCGGCAAATACGTCTATAGCTACGACGAGCACGGCAGTAATACCGCGATGGATATCTACAAGCTTGATGCGAGCGGCAAATGGGTGCAAACCGGGCGCTCGGAGGCTACTTACGATACCCAAATCCCATCGGACAGCGTGGGGCACGGCGCCGCGCTGATGATGTTTGAGATGCCTAGTATCTACGCGATAACGAGCTTTAAGGAATTTAAGCTTAAGGGCGGAAAATACGAGCTCATAACGGAAAAGACGTGGAAATATAAAAAGATAAAGTAGCGTTTGAAGATACGTCGGTAAAATTTAGCCGCGAAATTTTATTTGCGCGGCGTCGCGCGAGTGCTGCGATTAAATTTAGCAGGCGTGGCGTGGCGATTAAATTTAACAGACGCCGCGCCGCGCGAGCGCTGCGATTAAATTTAGCTAGCGCGGAGGTATTCGTGCGCCGCGTAAATTTTAAAATTTAAATCCTACGCTGCGGCAGGTCCGCACGCAGCGGCGGCAAAAGAAAAGGTTGAAAAATGGTTTTACTCAGGGCGGCTATTTCGGCTTTAATTTTAGCGAGTGTCTGTTTTGGCGCCGTAGAGGCGCAAGATCACGGCGCGGTAAGCGGACAAAAACAGACGATAGGGGGCGGAGGGAGAGATGACCAGACGCCCGCAGGCAAGCAAAGTAGCGAAACAAGCGCAACAAAGCGCGCAGACGAGCAAGGCGGCGAGGCGCAAAATTTTAAAATCAAAAGACGCTATTTTCGCAGCTGTTCGTGCCTACACAAACAAAAATCAAAGGAGCCAGTCTATCTCTATGATGAAATTTCGCAAGAGCAGGCCGAAAAATCGGCGAGCTATTTCATCGGCTATTTCAAAGAGGGCAAGCTAAGCCGCTATGAAAAAATTTACGAAGGTGAAAGAGCTTTTTCGAGCGAGGATATAAAGCGGTAGACGCAATTTAAAATTTAGATAAAAGGAGCGGTCATGAGAGATGTTTTTAAAATTTCGCCCGAGGGTGCGGCAGATTTTACGGCGGCAAATTTAAAGGCGCGAGCGATTATTTCGGCGGGTGCTTTTAGAGCGCTAGCGGCGGTAAATTCGAGGGCGCGGACGGCAGTTTTAGCAGGCTCCATTTTGGCGGCGACATTAGCTCTCGCGATGCCTGTGGGCGCAACCGAGACGGGCGAGGCAGCGACGAAACATGCGGCGGCGGATAAAATTTGCCTGCAAAAGACGAGTTATAAAACAGAGGGCGGCGCCGTGCCGCGCTACGAATATGAAGTGAGCCAAAACTACGACGCCAAAACCCGCCGCCTACAAAAAATCTACAAAAAGAGCGGCGAAGAGGGGATGTCCGTATCGAAAAGCTTCAGCAAATTTGACGAAAGTGGCGAGCGCGAGATCGAAAATGTCGAATACGACTGGGACGCGGATACAAACAAATTGCGCGAAACGGCGAGAAGCAAGCAGGAGATCGCTGCTGACGGCTCAAAAATTTATTTCAGCCTGCAAAGCAAGGACGGCAAGCCATACGACGGAGAAAAAGCCGTCGAAAAGCGCGAAGGCAAAACGGAAATTTTGCAAAATTTCACGCTAAAAAAGGGCAGATGGACGCCGACGCACCTTACAAAAAGGATTGTCGATGAAAACGACAGAAACAATTTCGTAGCGACCTACGAATGGGATGCTAAAGCGAAAAAATGGATGCCGTACGAAAAATCGATATATCACTACAACGGCGATGTTTACGCGGGCTCCGAAGGCTACGCGTGGCGCGGCAAATGGGTGCCGCTTACAAAACATACCGTCTTTACGGCAGCGGACGGGACGCGCAGCGAGATAAATTTTATATGGAAAGACGGCGCCTGGCAGCGCGATGAAAAGATCTTGCGCAAGATCGAGCCTAAGTATAGGCGCTTTAGCGAGCTAAGATCGCGCTGGGACGCCGCAAAAAGCGAGTGGAGGGAGTACTACAAAAACGTGCACGAGGAGACCAAGGAAAGCAGGCTGCTACGCGAGCAGACCGTGCTTTGGCGCGAGGAGTCGCAGTGCTGGGAGGTCGTGTTTGAAAACGAGTTTAGCTACGACGCGCGCGGCAACGTGATAAAAAATCGCGCGGCTTCCGATGGCAAGCAGTACGAGTATATCTACGGCTACGACGAAGCGGGCAACAACATCTCTATCACACTGCGCGAGCCTGATGAGAGCGGCAAATGGCACGAGACGCAAAGGACGCAAAACGTCTTTGAGCAGGGCATTTTAGCGCACGACGTCCTGGATCGCGGCTTCATCGGCGACTACATAGCCGCGGGCAAAAACGCGATCAAAAGCAGCAAGCAGTATTTTCTAAAGGACGGCGAGTTTAAGCTAAACGAAACTCGCGAGTGGGTTTACGGAAAGTGCGAGCCGCAATAAAATTTGGAAAACCTTATGAACGAGCCTTATATCGTTAAAATTTCAGATAGCGACGCGATGATGTTCGGTTGCGAAGCGGACGAGCGGGTGCGCGAATTTGCCGCTAAATTTGACGGCTGGGAGTACGAAAGCGAGTTTGAGCAGATATACTATCTGCTCGGCACGGACGTTTTTATCGAGGTCGCGAGCGAGGAGAGCTTAAATGAAGGCGCTTTACGCGCTCAAATTTCAAACGAAAAGGCTTTGGGCGCTGACGGCGGCGCGACGTTTTTGAGCCTGCGCGAGTGGGACGGCAAGGTGCATTCGCGTGAGCGGTGAAATTTTACGCGCGATAAGCGAGGATGAGGACGGCGGCGCGGCGTATCTGCTTCTTAGCCCGCGACATATCGCCGCAGAGGAGCTGCGAGGCGCCTTTGCGGACAAGCAGCCGCAGGAATTTGCGCGCATTATTGAGGCTTTGGAAACCAAATACGACTGCAAAGACCGAATGTTCTGCTACGTCGTTTGCTATTTTACGCCGAAAGGCAAAGAGGGGATGCGGGCGGACTTCGGCGTCTGAATTTAAAGCGCGGCGGATAAATTTAAAATTTGACCGCGCAGCGCACTCGCGCCGAATGGCGAAGGTTTTATCTTACGCGTAAGACTTGCGCCGTATGGGTACAAGTGAAATTTTAAGCGACGAAATTTAAACCGCCGCGACAAGCGAAATGGAGGGGGCAAAATGTTAAAATCCATAAAATTTAGGGGCGAAAGCATCGAGGAGCTGGAGGTTTGGTACTACGCCCCAAAGCACGAATGTAGCGCGGCGGAATTCGCGCGAGAGTGCGGCAAGCTCGTGCGCGTGGACTTTGGGCTCGCCTCCCTTTACGAGATAAAATTTGAAAAATTTATGCCAAGCGAGCCCGATGATTTTATGAAAGAGCGGATAACGGCTGCTTTGAGCGCGGCAGGGCTATCAGACGAGCCTCGTAATTTCGCAACGGGCGGCGAGAACGACTGGGACTGGCAGGAGTGCTCGTTTGAGGCGAGCGGGCAGCGATTTTTACGCATCTGGGCGACATCGGCTTGATAAATTTAGCCCGTAGATACTGGCTTTGCACGCACGAGGTTTTAGGCGGATTTGCCGCAAAGCGCTTGCAAAAGGCGCCGAGTGACGTTAAAATTCCGCGCTACCGCTTATATCGCGCGTATTTGCACGCCTTGAAGCGCGATAGCGTAAGCCAAGCAGCAAAGCAAGCAAGCGCGCCCCATTTCGTGCAAATTTACGCGCCGAGGCGCAGGCGGCGCCCTGCTCTGAGCCAAAATTTATTTGAAGGGAAAATATGAAAAACCTATTTCTAGCCGTGCTTGCGGCATTAGCGCTTAGCGGCTGCGCGGGCTTAAAATGCGGCGCAAAGGACGGGCGAGACGTCGCCGAGATCGACGTGCCCGAAGATGGCTGGACGAGATATCTAGGCACCGACGGCGAGATCAAGGAGGTCGCATTTTTCACGGTGTTTTTCTCCAAGCAGTTCCGCCCGCACCCAAAAGATGGCGAAAAGATCGGCTTCGTGCTTACCAAAAAGAGCGGCGAACGCATACCGATAAGGCTCGGCAATATGTATAAGGCGGCAGACGGCGCATTCGCGCTCGCGGATCTTGACGCGCAGAGCGACGTATGGGGCGGAGCCCGGGAGCTGCGCAGAGTAAAACGGGTGAAATTTTATAAATTTCAAGAAGGCAGCGTCAAAGTAACGGACTATGAGGCGCAAGGCGGGCTTTGCGAGGCGTTTTACGCAGGCAAAAAGATAAGCGTCAAAAGCGTGCTAAGCCGCCGCACGAGCAATGCAGACGGGGCTAGCGGCGAAATTTCCACCGTGCAAACGCAGGGCGAAATATCGCGCGACGCCGTCAAAGCTTTAAACTCGCGGGGAAAACCCTCGCTACAAAGCTCTAGTAAAAATTTAGCTAGCAAAAAGAGCGCTGCACAAAAAACCAAGGGCGAGGCGTTAAAACCGGAGACGGAGACGCTAAAAAATATTATCTGCTACAGGTAAAAACAAAGTCGATTGAAATTTCAGTTTAATGAGTAAAAATTTTGCTAAAATTTTAAATAAAAATATCTTTTTAAGGAGTAAAAAATGAGAAAAAGCGTTTTATTTTTCCTATTGCCGCTGTTTTTGTTCGGCGGCGAGGCGCAGAAGCAGCTAAACGTCTTTGAGCTAACGCCGTCAAAGATGCCGCCGCAGCAGTTTAAGGTCGAAGCGGTCTTTTCAAAAGAGATCAAGGCCGACTGCAACGACGCGTATCTGATCGGCGGCAAAATAGAGCAAAAAGAGGGCACGGACGGGCTTTATTACGAGTTTAGCGGCGGCAACGAACTTGCTCAAACGCTGATGCTGTGCAAAACCGAGAAGCAAAAAAAATGGGTCTATTATGAGCTTGGAGCGCCTTTTTTCTACACTCCGGGCGAAATTAGAATTTTAGCGCCTAAAGATGTTAAGGTCGAGCTTAGAATTTACGAGCTCGTAGAGAGCAAAGAGCCTAAAATCCGTAAAATGAAATAATTTCGCAAGAAGCAGGGCGGACCGAGCTTATACGTGACGGAATTTCCGCCACGCAATAGATTTTTCATCGCGCAATGGATTTGCGCGCAGGCGAGATAAATTCTACGACGAAGAATGGAATTTTGGCATCAATGGGTCGTTTGGTTAAAATTTCAGTATAATTTCGTAAAAACAAGGAGAGAGCATGTCAGAGAGAATTTTTGAAAGCCTAAAAGAGTTTTTGACGCAGCAGGGCGCGCGCTTCCGCGTCGTAGCTCACGAAAGCGCGGGCACCTCCGCCGAAGTCGCCAAAGCCCGAGGCACACAGCTGGGACAAGGCGCAAAGGCGCTAGTTTGCACGATCAAGGGCTTTAAGGACGGGCAAATTTCTTTCGCGCAAAATTTAAATTTAGCAAACGCCGATGACTCTCAAAACCCCGATGCTTCCTGCGTTGCGAGCGCTCAAGGCTGCGAAAATGGCGCCTGCGCAGCAAATTTAACTTTAACCGCCGATCAAATCTGCGCCAACGTACCGCAGCAGCTGAAGCTTCCTAGCAACAAACCCGCTGGCAGAAACGGCAGGATCTACGTCCTAGCGGTCTTCGCAGCCGATCATAAAACCGATCTAAAGCGCTTGGCGCAGGGGCTAGGCGGCACGAAAGCATCGCTCGTAAGCCCCGATGAAGTGGGCGATCTCACGGACTGCGTCATCGGCTCGGTGCCGCCCTTTAGCTTCCACGACAAGCTGCTGCTAATCGCCGATCCGTCGCTGTTCGGACGCTTTGAAGAGATCGCTTTCAACGCAGGCTTGCTTGATCACTCGATCATTCTAAACGCGCAGGATTATGCGCGCATCGCAGCTCCGCACATTGTTAGCTTCACCGAAAAGGCTACGGAAGGCGAATAGTCGTGCATCGTCCGTTTCACACAAGAACAAGAGGACTCAGATTAAATTAACCCAAAAGCAAGGGCAGAAAAAGACAGCGCGAGAGTGGTTGTAAAAAGGGCGCTTTGATTTTTGATCTTTTTCTTCATATTAAGGCTTTAAAATTTGCAGTACGATTAGGAGCAAAGAGGGCGCGACCGAAACAA
>NZ_CALBWL010000024.1 GCF_937973075.1 uncultured Campylobacter sp.
GTTTCTTAAATTTTAAAAATTCCGATGCGTAAAATTTCGTTCGATCCAAAATTTTAAATTCCATAGCAACCCATAAAATTACAGCTTGATTTAAAATTTTAAATTCCATAGCCTGCCGCTAAATTTAAAATTCCAAAGCTTTGCGTTTTGAGATAGCGGATAAAATTCAAAAGTGAATTACGTGTTAAAATTTTAAACGAGATTGCAACCCAAAATTTTATATAAGTTAAAATTTTAGACGAAATCCTAAACGAAATTCGGGATGAAATTCCAAAACCAAGCTCTTGATAAAAATTTTACGCTGTAAATCTAGGTAAAATTCTGCGCCGTAACTTTAGACAAAATTTCGCGCTTAAGCCGTAAGCGTAAGCCGCATAAATGCTTTAAAAACTCTAGCCCGAGCCTAAACACAGTAGCTAAGCAATCTGTCGTAGTCTAGGATCAAAAACTCGTGCTGACTGATTTTTTGAATTACGTTATCTTTTACAAGCTCGTTAAACGCGGTACTCGCGCTTTGACGCTTGAGCCCCACAAAGGATGAAAGCACCTTTAGCGAAAAGGGCAAAAAGACGTATTTGTAGCCGTTTTGATGAAAATTCTGCTCGTTTGCAAGCTCGATCAAAAAGCTCGCGATGCGCCCTTTTGCATTTTCAAAAAGAATGGAGCGAGTGATTTTGCGCTGCAGTAGTATTATTTCGGTTAAAATTTTTATATACGCCTCGCAAAAGCTGCGATTTGCCAAGATCTCCCCGAGTCCGCTCGCATCGATCGTATAAATCTCGCTGTCTTCTAAAAACTCAAGCGCGCAAATTTCATTAAGAATAGTGATATTGTCCTTGTTTAGGTAGTTTATGATGAATTCTTCGCCGTCTTCAAAAAACGAAAGCTTCGCCTGCCCGCTTTTAAAAATAAAAACTTTAGGCGCCTCGCTATAAAAAACATAGCCTTTTTTGATGACTTGGTGCTCGAACATTGCAAGCTCCTCGTCGCTAAGCGTGGCGATAGCCTCGGTTTGCAGTAGACCCAGCCGCGATTTTTCCATATAACCTCCAAAAGCTAAGAATTATACAATGAAATATTTAGATAAAGATAAAGCTGCGCGGATGAAATTTACCATCTGCACTATAGCTGCGCATCTGGGTCGCCGGAGCTAATAAATTTTATAGCTATTAAAATTCTAAATTTTGCCCGCGCTTTGCATCGCGTAAAATTTCAAAAATTAATTGAGCTTTACGCGATAATATTATAGCCAAAGCCCACGGCGCGAATTTAAAATTCTACCTCTAAATAAAAATTCATATCATTTTATTGAAATTTTATTTAGCAAGGATATAATAATGCATATTAAAAATAAGCGGCATTTTGCTCGCGATAATACCGCAAGAGAGGGAGCCTCATGCAAAAGTTAAATTTTAAAAATAACGTCTCCGAGACGTTGCTAATCAACGTTTATATGCGCCATTTGGATTTCAAAGACGTGGATCCGATTCTAAATGATCCGTTTTCAAGCGCCGTCGTAGAGCAGATCGATTATGATTTTGCAAAATTTAACGACGCGCGTCTTAGCAAGACAGGCACCGTGATCCGCGCGAAATTTTTTGACGACGAGGCGCTGCGGCTCGCGGCAGAGTTTGACCACCCTATAATCGTGCAGCTCGGCGCGGGGCTCGACACTCGCCCGCTTAGATTGCAAAAAGCCCTACCGAGCGCCCTATTTTACGATCTCGATCTGCCCGACGTCATAGCCATGCGCGACGCGCTGCTACCCAAAGCAAAGAACAATTTCAGCCTGCCCTACTCGATGCTAGATCTTTCGTGGATGAACGAGCTGGTCGCAAAGCACGGCAGCACAGGTTATATATTCATCTTAGAGGGCGTGAGTATGTATTTTGAGAAAGAGGAATTTAAGAAATTTTTTATCGCGCTTTCGCAAAAATTTAGCGGCTACGTGCTGAGCGACTTTATGAGCGAGTTTTCGGTAAGAAAATTCGACTCCAAGCGCCACGACGCGATGCGGCATATGCAAAACGTGCCCTTTAAAATGGGTATCAGTGGCGGCGCAGAGGTGCAGAGCTGGGAGCCCGCCCGCATCCGCTTCATAAAAGAAGCCGCGATGATGAAAATGTATCGCGAGCACTGGAGCCTCAAAGGGCGCCTATTTAGCCTGATACCAGCCTTTTGCAATGCGTGCAAGATGTTCGTTTTCAAAATCGAAAGCGGTGATGAATAGGCTTAAAATTTCAGTTGATTGCTTTGCAAATTTCGACAGCTAAGGCGCGAATTCTAAGCTGCTTATCTGGCAAGCTGGCATGCAGAGCAAACGGCATATACCGCTTTACTTAATGCTTGAGTAAAATTATAAAAACGCTTTAAAATTTCGCTTAAATTTACCTCGATTTATAGGAATTTAAGAGTTTTTAAAATATATTTTCGCATCTTAAATTCACGGAAAAGATCATGCAAAATTTTCTCGACAAACTCACCGCCACAATTGACGCAATCAACTCCTTTTTGTGGGGTCCATACTTTCTAATCGCCCTACTTTGCGGCACCGGCGCGTATTTTACGGCGCGCTTGCATTTAGTGCAAATTTTTAAATTTAAAATGGGCGCGCGCAAGCTTTTCGGCAACTTCTCCCTGCACGGCGCGGCCGCGGGCAAAAGCGGCATGAGCTCGTTCCAAGCCGTCGCCACGGCGATCGCGGCACAGGTCGGCACGGGCAATCTGGTAGGCGCCAGCACCGCGTTAGTTATGGGCGGACCGGGCGCGATATTTTGGATGTGGTGCGCGGCGTTTTTGGGCATGGCGACGAACTTTGCCGAGATCTGCCTGGCTCAAATTTACCGCACCAAGGATGACAGCGGACATATGATCGGAGGGCCCGCGTTTTACATCAGTCGCGGACTCAAAAGCCCCCTTGCCAAGCCTTTAGCGGCATTTTTTGCTCTAGCCATCATCTTTGCTTTGGGCTTCATGGGCAATATGGTGCAGGCAAACTCCATCTCCGACGGCTTTAGCAGTGCATTCGGGATTCCGAAGTGGGTGAGCGGCGCAGCATTGGCGCTCATCTGCTGCGTCATCTTTTTCGGCGGCGTCAAAGCAATCGCACGCGTAGCCGAAAAGGTCGTGCCACTAATGGCGATCTGCTACGTGCTGGTGGGTCTCGTCATCATCGGCTCAAATTTCGATAAAATTCCATCCGTCATCGCACTGATATTCAAAGCCGCATTCGATCCATCTGCTGCCTGGGGCGGCGCTACGGGCGCTACGATCGCTACTGCGATGAGATACGGCATCGCGCGCGGGCTCTTTTCAAACGAAGCGGGCATGGGCTCGACGCCGCACGCACACGCCGCGGCGAATGTCAAACACCCCGTAGATCAAGCCGTGCTCGGCATAATGGGCGTTTTCGTCGATACATTCATCGTGCTTAACATCACCGTTTTCGTCGTGCTTAGCACCGACGTAGTCACCTTCGAAAACGGCAAGGCGGTATTTTCGGGCATCTCGCTGGTGCAGGAAGCCTTCGGATCGCAAATTTTGGGTCGCAGCGGCGGCTACGGCTTCGTGGCGATCTGTCTGTTTTTCTTCGCATTTACCACGATTTTGGGCTGGTATTACTTTGCCGAGATTAACGTGCGATACCTCCTGGGCGCAAAATTCGTCAAGCTCTTGCAAATTTTAGTCGTCGCATTTGTATTCATAGGAAGCGTGCAAAAGATCGACCTCGTCTGGGGGCTAGCCGATATGTTTAACGGACTGATGGTGATCCCAAACCTAATCGCGATCATCCTACTTAGCCCCGTCGTCGTGCGGCTTTTGAGTGACTTTAACGACGGCAAAAGTTACGACGCGAACGACTACAAATAATGCCGCGCGCTAAATTTCAAGCCCGCGCTTGGAATTTAGCGCAAAATCATCTTAAAATTTAGAATTTTAAAATTCTTTTCGAGCTAAAATTCTTGCCTAAATTTTATGATCTAAGGAGAACGGATGCAAATTTTAAGGAGCAAAAAATGCCAATTTTAAAGGCATTACTGACCGGACAGCCGCGCGCTTACGGCGATGAGCGCGCTACGCAGCCTCTAAAAAAGCGCTGGGAAACGGCGATATTTAAGCAAGCCAGAGCGGGCGAAGTGCGCGCAAATGAGCTTGGATTCGAGGGTGACGCGGTAGCCGACACGCTGCATCATGGCGGGACGGAAAAGGCGATTTTTGCCAACTCGCTGCAAAATTACGCGGCGTGGGAAAGGTTTTTGGGACTTAAAAATCTAGCCTACGGCGCAATGGGCGAGAATCTCACGATCAGCGGACTACACGAACAAAACGTATGCATCGGCGATGTGCACCGCATAGGCTCGCTGGTACTGCAGGTAAGCCAGCCGCGCAAGCCCTGCTATAAGCTCTCGATGCGCTGGGGTAACGCGGAGATGACGGCGGAGATCGCGCGCAGCGGACTTACCGGCTGGTACTACCGCGTGCTAGAGGCGGGCTCGTGCCGCGCAGGCGACGAGATCTACGTCGTGGGGCGCGACCCCGCTATGATGAGCGTGATGGAGCTTAACCGTCTATTTTACGGCGATCGCCTCGATGAAGGGCTGTTAGCAAAATTTAACCTACTTGCGACGCTTACGCCAAAATGGCGCGAGGATATGCGCCGCAAGCTAGAGGGCAGCTACGACGACAGCTTTATGCGGCTATGAAATTTAGCCTGGAAGCGGCGTGATAAAACCAGCAAAGCAGCGCCGCACCTTGTTAGTTTTAATACACACTCTTGGTACGGATTTCAAAAATGCTTTCTTGCGTGCTAGCCTGCAAAATACTTTCTCGACTTGAGCATTTAAAACATCTTCTAGGCTTTCGGTATCAGCGCGCAAAACTACTTCTTAAGTGCGAGCCCTAAATTTGGTTAAATTTCAAAGCTGGAATTTTAATTTAATCCTCGCCTCACGCACGCAAACGATCTATTCTCTCACCATGTTTTGCGGCATGATACAGGCTGCAAGCAGAATTAAAGACGCAAATTCAACCGCACTTAGAATTTAAGCCGCTATGAAATCTAAATTTAATCGCACATTAAAAGCCGCGCGCGCCGCTCTTTGTAAATTTTAAAATTTAAAAGCGGTAAATTTAACTCTCTTGCTGAGCAGTGAATTTTCCATAAAAGCCAAAAAGCAAAAAAGCGAACTATTTTTACTCGCGTGACACTCTCATCTTGCGCATTTAGCGACGCAGCTCTTATGTATGCTGCAAAACGAGCTCCTAAGCTTTTAACGCGCGCCAAATTAGACATGTCAGATACTTCGCCAAGCGCCTTCAAAGCTCATTTATAGCGCTCGCTATAAGTAGAATTTTGCGCGGCGCGGCAACAATTACGACCTTTAAGAGCGCGCACGTAGCTCAAAAGCCTATTTCAGCCTTTAAAAAACCGCGCTCCGTATAGCTCAAAATCCACTTCTGCGCTTAATCAATTACCGCAATCCCCGCATTTGCGCAGGTTTTTTGCGCCTTTTTGGATATGCCGATGCCGGTCGTTTCGATTTTCTTAAGGTTTTTGAATTGCGCAAGCTCGGCGGCGTCAATGTTTTTAATGTCGAAAAGCTCGTCCTCGCCGTCCCAATCAGGCGCGATTTGCAGGTAAATTTCGTTTCCGCCGTCAAGATATAGCTCGCTCACCTGTTCCGCCAAATTTGCGGGGACCGGATAGTCCTTAAACCACTTTTTGGCTTGCGGCAGCGCGCCGAAGTCCGCATACGGATCGATGCCGCGCTCCTCGCAGTACTCAAACACGTCAAATTTGGGCTGTAGCAGGGATTTTTCATACATCAGCTCGTTCATCACGGCGATTTTGAAATTGAAATTTTTAAACGCTAGCGTCTCGCTCGCCGCGCGCGGAAGCTTAAATTTACGCTCGGCTTTCGCTTTACCTTTTTTGCCTTTTGATTGATGCAGACGCGTCCTATCGGCATTTTCGCAGCTCGCACGATATCTGCGATCTCGTCGGTGTCGCGCTTAGCGAAGCGCTCGGCAAAATCCATCGCGCCTATGCGCTCCTGCACAGCCTCGGCTAGAGCTAGCGAGACTTCGAATTTACCAAGGCTAAGCTCCAAAAATATATATGCGCCGCGCAGCTCCTGCTCGGATACGGCCTCAAGCGGCGGCCTGCCCTCAAGCGTGAACGCGCCGCCGTATAGCTTGCGCGGAACCTCATGCTGCACGCCCTTTGTGACCTCAAGCATCAAAATTATCTCGGTAAGCTTCTGCTCTGCGAGCTCGCCCGCGCGCACGAAGGCGAAAATCCCCGCCTCATCCCAAAAATAGCGGCTTTTGCCCTCCCCATCATCGATCACGCGCGGCTGCCCCAAGGCTTCGTTAAACTTAGCCAGATCGAACTCGCAGTTTACGCCGCCGATGAAAATGCCGTCCGAGCGCATGTCGACGTCAAATTTATCCTTTTTAAAAATGTCAAACAGTCCCATTTTATCGCTCCTGATTTTGCGTTAAATTTCGTTTTAAAATTTTTCCAAAAACCCGTAAAAATCGTCTGCGAAAAGCCTATCCTCGCCTTCTACATAGTGCGCACGAAGACCTTATATTCGCACGGCGCGTCATCTGCCCGCTCGCTCGCTATCTCTTTCGTCGCTTCGCTTGCCACCTCATCTGCCGCCTCGCCCATTGTCGCGCCCGCAGCTTTGCACGTCGTTGCGGCATTCATATCGTGCGCCGCATCCGGCGATCGCTCCGCATGCGCTTCGTCGTCCGATGCCCTGTTTTCTGCACCGTCGGCTACCGTCGCGACGACTGTATCGCTCGCAGCTTTGCCACTCGTGCTCTCCGCCGTCTTGCCGTGCGCCGTGTTTGGCGAGCCATCCGCTATGTCGCTTGCGGGCGAAATTTTAAAATAATACTCCTCGTCCTCGAGCTGCAAAAAACACGAGCTCGTCCGCGGCGAATAGCCCGTTTTTTAGATTTACCTCATACGTGTAGCAGATGTCGGCGTCGGCACTATCCGCAAACTCGGGCGGCGCGATCGTTTTTAACTCCGTCCCCGCTGCACTCACGCTGGCGTATCTTAGCAGCATCTGCTTGTAGCTCGCAGGCAGCGCGAAACCGAGCCGCCACTGCGCCTGCGCGATCCATGCGGGCTCTATGTCGCTGCGCCCCGCAGCCGTGATATTTTTAGATTTTTAAATAAGTTTTTCTATCATTTTGATCCCATTTTGAGCGAGAAATTTTAACGCCTTAGCGCACCAGACGCGCTGTTTACATAAAACCACGGGCATTTGGCGCGGCTTTGAAAATCTAAATTTAAAAGCTCGCACAGCTACAAAATCAAAGCGAGCCGTTTAAATTTCGAGCAGCCCGCGTATAAATTTTAACCGCAAACGTGAACTGACAGAGTTCTAGTGATCTAAATTTAGCGCTAAGCCCTAGCCAGCGCTATTACTTCGATCTCCACCAGCGCGCCTTTGGGGAGTTTGGCGACCTGCACCGTGCTGCGAGCGGGCTTGTGCGCGCCGAACGTCGCTGCGTATATCTCGTTCACCGCGGCAAAATCGCCCATATCGGCCAGAAAAATCGTAGTTTTGACGGCATCTTGCAGCGTCGCGCCCGCTTCTTTCAGGATCGCGGCGAGGTTTTGCAAAACCTGCCTGCTCTGCGCCTCCACGCCGCCCGCGACAAACTCGCCGTCCGGTTTAAGCGCGATCTGCCCCGAGGTAAAGATAAACCCACCCGCCTTGATCGCCTGAGAGTACGGTCCGATGGCCTGCGCCGCATCGGGAGTCGAGATAATCTGCATACTAAATCCTTTGTGAAAAATTTCGCCCATTTTATCGCAAAATATTTTAGCATTGCTTTAGACGGCGGAATTTTGCGAGCAAGATTGCGGGCGCAAAGGGTGCGACGGTGCAGCTAAAATTAATGGGCGACGAGGGGTAGATAAATTTTGCCGGAGATGGTAGAGTGAAACGGCACACAGAGTGCGCGGCGTAGCGGTGAAATTTAAAAGGCATGGATAGATAGAATTTCGCCAATCACAGCAAAGCCGAACGGCATACGTATTAAATTTATCGCACAAATACAGCGGACAATATGGCGAGAAGCTAGCGCGGAATAGCGATCCGTGGCGGCGAAACGGCAAATTTAAAAGAGCTAACGGGCGCAACAAAACAGAGTGTGAAAGTGCGGCTAAATTTAATCGATACGGGCACGGCGGCGAATCTGCACAGCAAATGGTTGAACTGTCGGCACGAGCGCAGGGCGAGTAAAACGGCTTGCTAAGGTGGCGTGTATTTTAAAAGGCAAGTAAGCGGGAAAGAGGCGTGCGTGACGGTACCCGATTAAATTTCATAGCACGGGCACGATAGCATTGTGCGCTCGGCAATACGACGACTCTATCGACGACATCGAATGAATGCATGGCGATACAACGAAATAAATACAGACAACGCGGCTAAATTTAACCGATGCGGATGGACGGAACTTCATCGGCATCGTTGCGGCAGCAAATCAAATCCTTGCACCATCAAGACCATCAATGTCGCGACAGCAAAATCAAGCCACCCACGGTAGTGATACGGACGGCGGGGCAGTAAAAGCAGCGCCAAAATTGCTACCATCGCAGCAGAAAAAACAGCGCCGTCATAAAAATCAGTGGGCACCGCACAACGCAATTAAAATCCTCGCAGTAGCAAGCGCGGTAACGAAGTCGTCGATGTAGCGGAGCAAAATCGACGATATCGAAACAATAAAATCAAGACCTCACGACAAGCGAGACCTCCGACGTAACGCCAATAGAATCAACATCGCAGCAGCGGGAAATTAGCGTAGTCGCGATAAGATCAGCACAACGCTACGATAAAATTGACACTACAATTAAAATTTACAGTGTCGCAGTAAATTTGGTGCGACACTGCGGCAAGATGGCACTGCAGCAGTGAAATCGACACTGTCGCGACAGTAAGGATCAGCGTCATCGAAATAGATCGACGAGAGCTCATAAAATTTTACATGAAATTTTATACGAAATCCTGTATAAAATTCTATGATTTTGGCTTGGGATTAGCCTGCGATCAGCCCTCAATCGGTCCTGTAATCAACTCGCAATCAGTCCCAATCAGTCCTGTATTCAGCTTGCGATCAGTCCGTAAAGTAGCTTTAAAATCGTAGCGGCAACGACGAACAGAAGCATCTTGCGCACGAATTTTACGTCGCACCGCATCACCAAGCTTGAGCCTGCGAAGCTGCCCGCGATCTGCCCGACCGCCATCACCGCTCCGACGAGCCATAAAATTTGCCCGCCGATGATAAAAACGCCCAAAGAGACGATGTTTGAGGTGAAATTTAAAACCTTCGTGTGTGCGACCGCCTTTTTCATATAAAGCCCTAAAATTCCCACGAGCGCAAACGTCCAAAACGAGCCTGTGCCTGGGCCGAAAAACCCGTCGTAAAAACCCAAAACAAGCCCGAAAATCGCGTAAAAGCTCTTTTTTGACATCTTGGGTTTGGCGGGCGCTTCGCCTAGGTTTGGCGAAAAAATCATATAAAGCAAAAGCGCCAGCAGCAGGATCGGAATGAGGTAGTTTAGGAATTTCGCATCGACTAGAAGCAGGACATAAGCGCCGACGAGTCCGCCTATGAACGTAAAAATCACGCCGCACAAGATCTCCGCTGCATCGACATAACCCTTGCGGATGAAATTTAAAGCGGCGGTGAAACTTCCGAAACTGCCTTGAAATCTATTTGTGGCGATCGCTACATGCGGCGGAACGCCCACGGCAAGCAGCGCAGGCAGCGAGATCAGTCCGCCGCCGCCCGCGATCGAGTCTATAAATCCGCCGAAAAATGCCGCCGCAAAAAGCACCGCAAACTGCCAAAGTTCAAGCTCCATTTTTGTCCTTTTTTTTCAAATCACGCAGGCACGTGCTATGAACGCCTGTCAGAATTCTCGCAATTACGATCGTAAAACTGCTCATGCACCGCAAAGTGCATACGGGCACCTGCTAGAATTTCGTGAAATCCTATAAAATTTCGCGGAATTATATCGGATTTTACTACACGGCTCCCGCTTAAATTTTATGAAATTTATCGCGCGATTGCCGTTTTAGCTCCATACATTTTATCGCGTCGCGCACAAGCTGCAAAATTCTATAAAATTTTAGCAATGCAAAGCGGCGAAATTTTACTTGAATTTCATAAAATAGCCCTATAAATTTCGCGCAGCTATCCGTGAAATTTGCAGAATTTTATAAAGCGATCTTTTGCTAAAATTTTATGAAATTTCGACGCGCTATACTTAAGGCGCGCGGCAAAATCCATAAAGCCAGCCCTACTTATGCGGCAAAACAGCGCAAAATTCCGCCGCACAGCCGCACTAAAACTTCATAAAATTTCATCGCCCCGCTCGTATCAGATAAAATTTCGCCAATTATTCCGCAGTTTTATCTAAACTCGCCGCTTAGTTCCGGCAAAATTTTATCTATCTCGCCGCTCTGTCCGAGGCGATACAGCGCGAAGTCGTATTTGATGGGATCGCTCGGATCGAAGCGCCTTAAGCTTTGCGTAAGCTGCAAAACCGCCTCAAAATCGTAACTCTTGCGATCGATCAGCCCAAGCTTAAGCGAAACTTTATGCGTATGGGTATCGAGCGGGATGAGGAGGCGCGATTTTTCGATCTTTTTGTACAGCCCCAGATCGATGTCGCTGTCGCGCACCACCCAGCGCAGGAAAAGATTGTAGCGCTTGTACGGCGACGTAGGCTTTTGCGAGAAGCCACGCCCGAAAAAAAACTCATACCCCGGGCTGCGGTAGGGATTTAATCTGTAAATCTCGCCGATTAAAAAATTTATCCCATCCTCGATCCGTCCGCTTTTTTGCATGCCGCGAAGCACGCTCTCTTCGATGCTAAGGCTATTTTTAAGCCGCTTTAAAGTTATAAAAATTTCAGCGACGTCGCGCGAGCTTTGAAATCTATACTTTTTGCTCGCAAGCTCTGCACCAATGCGCTCATCGCTCCCGTCTAAAAGCGAAAAATCAAGCGAGCGAAGAAATTTTAAAATTTGAGCCGCGCTCCCGTAAGCAAACAGCGCGCAGATAAGTGCTACGACGTCGTTTCGATGTCCCTTTGCGACCTGCAGCGGATCGGGCGCGCCGAAAAGATCCGCGTCGCAATTTTTCAAATCGGCGTAATAATCTAAAATCTGCTTTAAGCTTTTCATTTTGCGTAGTAGCTCATCGTCGTAGCGCCGAATTTGCGCGATTTAAGCAGTGCGAAATCGCCGATTTTAAGCGGCAACTCAAGCTCGCTCATATGCTCGATCGCGATTAGCAGCTCGCACTGCGCGGAGCCCAGGCGCGTTATCAGCGCCAGCACCCGCTCGTAAATCCCGCCAAAGCCCTGCCTAATCGCAAACGGTGGGTCCAGATAGACAAACACTCTGCGCGCAGGATCGAAGACGGAATTTTCTATGGAATTCGCAGTAGAATTTTTTCTTGAATCATAGATGAAATTTGCGTTTGAATGTAAATTTTCTCCGTAGCTAGCGTTAAAATTCTCGCCTAAATTTAAGATTTCTTTCTCTTCGCAGCTCGCGCCTAAGCTCGCACCGCGATTTGCGTCAAAATTAGAACTTACGCCGTATTTTGAGCTTAAATTTACGTTGCAATTAGCGGTCTCGACGTCGTTAGCGTCGTATTGCGAAGCAGAGCTAGCATCAAACTTTTCGCTAAAGTTTGCGGCGTCCGTGGCTAGCGAATTCACACAGTATTTTATACTAGAAGCGCTCGCATAATCGCCAATCTGGGCAGAACCGCCAAAGCCCTCGCCCGCGCAATCGTCATTTACGCCGCTCTGCGTACCATTTTGCGTGCCGTAAGACACGCTGTTTTGCGTACCGCATTTTGCAAAATCTTTCACGCCGCTTTGCGTGCCACCTTCCGCTTCTACGCTTTGCGCGGCGCAGTATCCGTTCTCGCCCTGCTCTACGCCGCTAAAGCTTTTGCGACAGCCCTCTTTTTCGCCGTCTAAATTTTTGCGGTAGGTGGCGGCATGGTTTTTGTCTAAATTTTTGCCGCTTAAATTTGGCGAATTCGTGCCCGAGCATCCGTTCATATTCGCTTGCAGCTCGCGCAAAATTTCTGGCAGTCGCTCGAAGCAATCGCCCAAAATCGCGTTTGCGCCTAGTCCGAAAAGCTCGAAATTTTTCCGCATTATCTTATGCGCGGCAGCGTCCTTTTCGATCGCATAAACGTTTTTTGCGCCGTTGCTTAGCGCTTCAAGCGCCATTGCACCGCTGCCGCCGAAGCACTCGATAAACACCGCGCCGCGCAACTCCGCCCGCCACGTATCGAAAAACGAGCCCTTTACGATGCTTTTCGTGCTGCGCGTGCTCGAAAGTGCGGGCAGAGCGGGCTTTTTGCCCTTATAAATGCCGCTTGAAATTTGCGTAAAGAGCGCGCCGGTGGGTTTGGAAAATTTAGCCATTTTGCCTTCTTAAAATTTCGATGATTTTTTCCTTAAACTCATCAAACAGAGCGCAAATTTCCTCTTCCGCCGCGTCGTATTCGCTAAGATCCCGCTTTAGCGAACCTTGGAAATCCTCTAGCCTGGATAGCAGAGTATTCTTTGAAAACGGTAGCGCTAAATCACCGCCCTCGCCGATCAAAAATAGCGGTTTTGCCGAGCTTTGCGGCTCATCGCTTATCACAAAGTCGCAATCCTGCGCACTTGCGGCATGATCTTTTAAAAACAGCTCCAGCGTCTTTTGCAAAATTTCGCAGTCGCAATCGATAAAAGCTTTCATCAAAGCCCCTTTTTAAATTTTATCATCTTAAACTTCTCACCAAACTCCGCGCGCAGGTGATTAAACTGCAAAAGCGCGTTGCGATAGCCCTTCTCGCCGCTTTTTTGCATAAAAAGCTCTAAAAGCTGGACCGCGCCGAAGTCTATGAGAGCCGCGATCTGTCTTTTAAAATCCGCCGTGACGGCGCCTGCGTCCTCAAACGCAGCACGCAAAATTTCAAAATTTACGTCGTAGGTAAGATCGCTCTTGCCGTAAAAATCGCTCAAGTTTTGCACCTCAAAGAAGCTAAAAACTTCGTGATTTCGGTAGATCCGCAGGCTGAAATCGCCGCTAGCGCCCATCTGTCCGTAATCAAAGGCGATGAAATAAAACCGCTGCGCGCTGGCGCAAATTTCGCGGGCGAAGCGAAAGTATTCGACAGGGATTTCGCCGCGCGAGATGCCGAATCTGCGCGCGAGGGTCAAAATTTCGCCTTCTTTTATGGGGGCAAATTTTGCCGCACCGCTCTTTACAAAAAGCATATTTTCACCGTCCACCGCCTCGCATTTAAAGGCGTCGAAGAGTTCATTTGCCACAAAGATCGCATCTTTAAATTTCGCCTCGCGCGCGCTTGTAAAGTGCTTTAGCGCAATTTCATCGCCGAAGCTCTCCGCAAAGCTCGCCCGCTGCAGCTCGCGCAGGCGCTCGTGCGGCTCGATGATCGCAAAGCTAAATTTATCAAGCGCCGCCGCGCCGCCCAGCGTAAAGATAGCTTGCGCTATGTCGCAAAGCAGCCGTCCGTCGTGCGAGCCGATCTCTACGATAGTTATTTTAGCGCTATTTTGCGGCTTTTTTACAGGCGCGGCATTTAAATTTAGCTTGCCAGGATTAGCCGCAAGATTTTGCCGCGACCTATCTGGGTTCGGCGCCGCGT
Source organism: uncultured Campylobacter sp. (assembly GCF_937973075.1). GTDB lineage: Bacteria > Campylobacterota > Campylobacteria > Campylobacterales > Campylobacteraceae > Campylobacter_B. The sequence continues at coordinate 13,717 of NZ_CALBWL010000024.1, forward strand.
CTAAGCTTAACTCTTGCGCCGCGCAAAAATCCGCGCTTAGGCGTAAAATTTCGCGCGCGATGCAGATCCCAAAGAAACTCCCTACGCTCACGGCAGTGTAAAAATCGCCGCTCTTACCGATTTTAGCGGCATTTGCGTAGTAGCTCTCGTTTAACCAGCCCTCAAAAAAATCGCTAAATTTCACGCCCGCACTATCTCGTCCAGGCTTTTGCGTAGGCGCGCGAAGCCCTCTTTGATCTCGGATTTTTTGATATTTAATGCAGGCAAAAATCTAAGGGTGCGCTTGCCGGATTTTAGGATCAAAAGTCCGTTTTGCAGGGCTTTGTTAAAGATCTCGCCCAAGTTTTTTTCATCGCGTAGCACGAGGCCTTGCATCAGACCGAGCCCCACGTGCTTTTCGATCAGGCTAGGATAGTCTGCGGCGATGGTGTCTAGTTTTTTGATAAATCTTTTTATAGTCTTATCAAGCTTGCCGCTCGCTTTTAAAAACTCTAGCTGCGAAAGCACCGCAAGCGCCGTAGAGGTCGCCAAAAAGTTACCGCCGAAGGTGCTGCCGTGCTCGCCCGGAGCGAAAATATTTTGCTGCGCCACGCACGCGCCGATCGGCACGCCGCCCGCAAGACCTTTGGCAAAGGTGATGATGTCGGGGCGGATGCCGTAAATTTGCGACGTCGCAAACTCGCCCGTGCGATATACGCCGCACTGCACCTCGTCGGTTATTAAAAGCAGCTTTTTCTCTTTCAAAACAGCCGCCAGCTTTTGCACGCTAGCCTTATCCAGAGGCTTGATACCGCCCTCGCCCTGGACTAGCTCGATCATCACGGCGACGCTGTTTTCATCGATGTGCGCGATGATCTCCTCGATATCGTCGAAAAATTTAAATCCGGGCATATAGGGCGCAAAAATTTCCGGATGAAATTTCTCCTGCCCGGTAGCTTGTAGCGTCGCTAGCGTGCGGCCGTGGAATGAATTTCGCAGAGTTAGAATTTCAAATTTTTTATTAGGGAAGTTTACGGTGCCGTATTTGCGCGCCATTTTGATCGCCGCTTCGTTAGCCTCCGCGCCCGAGTTACAAAACACCGCGTATGTGCGGTATCCTAAAAGCTCGCTAATCTTTTGAGCCAGGGCTTCTTGGGGCAGAATTCTATAGATATTTGAGCCGTGGATGATCTGCGCGGCTTGCGTGCCGATCGCTTCCAGCACGATCTCGTTTGCGTGCCCTAGGCAGTTTACGCCGATGCCCGCGCCAAAATCTACGTAGTCCTTGCCCGCTTCGTCATAGACTATCGAGCCCTCGCCTCTTACTAGCGCTACGTTTACGCGCGCGAAATTATCCATCAAATAGTTCATTTTTTATACTCCACTTTAGGCAGATGCCAAGATTTGTAATAAGCCACCATGCGAAACGCAACCCCTAAAACCAGCAAAATAATCACCGAAAAGGCGCCGCTAAGCCCCAACCCATCAAGCACGAAATATATCAAGCCCACGCCCATGCTTATCGTGCCATAAAGCCCCGTATGCAAAAACCACGGCACTTCGTTCAGCAGCACGTCGCGCAAAATACCGCCGCCCACGCCGTTGCAAAACGCGATTAGCACCACGCCAAAAACGTTGTGATTGTAACTTAGCGCGACCATCGCTCCCACGATCGAAAAGCTTACGACGTCGATCGCATCGGTTAGAATAAATAAAAATTTACCCTCTAAATCGCGATTTTCGTAAAGTTTAGCGAAAATAGCTACGGCGCTTACCGCAAGCACGATCGTTACGGGCGCATAGTGCGTAAACGAGTAGATTTCGCGGCTTACTAAGGTATCGCGCATGATTCCGCCACCAAGCGCCGTCAAAAACGCCGCGATAAAGATCCCAAGCCAATCGCAGCCCTTCTTTACGCCGAATAAAAACCCGCTAAGCGCCGCCGAAGCGATGCCCACGCACTCCGTAAGCTCTAAAATACTCATATCACAACCCGCTAAAATCCTTTTAAAAACGCATTTTACAACAACTAAATATAAATTTCGGTAAAGCGCGACGGGCTGGATAAATTTAGACGCGGCGGGATAAATTTCAGAGCGGCGGATAAAATTTGAGCGCGGTGAATTAAAATTCTACGAGATAGAATTTCATATGGCAGAATTTTAAGCGGCTAAAATACGGCGCCGTCGGGGCGTAAATATAAAATTTAGACTTGAAATTTATAAACGACTGCGGAGATAAAATTTCATAAAATTTCATAAAATTTCATAAAATTTCATAAAATTTCATAAAATTTTATCGCAGCTAAAGCATACGGCGTTGCGGCCTAGCAAAAATTTTAGTTTTAAATTTACGGCATAGCTGAGCTAGAAAGAATTTAACGCTACAAAGTCGGCTCTATGCTTACGCCAATGGCGCATAAATTTTAATTTGAAATTACGCCTCTTTTTTGGCGCCGTGTTTTGCCGCTATAAAATTTCATGCGATTTTACGAAGACCTAATCCGCGCGGAATTTTGCGTAAAATTTTAAAATTTAGCGGTCGAATTCTGCGTGAAATGTTACGCCGAGCTCCGCTATATTAGCGCAGCCTCTCTTTTAAAATCTTCCAAGTCCCGGGCATTGCCAGCAGTCCATTATGCCGCGCGTCTGGTATTTCATAAAATATATCGCCCGCCTTAAGAGATCCCGCAAGATCGCGGCAGTGTTGCACCGGTATCAGCTCATCTGCGGCTCCGTGGATGAGCGTGATCTGCGTGCCGCGTGCCGCTTGCAAAAATTCCGCAGTAGGAATCTTATAGCGGATCAAAAATTTAGGCACGAAGGGGGCTTTTTCGTGCGCGAGTCGCTCGAAGCTAAAATAGGGCGCGAGCAAAATCAGCCGCGCCGCATCCCACTTCGCAGCCTGCTGTGCCGCGATGCCGCTTCCGATCGAGTAGCCGATCATCGCGAGCTTTCTTGGCGGATGCTGCGCTAAAACGTAGCGGCTCATCGCATCGGCGCTCGCAAAAAGCTGCTGCTGCGATGAAATTTTGCCGTCCGATTTGCCGTAGCCCGGGTAATCGAAAATATAAAAATCGTATCCCAAAGCCGCAAAATCCGCGCCGTATGCGCCCCAGCCGCTCACGTCGCCGAAGTTGCCGTGAAAGAACAAAATCGCGCCTTTAGGCTCTGCCGCGCTAAATTTCAGCCCGTTTATCGACCCACCTTGAAAGGGGATATTGATCTCTTGAAATTTTATCGCAGCGGCGTTTGTCTTATTGCCCGCTGCGATGTCCTGAGAAGTATTTTCGCCGATATGCTCGCCGCTAGTTTGAGCGCTTTCGTTTTTGATCTCGCCCGCTGCGGCGCCGCTTTCTTTTGTGTCGCTCGCTGCAGAAGCGCTTTCGTCCGCAGCGCCGTTTGTCGCCGCACTATTTTGCGTAGCGGACGACGGCGTATCTAAATGTGCGCCGCTCTCGGGCGCGTTCACAAGTCCAGTAAATTCGGAATTTTCAAAGCTAAATTTGAAGTTTTTATCCAGCGGCTCGCCCAAAAATATTAGCCGTTCTTGAAAGATATAAAGTCCCGCTAGCACGCAGACATAAACACACGCCGCGATAACGCACAGCCTAAGTAAAACCCTCATCGCCGTCCTTTAAATTTAAAGCCGAGACGCAAAAGCGCGCAGCAGCACGCGAAATTCCGTCTCGCCGCTAAGCTTTAAACTCGCTCAAAAACCACTGAAACGCCAAGATCAGCCCCGGCGCGCGCACGATCTTTTCGTCAAACATAAACTCCCGCGCCTTGGCCGCAGGCAGGTAGAAAAGCTCGATCTTCTCGCCGTCCACGCCGCCACCGCGACTGATCTTCATCGATTCGTCGATGCACGCGAAATATAAAATTTGACGGTTCGCCGCAAAGCCAAGGGCGCTGTAGTAGCTCGTGATAAATTTCAGATCCTTCACGGCATAGCCCGTCTCCTCGAGCACCTCTTCGATCGCCGTTTGCTCCTCGCTGATGCCCTTGTCTAAAATGCCAGCGCAAAGCTCATAGGTGTAGCCCTTCTCGGGCGAATTTATTAAATTTTCCTCTTGATAAAACCACACGCTGGGGCGAAACTGCTTAACGAGCAAAAGCGCGTCGCGCTGCGTATGGTAGAGCAAAATCGAGACGCTATCGTGCACCTTGACGCAGTCCCACGCGCGCGCTACGCCGTCCATTTCAAAGCTCAAGCGAAAGGGTTTAACGAAATTCGAGCTTTTAAGCTCGGAAATTTTAAAATTTTTTATAGTAGTATCCATGTCGCAAGTCCTAAAAAGCTAAAAAATCCCACGATATCCGTAACCGTGGTAAGCAGCACGGAGCTGCCGACGGCTGGGTCGATATTTAATTTTTTAAGCGTGATCGGAATGACGGCGCCAAAAAGCCCCGCAAGAGTTAAATTTAGCACCATCGACATCGCAATCACTAGCCCCAAAAGCTTAATGCCGAACCAAAAATACGCCACAAACCCCATCAGCGTGGCAAAAATGAGGCCGTTTATGAAAGCGATCGTGATCTCGCGAAAGAGAACCTGCTTTTTGTCTTTAAACGCTATCTCGCCCAAAGCTAGGCGGCGCACGGTTACCGTAAGCGCCTGCGTGCCGGTGTTGCCGCCCATGGAGGCGACTATCGGCATAAGCACGGCAAGTGCGACCAGCTTTTCGATAGTGGCGTCAAAAAGTCCGATGATCGTGGAGCTTACGATCGCCGTGCATAAATTTACCGCTAGCCACACAGCGCGCGCGCGTCCCGCCTTAAAGATCGTAGTCTCATCGTCCTCCGCTTCGTCATCGACGCCCGCGAGGTTGTAAATTTGCTCGGTGGCGCGCTCTTGGATGAGATCGTGAATATCATCGGCGGTGATACGCCCGATGAGCACGCCGTTAGCATCGACTACGGGTATGACGTTAAGATCGAATTCCTCAAAGTCCTTGATCACGTCGTCGATCTTATCGGTATCGGTGGCGAAGTGGATTTTGTTTTCGGCGCCGAATTTTTGTGAAATTTGCTCCAGCGTGAGCGAAAAATCGTATAAAATCAGATCGGACGTCGAAAAGGTAGTAAGCAAATGTCCCTTTTTATCGAGCACGAAGAGCTGAAAGACGTTTTCGATCTCGTCCTTTTCGCGCATAATGCGCAGCATCTCGACCGCCTGTCCCAGGGTCTGATCCTGCCTCGCGCTAAAGACCTCAGTCTGCATATACGCGCCCGCCTCATCTTCGCTATATTTGGAGATAGTAAGAATATCGTGGCGATCGTCCTCGTCAAGCCCATAGAAAATCTGCTCGGCCTTGTCCTCGTCGATTTCGCCGATATTTTGCAAAAGCTCTGCCTGATCGTCGCTTTCGAGCTCCTCAATCGCTTTGACGATCTTTTCGTGAGGCAGAGTTTCGATGACATCTTCGAGCATATGCTCGGGCATCTCAAGCGCAGCATCGGCAAGATCCTCAGGATCTAGCTTTTTTAAGAATTCTACGTATTTTTCTTCGTCGTGCTTCTTTAGAGTTTTTAAATGCTCCGTAAGATCGGCGGCGCTTAGCTCATGCTCAAGCGTATCGTCCAAGTGCGCATCAAGAAGCGCTTTGGCTTCCTCGACATCGTCCAGCTGCTCTTTATTTTCCATTTTCAGCCTTAATTTATCGTGATAAGCGACTCGTAATTTTCAAATTTAGCAGGGTTTTTCGAGCCGTCTTTAGCCGCAGCCATTCTAGCGTCCATATCTTTGACGAGAGCTTTAAATTTAAGCTCCTCGGCACTTATGACGTTAGTTTTTTCAATCTTGACTACCTTAAGCGGATCTATCGCCTGCTTATTTTTATAAAGTCCGAAGTGCAGATGCGGTCCCGAACTAAGCCCGGTCGAGCCCACGTAGGCGATTAATTGACCTTGCTTGACGCTAACGCCTGCTTTTGTGCCGCTAGCAAAGCCACTAAGATGTGCATAAAGCGTGCTAATGCCGCCGCCGTGGTTGATTTCGACGGTATTGCCGTAGCCGTTTTTACGCCCTACAAAGCTAATCTTGCCCGCTCCTGCTGCATTTACCCTAGTGCCTTTGGGAGCTGCATAATCCACGCCCAAATGCGCACGATATCGCTTTAAAATCGGATGAAATCTTTTAGGGGTAAAATAGGATGAAATTCTAGTATAAACAAGCGGCGTAATCAGCAGAAAAGATTCGACCTTTTTGCCGCTTCGGTCGTAGTATTTATCATCGAAAAAATATAGCGATTTGGGCTTTTTATTTTCCTCGATCATTCCTGCGGTGATATTTACTCCGCCGAAAGGCTTGCCAAGGCGCGTTTTTTGCTCATACAAGATCACGAGCCGATCGCCCTTTTGCAGCTTTTTAAAATTTACCTCATTTTTAAAAACAAGCATAAACTCATTCGCTAAAGCCGCATTGCCCGTAGCTTTGATGATGTCTTGATAGGGCGAGCTTTCGATCTGAATTCCTAAAGAGTAGCTGTTTTCCTCATAAACTATCGGAGTATAAACGAATCTAAAAGTGCCGAATTTATCGCGGTAGATGTGGATCTGAAGCTCCTCACTGACGGGGATTAACAGCTGGGAGACGCGACCTGCTGGATCACGCAAAATTTGACACTCCACGCCCGCTCGCACCTCAGCGGCAAGCTCTTGATCCTCTTTATCCAGGTCGTAATATACAGATGCGGGGATGCCCGCAGTTTCCATAAATTGCAGCAGACTCACGCCATCGGGCCAGGCAAACTTCTCTACGCTAGGGTTGTTCGCAAAAACTACGCCTATCCACAGAAAAAGCAATATAAAAATTCTAGTCATATAAAACCGCTTTGAAATATTATTTTAAGGCGGGATTGTAACGAAAAAACGCTTATATTTCGTAAATACCGCGGAATTTTATCGCTAATTTCAAAGTTTTATGTATAATTAGCCGAAATTTTATTCAGGAGCAGAATTTTGAAAAAAGCTTTACTTATTTTGAGTCTATTTTTAAGCGCGGCGATAGGGGCGGAATTTAACATGCCGCGATACGAGACCGCCCTACTTAGCGTAACTGATGGTTCGGGCGAGATTGCAGATAGCCCTACGATTGCCGTAGGTAGCAGCGGAGTAGTGATGCATAATTTCGGTAGCGGCGCAAGCTCCATCATCGCGCGCGCAGTCGTGACGCAAAAAAGCTCAGGCAAGGCAAAGGTGCGATTTGAGGTCTTTGATATGTTAGCTCAAGAGGCGCTGCCACTGCCTAAAATTTTACCCTCAAGCGGCGATAAAGTGATCTTAAATTTCCTCTATGACCGCGCCATAATCGTCGCACCTAACGCCGAAATTTACGAGCAGGTTATCAAGGCTTTTCCAAATATAAATTTTATCCACCCAGATCTTGGTGGCACCTATCTTAGCTACAACCACAAGCCAAATCCCAGCCGCGACGATTTTCGTAAAATTTGCGCGCAAAACAGCGCCGGACTGATTTTTATCGCGATGGATAAACAAGGCGTATTTGCCGACTGCGGTAGTTTCAAGCCTTTGCGCACGTTCGCTAGCGGCAGCGTGGCTTATTATCAGCTGCCGTTTTACTCACGCGTGGGCGAGATAAAGACCGTCATTTGGGACTTTACTAACGGCCCGATCAGCGATTACGACAAGCACTACCGCTATTTGCTGGGCTTAGACGGCGATGAATAGCGCTGCGCAAGCGTTTTTTACAAATCTATTAGGCGCGGATAATGCCTATTTTGACGAGGCTCATCGCACAGCATACTGCTACGACGCGACGAAAAGACGCTGCCTGCCGGACGGCGTGCTTTTCCCGCAAAGTGAGGACGATGTCAGTCAAATTTTAAAATTCTGCAACGAAAATTTAATCCCCATAGTTCCAAGAGGCGCAGGTAGCGGTTTTACGGGTGGATCTTTAGCCGCAAACGGCGGAGTGATTTTAGCATTTGAAAAACATATGAATAAAATTCTAGAAATCGACATGCAAAATCTACTCGCCGTAGTCCAACCCGGCTGCATAAATATCGATCTGCAAAAAGCAGCCGCAGCGCGCGGGCTTTTTTATCCGCCCGATCCCGCAAGCCAGGATTATTCCACGCTAGGAGGCAATGTCGCCGAAAACTCCGGCGGTATGCGCGCCGCAAAATACGGCATCACCAAAGACTATGTAATGGCACTGCGTGCGGTACTGCCTAATGGAGAGGTGATCCGAGCGGGCAAACGCACTATCAAAGATGTCGCAGGCTTCAACGTGGCAGGAATTTTAATCGCAAGCGAAGGTGCACTTGCCGTCATTACCGAAATCACACTCAAGCTCATCCCGATGCCAAAGCTTAAAAAGACTGCGATGGGCGTCTTTCCTAGCGTAGATGCAGCAATGAATGCCGTGTATAAGACGATGGCTGCCGGTATCACGCCCGTGGCGATGGAATTTTTAGACGCGCTGTGCATAGCCGCGGTCGAGGAGAAATTTCATAAGGGCTTGCCGAAGGGTGCGGGCGCGATTTTGATCTGCGAAACCGACGGCAATTTAGAAGCGGTGCTTTTGGAGGAGCTCGCACTCATAAAAGAAATTTTCGTTCAAAACGGCGCGAGCGACTTTCGCATCGCAGAAAGCGAAGAAGAGCGTGCGGGCATTTGGTTTGCGAGACGCAACTGCTCGCAGGCGATCAATATCTACGGCACGCTTAAGCTAAATGAGGACATCACCGTCCCGCGCTCGCAGCTGCCCGAGCTACTGCGCCGTATCGCGCGCATCGGCGATAAATACGGCGTGCGCGTGCCATGCTTCGGGCATACGGGCGACGGCAATGTCCACACCAACGTCATGGTCGCCGACAAAAAAGATGAAGCTCAAGTGCGACGCGGACATGACGCAATCACCGAAATTTTCAAAGCTGCAGTTGATCTTGGCGGTACGCTCAGCGGCGAGCACGGCATCGGGCTAAACAAAGCAGAATTTATGCCACTAGCTTTTAGCGCAGCAGAGATGGAACTATTTCGCGCAATCAAAAGGGCGTTCGATCCAAAAGGTATCTTAAATCCCGGAAAAATGGGGCTTTAAATTAGGATCGTCATCCAACTTCTACGGTGATTTGAAATCGATTTATCCCACTTATCTCATCTAAAATTTTACTTTCTTACAATATGCCTACTTAAAATTTATCTTGCTTGCAATTTAGCTTATTTACAGGCTACTTCGAGTTAGATTAAGCTTGATCTACCCATTTACAGATCGATTTTGCTTACTTTGCAATTAATAATTTTACTTGTTTATTGATAGATTCCATCCACTTGATAATTGATTTTACTTACTTCGCAGATTGATTATCCGTGTGATCTTTTCGGATATTTTTGCCATATCAGCTGTGATTGCATAGCTACTCGCTAGTTTGCGCAATTTTTTCTCCTTCAACGATATATAATTTAGCACCATGATTATGATGAAATCCCTATATCGCGATGGGTAAGTCTATGACAAATTAAAATTATGTCAATAAAATCCCCAGCATAGATTAAATTCTAAACTTCCAAAATACTGAAATTTTAAAACCACTATCTATAGATATTATCGCAATATGCGGAATTTCAGCAATAAAATTTAGAAATAAAATTCCACAGAATTTCGTAAAATCCCATAAAGCTCCGCAAAATTTCTATACTAATTTCGATCTCGCCGGTATTATCTAGCTAGCCCTGCCATCTATTTAGTCGCATTAGCCTCGCTTGCATTTATTTTATTCATCGCGGCTACTACATTGCAGCTAAACTCAGCTCCCAGCTTGCAGGCCTTGTCGTAGTATATCATCGCCTTATCCAGATCCGGCTCGCCAAATTCCTTCTTTGAATACGCTAGCCCGACCCTTTGGCATCCCTCCGCCAAAGCAGCATCGCAAGATTTGAGGAAAAACTTAAGAGCGCCCTGATAGTCTTTTTCTTCGTAGCTAGCGACCGCAGTATTTAAGCAGCCCTCGCCTAATCCCAAATCGCATGATTTGGCAAAAAATGCGAACGTATTTTTCTTATCGGCATTTTTATAAGAGATTATCGCGGCGTTGTAGCAAGCTTTGGCAGCTCCCAGCTCGCACGCTTTGGAATAAAACCGCGCAGACTTGCCCTTATCTTTCGTAGTTTTATATAAATTTTGCTCGTCGTAATATAAATCCCCCGCGATAGCACAGCTATTTTCCAGCCCCGCTTCACAAGCTTTTTCAAACGGCTTTTTTGCTGCCTCATAATCGCGCTCTTCAAGCAAATACGCTCCATAGTCTTCGCACGAATTAGCCCTACCGACGCCGCATCCGACAAACGAGACCCCTTGCGGGAAAAATATCTGCGCGAGCAAGTAGGCTGCTACGATTAGTGCGGCAATCGATGCTAAAATTTTCATTTTTGCTCCTTTTAAATTTTAAAAATAATTATAGCAAAAAGCGAGGGATAAAATTTTAATTTTTGATAATAGCTGTGAAATTTGCGGCGAAATTCCTGCAAAATTCCTATCAAAATCCTAAGCAAAATTTTAAATAAAATTTTAAACGGAGCTTTGAGCTGAATTTTAAAAAGACAAATTAAAATTTTACTTGCAAGATTGTTTTTATGGCTGGCCGCCCCACTTTTTACTCGCACCGTCTATGCGGCATCCACGGCGCCTGCAGTATTTATAATAACTAAAGCATTTAATCCTTTAGGTCTAAAACGCCTACAGCCTCTGCAATGGTAATTTATCAGGGCGATAATCTAGTGTGTAAAATATTTTGTTGCATACCAAGCCCATGGTGAGCATCTTGCCGCGCCATAGAAAACTTTTGAAAATTTTGCATTGCTGCTTAGAAATTTTAAACAATTTTATACTGCCAGCCTTTAAATTTTATCTTAGAAATAGGCTTGCCTATGCCAAAACTGCAGGCGTAATGCGTCTTTAGGCGTTTTGGCTCCAATACCCAGACTTCTTAGATCGCACCAATTAGATATGGTGAGTCTTAAAATAATCAAGACTGCGCGATATCTGTATTGCGTACGTAAATTTCATCTATGTAGGTTGCGACTGAGATTTCAGCCGCGCAAGCCCAGCTCGTAAAATTCTGCTAGTTTTAAAACCCAAATGCCACGTAGAATTGCTTTACTTCAAAATTTTATTCGCTGCAAAGCGCAAGCCGCGCTCCCTAGCGCTCAAACTCTATCACAGCCTCCTCCTCGCCGAACCACATCACGGAGTTTTTCATATCGCAAAACTTCGCCTCATCCGCCATCAGCTCCGCTAGCACCGCTCGCGCCGCCTCACTGTTTCGCGCATCCGCAAACGCCTGCACGCTCTCATACCACAGCTCGCCCATCGCATCGTAGTCAAACGCCGCCGTCTCGCGCTTGGTGCTCTGCCTCTCTGGAAAGATGGGCATCGTTTTTGCATAGCGGACGATATTTAGTACCTTTTGATTAGCTAAAACCTTTTGTGAATGCGCCGCTCAGTGTGCCACAAACTCCTGCTGCGTGATGCCCGGTGCCCTTTTTACCAACATCGCGATCTTAAACATAACCGCTCCCTAAATGAAATTTATCGCAAAATTTGCGCCCTATTCTATGATGCATCCGCGTTTTTGCAATTTTGCTTAGCATTCTTTGCGTCTAAATAGACCTTTAAAGAAACTTAAATAGTAGCCGTACACGCGAACGCAGATCCCAAAATACATAAGCCTCACTACTTGAAGCTCAAACCACCGTCAATCTCACTTGATTTAACTACATAAAGCGTCATTTACGACTACAGCCAAAATAAATTCCGCAGGCTCTTTGCGGGCAAAGTAAAATTCTGCCAAACCTTAGTGGACAATAAAATTTTACCGACTTTCGGCGCGCATGAATTCCGTCTATTTTAGGCGAGCGAGTAAAATTCTGCGGCCTTTCAAACGGCGACAAAACAGACGAGCGGCGGTTTTATCTTTCACCGCCGCGTGTAAATTACGTTGCTACGCGCCTAACCCTTGCTCGACAAAAACCTTTGCAAAATTATCGTCGCGGCGATGCTATCAAAGCGCGGATCCTTGCCGCCGCCTTTAGCGCCTTTACTCGCAAACTCCGCCGCTTCGGCGCTCGAAAAGCTCTCGTCTTGAAATTTTATCTCGCCATCAAAATCCAGCAGCGAGGCGAAGTGGCGTATGCGCCTGCTCATCTCCTCCTCGCTCGCCCCGCCGCGCGGTACGCCAAGCACCAGCACGCTGGCACCCTTTTCGCGCAGCAGTTCGCTTAGCTCGCGCGCGGCTTGGGTGCGGTTTTTGCGCAGGATCGGCTCGCACGGAAGCGGCGTCTTATCATCCGGTGCCGCCGCCACGCCGATACGTTTAAGCCCAAGATCGATCGCAACTATCAAAATTTATCCTTTGCTAACATCAAATTTTGCGGAATTCCGCCATTAAAATTCTATCGCCGAAATTCCGCGATCGGAATTTCATAGCTAAATTTTATCGCAGAATTCCACCGTGGAATTTTATGAAATTTCATACAAAATAGGCATAATAAATTTCACTCGCTCGCGCCGCTTACGAGCTATTAAATTTAGTGTGCCGCGAGCTTCAAATTCCAAAATTTCGATCGCCGCACCTGGCAGGTACATCCGCACTGAGTCCGCGTGAGCTGCACGTAAGCGACACCCAAACTCACGGCGGGCATAAATCCTGCCGTGCAGGTACCGGACGTGCAACCAACCCACCCCACGTAAAACCAAAATTTTAAAGCAAACCCGCACTCACGCGACGGAGCAGACACAGCCCCTCTGCGCTTTATAGCTCGTAAAATTTTGCCGCCACGCTCAAAATTTTTCCTTGCGGCAAATTCAGCCTACCACGCTTGCGCTGAAATCCGCAGCCAAATTTACCCGCAAAAATTTAGCACGATAGGCAAACAAACATTTAAACGCTATTTCAGAAAATTTGATGCATTTTAAAGCTTAAATTCTGCGCCGCAAAGTATTTATAGATCGCGAGAAGCATTCACAAACCGATCATTACCGCAAGCGGAGGCAAGCGGCGCTGCACAAAAACAAGCCGCGCGGGTTTGTTTTAAGCTCAAGTGCTACTTGCGGAAAGTAAAATTCTACCGAGCAGCCTTTTTCTAAATTTAAACACCGACTGCGCAGACTACGCGCCGTGCAAACACGCTGTGCCGGCGGGCGGCGCCGATTAAATCATGGCGAGCAAGCGCCTGCCGCCGGCTACTTTGCCACGATCTTTGCGCCTAAAATTTCGATCCTGCCTTCAAGCTCGTATTCGTAAATTTTATCTCCGAAGCGCTCGATCGCCGCTTGCAAATCGGAATTTAGAGCTAAAAATTCTATCACCTCATCCTGCGCGCGCTCAGTGTTTTTCGGCGTCTGCGGAGCCAAAGAGGCGACAAACTCGCCAAAATCCGCAATCAGTCGCGCCTGGGATTTTGCGAGCAGATCATTCGTGCCCGCGCTCTCGTCCATTCGGTGCGGCAGCACGTACACGGGCACGCCCATCTCGCGAGCTAGGCGCGCGCTTTGCAGTGAGCCGCTGCGGGGCTCTGCCTGAGCGACGATCAGCGCTTCGGACAGCGCCACGACGATGCGGTTGCGCTGCAAAAACTGAAATCCGCGCGCACTCACGCCGTCCTCATACTCGCTAAGCGCGAGGCTACGCTCGTAAATTTTGCCGATCATAGCAGCGTTTTGCGCGGGATAAATTTGATCAAGACCGTTGCCAAAAACCGCGATCGTGTTTGGAAACGCCCCTTCGTGCGCGGCTATGTCACAGCCGATCGCCGCGCCGCTTACGACGCAAAAGTCCGCATCACTCAAAGCGCGCGCGAGGCGCAGAATCAAATTTTTGCTATAAACGCTCATCTTGCGCGAGCCCACGATCGAGATGCGGCGCTTTTGTAACATCGCCGGCTCGCCCCTAAAATACAGCCGCGCGGGCTCGCTTGCGCCGAGCCTTTTTAAGCCCTGGATTTTAAAACCGAGCTCACTCGTAGTACTCATAAATTTCGTCCAAATAGACCAAATCGACCTCGCTTAGGATGTCGGCGCTGTTTGCAAGCGCGCGCAGAGTGGAGCTTTTGGGATGGCCGATGGCGATGGCATAGCCCTGTTTTTTAGCAAGCGTCACGGCTTCACGCAGCTTTTTACGCACCGCAGCGACGCTGTTTTGATTATCTAAAAACACATCGCGATGCACGTATCGCATGCCGAGCCCCTTCATCGCCGCCTTAGCCTTCGTAGCGGGGCTAGTGCGCGAGTCGATAAATAAAAATCCATGCTCGTTCATCGCGCGCAGCAGGTTTTGCATCGCGCGCTCGTCGGCGGTAAATTTAGAACCGGTGTGGTTGTTTATAAATTTAGCGTTCGGAAAGTCCGCGCGCAGCTTGGCTATGACGCCGCGAAGCTTCTCGTAATTATCCGAGGCTCGCAGCGTCGCGGAGTTATTTTTCGCAGAGCTAGCCTCCATCGGCAGGTGGATCGCGTAATGCTCAAAGCCGCGAGCGAGCGAGCTCGTGTCCTTGCGCTGATATTCGGGTGGAAAGATGGACGGCGTCACGCGCACGGGCAGAGCGGCGATCTTTTGTGCCTGCTCGCCGGTGCCTACGTCGTCGATGATGATCGCTAGCTTTGCGCGAGAGCCTGCGGGCAAAGCCTTGCGCGGCGATTTAGAAAGATCGTCCGCGCCGCTAGAAGCGTGGCTTTGCGCGGTAGAATTTATGGAATTTTCTAAAGCGGAATTTGACGCGGTAAAATTTACGTCCGATCCGTCACTCGCCGAATTTACGGCGGCGAAATTTGAGGAAGCCATAGAATTTACGGAATTTTGCAAATTGCCGTTTGTAGAATTTTGTCCTGCAAAATTCTGCCGTGCGGGCTCTATGCTCATCTTGGGCGCGGTTACGTTTTGCTCGGCGATCTTATCAAGCTCCTTTTGAATCAGCGCTTCCTTCTCCGCAACGCTTAAACGAGGCTTTTTACCGCGAGAATCGGAAGTGCTCTCAGGAGTTTGTTTGCGCGAGCTTTGCTGCAACGCAGCCTTATTGCCCGAAAATACGAGATCCAAAACCCCGTAGGTAACCGCGCCGCTTAAAAAGCATAAGATTACGACAAAGGCGATCGCTATGTAATTGATCGGGCGCTTTTTGCGGCGCCCGCGTGGATTTGTATTAGCCAAAGCTCAGCCGAAATTAGTTTTTATCTTTATTTACGAGCTTGCCTTTGGCGATCCACGGCATCATCGCGCGAAGCTTCTCGCCGGTTTTGCTAAGCAAGCTATTTGCCGTGATGTTGCGCTCGGCGTTCATTCGCACGTAGCCAGCTTTGCGCTCGAGGATGAAGTCTTTTGCAAATTTGCCGTTTTGGATCTCCTTTAGCACCTCTTTCATCGCCGCTTTGCTGCTTTCGTTTACGACGCGGTTTCCGCTTACGTAATCGCCGTATTCTGCGGTGTTTGAGATCGAGTAGCGCATATCTGCCATGCCGCCTTGATAGATGAGATCCACGATCAGCTTCATCTCGTGCTGGCACTCAAAATACGCCATCTCAGGCTCATATCCCGCCTCGACGAGAGTTTCAAAGCCCGCGTTGATGAGCGCGCAAAGTCCGCCGCAAAGCACAGCCTGCTCGCCGAAAAGATCGGTCTCAGTTTCTGCTTTAAAAGTCGTTTCGATGATGCCGGTGCGGCCGCCGCCGATCGCGCTTGCGTAGCTTAGAGCAAGCTCTTTGGCTCTGCCGCTTTCGTTTTGCGAAACAGCGATCAGCATCGGCACGCCGCCGCCGCTTACGAACTCGTTGCGGACGGTGTGGCCCGGGGCTTTCGGAGCGATCATAATGCAGTCAATACCCTTTGGAGGGACGATCTGTCCGAAGTGGATATTAAAGCCGTGCGCAAACGCTATCGCGTTGCCCTCGCTTAAATTTGGCTCGATCTCCGCTTTGAAAATGTCGCTTTGAAACTCATCAGGCGTTAGGATCATCACAAGATCGGCTGCCTTCGTAGCCTCGCCGACGCTCATTACTTTAAAACCCTTCGCCTCGGCCTTGCTCCAGCTCGCGCCGCCCTTTTTAAGGCCCACGATAACCTCTACGCCGCTATCTCGCAAATTTTCGGCGTGAGCGTGTCCCTGCGAGCCAAAGCCGATCATAGCGACCTTTTTAGCTTTAATCAAACCTAAATCGCAATCTTTGTCGTAAAAAACATTTATTGCCATAACGCATCCTTTTTTTTAAAAATTTAGGCGAGATTGTAGCTAAAATTTGCTTTTACGTAGATAAACCGCGCGCCGCAAGGGCGGATAAAGAAATTTTGAGCTATCATTGAGGCATAATTTAGCTTTGAAGGAGCGAAAATGAAAGTGGGATTTATCGGCGGCGGAAATATGGGCGAGGCGATGATCGCGGCACTTTGCGGAGTCGGCGGACGAGATTGCACGGCGGGCGCAGAAAATTTTGCAGAGGATAAAGAAAATTTCGCGCGCGGCGAGCGGAATTTTATGTCCGATACTCAAAATTTTACCGCTTGCGGGCAGAATTCCGAGCCCAATATACAAAATTCCGCTAGCGACGGGCAAAATTCCTCTTGCGCGCAGTCCGGCTCCGATACGAAGTTTCAAGTCCTAGCTTATGCCAGAAGTAAAAACGAATTTTTGCGCAAGCGCTACGGCGTGCAAATTTTACAAGACGAGACGCAGCTGGCGCACGCAGCGGATATGATCGTGCTCGCGACCAAGCCCGCCAGCTACGAGGGGATTTTGCACCTGATCGCGCCCGAGCTTGCGGGCAAAATCCTGCTTCTTTTAGCGCCGAATTTCAAGCTAGAGCGCGCCCAAAATATCGTAGGTGCGGACGTTTTCGTAGCCCGCGCGATGCCAAACGTCGCCGCGGGCATCGGCGCGTCGGCTACGGCGCTGTGCTACGGCGAGTATTTTGATGAGGCTAGTCGGGAGATCGTGCGAGCGCTAGCCGCCAAAATCGGCAAATTTTACGAGATAGACGAGGCTGGCTTTGCTGCATTTACTGGGATTGCAGGTAGCCTGCCTGCGTATGTGTGCGCCTTTATCGAGGCGGCGGCGGACGCGGGCGTGCGGGGCGGACTGCCGCGGGCGCTGTGCTACGACGCGGTAGCGGCGGCGGTAGAGGGCACGGCGCGCCTACTGCAAAGCGGCAAGCGCCCATCGGAGCTCAAAGACGCGGTCTGCTCGCCTGCGGGCACGACGATAGAGGGACTCGCGGCGCTCGAGGCGGCGGGGTTTCGCGCAGCGGTGATGGCGGCGATCGAGGCGTGCATCGCCAAAGCTCGCGGCTAGCCTTTCACCGCACCTCGTCGGTTTCGGATTTCAAACACAGCGCGTTTGCGGTCGCGCTAATATCGGAATTCTTTTCGGGCGCTCTCTAGAGAAAATTTTGTCTTATTTTTATCGAATAAATTCGTCGCTTCTGCGGCGGTGGAGTTTACGAACCTTATAACAAGCGAGCCGACAAGCTCGTATCGCATTTAAAATTTTAAAATTTAGAGATTTTAGAAATTTTAGTTCAAAATTTTACGCTTAAAATTCTAAATTTACAGGATTATAAATTTAGTGATCGCAACAGAGCTAAATTTTGATTTTTAGTGCAGCGAGCTTGGCGTCCACAACCATTAAAATCAAAATTTAGCGCAACATGAACGGATACGTCCACGACTGCGAACTTGAGAAGCAAGAACGCAAGAGCGGAACGTAAGCGCTAAAAGAGCGCGTCCTGCGCTGCGGTCTTGCGAGATACAAATGCAAGCCGCGAATTTAGCCGCTCACGCAAACAGCAAAGCAAAACAAGCCGCGCCGAAGCGTATTTTACTACCAAAGCGAGCCGCATCAAACATATTCCGCCGCCCAAGCAAGCATTAAATTTAAACTGCGTTTCGCCGCCGAGTCGCAAACCAAATCCATGCGCTAAATCCTGCCGAGTTGCGCAATAAAATTTAACTTTTCATCCGGCCAGAACTTCGTACGCAAAACCGCGATAAGCAAGATCAGATAAATTCCTTCTCTAAAGGCTGCATAGCATTGCCGTCTGCGTCGAAAAGTACCCGCCCGCACACCTCGCAAACCTCATCTCTAGGAGAGAGCTCGTCCGCATCCAGCTGCCACGCGGACATCTCGCCGCACTCGCAGTTTATGACGTAAAGGATCTGCCTTTTGCGGCGCTTGCCCCACGGCGCGATATCCCAAAATAGCTCCTCGCGCTTGCCTAGCTTTTTAAAATCTTTCTCGGCGTCCTTGTGCGCGACGAGCAGATAATAAGCGTCGCTATGAAGATCCAAAGTAAAGAGCCTAAAATCGCTCTTTTTGAGCGCCTTTTGAAACTCGTTCATCAAAAATAGGCTCGCATCGCCGCGCTCGAAACCCTCTTTTTTCGCTTCTTTTTCGAGCCTTGCGTAAATTTTATCGCACTCTAGTGACACGCCGCCTTGCAGCGCACCAAGCCTAGAGCGGACAAATTTACCCACATCGCCCGTCTCGTCCTCGCCGGCCCAGTCAAGCATCCAAACAAGCCCTTTTCCGATAAGCGCATCCAAAAACTCGCCGTCATTCATCTCGCCTATCTTGTCAAAACCGCCCGTATCGCCCGCCGTCAAATGCTTTAGGACGCAGCACTGATCTTTCGTCATTTTCGCTCCTTTGATTAAATTTACCGCCTGTGTGACCCACTTAAATTCTACTCCCAAAAAGCTTTAAGCTTACTTTTCGCAACTCCTTGCGCTGCAAATTTAGCCCGCAGCGGCAGGTAAAATTTCGCTATAATTTTGCCAATTTAACAAAGGAGAAAAGGGTGAGCGTAGAATTTAGCGTCAAAAATAAAAAGCGCCCGCTATTTATGGGCTATTCGGACGCCATGAGCGTAGGCAAGGCATTGGATCTCCTGCCCGATCTATCGGTATTTGACATAGACGAGAGCGCCGAAGGCTTTGACGAGAGGGCGTTTTTAAAATCACCTTTGAGCGAGCAGGAGTGCTTGATTTTGGGCGTGCAGGGCAAGAGCGGGCGCGGAATGGAGCTAAGATATGACGAGGAGCGACAAGGCTACGCCGTGCGCGTAAATACGCCCGCGACGGTCTTTGATTGGGTTTTGGCGATCTCATATCTGCAGGCGCTATCCAAGCAGCTACAAAGCGAGATCGCGGATGAAAACGGCGAAATTTACACCCACGACAGTATAGAACAATTCGACTACGAGCGCGATATATCGGCGGGACTGCATTCGATAGATCAGCATTTAAGCGGCGATACGGAGGTAAATTTTTGCTACTGGGTAGAGAGGCCTTTTGCGATAAACCGCGCGATGATGGATGAAATTTTAGCCTCATACAACCCCTCTGCCGAGTTTAGCAAGCGACTAACCGAGGTGCAGTACCTTGGCGCTTACAGCGCGCACCAAAGGTTTTATCGAAATGGGGATGACGGCACGATAATGGGCTCATACGCGCTCACGCAGGACCTACCTACTATCCTGCCCTACAAACCGTTTGTGGAATGGCAAAACACCGAGATGCTGAAAAATAACGACGTAGCGCGCTGGCAGATCGCACTCATAGGCATAGAGGGCGACGAAAACGACGCAGGTAACTACCGCGCGATCGCCGAGCTGGAATACGACGAGTTTATCGCGCGCCTACCGAAGCAAAACTACCGCTTCATCGATGCAAGCTATATTTTGGTGGATGGGCTAAGCGCCGAACAGCTAAAGGCGCTGGCAGGTTAAATTTTACTTGCAGTGAAATTCTACAGAATTTTACCGAGGATTGACGCCGCAAAATTTAAAGGGGCGGAATTTACAGCAAATTTCGTGGCGCATGGAATTTTAAAATTCTAAATCTGGCTTACAGAATTCTATCTCAGTAAAATTTTAAGAAAGTAGAATTTTATCGCGGCAGAATTCCGTAGATATAAAATTTAGAAAGGTTAAAAATGGAAATGACTTATTATGATTTAAAAATTTACGATAACGGCACAATGCGAGGTGTACTGCAAGATGACATCGAAGCGTTGCCGTTTTTCGACTACTGGCAAAAGATGAGCCTATGCTCGACGCAAGGCATCTACATAGACGAAAATGGTAAAGAGCACAGGCTCGTCTATCTGCACGACTGGGAAAAATTTTGCAGATTATTCGCTCGAGAACAGGAGCTACTTAAGCACGCCCCCGCCGGTAGCAAAAATGAGCGATCTGATCCGTAGCGCATCTCGGTAAGTAGCATAGAAGCAATCCAGGCTTTAGCGCATTTTGGTAGGCGGTGGAGAATACGACCAAAGCGTAGCACATTTTAGCTGGTGGAGAAATAGCACTCGAGCGACAATGTATTTCGATAGTCGACAAGTAATGCGCTCTCTTACAGTGCAAGCGGATTTTATCCGCCAAATAGCGGCGCGCGTTAATCAGCCAAAATCGCCGCCCCGCTTAAATCCGGGTTCAAATTTAGCTCGTCTATGATAGATAAAAGCTCTGAAATTTCCTTTTTGATCCCTGCGGCGTCCTCAAGGCTCGGCGGCGGTGAAAAAAGCGTCGTCTCAAACTTATTTTTCGCTCCGTTTAAAAATAGGTAAAATTTATCGTCCATAAACGCCGCGCTCACGCCCATTTTCCCCGCGAATTTTTCCTTTAGCTCTCGCAGGCGCTCCATAAGCGCGGGCGTCAAAAGATACCTCGCCTCTACTTTATCATCCGCAAAAACTCGAAATTCTTTGCTAAAAAACACGTCGTCCATCTGCTCTTTTTCGCCTAAAAATCTGGTGTTTAGCGTGCGGCTCGCGACTATAGTTTGCCCGCTAAATTTCTTGTAAAACTCGCAGACCAAGACCGAGCCGCTGAACGCCTGCATATCCTTCATGGCCTCCCATGCAAAAATTATCGCGGATAGCAAATTTAGCGCCGCCGAGTCGCCGATTTCCAGCGTCGCGCCGTTTGGGATGCGGATCGCTTCGCTAAGGTTAAATTTGACGCCGTTATAAATGCCACTGATTTGATCTTCAGCGCGAAACTCACCTGGCGAATAGATGCCGATTTTGCGAAATTCTTTACGGCTGATGCCGGCATTCGGATCGTAGTTAAAATTTGGATCTGTGCTCCGAATAGCGGCGCGGACGAAAACATCTTTATAAAACGCTTTGTAATCCCCCAGCTCGCTGGTCACTCGGCCCCTGTTAGCCATTAGCGCGGCTTGAAAAAACGGGATATAGATAATGATGAAAAATAGCGGTGCAAGGCGATTTTCAAAAAGATATCCTACGGCAAATCCGCCGCCCACGGGCAGTGCTATTATAAATAAAATTCCCAAAAACAGATACTTTAGAAATGCTAGTCGACACTCTTTTTGCTTTTTGGCGGTGGCAACTATGGCTTCGTTTATATTCAAAATTTTACTTTTTTCTAAATTTACGCAGCGGATTTCGCGCTCGGAGCGAATTTTAGCAAAATTTACGCCGCAAAGATACGGCGGCGCGAGTAAATTTTATTCGGCGGATTTGTAAATCTATGAAATTTGCGTCGCGGCGGCGATCTACTCGGACGTGCGCTGATTTAGCCACATTTTAAGATTGCCCGCGCCCTCTTTTAGCACCCCAAATCCTGCGGCGGCAACACAGACAAAATTAATTAGAGAGCCCCTCCCGCCGACGTTTAAAATCCCAAAGCCTACAATCCACAGCGCCGCGCCGAAACCCAGCGTGCACACGGCGGTCGCGATCCCCAGCTTGCGGCGCAAAGGGCTTGGTTTGCACACCACCTGAACTCGAGTGATCACGTAGCTGCCCGCATATCCTCCGCGGATGAAATACGCGCGCGCAAGCTCGCCCTCCTCCACTGGGATATCGTTAAACTCGCCGCGCAGCTTCACGCCGTCTATTTCGAAAAATACCCAAATTTTGCTATTTCCTCTTGCAGCGTGGACGCGGAGATTTCGAACCTCGCCCGTGATCTTATATTCCAATTTACCTCCTCAAACACAGCTTCGCGCTTTGCTTCCGCACTAAATTTCGCGCCGTAAAATTTTAAAATCTAAAATTTGCCTTGCTCGCAGCGCTGCCCATGAAATTTTAAAGTTGAGATTCTGCAAGCCCTGAATTTAGAGCTAAGCTTTAAAATTTCATAGCGATAGATTTCAAGTAAAACTCCGCCGCTAAATTTAACTAATCGCATGCATGGGCTATCTACGCCTTGCCGAATTTCGCACGTCGCAAAATCGCGGCGAAATTGCACGCGCTGTAAAAGCTCATAAACCCGTCGCGGCAATATCGCAGACAACCTCATATCGCAAAATGAGCATACTATGACTAGCAGCGCAAATATGCGGTGCAAGGCAGACAGCGTAAAACAGACGGCGCGCACGGCAGGCAGTACAAACCGAAACATGAACGGGGCTACCAAGCGCCTACTTCTTTAAAATTTGCTCTTTCATGAATTCGTAGAGCTGGCAGGATTTTTTATTGCCCGCGTCGCAGCCCTTTTTGACCCATCCAAGCCCCTTGGAAAATCCGCGCAAATCCCCCTTGCTCACATACAAATAGCCTAAATTATTGCAGGCATCGCCGTAGCCCAGCTCGCAGGATTTGGTGTAAAGCTTCTCCGCCTTGTCGCGATCCTGCGGCGCGCCGAGGCCCTTATCATACGCAACGCCGGCGTTATAGCAGCTATCCACTAGCCCGCCGTCGCAACCTCGCTCAAAAAAGCTCACTGCCTTTGCCGGATCCGCCGCAAACCCAAAACCGCCCGTGAAATAGACCACGGCCGCATTGTGGCAGCTTTTGGCATAGCCCAAATCGCAGGCCTTGACATAGTACCGAGCTGCCGCGGCGAAGTCTCTACTCAGGCGCCCTCGCTGATATAGGTTGCCTAGCTTGTGGCAGGCTACGGCGACATTTTTATCGCACGCTGCGGCATAAAATACGCCCGCTTGCGTCGCATTGCCCTCGCCGTCGTATAGGGCACCCAAATCAAAGCAGCTATCTTTCTCACCCGCCTCGCAAGCTTTAGCAAGAGCGAGCCTGGCGCCGTCGTAATCTCCGCGGGAGAGTTTGTCGCGCCCCAATTGCGCGCAGCTTACGCCATCGTCGCGGTAGCACTTAAACGATAAAACGGGCGACGGCCAAAAAAGCACCATAACCAAGATGCAAACGGCAATCGAAAGCGCCGCTATGTCGATGATCTTTCTCATATCTATCCTTTTTGCGCCGATGCGCAAATTTTAAATAACGCACAAGTAAACCTATAGTGCATTATTGCAAGCAAGACGTTAAAATTTAAATAGCACAAGAAAGCGCCTAGTTTAAACCAACCCGCAAGTCTATGATATTTTTTACGCAATAGCTTATCGCATTAAATTTAAACTGCTCAACCGTCTTTTGTGCCAATGATGAAGTAAAATTTTAATTTTGCGGTTGATCTATTGAAATCGTGTCTTTTATCCATTGAAGCTTTTCACAAATTTTTTCATTCCCTAAGTCGCAAGCCCTCACAAAATAGTCTAACGCCTTGCGGAGATCTTGCTTTACATTCTGACTACCGCCAACGTACAAAACTCCGAGATTACCGCAAGCATAGGAAAAGCCTAAATCGCAGGCTTTCGTGTAAAATTCTATAGCTTTATCATAGTTCATCTGCGTCCCGTCGCCTTGCTGATATGAAAATGCGACGTTATAGCAGCTATCGGGTAAGCCACTTTCACAGCCTTTTTTAAAAAGCTCAAACGCCTTTTCGTGATCTACTTCTAGTCCAAAACCGCCCATAATGTATACACTTCCACCGTTGTGGCAACTTTTGCCATAGCCTAAATCACATGCTTTTTCATAAAATTTTACTGCTTTTTTATAATCCTTCTCTAGGAGACCTTTTTGGTATAAATTTCCTAGCTTGTGGCAACTTACTACTTTACTTTTCTCGCATGCTTTTAAATAAAATTCGCTTGCTTTTATAGCATCTACTTTATCGCCGTTATCATACAAGATACCCACTTCAAAGCAGCTATCGATATCTCCTAAATCACATGCTTTTGCGAATATTGTCCTTGAGCTTTCATAATCACCTCTTGATTGTTTATCTCGCCCTAGCTCCACGCAGCTTTTATTGTCGTCAAAATGGCATTTTAACGATAAAATCGGCGTAGGAAAAAGAATTTTAATTAAAACGCAAACGGCAATAACAAGAGCTACGATGCTAATTGTCTTTCTCATATCTAATCCTTAAATTATCCACTCATATCCATTAAAATTTGCCAGCAACTTTATGCTTATTGCAGAAAAACACAAACGGAAAAGATTTCATATCGAAACACGATTTGAGTGAAATTAATATAAAATCAACTGATATGAGCCTACATCTTCTCTTTTGCGCTTAGGCCCATCAGAGCAAACGCCGTGCGGATACTAAGCGCCACGAGCGCGAACAGCTTGAGTTTCGCGTCCTCGTTCTCGCTACCTACGACGCGGTTTTCGTTGTAGTATTTGTGAAAGTCCGCCGCGAGCGCCTTTAGGAAATCTGGCAACTTCTGCAAGCCGCGCGAATTAAAAGCGTCGTTTAAAATTTCATTCAAGCCAAGCGCCGCAAAAGCTAGGACGAGCCCCGCTTCATCTAGCGTGCCGAAGTCCGCGCCCAAGACGTCTGCCTCACGCTTGCCCGCTTTGGTAAAAATTTGATTGACCCGCGCGTGAGCGTAGTTGATGTAAAAGATCGGATTGCTGTTGTCCTCGCGCGCGAGCTCGTCCACGTCGAACTCAAGCGGCGTCTCGCCCTTTTTGCTGATGAAGATAAATCGCATCGCGTCCCTGCCGATCGCGGCGAGCACGTCGCTCATCAAAATCGCGTTGCCCGCGCGCTTACTCATCTTGTAGGTCTGCCCGTCTTTGAGCAAATTTACCATCTGCATTAGGATGATCTCGAGCCTGCTTTCGTCGTAGCCCAGAAAATGCACGGCGGCCTTTAATCGCGCGATGTAGCCGTGGTGATCGGCCCCCCAGATGTTGATGCAGCGCTCATATCCGCGCTCAAATTTGTTGTTGTGATAGACGATGTCGCCCGCAAGATAGGTCGGGCGCGCATCCTCGCGGATGACGACGCGATCTTTTTCGTCGCCAAGCTGCGATGAGCGGATCCAAATTTTGCCATCCTGCTCATACATCTTGCCGCTACACTCAAGCTTCCTAATCGTTGGCTCAAGCTCGCCGTAGAGGCTCTTTTCGCTAGCCCAGTTTTGGATATGGATGCCCGCGTCTGCGAGATCTTTTTGGATGATCTTTAGCACTTCGTCCTTAGCAAACTCCGCAAGCTGCAAGATCCGCGATTCGTCGCGGAAAATTTCATCGCCGAATTGGGCGCGCACAAGAGGGATGATCTCGTCGATATACTCGCCGCGATAGTATTTCTCGGGATAGCTCACGTCCTCGCCCGCAAGCTCGCGCGCACGAAGCGCGATCGAAGTGCCCAAAAGTTCGATCTGATTGCCCGCGTCGTTGATGTAGTACTCGGTATCGACGCGGTGCCCTAGATAGCCTCCGATGCGCGCGAATGTATCGCCGTAAACGGCGCCGCGCACGTGCCCGATATGAAGCGGGCCTGTAGGATTAGCGCTAATGTATTCAAGCAGAATTTTTTGCGGCATAGCGGCGGAATTCCGCGCCTCATCGTAATTTGATGCTGCGATGGAATTTCTCGCCTCTTCGGAATTCTGCGAAATAAAATTTTGCCTAGCGTCGGAATTCTGCGATTTAGCGGCGTCATTGCCGCTCGCAGCCAGATTTGCAGCGGAGCTTTTGCTAGCAAGCTCGCTCGCGTAAATCCTTTCCGAAGCTGGTAAAATTCTGCGTCCAAGCTCGGCGTCGTTTTTTGCAAAATCGCCGCCCAGTCTAAGGGCATTTTCAGCAAGAGCGCCCAACACGGCGGGCTTTAGATGAAAATTTAGATAGCCGTTCACCGCCGTAGCGCTTAGAATTTCGCTATCTTTAAATTTAGCCGCAAGCTCCTCAGCGATGAGCTTAGGCGCCTTTCGCAGCTCCTTAGCCAGCGCAAAAGCCTCGGGCGAGGCGTAATGAGCCAAACTTTTATCTTTGGGTTTTTCTAAAACGACTTTGCGAGATAAAATTTTAAAAATTTCATTTAAGACTAAATTTTTCAAATCCTTTACGCCTTTTTAGTATCGCTGATTTCGGCGTCTTTAACCTCTTGCTCCATCTTTTTCTCGACCTTTTGCGGTTCGTCGTCCTCTTCCATCTCTTTTTTGAAGGTCTTTATGCCCTGTCCTAGACCCTTTGCAAGCTCTGGGATTTTTTTTGCTCCGAACAGCAACACAACAACAATCAAAACAATCAGCCAGTGTCCAATACTCATAGAACCCATTTTTTCTCCTTTAAATTTTCCAAATTTCGATTAGCTTGCCTATGTCGCGGCTCGCCGTTTCTAGTTTGATAGTTTTGTAGATTGATCTTAAATTTTCATACGCCGCTTCTAGGCGGTCGTTTATTATGAAATAATCATACTCACCTAGGCGTTCCATCTCCTCTTGCGCGTTTTGTAGGCGCAAAGCAATATCGGCAGGATCATTATCGCCACGAGCGCGCAACCTATCTCTAAGCTCCGACAAGCTCGGCGTAGTAATAAATACACTAGTAAGTTCGTTTTTAGGTACTTTCCCGCGCACGATCTCATAGCCCTGAACATCGATGTCAAAAATCACGATCTTACCCCGCTCAAGCTCGCTCGTAGCGGCTTTTAGCGAAGTACCGTAGTATTTGCCGTGGACCAACGCCCACTCTAAAAACTCCCCGCGCTCAATACCTGCGCGAAACTCGCTCTCGCTTATGAAATGATAATTCACGCCGTCCGCTTCACCCGCACGCATTTCACGCGTCGTAGAGGAGATCGAGAAGTATATCTGCTCGCCAAATTCTGCGATAAGACGCTTTATGAGCGTGCTTTTGCCGCTGCCGCTGGGACCGGAGACGAGCAAAATTTTGCCTTTCACTATCTATCTCCAAACGATATGTCAATATTGATCTTAAAGTCCTTCAGCGCGTCTTTAGCATCCTTACTGCCCGCAAATTTCTCGATCGTGTTTGCGATGCCCGCTTCCAGATCATCGCGCAACTTGGTTTTCAGCTCCTCGGCGCTCGGTTTTTTACCATGCTCGTTACGCAGCAGCTCGCTTTTAGAGCTAGGCTCTAACTCGCTTGCCATAAGGCTGGCAAACTCCGCCGCAGCCGAAGCGGCAAGCTCATTCGACATAGCTTGCGCGCCAAATTTCATCTCATTTGCCTGCTCGGACGCACCGAATTTAGGAGATTTAAATTCTGTGCGCTCCGAAGCCTTTGATATAGGCTTTGAAGCATTAAATTTTATCTGCTGCGCGGCGCTCTTTGCGAGCTTACCGGATTTAAATTGCTCACCATCCGCAGAGTTTGCGGCAAACGAATTTGCAAAATCGCCCTCCATAGCGCGCAAAAATCCATCCGCAAACCCGCTAGCAACACTATCAGCTTGCTCGCTTTGCTTCGGTAAATCTGAGGCATCTAATATGTGCGGCAAGTTTAGCTCCGAAAAATTCGGCGCAGGAGTAGAATTTATAATCCCGGTATTGCTAGAATTTGTAGAGGCTACGGAATTCGCGGAAGCCGCAAAATTTGCGCCAATTGAATTCCATGCTTCATTATGAGCAGACATAGGCGTATTCTGTGCAAGTCCATCAGTAAATTCCATGCTTTGAAACGGAACGGCGTTATAAAGATTTTCACGAGGTATATCGCCCGCACCCGCTAACGCAATCGGCGTATCTGAAGCGACCTCGTATTGAGACGAAATTTGCGTTTTTTGAAAATCCGTAGCCGCTTTATTTTTATCATGCGCAGATTTTTTATCCTCTTTTTCATCGGAAGCAAACGCAGCCGCGGCAAAATTATCATATCCGCCAAACTCCTCCACGGGCATGCCGGCACTATCGAAAAGCCTAGAAAAATCCATATCAAATCCACTGTTAACAGACGCGCCAGCCGCATCTTGCACTACCTGCGAGGCAGAATTTTTTTCATCTGTTTTATAGGCAAATGAGCCGTCTGATTCATGCTGTTTAAGCGTAACATCCGCAGGATCTTTCGCTTCCTCTAGATTAGGCGCAGCGTCTGCCTTTTTTTCAACAGCAGTTTCATTAGAGCTGCCAGCTCTTTGCGGCTCATCTTGCTGCGCAAGCGGTAGAGTTTCGCTTGCCCGTGTGGCAGGAATTTCATCTTCTGTCTGCGATTTATCTGTTTTGAAATTCTTAGGATTTTCATCATCTAGCGCCGCTAGAGCTATCGGAGCGTCATCCTTTGCGAGTGGAATTTCGCCCTGGAGCGTATGATTATTTTCAGCAGGCTCGCTTGTGCCGATACTATTTAGCGGCACATCCTCAGGGATATCGCTAGCAGCCAAGCTTAGAGGCATATCGTCTGCGATATTATCCGCAATCTTTTCTGCGACGGCGTTAAGCGGCGTATCATCGGCGATGGTGTCCGCAAGAGCCGCTTCATCTACAAGCTGTGAGAGCGGAATATCATCTGCGATCTCGTCCGTGCGCGGCATATCACCTACCAACTGCGAAAGCGGCACATCATCTGCAATCTCGGGCGCTATATCGTTTGCCAGCTGCGAAAGCGGTATATCTTTGCCAGAGTCATAAAAGCTATCCACAAGCTCTTCAAAATTACTGCCCGAAGCGGAATTTGCCTGGTCAATCGCATCGATCTCTTTCATTACAGAGCTTGCATCGGCAAATTCTTTCGCCATTTTTTCTTTCGCCTGCACGCTCATATTTTGAACCGAAAACTCGCTGATAAATGTAATGAGCTCAAGCGGCGAAAAAGGCTTAGTAAGGGTATATCGCGCTCCTGGCACCGAGACATTTTTAGGCGTCAGAAACAGCGTCTTATTAAGATCAAATTTTGAAATATCATCGCCATCTTCATAATTTTTTATCGTCAAATCATATTCACTCTCGTCTGCACTATATGCTACCAGGTCCGCACCGATGCGCTCGCAGCAAATATTTACGACACTTGCAACCTGCTCATTGTGATTGTCAAGTAGAATTTTCATTTATGACCTTTTAGAAAGAATTTGGGCTATTGTAAGATATTTTTGGTTATTAATTGCTTATATTTGCGCTAAATTTCGGTTATTTAGGCGATAAACTTTGCAGCATTTTTGCGCTAAATTCTCATCGTGAGTCACAAGCACGAGTGCGCCACGGCTGGATTTTACGTAATCAAAGATCACGCCCATGACCTCGTTTGCGGTATCCTTATCTAAATTTCCAGTAGGCTCGTCGGCGAAGATTATGCGCGGCTTTTTGCAAAGTATACGAGCGATACTCACGCGCTGCTGCTGCCCGCCGCTAAGCTCGCCCACGCCTTGCTTTAAAGTATGTTCGATCTGAAGCTTTTTTAAAATTCCATCATCTATCGCATTATTCGTAAGTTTAGCAGCGAGTTCAATATTTTCGCCAGAGGAGAAACCCTTAAAAAGGTAGTGGGATTGAAATATTATGCCAAAGTCGTTGCGGCGGACTTTAAGTCTCTCATCGGAGTTTAGTTCGTAAATACTGCGCCCGTTATAGATTACCTCGCCCGAGTTCGGTTTTAAGAGCGTGCATAAAATATGAAGCAGGGTCGATTTGCCGCAGCCGCTAACGCCCAAAATAGCGATACTCTCGCCCTCCCCAACGCTTAAGCTTACATTTTCAAAGAGCGTATAATCATACGCGTGAGTAAGATTTACGCCCTTTAGAAGTTCCATATTTAGCCGATTTGAGCCGCTACTTCGGCTGCGAAGTCTTCGCTCTTTTTCTCTAGGCCTTCGCCCACTTCGAAGCGGACGTATTTTACGATCTCGATCTTGCCGCCTAGTTTTTTAGCTTCTTCGTCGATCACCTGCTCGACGGTTTTCTTGTCGTCCATTACATAAAATTGCCCTAGCAGCGTGAGGCGCTGATCGATTTGAGTATTATCGGCGATGAAGCGATCGATCTGACCCGGCAAAATTTTATCCCAAATTTTTTCAGGTTTATTTTGCTTGCGAAGCTCGTCTTTTAAAGCTTCGATCTCTTTGGCTAAAATTTCATCGCTTAGATGCGCGCGCGAGCCGAACTGCGGGATCTTATGAAGCGGTTTGCCCAAGCGCACGAACTCCTCATTTTCCTTCTCAAACTCGCCTTTAAGAGCTAAGAATTCTTTTTCGATAAAATCGGGGTCAAGTTCTTTATAACTGATGACCTGCGGTTTCATAGCAGCTGCGTGCATGCAGAGATTTTTTATAAACTCCTTCGCACCCTCCGCAGTCTGCTCGCTATCGCAAGCTGCGGCGATGATGACGCCTACGCGGCCGTTTGAGTGTAGGTAGCCGTTTACCACGCCGTTTGCGCCGGCTTTGATCGTCTCAAATCTTCTAACAACCAAATTTTCTCCGATCGTAGCGATCTGGCTCTTTAGATGCTCATCAAATTTAACGCCGTTAATGACGCTGGAATTTAGCTCTTCAACGCTGCTAATACCCTTAGTTTGGATATGTAGAGTGGTGTTTTTAACTAAATTTATAAAATTTTGATTTTTAGCTACGAAGTCGGTTTCAGAATTTATCTCGCTTATGGTTGCGATTTTATGATCCGCGCTCACTTCGACGCTCACTAGGCCCTCGCTAGCTAGGCGGTCAGCTTTTTTAGCGGCCTTTCCGAGGCCCTTTTCGCGAAGTAGATCGACGGCTTTGTCCATATCGCCGTCTGTTTCAACCAAAGCCTTTTTGCAATCCATCATCCCTGCTCCGGTGCTTTCGCGGAGCTCTTTTACCATTTGTGCGCTAATTTCCATTACTCTTCGTCCTCGCTCACTTCAAAATCCTCTTCGCTCATCGCCTCGGCTACGACTTCCTCTTTCTCCTCGTCGCTGACGGCTTCGCTCTGCTCGCCATCCTCGCTCGCATCTTGATCGCGAAGCGCCTTGCCTTCGTTGATAGCCTCTGCCATCTCTTGGCAGAAAAGCTGAACCGAGCGGATCGCATCGTCGTTGCCCGGTATTGGAAAATCGACTACGTCCGGATCGCAGTTCGTATCCAAAGGCGCGATAACCGGCATTTTTAGGCGGTTAGCTTCCGCTACGGCGATCTTTTCTTTAACTACGTCGATGACGAAGATCATATCAGGAAGACCCTTCATATTGCGAATGCCGCCTAAATAAAGCTCAAGCTTCTCTTTTTTGCGGCGAAGCATTAGCGCCTCTTTTTTGGTTAGTAAATTTATCGAGCCGTCCTCTTCCATAGTCTCGATTACTTCGAGCTTGCGGATCGATTGCTTGATAGTAGAAAAATTCGTCAGCATGCCGCCTAGCCATCTGTGGCTTACATAAGGCATGCCGCATTTTTCGGCGTACTCTTTTAGCGTCGCGCCGGCTTGTTTTTTGGTGCCTACGAAAAGTATAGTCTTGCCCTCGGCAGCCGCGTCGCGCACGATATTATAAGTGTAGCGAAAGTAGCGGATAGTTTTTTGTAGATCTATGATATAGATACCTTTTCTCTCGCCGAAAATGAATTTTTTCATCTTCGGATTCCATCTGCGCGTTTGATGTCCGAAATGAACGCCGCACTCTAGCAAATCTCTCATTGTTACCATGAGTTTTCTCCTTGTGGGTTGCCCCGAAATTTAGGTTTCTCCTCCACACCCGTTAACATTTGTTTTTGACAAACGCAACCAAATTTTAGGATTGGTGTGTGTGAATTGAAGGTGGGATTATATTTAAAAATAGCTAAATTAAAGCTAAATTTAATATAATCCAGGCCCCTGCGCGGTTAAATTTTGCGCTGCAAAGATGAGATGGCTGCAAGTGGCGTGAGCGAAATTATTCATTCAATTTAGCGAGCGCAAACCGCCCGCGAAATTTAAGAAAACGGCAAATTCGCTCTAAATTTTACTCAAAAAATCCCTTTTTCACGAGCTTGCCCTCTTTCACGCAAAACTCCCCTTTCGCGATCACGCTATCTAGGTTTAGAGCTTCGTCAAATACCGCAAAATCAGCGTCAAAACCTACTTTTATCTCGCCTTTGCCGTTTAAATTTAGATATTTTGCGACGTTTTTGCCCATCATGCTTAGCGCTTGCGGGATGGTTAGGATTTTATTTTTCACGCAGGCCTGCAAGACCTCCAAATTCGTCTCGCACGAAGCGCAGCCGTAGCCGACCAATGCGCCGTTTTCGTCAAATCTAGGCACGCTACCGTTGCCGTCGGAACTCATCGTTAGGCGCTCTAAATTTAGCCCGTTAGCAAGCCCGTAGGCGATGGCTTCGTGAAGCGGCATAAACTGGCTTCCGCCGCTCGTGATGTCGATGTAGCCGCCCATTTTTTGAAATTTAATCGCCTCGTCAAAGAGCTCCTTCGTCCGCGCGCAGTGCGTCGGCGAGAAGTAATTAACCGGGAACGAATAATCCTTGATCACGCTAAAAATCAGGTCAAATTTATCCGCAAGCCCGCCCATGTGCATATGCAGCACGCCGCCTTTTTTCGAGATCATGCCGCCGATGCGTATCTGCGTCAGGGTTTTGATGAGCTCCTGGGAGGTCGGGTAGCTGCCGCGGTTGTCGCTCATCGCGATCTTACAGCCGATGACCTTGTCGATGAGCACCAGATCGCGCGTGACGGAGCCCGTAAATGTAACGCTAGGCAGCGCGTAAGAGCCCGTGTGGATGAAGGTCGAGATGCCCTCGTACTCAAGCGCCTTAGCCTTTGGGTAGAGATTCTCTAAGCTCCTCGTGCACCCGTCCGTACCCAGCGTGCCTACGACCGTCGTCGTACCGTAGCGGATGATTTGCGATAGCGTTATTTCGGGCGTGCGCGAGTGATAACCCGCCTCGCCTCCGCCGCCCGTGATATGCACGTGCTGATCGATGAGACCGGGCGCTAAAATTTTGCCATCCAGATCGTAAATTTCAAGCCCATCGACTCGAAAATCAAGCCCCTTGTAAACGGCTAAAATTTTACCTCCGCCGAGCAAAACGTCGCTCCTGCCGATATGCTCGGGCGCGTATAGATCGGCATTTTTAAGTAACAGCATATTTTCTCCTTTGCTTTGGATTTTTATAAATTTTACGTTTTTTGGCTTTCTTGACTGCGATGTCACGCCACAATCTCGCCTCTTTTTCGCCGCTTCGTTTTACAGCGCCTCTACGTCAAATTCTATAGTGCTTCGAGAAATTTTAGCAGGCTTTACGGAGAAATTTTATATCCTGTTTTGCTTTTCATCGGCATGGCTTATTCATCACAAAGCCGCAGAAGCGCCCCGTGACGCCGTCTCTACGGTATGAAAAATGCCGCTCGCTCTCAAAAGTGCAGCGCGGATCAAATTTAACGTTTCGTACTCCCGCAGCTGCGAGCTCGTCGCGCAGCGCAGCGTTTATATCGAAACACCCCTGCGTTTTGTAGCGCTCAAACTCGCCCAGATCAAGCCCGCCTAGCTCGTAGTTTCGCACCTTGATATTCGCGCCTACGAATACCTTCAGCTCCGCAGCGACGCAGCCGAAGCGCTCGCTCATCAAATTTATCGCATTCGTGCAGATCCGCCCTATCACGCCCGCGCGCCCCGCATGCACCGCGGCAACCACGCCGCGCCGCTCATCGGCAATCAGCACTGGCGAGCAGTCCGCTACCAGCACGCACAGCGCCGCGCCGCGCAAATCGGTCACAAGCCCGTCGCAGGGCGGGATTTCATCGATAGCTGCGCGTAAAATTTCAACTTTGTTTGAGTGGATCTGACGCATAAATTTTAAATTTCGCGGCGCGATACCGAGTGCGGCAGCTAAAATTTCACGATTTTGCGCGACGTTTTGCGGATCATCGCCCACGTGATCTCCTAAATTTAAGCTCGCGTAAGCTCCGCTGCTTACGCCGCCTTCGCGCGTGCTAAAGCCCGCCAGCACGCCGCGTCCGTCTAATACAAACTCAAGATTTTCTATACAAATTTCGATTTTAGCCATCATGCGCCGCTTAATACAGGCTCAAAATTTTATCTACCGCATCCCACGAAAGCCCCTCTTTTTCGCCCTCAGCGTTCATATCGCGTGCCGCGACAGTATCGCAACCGACGAGCTGTCCGCCGGCAAAGCCCAGCTGTGCCGCGACGTATCGCGCGAGCAGATCGGTTTCGATATTTACGCGGCGCCCGATTTTGTAGGATCCAAAGAGTGTATCTTTGAGCGTCAGCGGGATGATCGTAAGGCGAATGGCGCAGCTTTGCGCTCCGCTTTTTAAATTTACGCCCAGTGAGCTCGGATCGCAAACGGAATTCGAGCTGCTAGAATTTGGCCCGTGCGAGCTTGCGCCGTTAAAATTTGCGCCGCGCAGCTCTTTATGAGTAAAATTTCCGCCGTCAAGACCTTGGCTGTTAAAATTTCGCCCGGGCGTGCCGCTGCCCTCAAGCACTTCGTTGATCGTTAGGCTCACGCCATCGATCGCCACCGAGCCCTTCGGCGCTAGTAGCGGCGCTATGTGCAGCGGTGCGCGGATAAAAAAATCGACGCCACTTGCAAGCTTTGAAATTTTATAAATTTCGCCCACGGCATCGACGTGCCCTTGGATCAAATGCCCGTCTATGCGATCTCCAATCCGCATCGCAGGCTCGATATGCACAGGTCCGCGCAAGTTTTGTGTGGCGATGACGCGTGCTGTCTCGCTCGAAAGCTGAACCGCAAATCCGTCCGCAAAAAGCCGCGTCACGCTCAGGCATGCACCATTTACCGCGACGCTATCGCCGAGCGCGGGGCGGTATCTCGCGCGCAGTCGCAGCGAATCACCGCTAAAGCTCGCGACCTGCGCGATCTCTCTGATCAGTCCGTTAAACATTATGAGCCTTTGGAATTTTTACGTGATATTAGCGTAGAATTTTGAAATTTAAGGTTAAGCGAAGCTCGGCGAGCGCGAAGCCCGCCGAATGAAGTTTTGAAATTATTTTTTAGAGACGATGAAATCGGCTAGCGCTTCGATCGATTCGTCGTTAAGCGAAGCTGCTTGACCTTTCATAACACCCATCATGCCAAATTTTCCCTTGCCTTCGCCCAAGCTGCCGTCTTTGTAGCCTTTTAGGCTAGCGATGATATCTTCCTTGCTTAAGGTGTTTAGCGCAGGTACTTTGCCGCCAAGATAAGGCTTCTCGGCGTTAGCTCCATGACAGGCCACGCATTTTTTATATAAAGTAGCGCCGTCAGCGGCGAATACACTCGAACTAAACGCCGCAACCGCAGCACATGCAATAAGAACTTTTTCCATTCCTATCCTTTCTTTTTAAATTGTGGGTGCAGTATAATCAAAATTTAGTAAATTTCGGCTAAATTTTTGCAATTTGCGCTAAAGAGGCGAAATTCTATCTACTGCGAACTTTAGCGTAGGGGCTTGAAGCGGAATTTGCGCTGTAAAATTTTAAGCGAATTTCGCCTTGCCACTTAAATTTCAATCGTAGAATTTCGTGGCAAAATCCTAAGGCGGAATTTCATCTAGACGCCAAATTCCATCGCGAAGTTCTGCGTAGAATTTTAAAATTTCGCCTCTTTACTTTATGCGCGAAATTTCGCCTTTTTGCATCTTATAAATTTTATCTGCGGCGCCGAAGTATTTATCATCGTGCGAGATCGCAAAGATCGTGTATCCGCGCGATTTCAGCTCGGGCAAAATCCGCTCGTAAAACTCCGCGCGAAACTGCGGATCGAGATCGGCCGCAAACTCATCGAGCATCAAAAATTTTCGCCCGTCCATCAGCACACTTACGAGCGCCAAACGCTTGCGCTGCCCGCTAGATAGGCTCGTGGTGCTAAATTTAGCCCCCTTTAGCTCAACCTTATCCTTCAGGTGCGTAAGCGCTAGCCACTCGCGCGCGATGTCCGGATCGCCAGTAGCGTAGTCGAAAAGATAAAAATCGCTGAAAACCGCGCTTATGTTGTTGCTGTAGGCGCGCAGATCAGAGGGTTTAAGAGCCGCGCCGTCGGCTAAAATTTCGCCCGCTTGCGGCGTATAAAGGCCCGCTAAAATCATAAAAAGCGTCGATTTTCCGCTGCCGTTTTCGCCGATTAAAAACACCGTCTCGCCCGCATTTAGCTGTAAGTTTACCCCTTTGATGCCGAATTTCCCGTCGGGATACGAAAAGCCCACGTCTTTAAGCTCCAGGCTGCGCCACGGCTGCATTTGCGCAAACTCAAAGCCCTGCACGAATGGGTCTAAATTTAACTCATTGATCTTTGCGTAGGCGATCTTGGCGCGCAGCACGCTAGGAAGCGAGAATATGAGCATCATCAAAGGCGCGCGC
The DNA here is from genome assembly GCF_937973075.1 of uncultured Campylobacter sp. Classification (GTDB taxonomy): domain Bacteria; phylum Campylobacterota; class Campylobacteria; order Campylobacterales; family Campylobacteraceae; genus Campylobacter_B. The sequence goes on from NZ_CALBWL010000024.1 coordinate 50,013, forward strand.
AAAAAAAGCACCGTAAGCGCGATCGTTACGGCGTTTGCAAGCTCCGCTTTGCCGCCGCTAAGCCCGAAATAAAGCACAAATCCCACCGCGCCGAGCATCATTACGTTCATAAAATTGCTCGCAAACGCGCCGTAGACCTCGGCTTGCAGCGAGCTTTGGCGTAAATTTTGCGCGTTGGGCAAAAAGTCGTTTTCGTATAGGCTCTTTGCTTTGGCTAGGCTTAGCGACAGCTCCTTGTGCCCCTCGATCGCCGCGGCGTAGTTTTTATACAAAACGTCCTCATTTTGGCGATACAGATCGTAATTTTGCATGACCTTTTTCATCAAAAAATGGTTGAATATCATCAGCGCGCCGATCCAGACGAATAAAAACGCAAACATCATAGGCGCGATGTACAGCACGTAGATGCCGCAAAATAGCACGATCATCGCGCCTTGAATGAGCTCTGAGATGCGCATAAAGCCCTCGGTCAAGCGCGAAATATCGCTGGAGAGGGACGCAAGCAGGTTCGCCTTCGACGCAGCCTCGATGCGCTCGAACTTCGTATCGATGATCTGCTTGATGATCTTGGTGCGCAGATCGAATACGAAGTCGTTTTCCATCTTGCAAAGCATGATGCGGCTTAGCACCGAAAGCAGCAGAAATATCGCCAAGAGTGCAAAAAATAGCGCGATGATGCGCCCGCCTCTTTCGGCGCCGTCAAGTAGATATTTATTGATAAAGCTTAAAATCAAGATCCCCGAGCCGCTGTAGATCGCGTTTAGCGCGAGCATCGCGAGGATTTGTTTGGTATATTTTTTCATCTTTCGCCCCAACAAAATTTGAGCGCAATTGTGGCAAAATTCGCTTGAAAAAACGGTTAAATTTTAAATCCGTTCTCATTTCGCGAATAAAATTTTACCCGGGACGCGCAAAATTCCGCCGCCAATCTGCGCGGGATTGAGCGGCAAGCCCGCGTGAAATTTCATCGCGAATCTGCGTTAAATTTCATTTTAATCACGCACCTTTTGCAGAGCATACGCGCTGTCGTTTATATAACGTAATTCTGCGCAAAGCAACGCGCAAAAACAAAATTTACCGCAAGTACGTTAAATTTTACCTTCTCACGCCAGACGCGCAGCTTATTTCAAGCCAAAATTTTGCTTGATGTAAATGTGCAAAATATCGATCGCGGCGGGCGTTACGCCGCTGATCTCGCTCGCGGCAAAAAGCGTCGGCGGCGCAAAGCGATTTAGCTTCTGCACGATCTCGTTGCTAAGCCCTCCGATCTTGCTAAAATCGATCTGCGGCGGGATCGCGACGCCCAGCAGCCCCTTCATCCTCTCGACCTCGGCGCGCTGCATCGCGATGTAGAAATGATACTTGCACTGCGTTAAAATTTCATCCAAAACCTCATCGCTAAAACTCTCAAAATGCGGCACCAGAGCAAGCAAGCTCGCCTTTGAAAAGCCGCTTTTGGCTACAATTTTTTGCAAGCTGCAGCTTTGCGAAATGGGCCCTGCGCCGATACTTTGTAGCAGGCTAAGCGTCTGTTTCGAAGGGGTAATCTGCGTTTTTAGCAAAAATTCCATTCCGCTCTGCGCGTCGTGCTTAAACTTGCGCGCCCGCTCGTAGCTCGCCTCGTCTAAAAGCCCGATCTCGCGGCCGTATTCGCTTAGACGCAGCACGGCGTTACCCTCGCGCAGCAGCAGGCGAAATTCCGCGCGCGAAGTAAACATTCGGTAGGGCTCATTCGTGCCCTTGGTAACCAGATCGTCGATCAAAACGCCGATATACGCCTCATCCCTACGCAAAATCAAAGGCTGCCGCCCGCGCAAATCAAGCACGGCGTTGATGCCCGCCATCAGCCCCTGCGCCGCGGCTTCTTCGTAGCCGGTGGTGCCGTTGATCTGGCCTGCCAAAAACAGCCCGCGGATCTTTTTGGTATCGAGGCTGTGTTTAAGCTCGGTAGGATCGATAAAATCGTACTCGATCGCATATCCGGGGCGGACGATTTTAGCATTTTCAAAGCCCCTGATCGTGCGCAGAAACGCAATCTGCACGTCGTAAGGAAGGCTCGTAGAAAGGCCGTTTACGTAATACTCCGTAGCCTCGCGCGTCTGCGGCTCGACGAAGACGTGGTGGCGGTCGCGATTTGGAAATTCATAAATTTTAGTCTCGATGCTAGGGCAGTAGCGCGGGCCGGTGCTTGAAATTTGCCCCGTAAACATCGGCGCGCGGGCGAAATTTTCGCGGATGATCTCGTGCGTGCGCTCGTTCGTATAAGCGATGAAGCAAGCAAGCTGCTTCGGCGCAAAATCTTTGCTGCGGAAGCTGAAAGGGCGCGGATCCGCGTCGCCGTCTTGGCGCTCAAGTACGCTAAAATCGATCGTCTTAGCATCGATCCTTGGGCAGGTGCCCGTCTTTAGCCGCCCCATTTGCAGACCCAAGCTTCGCAGCGACTCGGCTAGCTCGACGCTTGCTAGCTCGCCCACGCGCCCCGCTTGCAGCTTGTTTTCGCCCACGTGAATTAGCCCGTTTAAAAAAGTACCGGCGGTGATTATCAGACGCTCGGTCTCATAAACGTTGCCAAGATGGGTCTTAACGCCGCAAACGCTCGGAACGCCATCCTGCTCGCAGGTTAAAATTTCGCTCGCGATCTCTTGGCTTACATCCAGCCCCTGCGTGTTTAGCAGCAAATTTCGCATGTAGATGCGGTATTCGTCCATATCGATCTGAGCGCGCGAACCGCGCACGGCTGGACCCTTGCTCTCGTTTAAAATTCTAAACTGCAGCCCGCACGCATCCGCCGCAAGCCCCATTTGACCACCCAGTGCATCGATCTCCTTTACTAGATGCCCCTTAGCAAGGCCGCCGATTGCGGGGTTACAGCTCGCAGCGCCGATCTGCTCGGCTAAGATCGTAATTAGCAGCGTCTTTGCGCCCATTTTTGCGGCGGCTAAGCTCGCCTCGATACCAGCGTGCCCGCCACCCACAACGATAACGTCGTATTTCATTTTTTACCTTTAAATTTAAAGCCGCATTTTAGCCAAAATAAAATTTCAAAACGATAAATCGCGCGCAGATTTCGCAGATAGCGGCTCGATATGTATTTTCATACGCGTAAAATTTTACCGCGCCGCGACTTTTAAGTGATTTTAATTTGCGTCGCCGAAGCGCACAGACAAACCGTCCGCAAAAGCTACGGCACAAAATCGGCGCGCAAAGGGCATAAAATTCCGCGCAAAATTTTTAGCGGAAAATTCCTATGCCAAAATTTCGCGCTCGAGCTTTGCTTTAAATTTAGCGTTGTATAATTACGCATTTTTTCAAAAAGGCTAAGTATTGATAGACAAATTTTATATTTCCGAGCTGAAAGATCGCGTGATAGGCGGCTGCGAGATTGCAAAGCAGCAGGCGCTAGAGCTGGCGCGATGCGAGGATTTGGGCGCGCTTTTTGCGGCGGCGGATGAGATCAGGCGCGCTTTTTGCGGCGATAAATTCAATCTCTGCACGATCATAAACGTAAAATCGGGGCGCTGTAGCGAGGACTGCAAATACTGCGCGCAGTCGGCGCATTTTAACACGGGCTGCGAGACTTACGGAATTTTGAGCGAACAGCAGGTGCTAAGCGCCGCGCTTGCAAACGAAGCCGAGCAGACGCACCGCTTCTCGCTCGTCGCCAGCGGGCGCGGAATTTCTCAAAAAAACTCCGATCTAGGGGCATACTGCGAGATCTATGAGCGGCTGCGAAGTAAGACGCGGCTGCATCTGTGCGCCTCGCTGGGAATCGCCTCAAAGCCCGCGCTAGCGCTGCTTAAAGCTAGCGGCGTGCAGACCTATCATCACAATCTCGAGACTTCGCGCAAATTTTATCCGCAGATCTGCACGACGCACAGCTACGACGACCGCATTCAAACTATCGAGAATTGCCGCGCCGTAGGGCTTGACGTATGTAGCGGCGGGATTTTCGGGCTGGGCGAGGGTATGGAGGATCGCATCGATATGGCACTGCAGCTGCGAGAGCTGGGCGTTAGCTCCGTGCCGATCAATATCCTGACCCCGATCAAAGGCACTCCGCTGCAAAACGCCGCACCGCTAGCGCACGATGAAATTTTAAAATCGATCGCAATCTACCGCTTCATCTTGCCGCGCGCGTATCTGCGTTTCGCAGGCGGCAGACGGAATTTGGGTGAGCATGTGCGCACGGCGCTTGGATGCGGCATCAACTCGGCGCTTACGGGCAATTTCCTAACCACCACCGGCGATAGCATCGCAAGCGACAAAGCGCTTGTGGCGCAGTGCGGGTTCGACCTCGCAAAGGGCGCAGATTAGCGGCTGCGGGGAATTAAAGATAAAATTTAAGAGGCGGCTATGAAGTTAAAATTTTTCCTTGCCCTTATTTTGGTCGTCTTGCTTGGCGGTTGCTCGCTACTCTCACAGGACGACGAGGAGGCTCCATTCTTGGCGGACGCGAGCAGATGCGACGTCGCAAGCCCGCTAAGCAAGGAGCAGCCAAACCGCTGCGCGAAGCGGCAAAAAATTGACGCCGAAGTCGCGCGAGCGGAGCAAGAACAGGCAGTGTCGCGAGACACGTTTAATTCATTCAAGGAGAATAGCGCGCAAGCTCAGCAAATAGCGCAAGAGCAATATATTGCCGCGCGGCAAAGCCTAATGCAACAGCAATCGCAGCAGCAACTGGAGCAGATGCAGCAGCGGCAAAATATGAGAAATTTGCAAAACGAACAAAACTGGAACAGGCTGCGTAATCTTGAAAATATAAGCAGCGGCGGGATTTAGCCGCAAGCGCTAGCTAAATTTATAAAACGCGTAAAATTTAGATGCGAGAGCTTTAGAGGCTGCGGCGAAATTTTGAAATTTAATTTAGCCAAGATTTAAAGGAATTTTTGAGCCAAATTTCGCCAAGAAATTTATGTAGCAAAATTTAATTTATCTGCTTTATCTGCGGCGCGCCAAATCACAAAGCTGGCACAGCGATGAAATTTTAATCAAGACGAAGCCTGGTCGTATTGATCCGCATTTGCCGCCGAATTTTAAAATTTATTTCACCGGCACTTCAAATCCTACCTCTATCTGCGGCCACGTCTTTTTGCCGTGAAGCCCCTGGATCACCTTGTCCGCGGCGAATTTATCGAAGGCTTCTTTGACGTCAAAGTCGTTTTGCAGATCGATCTGCCCCATCGCGACGAGCTTGCCGCCTTTGATCTCGTATTTGAGCGCGACCTCTTTTGAGGCGCCGTTGAAGTTTATTAATGCGTTCGCAGTGCCGCTCGTATCGTCGCCCGCGACGGACACGATCTTACCGCTGACCTTTTGCGTCGTAAGCAGCGCGAAAAATTTACTCTTTACGTTGTTATCGCGCACGACGTTTTTGCCAGTATCGATCGAGCTCAGATCAAACTCCACGCTCGCATCCTGCAGGATTTCCGCCACGCTACCGCTAGTTTTTGCGAAGCTAAATTTCGCGTCTTTAAAGGTAGCCGGCGCGCCGCTTTCCGGCACCCTGATCTTACTAGCCATCTTATAAGAGATAAAATCGATTCTAGCGGCATCTGCGTCGATTTGCAAGGCGCCGCACGAAGCCCACATAAATAGCGCAACGGCGCAAAGCGATAAAGATAACTTTTTCATTGCAATCCTTTACGATGGAATGAACCAAATTATCAAACATTCCGCCTTAAAATTCTATTAAATAAGATATTGGCTAAAAAATACTTTTAAATTTTGAAATTTAGAAAAACAAACGACCTTTAAAGGCGATATGCGATTGGAATACGATGATTGTAAAGTTTGAAAATGGTGACCCACAGGAGATTTGAACTCCTGTTACCGGCGTGAGAGGCCAGCGTCCTAACCACTAGACGAGTGGGCCGTGAAATTGAAAATGGGATAATAGCGAAGTGTATATAAATTTTGGATTAAATTATATATTTTCGGCAAAAATAACGCAAAATAAAATTTCATAAGCCCTATGAAATGCCGCTTTAGGCGTAGGCAACTTTATTTTAGCTTCCAGCGCGACGGATCTAATATGGATGACAAATTAAATTTAGCCCGCACCACGATTCTATCGATATCAAAGTAAAATTTTATGCCTTAAATTTAGCACTTCTTTCAAAAATAAAATCCAAAATTTTGATATAAATTTATTTTATCTTAAACTTTTTTTGCATAAAATCACCGCCAAATTTTACTCGAAAGGTACGCTATGAAAAACGATATGTGCGACATGTGTTGCTGCGAAATGAAAAAGCTAGGGCGCTAGGCACGAATATCTTTTTAAGTGCTTAGCAAGTCGCTAAACATTTAAAAAGATATTTTCAACTCCGCGCTCGCGGGCCTTTTTAGATGAATAGCCAACGATAAATTTAAAAAGGACAAAAAATGAAAAAACTACTAAAATCTTCTCTGCTTGCTTTGGCGAGCTTCGCTCTTTTAACCGGTGCAAATGCAAAAACTCTCGAAAACGGCGTTTTGAAAATCGCGACAGAAGGCACGTATTCGCCCTACTCCTACCACGATAAAAACGACGCGCTAACCGGCTACGACGTAGAAGTAGCACGCGAAGTGGCAAAGAAGTTAAATTTAAAAGCGGAATTCGTCGAAGCTCCGTGGGATGCTATGCTGGCGGCATTTGATGCAGGCAAGGCCGATATCGTGTTCAATCAAGTAAGCATCACGGACGAGCGTAAGAAAAAATACGATTACACCGTTCCCTACACCGTCGCCTACGCCGCGCTAGTCACGCACAAAGATAACAACGAAATCAAAAGCTTCGAGGATCTAAAAGACAAGAAAAGCGCGCATTCGGCGACTAGCAACTGGACCGGCATCGCGCAAAAATACGGCGCGCAAATCGTCACCGTAGACGGCTTTAGTAAAGGGGTGGAGCTCATCATCAGCCGCCGTGCGGATGCGACGATAAACGATAGCGTGACCTTCTACGACTACATAAATCAGCGTCCAAACGCCCCGCTAAAAATAGCCGCTAGCGGTAATGAGCCGATCTACTCCGCAGCCATCGTAAAAAAGGGCAACGAAGAGCTCGTAAACGACGTAAACAAGGCTCTTAGCGAGCTAAAAAGCGAAGGCAAGCTAAAAGAGATTTCGGTCAAATATTTCGGTAAAGATATCTCTGAGTAAAATTTACTCGCATAAAAGCAGCTAAATTTAAAGGATAAAAGATGGTTTCAAAACTACTAAAAATTTTGGCTCTAGGTGCGCTTCTTACGCTAAATTTAAACGCCAAAACCATAAAAGAGGGCGTTTTAACGATCGCTACGGAGGGCACTTACGCGCCGTTTTCATACTACGACGATAAAAACGAGCTAAAGGGCTACGACGTAGATATCGCCCGCGAAGTCGCTAAGAAGCTAAATTTAAAGATCGAATTCTTAACCGCTCCGTGGGATGCGATGCTTGCGGCATTTGATGCGGGTAAGGCCGATGCGGTGTTTAATCAAGTAAGCGTTACCGATGAGCGCAAGAAAAAATATGATTACGCGCAGCCCTATACGGTCGTGCACGGCGTTATCATCACTCATAAAGATAACGACGATATCAAAAGCTTTGATGATCTAAAAGGTAAGAAAAACGCCGACTCCGCTACCAGCAACTGGGCGAAGGTGGCTGCTAGCTACGGGGCGCAAAACGTCACGGTCGATAGCTTTAGCAAGAGCATGGAGCTTCTCGTTAGCAAGCGCGTAGATACCGTCGTGCGCGATAATATCGTATTTTACGACTTCATCAAGCAGCGCCCAGGCGCTCCGGTTAAGATAGCCGCCGAGGGAAGCGATACCGACTATACCGCGCCTATCGTGCAAAAGGGCAATACAGAGCTTGCGGGGCAGATCAGCAAGGCGATAGAGGAGCTAAAAAACGAAGGCAAGCTGGCTGAAATTTCGATCAGATATTTCGGCAAAGATGTCTCGCGGTAGATGGCGATGAACGAATTTGACCGTATAAGCGAGCTTTTGCTAAGCTCGCTACAACCTATGGCGCTGGCGATGATAAAGGTGACGTTGCCTCTTACGGCAATCTCCTTTTCGCTGGGGCTTTTTATCGCGGTGCTAACGGCGATCGCGCGCATAGCAAATATCAAAATTTTAAAGCAACTTAGCGAATTTTATATCTGGATATTTCGCGGCACGCCGCTTTTGGTGCAGCTTTTTATCGTATATTTCGGTCTGCCGATCGTGGGCGTTACGCTCGATGTTTGGAGCGCGGCGATCATAACTTTCAGCCTAAATATCGGCGCTTACGCTTCCGAGGCCGTTAGAGCGGCCGTGCTTTCGGTACCTAAAGGCCAGTGGGAAGCCGCTACGGCGCTCGGGATGAGTTATACGCAAATTTTACGCCGTATCATCGCTCCGCAAGCCGCGCGCATCTCGCTGCCCCCGCTTTCAAACATCTTTATCAGCACGCTAAAAGACACCTCGCTTGCGGCTTCTATCACGATGGTCGATATGTTTATGGTCGCTCAGCGCATCGCCGCGCGCACCTTCGATCCGCTCACGCTTTACGTGCTAGCCGCGCTTTTTTATCTGATAGTTTGCACGTTTTTGACGTTTTTGCAAGCTAGGCTCGAGAAAAGATTTTCAAGGTACGTGTGATGATAAAATTTAAAAATTTGACTAAGAAATTCGGCGATAATGTCGTTTTAAACGGCTTAAATTTAGAATTTAAAGACGGCGAGACGACGGTTATTTTAGGAAGCTCGGGCTCTGGTAAATCAACCCTGCTGCGTTGCATAAATTTACTCGAGATCCCGGACGGCGGCGAGCTTGAGCTTGGAGGCGATAAGATAAATTTCGCCGGTAAAATTTTGCAAAAAGATATGCTGCCATTTCGCGAGCATACGGGGATGGTCTTTCAGAGCTTTAATCTATTTCCGCATCTAACGGCTTTGCAAAACGTAACGGAAGGCCCCGTGCAGGTGCTTAAAATCCCGAAAGAGCAGGCAGAAAAAGAGGCCCTGGCGCTACTTGAAAAGGTCGGGCTAAAGGGTAAGGAGCACGAGTATCCAAGCAGGCTCTCGGGCGGTCAATCGCAGCGGGTGGCGATAGCGCGAGCGCTTGCGATGAAGCCGTATTTTTTGCTTTTGGACGAGCCCACGAGCGCGCTTGATCCGGAGCTTGAGGCCGAGGTTTTGAAGGTTATCGGCGGGCTCAGCAAGGAGCGCGACTCGCTCATCATCGTCACGCATAATATGAACTTCGCCCGCAAAGTCGCGGATCGAATTTTATTTTTAGAGCGCGGCAATATCGAATTTGACGGTACGGCGGAGGAATTTTTCAACAGTGACTCGCCGCGCATAGTCAAATTTATCTCGGCGATGGATTTTTAAATTTAAAGCGTATTTGCGCCGCCGTCGGCTAAATTTACACTTTTGAAAACCGCTAAATTTAATCCGCTTTTTTGATTAAATTTAATCGCCGTGCTGCAGAATTTTTTAAAAAGAAGCGGCACATAAATTTAGCTTTACGGCTCGTAGATTTTAGCTACCATTTGCTTTCGCGCTGCGTTTAAATTTTCAGGCACAGTGCAAATTCTACGCCGCTGCTTTTAAATTTAAAAAGTTAAATTCATTTTAAACAAAATTTGCGTAAAATCCCCTTTCAAAAAGTATTGCGCGAGCAGCGGCGATACCAAGTATAAAGAATTTGCAGCAGCAGTGCCAATCTAAAGCATTTACAGCGGCGGCGCCGAGCATGAAGCATTTGCAATGACGGCGCTAAATTTAAAGCTCGCGGCGATAATCGAAGCGGTGCCCGCATCGCAGCGAGCTGCGCATTAAAATTTAAAGGGATAAAATGAATAAAGCTTTTCAAAGAGCGAAGATGCAAGGCGTGCTCGGCGCGCTCTGCCTATTGATCGCGGGCGCGACGTATTTTCTAAGCGACGAGGCCGCGTATTCGGAAATCGTTCGGGTCTTGGCGTGGCTTCTTGCCTTCACGTTCCTTCACTACGCGCTTGCAAACATCCAAAATATCACGGGCTCTCAGGTCTTTACAATCTTCAAATATACCTACAATATCGCGGTTTTGGTGCTGCTGGATTACGTAGCCGTTTATGTATTAAGCGAATCCTATTACGATCGATTGCTAGCATTTAAGCCGTTTTTGGTGCTTGCGGTTACGGTCGCTTGGATAGTTATAAATTTTAAGTTGCGCGCCGCCACAGGATGCGGGCTTTTCGCTGTATATGCCGCGCTGCTAACTGCATATGTCGGCGCAAACATCCTCTACGGCATGCTTCAAGTGCTAGCTCCCGAGCTTATAGCGGCTAGCGTCGTAAAATATATGGCGCTAGCAAATTTAATCTTAAAGCCCTTGGCGCCCGCGGTGCTGCTGCTTGCGTGGCTTAGCATGAAAAGCTCCGCCGGCTCAAAAGATATATGGAGCTAAGCGGAGATATAAATTTCGCCTGCGTTTTATGCTCGCGCGGAGTTTAAATTTAGTCCGCGCCTGGGTGCTTGCAAAGATAAAATTTCACGCTCGCTCGCGCTGTTTTGGCAAAGACGCAGCCGCGTCAAAACCTGCCGCGTTCATCTGACGACGTAAACTGCGAGCCGCACATTAAAATTTAAAGGTATAAAATGAACGAAGATTTTCAAAGAGCGAAGCTGCAAGGCACGCTCGGCGCGCTCTGCCTACTGGTCGCAAGCGTGGCGTATTCTATAAAAGGCGAGATCGCGTACTTGGATTCTCAAATCTTAGTGTGGATTTTTGCTTTCACATTCCTTTACCACGCGCTTAAAAACATCCAAAATATCACGGGTCCGCAGGTTTTTATAATCTTCAAATACGCTTACAGCATTGCGCTTGCGGCGCTACTATATTTTTCAGCCATTTATATACTTAGAAGATGTGATTGTAATAGGCTGCAAATATACGTGCCGTATTTGATTTTTGCAGTTACGCTCGCTTGGATAATTATAAATTTTAAGTTGCGCGCCGCTACCGGATGCAAGCTTTTTGCCGTATACGCCGCGCTGCTAATCGTTGATGTCGCCGCAGACATCATCTACGGCATGCTGCAAGTACTCGCGCCGCCCCTCATCACCCCAAGCGTCGTAAAATACATGGCGCTAGCGAATTTGTTATTCGAGCCCTTGGCGCCTGCGGTGCTGCTCCTTGCCTGGCCTAGTATGAAAAGCTCCGCGAGCTCGCAGGATCTGTGGCATTAGGCGCGCAGGGCGACGATTTTACGCGAGAGGTTTAAATTTGAATCGCCGCATTGCGATTGTTTTTCGATCGCCTAAGCGGTACAATTTCGCACATTTTAAAATTTACGGTGCGACGAAATAAGCGCGGAATTTCATCTTGCAAAGGCGGAGTTTGGAATTTTAAATCCTCGTTGCGCGCCGCTCAGCCCGAGCGTATCGGCGACGGCGTTTGCAAACGCGGCGTAGCAGGGACCTAGCAAGCGTCTGCGCCAAAGACGCTCGCTTTTTTTTGACGCCGTTTTGTAAATTGTAGCGAAAAATGCGCCGCGAAAGGTTTGCAAACTTTGCTACGACGCGACTATTGAGATTTACATCGCGACGTTACGATGCCTTGAGTTTAAAATATCTTCATCGCGCATAATGAAAGCGGGCGTTTCAAATTCAATGCATACGCCTTTTGCAGGCATATCGGCTCGTATCCAAACGAAATTTTATCCGTCGTTTGCGCTCCCGAGACGATGCGCTCGGCAAGCCCAATCTTTTTCAATAGTATGCAGCTAAAAAATTTGATTTTATACCTAAATTTAAAAGCTCCGATTTCAATTTCAATCCCGCCCTTTGATTGCACCGACGCAGGCTAGAGCATACTTTAGCCGCTTAAAATTTATAAACGAAGCGCAATCCCGCGTTGATCCCTTCTTTCTTGCCGCTTAAACCCTCTAGTTTCAAGGAAGTATCCAGCTTGCCGCTCGAATACTTCGCGCCGATCTCGCCGATAGCGGTATTGCCCTTGACGCTCGCGGCATCAATATCCATAGCGTAGGTACTATTATAGCCGCCGATCTTGCCTTTAAATTCTCGCTCGAAAGCGGCTCCCGCGAAAAGCTCCACGTTATCGCTTACGTCGAAATTAAATCGAGCGCCTGCCCTGCTTCTTACAGAATCGATACCCTCCAGCTTGATGCCCTCGCCCAAGACCTCCGTTTTCTTAGAATCGATATGCGTATAAAAGCCCTTGACATAAACGTCCGCATTGAGATTAGCGCTCAGCTCGAAAATCTTGCCGAGGGCTAAATTTGCCCCGTAGTAGGTTCTCGTTACGTCGTATTCGGCCCTTCCCGAGGCCAGAGAAGCCTCGTAGTCCGATTTGATGCGACCGATTTTGGCTCCCGATTTGGCATAGAAATTTTCCGCCAAGTCGAATTCGCTCACAATGCCCGCCCCCGCGTATTTGAGATCGCCGCTGCCTTTGACGGCGAAATCATTGAAGCTCTCATATTTACCGCCGCCCGTTTCTACGTATCCTCCCAGGCTCGCGCCGTCCCCAATACGGCCCATCGCTCCTGCGAGCACGGAGATACCTTTGTTTTCTACATAGGAGCCGGAATTGTAGCGCATATTAAAACCTCCCGCATACGCAAACGTTCCGTCTGCGGTATCCGTTATTCCCGAAAGGATATCGTCGCTTTGATTTATCGCGCCTAGCACCGCGGCGCCGGTTTCCAGCGTATTTTTATTTTGCGCCATTAGCTTCGCTCCGATTCGATCAGAATTCGGCAGAGGCTGCGGATCGGGATTTATCGTGATTTTGGTTACGTCGGCGATCAGGTCTTTATCGTCGTTAGCGCTACGCAAGGCGAATGTATAGGCAGTCGAAAGCCCGCTTTGAACTAACTGTTCGGAGCGGTTAGCCATATCGCCGAATTTTATCCCGCTTGCGGTTTTTATGAGATTTACGCGATCGCCCGATTTGAGCTTATCCGCTCCGTTTGCTATACCCACGCCGATAGTCGCTTTGCTTATATCGGTTAGCTCGCCGCTTACTAAATTTAAAATCGTCTCGTCGTTTGCGGTATCCGCGGCTAGATAGAAATTGAGTTTTTCAAAGCCCGCGATCGATTTAAACGTATCGTTTTTGCCGTAGACGTTGAAAGTGTTGCCGCTTAATTTTTGGTTTTCCCGACCGAATGCGACGCAGAGATCCAATCGGCTCCAATCTTTATCGCGGACATATACGTTAAGCACGTTATCTCTCGCTTCCGCACCGTCGTGCGCCCACATTATATTTGCAACGTCTATCCTACCGCGAAGATCGTCCGCATCTTTGAGATTTACGACGTTGTTCGTAAGCTTACTATTTCCCCATGCAAATGCGGCCCGCATAGCGCTCAACGAATCGCCGATCGTGCCGCCGTTGATATTTAAAACGTTACCATCGGCGGTACCGCTATTGCCGAGATACGCAGCGGTAAAGGTAGTCGTTAAACGTTCGCCTTTGGTACCGTTGATATTAAGCGTATTTTCATTCGCCGCACCCCCATTGATATCTACAACCGAAAGACCGTGATAAATCATAGTGCCGTTTAAATTTAAGACATTTTTCGTAGCCGTAGCTCTACCGTTTGATTCAACGAGATGCGTTTTCCTGAGCTCACCGCCGTTTAGATTCAGCGTATTTTCGCTAAATACGGTACCGTCCTGCTGCGAGGAAGCTACGTTTATACTATTGAGCGTACCGCCGTTCATCGTCAAAGCATTGCCCTTAAGCGTCTGATCGGCTGCCGTGGCGCTATTTACGATGATATTATTCAACGGGGAATTATCGCTCGGTTGGCTATCGAGCGTAATTATCTGCGCGACGGTCGGATTTTTTACCGTTAGGGTTCCGTCGTCGACGTCTTTTTCATAGACGTCGTAATTATTTAAATCCGTGGTTTTATCGATCGTAAGCGGATTCGCAACGGGTATGGCGTAAAGTTGACCGGCGAGCGCCAAAGATAAACTCGCGCCGATAGTTTTACTGTGCATTTTGAACTCCTCCATAAATGCGAGATGAAATAGCGGCAAGCGAACTCAATTTAGCGACGCTTTTGCACGCTAAAATTTGAAATGTATTATACTCCTATCAATATTAAAGAATTATTAACTATTAAATTTTTAAAGTAGCATTAAAAAATATTCGTTTTGCGGCGTAAATTTAAAGCACAAACGCAATAAATTTCGCTCAATTTACATTGTGAAATCGCAAAAATCGCCCATCCTCAAGAAACGAATTTAGCATCACGCCGGCGCATAAATTTGCAGCGCAACGGTAACGCCGAATTGATGCTGCGGGCTCGTAGCAAATGCTCCGCGATATTGGTAAATTTCCGAGCGCGATTGCGTTAGACGGTCGCTTCGCGCCGAAAATACGGGCGTTAAATTTGACGCTCGCGGCAAAATCAAGTGCAGCTTCGAGCCGGCCCGATCGTAGACGGCATCGGAAGCAATACGGCGCGTAAAGCCTTAAATTTCGGCGCGGAGCCGTTTACCGCCCGTATCCTCCCCTACCTTTTAAATTTTCGTCGTAATCCACCCCGTTCGTCATTCGCCTGCGCGAAGCGTCAAATTCATCGCGCAGCGGGCTTTTGTGCACGTTAAACTGCAGCGGCTCTATGCCTAAAATATCGGCGAGCACGTGAGCCAGATCGTCGCTCATAAAAGGCTCGTCCTTCGCCGCGCCTATGCGCCGCCAAAGCTCCGCATGATCGGCGATAAAGCTTTTTGAAGCGATGAAAAGCAGCGGAATTTCGTAGGTGAATCGGGTATTGATGTTGTGCCCGATGAGGCCGTTTTGCTCATAGATATTCTCTCCGTGATCGCTGAGATAGACGATGAGGCTGTCCTAATCCGATGAATTTCATTCACCACGTAGTCGTTATACAGCACGCTGTTATCGCAGCACGCGAGGGCGACCTTTTGCTTTTGCGTAAACGGTAAGGCGATATCGTCGCTTTTAAATTTATCAAATTCCTCGGGATAGCGTTTTTTATAGTCCATATGATTTCCCATGAGATGCACGACGTAGAAATTTCGCTCGCGCTGCGATTTTTTCGCCTCTTTGATGATCGGCAGCAGCGCGCCGTCGTGCGCGACTCGCATGCTATCGAGCTGATCGCTTGTGGAAAGAAAGATGCTTTTTTTCGGCGCGATCGGCGGCACTTTTTGCGCTAAGGGCAAATTTGCCGAAGGCTTCTTAATTGCTGATCCACATCGTGCGAAAGCCGCTCAGCGCGAACATATCGATAATGCTAAGGCTCTCAAACCACGGCCTTTCGCGCTCGCTTTCGTAGTCGCTGAAATTAAGTATCCGCATCAGCGCGGGATTGGTCGCGCCGTAGCACGAAACAGTATCGCTAAATTTAATAAGCAGCCCCCCGCCGCTGCAGATCGTTTAGCAAAGGCGTCGTATCTTTGCCGTATCCGTAAAGCGACATATGGCCGCGCTGCAGGCTCTCGCCGATAATCAGCACGACGTTTTTAATCTGCGTTGCGTTAAAATCAAGCGCGGAATTCGCCCGCTTCGCCTCGTCGTAGCCACGCTCGATGCTTTGCAGATCGGCAAGGAAATTTGCATCGCCGAGATAATCTTTTACGACGAACGCGAACTCAAGCGGAGCGTATGTGCCGAGCGTCGCGCGATAACGCTCGCCACCGCTTGCGATTTTGGTCGCCGTAAAAATGCAAAAAATGACCACACAAATCGGATAGATCACGCTAAATGCGGCTCGCAGCCTCGCGCTGCACGAGCTTTTTTTTAAACTTCAGCGCGACAAACGTCGCGGTCGCGAATGCGAGCAAAGAGCAGATCACGCCCGCGCTGAGAAATTGCGCGGCGAATTCCTTACTTTCGTTCGCGTCGGTGTGGATTATCGCATCGAGCGCGACGACGTTAAAAGCGGAGTCGAAAAAAAAAACGACCAAAAAGAGCGAGATAGCCGCACAAAGCGTATTGATCGCTAGCACAAACAGAGCGGCAAGCCCGAAAAATCTTCTAAAAACGACGAAGCAGAGATGAAAGATGAGCAAATTTATGATCAAAATGCAGCAAAAATCCTCAAAGATCCGCGAAAATATGCGATCTTCCACGCCGTAAAAGTAATACGCCCGCGCCGCGCAAACGATCAAATTAAGCGCGACGACGAGCCAAAATACACCCACCGCGCCGCATAGGCCGAAATAAAATTTCGGCGCGGGCGCAAGCAGAGCCCTCGCTTTATCAAGTAGTAGTTGAACCATTTTTGCTCTTTATTTTTAAATTTACATCTGTCGCATCGCCGGAACCGCTGCGGCGCAGTCTCGCATCCACAAATTGTGCCGCGCTTCAAGTCGGCTCACGCCAACGCAATGAAAACAGGCGGTAAATTTTACGCTTACAAATTGTGCCGCGCCGAAATCTCTACCGCGAAATTGAGCGCGTCTGTTTTTGCGCCGCGATCGGCGAATTTTTGCGCGACACGATACCGCAAGGCAAATTTTACCTGCCGAAATTTGAATGCGGCGAAATTGATGCGACATTTTCTGTTGCGAAATTTGCCGCACGGCGCGCTTCCTAAACGGCAAAATTCCGTGCCGTGCCGCGTATCAAAAATACGACGCGATTGAGCGCATAAATTTAAATCCGCAAGACGCCGCACCAAAAACAACTGCCGCGCGCAAATCCCACGCACAGACGCACGCTCGCGCAGAATTTACGCGCAAAATGCAAGCCCGCTTTTTGCATCAAATTTATGCAGCGGGTATTTGCGCGAAATTTCGCAGCAGCCCGGAGCGTGCAAATTTCACGCCGAGCAAACGTGCATGTACGAGGCGCTAACGTATCGAAATTTCGCAGCGAATGCGTGAAATTTCTCGGCGCGGGCGCATCACCAAATTTCATCACCAAATTTTCGCCGGCCGAATTACCCTACTCGTAGCCGAAAATTTTAATCCCGGTGTCGCTCTGCTCGTAGCGCAGCGCGGGGATTTTTTGTAGTAGATCTTTTAGCTTCGCTAGATCGTTTTTCCGCCCGCCGTCAAAGGCTCGCGGCACCCATACCCACGCGATCTCGTCGTATGCAAACGAGCCCACCGTAAAGCTAGCTCGCTTTGAGCCCGCCTCCCATTTGGAGGAGTTTTTGATCGCGTAGAAGTTCGGATAGAGGATTTTTTTGATGATGAAGCATTTGCAAAATTTAAAATCCGCGAAAAACTCCGCCCACGTCGCATCCTCGGTAAAATAGCCCTTTGCGCGCAGACGCTTCTTCTCTTTGCGCAGCCTGATCGGCTCATAAAATCGCTGCCAAGCCCTCGCGCAAGCATCCATAAACGCGAGCATACGGGCAAAGTAAATTTTAAAAAGCGCTTTGAAAAGCTCCATCTACTTCTCGATCTGCGATTTTAGCGATTTATCGATTGCGATCTCGTTTGAGCTTATATCGATCGTTTGAAGCGCCTTGTCCTGGAAGATAAATCCGACCTCCTTCGCGCCGAAGCTCTTAGCGATCGCCTCCAGCGTATCGGTCGCGGATTTGTGGATCTTGCCGCCAAGATCGTTGATGATTTTTAGCGAGAGCTGCTTGACCTCGTCCTTGGCATCGTCGATGAGGCGGTTTTTATCGCTCTCGTCAAAGCTCGCGCCGAATAGCCCGTTTAGCGAGTCGGGCAGCAGAAACGGCAGCAGCTTGGCGTTTTTCTCGTCGTAAATTTTCATATCTTTGATCGAGTATTTGTATTTGCACGGCGGCATCTTGATCTCGTAGCGATCCTCGCCCTGCGGCAATATCGCAAACTCGGGGCTTAGCAGGTCGTAAACGAACTCGATCTCAAACTCGAAGATGATGGCAATCTGCTTTTTCGTCATCAGCGGCGAGACGAGCGAGCCCAGCAGCCCGCTGCCTACGTTTTGCTTACGCGTGACGATCTCTTTGGAGTAAATTTTAAAAACGCTCAGCTCGCCGATGCTTTTAAGCCGCGTGATGTCGGTGGCGATCTGCGGTTTGCTCGCTTGCTCGCCGCTTTTGCGCATCTTAAAAAACATAAAAACCAAGATGCAAAATATCACTAAATTTAGAAGAAAAGCAAAATTTTCCAAATTTCATCCTTTAAAATTTTATCGGTATTTTAGCAAAATACAGCGCCGATTTGTAGAGCAATTGAAATTTTGCGATTTTTGCGACGCGAAATTTTAAAATCGCAAAAGAAATTTTAAAGAAGCGAGCCGCGATTATAAAATTTAACGCGGACACAGTCCGCCCCACCGCTAGCGTCGTCGGGGGATGGGTGGGGTTTGTGGGCGAGCAGAGCATGCGGTGCTGCGGGGTAGCGCCGCCTCTGCGAGAGATGTGACCTCGCAATTGGGGCCCCCTTCCCGCCCCAAGAGAAATATACCAAGAGCTAAAAATACTCAAAAAATTTAACGTGGCGAAATTTCTATAAATTTACTCTACAAATTTAGCTTACCAAGGCTTAAGTCTTTTGAAATTTTATCGATATAAATTTTAAGCAAGTGTACGTATTATGTATAATACGTAAGGGGACGGCGCTCGGAGTTGCGAGGCGCCCCCACTCCCACGACTTTTTAAAATTTTGCCCCCACCCGCGCGACGCTAGAAGTGC